>NZ_JBJXEN010000089.1:0-8912 GCF_046153165.1 Flavobacterium sp. | reverse complement strand
GATCTGACGTGGCTGTCAAAGTTTTTGGTGAAGATTTGAATGTTTTGGCAAAAAAAGCGAATGAAATAAAAAAAGCAATAGAAAATATTGAAGGAGCTTCGGATGTAATTATCGAAAAAACGGAAGGTTTACCTCAAATGGCTGTGGTATATGATCGTTCTAAAATTGCACGTTATGGTTTAAATATTGCCGATTTGAACGAAATCATTGCACTTGGTTTTGCAGGAAAAACAGTAGGAAATGTGTTTGAAGGTGAAAAACGATTTGATATGGTGATTCGTTTAGATAAAACCAACAGACAGGATATTGAAGATTTACGAAATTTATATGTTTCAACGTCAAACGGTCAACAAATTCCACTTAGTGAATTAGCTAATATTGAATATACTGAAGGTCCAGCAAAAATTTCTAGAGACAATACCAATCGTAGAATTGTGGTGGGAATTAATGTGAGAAACCGAGATTTACAAAGTGTGGTAACGGATATTCAAAAAACAATCGATGCAAAAATTAAATTACCAACGGGCTACAGAGTAAGTTATGGCGGACAATTTGAAAACTTACAAAGTGCAAAAGCGCGTTTAGCTATTGCAGTTCCAATTGCTTTGTTTTTAATATTTATCTTATTGTATTTTGCTTTTGGAACAATAAAAGAAGCTTTAATGGTATATTCTGCTATTCCATTATCAGCAGTAGGAGGTGTGTTGTTTTTATGGATGAGAGATTTACCTTTTAGTATTTCGGCAGGTGTTGGTTTTATAGCCCTTTTCGGAATAGCAGTATTGAACGGAATTGTACTTATTGAACATTTTAAAGAACTAAAACATAACGGAATGAAAGATATGGACGAATTAATATTAAAAGGAACCACAGATAGATTGCGCCCTGTATTATTAACAGCGGCAGCAGCAGCGCTTGGATTTTTGCCTATGGCAATTTCTTCTTCAGCAGGAGCAGAGGTGCAACGTCCATTAGCAACTGTTGTGATTGGAGGTTTATTTACAGCAACGATTTTAACAATGGTAGTTTTACCTATTTTATATAAAGTTTTTGATGGTAAAGAATTCAAAAAAGCTAAATTTAAAATTCACAATAACACAACTATTATTATTTTATTTTTAATGCTATCAACGGTTGCATTTTCGCAAAATTCAAATCCTGAACTAAATGTTTTGTTAGGAAAAGCTATTGAAAATAATAAAGGAATTAAAGCATCTCAATTGCAAGTAGATAAAATGAAAGCCAATATTAAAACGGCATATACTTTCGATAAAACGACTATTTATTACAGTTACGATCAGAATAATTTAGCTTTAAACAATCAGCCTTTGAAGGTTTTTGGAGTACAGCAACGATTTGCTTTCCCAACAGTATATGGAGCTCAAAAGAAAGTATTAAATGCGGAGTATGAAAAAGAAAGCGCAAATTTTGAAATTCAAAAAAATAAATTAAATCTAGAGGTTTCTAATATTTATAATCATATTGTGTACTTACAACACCAAGAAAAATTGTATCATTATTTAGATAGTTTGTATCAAAATTTTTCAAAGGCTAGTGATAGACGTTTCGAATTAGGTGAAACCAATTATCTAGAAAAAATAACAGCTCAGGCCAAATTCAGAAAAATTAGCACTATGCTTTCTCAAATTGAAAAAGATAAAAAAGCACAGTACGAAATCTTACAGTCCTTAGTACAATTAGACGAGAAAATTGTAATTAAAAATAATAACATTGTGCCTTTAAAAATGTTAAGTAATGAAACAAGTAAATCATTTTATTTATCTTATTTAGAAAGTATTACAAAAAATTATAAAAGTCAAATTAAGTTGCAAAAACAGCATTGGTTACCTGATTTAAATATAGATTATTTTCAAGGGAAAAATAATGGATTATCAAAATCGTTATATGGTTTTCAAGTCGGAGTTGGTATACCATTATTGTATTTTGGAAATAAAGCCAAATCAAAAGTAGCGCAACTCGAATTGCAATCTTGGGAACAACAAAAACAAAATGAAGAACAGAAAATTGATAGTTATATTCTTCAGAAAACAAGTGAATTAGCAAAATACCAAGAAGCAATTAATTATTATAATCAATTTGGAAAAAAATTGTCTGAAGAAATTATCAAAGTTGCAACGATGAGTTATAAGCACGGAGAAATTGATTTTTTTCAGTACATTCAAAGTTTAGATAATGCCACTACAATTCAAGTCGAATATTTAGAGTCTGTTTTACAATATAATAAAATACAATTAGATTTACAATACCTTAATTTTTAGTTAGATACCAATGAAAAAAACAATATATACATTTGCAATTGCCACTTTATTATTTTCTTGTAAAGATGCTAAAGTTGAAGAAGTTAGTCCTAAAGATGATGGAATAATCTTAGTTACAAAAGAACAATTTGAATCTTCAGGAATGAGAATTTCTAGTCCAGAAGAGCAAGATTTTGATGTAACTATAAAAACATCTGGAAAAATCGATGTTCCGCCACAAAATAGAGCAAAAGTGACTTCGTTTATAGGAGGTTATGTAAAATCTACCCAACTTTTAGTCGGAGATAAAGTTACAAAAGGGCAAGCTTTATTAACAATGGAAAATACCGAATTTCTGGATATTCAGAAAGATTATCTTGAAGTTGCAGAACAAATAAACTATTTAAAATCGGAATTCGAGAGACAAAAAACATTGTATGACGAAAAGATAACCTCTCAAAAAAATTATCTAAAAGCCGAAAGCGATTATAAAAGAACAAGAGGAATGTATCAGAGTTTAAAGGCTAAACTAGTACTTTTAAATATTAATCCTAGTAATGTAGAAAAAGGAAAATTAACTTCTGTTGTAACTATTTATGCTCCAATTACTGGAGACATTGTCATTATGAATGCTAATGTGGGGATGTTCGTTGCGCCTTCAGATGTAATTTTAGAAATTGTTGATACTAATCATTTGCATTTAGAGTTAGCTGTTTTTGAAAAAGACATTTTGAACGTAAAAGTAGGACAAAAAATTAATTTTAGAGTTCCAGAAGCTACTAAAGAAGTTTTTAACGCAGAAGTGCATTTAGTTGGAAAATCTATTGAAGGAAATGATAGAACGATTAATGTTCATGGGCATTTAGAAGATAATATTAAACAAAAATTACTAACAGGAATGTTTGTAGAGGCTGGAATCGTTACAAATTCTAAAAAAGGATTAGCAATCCCAACAGAAGCTTTAATTACAAAAAATAATAAGAATTTCGTGTTAGTATTGGATAATGATAAAAATCAGTACTCATTTAAAAAAGTTGCAGTATCTTTAGGAGAAAAATCAGAGAAATTTATTGAGATAATTCCTAATAATCTCATTAATTCAACTTCAAAAATTTTAACAAAAGGCGTTTTTGATATTACAAATTAAATAGAATAAATATGGATTTAAACAAGCTTAAAGGTCAATTGCAAACTGAAGTTGATACTTCTTTTTTATACAAAAGCATAGCAGCTATTCAACAGGATGAAAATCTTAATAGAGTATTGTTGGCTTTAGCAAAAATAGAAGATGGTCATGCACAACACATGTTGATCGAAATTAAAAAAGAAAGTCCTACTACAGTTTTACCAAATCCTTCATCAAGAGCTAAATTACAATTAAAATTAGGAAAGATTTTTGGCTACAGCTCTATAATTAGTAATCTATCAGGTGTTGAAAAGCAGTTTGCTATTAATACTGTAAAAAATAAAATTGAAGCAGGCAAAAAATTATCAGGTTTTGAACATAATCATTTAAAAATTATTGAAGCAGTTAATAGTAATGCTGCTTTAAATGTATCAGGTGGATTTCTTTCTAAATTTGAAAGTCGCCATAAATCAGTTGGAGGAAATGCTTTGCGTGCAGCTGTTTTAGGGGCAAATGACGGATTAGTTTCTAATATGAGTTTAGTAATGGGTGTTGCTGGTGCTGCTGTAAATAACAATACAATTTTACTTACAGGTTGTGCAGGATTATTGGCAGGTGCAATTTCGATGGCATTAGGAGAATGGCTATCTGTTCAAAGTTCACGCGAATTGTACGAAAATCAAATAGCATTAGAAACTGCCGAATTAGAAGCTTCGCCTGAAGAAGAAGAGATGGAATTAGTATTGTTATACCAAGCTAAAGCAATGACATTAGAAGAAGCTAAAAAATTAGCAAAAAAAGCATTTTTAACTAAAGAATCTGCAATTGAAACTTTAATAACTGAAGAGTTAGGAATAAATAAAGAAGAATTAAGTGGTTCTGCTTGGGAAGCAGCTATTACATCATTTATTTTATTTGCAATTGGAGCTATAATTCCATTATATCCTTTTATGTTTTTAGAAGGAAAGAATGCAATATTTTTAAGTATAGGAAGTAGTGTTGTTGGATTATTCGGAATTGGTTCTGCGATAACATTATTTACTGGAAAACCAGTTTTATTTTCAGGAACAAGACAAGTTATTTTTGGATTACTTGCAGCTGCGGTAACTTATGGAATTGGTGCTTTGATTGGTGTTTCATTGGCAGGATAAGAATTCTACAACTAATTAAAAGAATTATGTAATAAATAAAGATATTAATAAGACTATTTTTATAATAAATCAATATTAACTTAATAAATCAAAAAAATTATGAACGACGCACATTTACACATGGTAGTAAACCATTTTCCAATTATTGGGACAATTTTTGGATTAGGAATCTTGATTGCAGGAATAATTTTAAAGAATAATTCTGCAAAAAATATTGCTTATTTTTTATTTATAGTTTCAGCTATTTTTGCAGCATTTAGTATGGGTACAGGAGAAGGAGCTGAAGAGTTAGTAGAAGATATGCCAAATGTTGGTAAAAAAATCATTCATGAACACGAAGAGTTAGCAGAAAAATTTGCTATAGTTTTATATGTTTTAGGCGTAGTATCTCTTGCTGGATTATATTTAAATCTTAAAAATCATGCAAAAGCAAATCTAATATCCTATTTAGCAGTTGTAATTTCTGTTATAGGAGTTTTTTTAGCACAACAAGTAGGTACTTCTGGAGGAGAAGTTCGTCATACTGAAATTAGAGCTAATGCAACGCAAACTTCAACAACTACTGAAGCTGAGGGTGAAGATAAAGATTAAACAAATCATAAATTAGTAAGAATTATAAAAAATAATTTGTTTTCTATTTTTATTTGAACATATCTTTGCAAAGTATTAAAAAAACAAAAATGTTTCTAAATCAATTACATCATCATTATTTTCATATTTGCTCTCAGGCGAAGTGTTAATGGTATGCGTGTAAATCACAATATTCTAAAACCCGTTTGAGTACATCAAACGGGTTTTTTATTTACTCCAAACTGTACTCATTCCTAATATTTAATCAAAATAAAACAATGAGTACTTTAAAAATTGCAATTCAAAAATCAGGTCGCCTCAACGAGGATAGCTTAAAAATCTTAAAAGATTGTGGTATTTCAATCGACAATGGAAACGACCAACTTAAAGCTTCTGCATCCAATTTTCCGCTAGAGGTATTATTCCTTCGAAACTCAGATATTCCTCAATATTTAATAGATGGTGTTGTAGATATCGCTATTGTTGGAGATAATATTTTAGTCGAAAAAGGAGGAAATATTAAAATTGCCGAAAAATTAGGATTTTCAAAATGCCGAGTTTCTGTAGCAGTTCCTAAATCTTTTAATTTCAAGTCTTTAGATGATTTAAAAAAGATGAGAATTGCTACTTCTTATCCCAATACAACTTTAAATTATTTTAAAAATAACTATATAAAAGTCGAATTACACGAAATATCGGGTTCAGTCGAAATTGCTCCTAACATTGGTCTCGCAGACGCTATTGTTGATATTGTCTCTAGCGGAAGTACACTTTTTAAAAATAATTTGAAAGAAGTTGCTGTCATCATGAAAAGTGAAGCCGTTCTAGCTGTTTCGCCACTAATTACTCTTGAAAAACAGGAAATATTAGACAAATTAAGATTCAGAATTCAATCAGTACTTAGAGCTAGAAAAGCAAAATATATTTTGATGAATGTGCCAAACGAAAAAATACAAGCTATAACCGAAATTTTACCTGTTCTAAAAAGCCCAACAGTAGTGCCTTTAAGTGAAGTAGGTTGGTGTAGTGTACAATCTGTCATCGACGAAGATCAATTTTGGGAAGTAATCGATAAATTGAAAGCTGCTGGCGCCGAAGGTATTCTCGTTTGCCCAATTGAAAAAATGGTTATTTAAATCGCAATAAAATGAATAAAATATACAATCCAAAACCAGAAATTTGGTCTGAAATTCTAAAAAGACCAACACAATCTTTCAATGATATAGAAGAAACTGTAAAAGGAATTTTCAAAGAAGTACAACAAAAAGGAGATGTTGCAGTAACAAAATATACTTCTTTATTTGATGGAATCGTTTTAGAAAATATAGAAGTTTCTAATGAAGAAATTAATGAAGCAATCAATTTAGTTTCAACAGAATTGAAACAAGCCATTGCTTTAGCAAAGTCGAATATTGAAAGATTTCACACGGCTCAAAAAACTTCAAAAATAGAAGTCGAAACGATTGAAGGTGTAAATTGTTGGCAAGAAAAACGTCCAATTCAGAAGGTGGGATTATATATTCCTGGCGGAACCGCGCCTTTGTTTTCTACGGTATTAATGTTAGCCATTCCTGCTCAAATTGCAGGTTGCAATGAAATTATTTTGTGTTCACCACCAGACAAATCAGGAAAAATAAATCCAGCTATTTTATATGCTGCTAATTTGTGTGGAGTAACTAAAATACTAAAAGTAGGGGGGATTCAAGCCATTGCAGGAATGACTTTTGGTACACAAACTATCCCAAAAGTATATAAGATTTTTGGACCTGGAAACCAGTTTGTAACAGTTGCAAAACAATTTGCTACACGATTTGGAGTCGCTATCGATATGCCTGCTGGTCCAAGCGAATTACTGATTGTTGCAGATGATACTGCTATTCCAAGTTTTGTTGCTTCCGATTTGTTAAGCCAAGCGGAACACGGAACCGATAGCCAAGTGATTCTAGTCTCGACTTCAAAAGAATTGATAGAAGCTGTCGAAATTGAAATCAACAAGCAATTGGAAGTTTTACCAAGAAAAAATATTGCACAAAAAGCTATCGAAAATTCTAAACTAATTTACGTTGAAAATGATGAAATTGCTTTAGATTTAATTAACGACTATGCACCAGAGCATTTTATAATTTGTACTAAAAATGAAGATTTTTATATAGATAATATTCAAAATGCAGGCTCTATTTTTATAGGAAATTATACGCCCGAAAGTGCAGGAGATTATGCTTCTGGAACGAATCATACTTTACCAACAAACGGATATGCAAAAAAATATTCAGGAGTTAACTTAGATAGTTTTCTGAAATCGATGACTTTTCAAAAAATATCTAAAAAAGGCATTCAAAACATTGGTAAGGCAATAGAAATCATGGCGGATGCTGAAGGTTTGCAAGCGCATAAAAATGCTGTTTCATTAAGATTAAAAGCAATAGAAAATGAATAATTTTAATATCAATAATCTCATTAGAGAAAATATAAAAAATATGCAATCTTATTCTTCTGCACGAGATGAATTTAAAGATTTTACTCATAATATGGTTTATCTTGATGCCAATGAAAATCCGTTTTCTAACGGCATCAATCGATATCCAGATCCGCAACAAAAGAAATCGAAAGGTTTTTTATCACAGCAAAATAAGATAAATGAAAATCAAATTTTGATAGGAAATGGGAGTGACGAAGTACTGGATTTAGTATTCAGAGCATTTTGTGAACCCAATGTTGACAATGTAATTACGCTTCCGCCAACTTACGGAATGTATGGAGTTTTGGCCAATATTAATGCTATCGAAAACAAAGAAGTTTTATTATCTGCTGATTTTCAACCTAATATTGATGATATTATAAAAAATATAAATGCCAACACAAAAATTATTTTCCTTTGTTCGCCCAATAATCCAACAGGAAACTCTTTTGATGATCAAACTGTTTTATCATTGTTGAAAAACTTTAACGGATTGGTAGTTATAGACGAAGCCTATATAGATTTTTCTAAAAATGCAAGTTGGTTGCAAGAAATAAACGATTATCCAAACCTTGTCATCACGCAAACACTTTCTAAAGCATATGCAATGGCGGGTTTAAGAGTGGGAATTTTGTATGCTTCTACAGAAATAATTTCGATATTAAATAAGATAAAACCACCATATAATATCAATAATTTATCACAAGAAACTGCTATAAAAAAATTAGAGCAAACAACACTCGATTTTCAAGTGAAAAAAATTATAAGTGAGCGAAAAAAAATGGTTGAATCTTTAGTTTCTATACCATTTATTGAAAAAACATATCCTTCGGATGCTAATTTTATTTTGATAAAAGTTGATGATGCCAACAAAATATACAATCAACTAATCGAAAATGGAATTGTTATTAGAAACAGAAGTAATCAGCCTTTGTGCGAAAATTGTTTAAGAATTACTATTGGTACCAAAGAAGAAAATGAAAAATTAATGACCGTTTTAAAATCATTATGATGAAAAAGAAAGTATTATTTATAGACCGAGACGGAACAATAATTAAAGAAACAATCGATGAACAAATTGATGGTTTTAATAAAATGATTTTTTATCCAAAATGTATTCCTTTTTTGAGTAAAATAGCACAAGAATTAGATTACGAATTTGTTATGATTACCAATCAAGATGGTTTGGGAACGGCTAGTTTTCCTGAAGATACTTTTTGGCCTGTGCATAATTTTATTATGAAAACCTTTGAAAACGAAGGCGTAATTTTTGATAAAGTGTATATTGATAAAACATTTCCTTCAGAAAATGCCAATACTAGAAAACCAAAAACAGGCTTGCTAACCGA
>NZ_JBJXEN010000079.1:0-10892 GCF_046153165.1 Flavobacterium sp. | reverse complement strand
ATCCCAGCGATATTGCGTAATAACCCATGATTTGAAACGAACCCCAAGAAGCAGAAGATAAGGCGGCTTCTCTACATGCAGAAGATCCTTCGACAGCCATAGCTTTTTCCATCCGAGTATATTCTGCATCACCACCCAAATAATAATTCTTTGTCCATGAAGGATATAAAACGTCTTTTGTATTAGAATTGTAATAATTTTGAGGATTTATCCCTCTTTTTTGAAGTTCTCTCCAAAACACATGGCCTTCGAATAAGATTTTTGGCTTACCGCTTATAAGAAATCCTTTACCACTACTTTCTACTTCATTAACTGCTTTTACAACGGCTAATTCTAAACCAAAATTATTAGCAAAATCAAGTAAATCATTTTCTGATAAAAGCTGATTATTGTAACTTAAAAATTGATTATTGAGTTCGAAAAGTTTAGACCAAGATTTGATTCCAATAATACCATCTACAACCAAATTATTTTTTAATTGAAAATCTTTAGCAGCTGCATCTACTTCTCTAGTAAATGAGTCGGATACAATTAAATTATAACCTAATTTGTTTAGCATTTCGCATAGCGTTCTAACTTCTGGAGCTTTATTATTATACTGAATAGTTCTCATAATGTTTAGTTTTTAATAATTTGTGGATATGAAAGTGATTCTAAATAATTCAACCCGCTAATTTTTATTTCATTAAATAAAAAAGACATAGTTTGATTAAAATTATCATAACAGTTATTAGTTATTGAGAAAGCTTCAATACCTAATGAGAAATAAACCTTATCCCTTAATTTGAATTTGGTTAATTCTATTCCCGCTCCTTCATCAATTATCTTTTTAGCATCCACTAACTTATTTTGTTTAATATCAAACTTGATAAGCAATCTGTCTTTTTCAATTTTTAACCAATTTTCGTCGGTTATTTTCTCTGTAAATGAATGAATAATTGATAGTGTTTCACCTTCATTTGGAATGGTTTCGAAACTGTATTTCTTCCAAGAATTCACCATTCCCGTATTGTTATTATTGAATTTTTGTACTCCAAAATCATTTAAAAGAATTTTTAGCTCAAGTTTAGATTCCTGCTCTCCTTTCTCATTCCTTTTTGGTTCCCTTATCTTGATTCCTAAGGCATCTGAATTTGTGATTAAGTAGTAATCCTGTCTTGGAAAATAGGTTTCATTTTCAAAATTCAAATTTTTATTAGTAAACCAATCTTGTATGGTTTTAAATTGATCTTCATCTAAAATCCACCTTGTTTCTGTACTAAGTAGCATGACTTATTTTTTAGGGATAGTTAAAATAGTTGAAATAGAAAAATCATATACATCACTAAAAGTGCTAACTAAATTATTATCCTTATCAAAATATGTTGATGTAAAATTTATTGATGTATTAAGAATGGCAGAATTATTTAATAAAAAATTTATCAGAAGTGGGTTTTTAAAATCTGCTTTCAAGCGTTCTAATGTAAATGAAGCTCCTGTCGCATTTATTAACAATTCTACCCTAATTCTAGCTGTTGTAGTTTTTTGAGTTTGAAATTGTATTTGAATGTATCTATTAAAATTACTTGAAGTTGCAACAATATTTGAAAATTCTTTATTAATGTTTTCAATTATGTCATAATCAAGAAAAACTTTTTGAAGTTCTTTATTTGATAAGTTCGCATTTAAAGCACTAAATAAAATTTCTTTTTTTTGATCACTTTCAATAGAATAATTTACAAATGGCGTACTAGAAAATAATGGTTGATATACATTATCTATTGTTAATGCTGATAAAACCTTACAAGTTGACAATGAATTATTTTTGAAAGCAATTTTCTTCGTACTACCATCAATTTCTAGTGAAATTATCTCACCAATTGTTTTTTGAATATTAAATTCGATGATACTGGTATCTTTTATTTCCTTATGAATAAAATTAATATTCGCATATTGTGATAAACTATTGTTAATTGAATTGATTAATATACTTGCATCATTGAGGTTTTCTGTAGAAAAATCGACTAAGAAATATTTGCCATCAATACTAATATTTGCATTTTGAAAATATTGATTGCCATTAATTTCATATTTTGCTTCTATATCATTAGGATAAACAAATTTTATTTTATCAAAATAGTCTGTTGTGTCACCATCTAAAAACTTATTATTATACAATTCTATTTTAATTCTATTTAACTCAAATTCAGACAGATCAGGGCCAATAGCAAATTGAAAGCTAATCTTTGAAATGTCATTAGATAAACCAGTTCCATCTTCTGTACCATGAAAAATTGTATTTACACAAGGCATTTTGGTGTCAGTACTTCTAGTTATGTTATACCTTTTTGAGATTAATAAAAATTCATTTGGGGTTAACTTAGATTTGTATATTGATAGTTTATCTAAGTTGATTCCAGGTACAAAAATTTGTTCATATAATGAGAAATCCTCATTAAAATTGAATGGATTATTAATAAAACCTCCTCCAATTGTTTGGTATAAACTTTTAGAGATATCGGATTGTAAAGGATAATTTACAGTTTTATTTATCTTCAAAATAAATGTGCTTTTTACATATTCAGGCTTAATATCTTGTGCTTCTAAAACCGAAGTTGGTCTTATGGCATCAATTTTATCACTTATTATCATAGGCCTATTAAATGCTGCAACTCTTTTATTTGCCACACTTTCCATTTTTATAGTTTCAGAAAGATTAATGCGTTGAAACATTACGTCTTTAGCAAGTAGGAAATTTTTTCTCAGCTTGGTATATCCTTTAAAACTGAAAAACAAATCTATGTTAGACTTTAATTCCTCAATATTTGTAACCAAATTTGAAAAAGCAATTTTTACAGCTTCATCTTTAATACTAAAAATTATTTCTTTTTTAACATCATCTACAATACCATTTATGCGAATTATATTATCCTTAACTTTAAGATTTAATATAACCTCTTTTAATTGAATTGGAATGTTCTGAAGTTTTTGGTTTGCCACTTTGTTTTTAACATTGTAATTTAAAGTTACTTTACCCAACAAACCTGTATTTTCGCTTTTTTCATTTAACACATTTTCATAATAAAAAACTTGATTGCTGTTTAACGGACTGATTTCTATGTCTGGAAATTGTAGCTGTAAAGTATTGTCATTATAATCATAAAATAAAGTTTTTTGATCAATTAGACTGTTGTTTTCTATTAAAGGAAAATATTCTTTATTTAGAATTGTATTAATAATGATAGGCTGTAATACGATAGAGGTCAGTATTGGGTGGGCAATTACTGTAAAAGATGGGTTTTTATCTTCTTTTATAGTCGTAAAATTAGTGCTCAATTTCCCTTCTTCTAAGTTGAATCTGTTAAGAGGAACGATTTTGGCTCCATCTAATTTATATGTATTTAAATCTGGCATCTTATTTTAGGTTTAAATTTCAATATTTGTAATTTTTAGTGTAAAAAAATCTGCTTTATATTCATTTACTCTCTTTTTTATCTTAATTTCTTTAGTTTCGATACTATTATCACTTTTTTTGCTAATCGTTTGTTTAACATATATTTCATCTGATTCAGATGATGAAAAGTCAAAGACAAAAGTTTTATTTTCATCAAAGTTTTTCCAAGTAGCTTGCTCTAAAACATCTTGAAAATTCCCATTATAATTAACTTTTTTAAAGTCATTATTTTCTTTAATTCTAGCTAAAGATTTCCAAATTATCTCTCCATAAGAACTTTTATATCCAATCTCAATATTTATCATATTTATTGTTTCTAATAAAGAAGAGTTAGCAATTGAAATTGAAATTTGTATTTTTTCGAAATCCATAATTTTTAGTTTATAAAACAAAGAGGGTTATTAAGTAACCCTCTTCATTAATTAATTTACTCATTTGCAGCTGCTCTGATTTTTTCTATATCTTTATTTTGAGCATCAGATCCTGAAGGAATTTCGAAAAGAACATCACCAGATAGATAATCAATAGGAATAAATTCTGTAGAAATACTGATTTTTTTAGATTTTGCGCCTATTTTCCCTTTACAAGTATATTTTACTTTATATTGAGTTGGTTTGATGTCATAATCCGATTCATACCAAACTTTATAAGGAATTATATCTTCAAAATTATCAGCTGTAAATTTGAATTTTTGTGTTGACATTTTATCCACTTTTAAAGTGACTTCAAGAGTATCACAAGAAAATAATTCTTCCGTAGATAAAGTATAATCTATCATTTTTGTAATAGGTAGAGGTACGAATACATTTCTTCCATCAAAATCATATTCTACAACCTTATCTGCTAATTTTACTCGTTTGTCCTTTTCATACATTACGTTTGTTCTAACTTTTACTTTACTTGAAGTTGCATTTTTAACAAAATCAAAAACGTACTTATCATCATTCATTGAAGGATCATTCCAGTTTGCTGGAAACACTGCATCAATGGTTTTTCCGCCAGAAGTTGTATTTTTAATATACGGAGTACCACCAATTGCCATTTTACGACCAGAACTTTTCCAAACTAAATTTCCTTTAGAATCAGGGTAACCAACTTCTAATGCCACTTGATTTACTGCACTATCTGAGATAATAATTCCATCTCTATCAACTCTGGCTATTCCTCCATTTAATGCTGCAGTGACTTGAACTTTTGTAAAATCTTCATCTAATCTTACTTCAGTTATGTATTTTTTCAAGTCCTCTTTTGCAGCATCACCAGATTTTGTTGTTAAAGGAGTTAAATTACCACTTAGAGTACTATCCATAACGGTTACAGCACTAAATTTAATTTCATCGGTAAATTTAACCTCTCTAATTTGAGTACCTGATTTTAAACTTACTCCAACACTTATCCCTCCAGTAAAAATACTAAATAAGCCAAGTGAAGCATTTGGATCTGATGCAGGAGTAAATTGTTTTTCTGGTTTATCAAAAATTTCTTTTTGCAACAACTGAAAAGCAAAATCTCTTTGTTTAACTAGTAATTCTTGTTCGAATTTTTTCTTTTCATCGTTAGAAAACTGTTCGTCTGTAAATATTTCACTCACAATACCACCTTCAGTTTTGATCTTTTCATACTCATGCTCCCATTTTAAATCAACAAACCCACCTACATTAACATTTGCCTTTGCAGAAAAATAGGTATGTACTCTTTTTACATCAATCGTTGTTTTGATTACTGTGGTTGGAAGATATCCTTTGTATTTGATAGCATTTTGAACAACAAGATTATTGTTTCCGTTTTCTAAAGAAGATTTTACTAATGAAGCACTATTTCTACCCATCAATATTGAAAAAGCATTTTCACCTAATCCAAAAGTGGTTCCATTACCATCTCCTTGTACATTAAATGACCAAGGATTTTCACCGTCGAATGGTAATTTATCTTTTTCACCAATAATGTGCATAGAAATTTTATTTTCAGTCAATTGAATTGGTCTTACATTAGTTTCATTAAAATCTCGATCAACACCTTTTAAGAAAGAAAATAAACCAAATAATTTAGATTCTCTTTGATTTTGATATTCAGTACTTAATTTTTGTTTTAATTTATCAATTGCTTTTTTCAACACTTGATCTGGTACATCTATTGTTGATGTTAAAGTTGTAAAGGCACCGGCTTCTTCGCTGAATCCTTGCTCGCCAATAATAGTTCCAGCATCAAGAACACCCTTAAATACTTGCATTGAGAATTTGTATTTTCCATCTTTTACAGGTTCTTTAGCAAGTCTAGGTGCTTTCGGGAAATAATAAAATTGCATTGCTTTATTATCAGCCCTCAATTCATTATTGTTTGGATCTGGCGAAAATAAGAGAGTGTAATCTACTCCGTCTTCATTCTCTAATAAAATTTCTACTGTACCTGCTCCTGCGTGAGGATAGCCAAGTGGAGTTGCATTTGCCATAATTTTTTAAGTTTAATTGTTAATTATTTATTTGATTGTTATTTTTATTATTTAAGGAAATTCAGTTCTGGCTTTGTTTACTAAATCTAATAAATCAGAACCGCCACTCGCTGCATTGGTAGACGCATTTTGCCAACTTTGAACAGCTACTGCATAAGGTGTTCCTGACCAATATCCCCAAAATGGTCCACCGCTTTGACCTGGCCAAATATCCGCTTGATGATAAATCGCTTCATGTGCATCTGTAGTTGTGTTATCACCATCTAAAGCGATGCTGTTTTGATAAACAGGTCTTTGCGCACCTGTTAGGTCCATAGGATACCCCGCATGTGTCCATAGTGCTTGCCCATCCCATGAATCGCTATAAGCTTTAGCTCCCATCCAACCCGTGGTGTTACCTATATTTCTATCTAATACAATTACAGAATAATCATATTGTCCTTCTGTAGAATCAATTGTTGGTCCTTGAACTTTATATTTATAATAAATTTTCACAGCATTAGCTGTACCAAAAGTTGGATTAGGTCCATTATAATACATAGGAGAAAATTTTAACCATCCAGTTGTCCCGTTCGATTTAAAATCTATAACATGACAACAAGTGAGTACATGTCTTGGACCTATCATTACACCACTTCCATAGCCTAAAGCAGTTTCAACTCTACCTACACAGCCCCATGGATATGCAGTAGAATTATATACTACCCTTTGATCAGGTCCAAAAATAGTTTTGCTTCCTTGTGGTTGCATAAATGTTTCTCTATCAATAAATTTTGGCTTTTTAGAACCTTCTTTGTCAGCTTTTAGATTAAAGACTTGGTCTAGGTATTCAGGACGATAAGGAGCAATCTCTATCGCTGCTCTAGAACCCTTTTCTAACATTTTCACTCCAATTGCTTCTACTTGATTAAATCCTTCATCATCTATAGATAAGGTCTTTTTTGCTTTGATGTCTTTTGCCTTTTCCACTTCGGCAGATGACATAGGCAAATCAGTTTTTTTAGTTGTCATTTTTATTTAATTTAAATTTTTCCTACTCTTTTTAGGCTTTTCGGAATACGCCTTTATATAAATATTTTTTGCTTTAATTTCGCTGTGGTACTTTCGGTCTGATTGGTTTGAGCTGCTCCCATTGCAGACAAAGCATTTGCAGTTTGAGCATCTAATAACTTTCTGGTAATATTTCCGCTCGTCGCTCTTAGTATTTTACAAAAATTATAAGTAAAGTAACCTCTGGTTTGCCCTGCAACATCTCCTTCCATAGATACTTGATTGTCCATACATCCTGCCCATAAAACATGATTCATACCTGTTACTGTAGTTAAGGATTTAGTAGATGTTGTTTTTTTGGACTTTTTAGGCTCCAAATCTTTGGCGTAATTGATATAAAACTCATCTTCTAGCATTGGTGGAATAAATCTTGGTGATTCATTTAATGGAGCAAAACCAAACTCTCCAAGATTAACTTTTCTAGTTCCAGTCCCTGAGTGACAACAATCAAAAATTACTTCAAGTATGACTCCTGATTTTAGTTTTTCTAAAATCGATTTAAAATCATCATCTCTTAATACTCCAGCTGTCGCATAATCATGAGGACATATGGCTTCATCAAGACCATCAATTTCAATGTCTGCGCCAATATTAGCCACTCTTGTACCATGTCCTGAATAGTAGAAAACAATCGAATCACCTGAGACACTTCCATCAATTAACCATTTTAAATAATTAATAATATTTGATCTTGTCGCATTTTGATTCGTTAAAATTCTAATATTAGAAGGAGCAAACCCGCAAATTACCAATGTGTTAGCCATATCACGGGCATCATTGACACAACCATTTAAATCTGGACCTCCTACTCCTATGGGTGCATAATCATTTATGCCCACTAAAACTGCTTTTTTTGCCATAACTTTATAATTTTAATTAGTTTACTTTATCTATTTTTTTTAAAACACTCTCGAAAGAGTAGACTATTTATATGAATCATAAATTCTTATAAAAAAATAAACTAAGTTTTTAATTTTGTTCGATGTAAAATTGTAATTATTTAAACATCTGCAAAAGAGTATATTACCTGATTTTATAAAAGGAATTTAACGGGGAGAAAAAATAAAAAATAGTTAAAAAAAAGGGGGTATTTCCCCTTGTAAACAAAACAGTATGACGATATATTTGCATCTATAACAACTAAAACTAAAACTATGAAAAGAATTTATTTTGCTACAACAATTGTTTTTTCACTTTTATCATTGATTTCTTGTGGGACTGGTGAAAACCATGAAGCTCCCTCTCAGTTAATTACACAAGAAATGGCTAAAAATTTAAATACTAAATATATTAATGAAAGATCTGGGGTAATTTCTCAAAGTATTAATCGAGAAGACGCGAATGCAATATGGTATTCTATTGAAGAATTAGAAAATTACATACATTATATTAAAACTGAAGGAGAAAATAAAGGAATACAAGTAAATGGCATTAGATTTTATCTAGGTGTTTATCCAAATGATACTGTTACTTATCACGAAAAATCTGGTTTAACAACTATTTTTTTATCTCCAACAAAAAGACGAGCTACAACAGACAAACCTAACAGCCAAAACACAAATAAAGTTGCTCTGAAAACAGAAACGGAAGAAAATGTAGATGCAACTGAAATACAACCTTTAAACTTTGGAGGAATGGGGAATCCTCCAAAAATCGAATACGGAGGGAACTAAAATATGCTAGAAAATATAAGATTTTATTCAATTTTTTTAACTCTAATATCAAGTGTCATAGGGGTCCTTTTTTGGTATAAATTACCCAATTTAAAATCTAAATTATTCTTGTTTTCTATCTTTTTTTCAATGATAGCAGATTTTATTGGAACAAATTTTACAAAATGGACTGGGTTGCTAAACTATGAAGTTTATAATTTGTATATCCTTATCCTTTTTACTTATTATCTAATTTTTTTAAAATCATTATTAAAAAAAATCTTATACCAAAATATTGCTTCTTTTTTTCTTTTTATTTTTTTAATAGGTTACTTAATAAATATCTTATTTTTTCAAAATTTTTTTAAAAATGTTATAACAAATGGTTATGCTATTGGTGTTCTGTTTGTCACTATTTTAAGTTTACTCTATATTTTTGAAGTATTTACTTCACAGCTAATATTAAATTATAGTAAGTCTATCTTTTTTTGGTTTATTCTAGGTGTATTAATTTTTCATGTACCTTTTTTACCTTTTATGTTATCATTACAATGGTTTTTGATAGATTATAATCCAACGATTTACGGATTAATTATATTTTTTCTAAATTTACTCATGAACTGTTGTTTTGTTATAGGATTTTTATGGAGCGAGAAGAAATACAATTATTAGTCATATCATTTAGTATCGTTTTATTTACGTTATTACTAGCTATATTTATTTTATTTTCCTTTTTTCAAAAAAAGAAATCAAAGTTTTTAATAGACCAAATGGAGTCCGAGCTTATTTTTCAAGCCGAGTTAACAAAATCGAAAATCGAAATAAAAGAACAAACATTAACTAATATTAGTAGAGAATTACACGACAATATTGGACAAATACTTTCTGTAGCATTAATGCAAATGAATATTATTATCGAAAATGACGGTGAATACACAAAAAAAGAACTCAAAAACATCAAAGAACTTGTAAATAAATCATTAAATGAGATTAGATTATTGTCAAAAATAATGAACGGTGATATTTTTGTAAATACTAATTTTATTAAATCTATATCTGAAGATTTAGAAAGAATAGCCGAATTAAAAAAAATAAAATATCAGTTAAATGTAAGTGGTGAAATTCAAAAAATAAATAAAGAGCATCAAACAATTATATATAGAATTTTGCAAGAATCCATAGCTAATATTTTAAGACATTCACATAGTGAAACTATTGCTATAGAAATATTTTTCACTTCAAAAAATTGCAAAATAAATATTATAGACACGGGAAAAGGTTTTGACTATAAAAAAGAATCAAGTGGTACTGGACTAGCAAATATTAAAACAAGAGTACAACTAATAAAAGCTACTCTTAATATTAACTCTGAAATAAATAAAGGCACAACAATAACTATTGATTATCCAATAAATACCGAAGAAAATAATTAACGTTATGGAAAAAATAAAAATTGTAATTGTAGATGATCATTTATTATTTTCTCAATCACTTTCTTACTTAATAGGAACATTTAAAGAGTTTACAGTCATTGGAAGTTATAGCAATGGAAAAGAGTTTACAAATATATTTTCAAATGAATTTGAAAAACCAGACATTGTTTTACTCGACGTTAATATGCCTATTATGGATGGTATTGAAACCATGAAATGGTTGAAAGAAAACCAGCCTACTTTGAAAGTCTTAGCATTATCTGTAAATGATGATGAAGACACTATTATGAAAATGATTACAAATGGCGCAAAAGGATATCTACTAAAAGATACTCATCCTAATACTTTTAAAGAAGCACTCATTGAGGTGTACAACAAAGGTTTTTATTATTCGGAAATGGTTTCAGGATATCTTATAAATAAACTTACTAGTAACGAAAATAAAATTGTATTAAAAGAGCGCGAAGTCGAATTTATAAAGCTCGCTTGTACCGAAAAAACATACAAAGAAATTGCTAATGGTATGTGCTTAAGTCCAAAAACTATTGATGGATACAGAGAACAATTATTTCAAAAGCTAGAAATTAAAACTCGAATTGGACTGGTCTTATATGCAATAAAACACAAAATAGTTTGTATATAATTACCCTTCTTTATTAGCCAATTGTCCGCAAGCAGCATCTATATCTTTGCCACGACTGTGTCGCACTTTTGCAATAATTCCGTTTGCATCTAATGCTTTTATATAGGCATTTATAGATTCTGCAGATGCTTGTTGAAACTCACCATCATCTATAGGATTATATTCAATAAGATTTACTTTGCAAGGAACATGTTTACAAAATTTTACCAAAGCATCGATAGACTCTTTGTTA
>NZ_JBJXEN010000061.1:0-5924 GCF_046153165.1 Flavobacterium sp. | reverse complement strand
CCTGTTCCCGCTACTAAGCAAGCCATTCTGAAAAGAGTGGCTTTTTTTAAATATTATTATTAAACATTGGTATGAAAAGAGTTATCGAATACAGAAAGTTACTTGAAGTTGACAAAAATGTAACTTTGAAAGAATTAAAAACCATTTACAGAAACAGTATGAAAGATTCTCATCCTGATAAGTTTATAAATGATGAAGCTGGAAAACTAGCTGCCGAAGAAAAAAGTAAACATATCATTGGGGCTTACCACTTTTTAGTAAGTATATCAGCAGAAACTGTCGAAAAAAACCTTCCTGAATATACAGATACTATTACTAATTCTAATATTCATGATTTTCATTTAGAAAAACAAACTTTGCATATTAAATATTTTAACGGAATGGAATACGAATATATTGGAGTTCCTAGAAATATCTACGTTAAAATGGTAAATGCTGAATCACCAAATCGTTTTGCAAAACGTCATATTTACGGAAATTTTATTTACAGAAAATCCGGCGAAGCTGCTGAAGATTAATTAAATACAAAAAATAACTAAAAAGACTTTCCTAAACGAAAGTCTTTTTAGTTATTATATTTTTTTTATATTTGGGTAACAAACCTTAAAAACAAAAATATGGAAATTAATTTTTTAGCATTACTACTTGCAGCATTATCGACACTTGTTGTTGGGTTTATCTGGTATAATCCAAAAGTTTTTGGAACAATCTGGATGAGAGAAACTGGTATAAATCCAGAAGAAGGTGAAAAACCAAATATGGCTTTAATATTTGGAGTTTCTATTTTATACGCTTTTTTCATCTCTTTTATTTTACAATTTGTAACGATTCATCAATTTGGAGCTTTAGGAATGATTGGAGGAGACATTACAACTGCAAAACCTTCTTATACAGCATTCATGGCTGATTATGGAGATGCTTTTAGAACATTCAAACATGGTGCTTTACACGGAACTATGACTGGGTTATTTTTAGCTCTTCCTGTTATTGGGACAAATGCACTTTATGAAAAAAGAAGTTTCAAATACACTCTTGTAACTGGCGGATTCTGGATTGTGTGCTTCGCTATTATGGGTGGAATAATTTGTGCCATGAAATAATTTTAACATTTTTTTATATACCAATCGCTCTACATTTGTGGAGCGATTTTTATTATTATTTTGGATTCCAATTCTTTTAAAATTTACTCTTCGACTGCCGAACTCCCAGAAACTTGGGATCGTGTTGCTGTAAACAATGCTTTCCTGCAAACTCCTTACCTAAAAGTATTAGAGGATTCGGCCCCAACCAACATGGAGTGTTTTTATATCGGAATTTTCGAAAACACAGAACTCATTGGTGTTGCATTAGCACAATATTTAGATTTGAACAAGTTAGAATCATTTGGAGAAAGAGATAAGTGTATCAAAAAAGCGATTAGAAATTTTGTTTTCAAAAATTTTGCTTCACATACTTTATTTCTAGGAAACAACATGATTACTGGGCAAAATGGATATGCTTTTAGTAAAGAAATGAATTTTGAATGCATTAGCAAATTGCTAATAGAATGTTCGGAAGCGATTGTTGCTTATTTCAAAAAGAAGAAAATTACGATTCATATTGTTTCGTTTAAAGATTTTTACCAAGAATGTGCTGTCGAATTGAAAAAAAATGATTTTTCGACCGTTTATGAGTTTAATGCGCAACCCAATATGATTTTCGAACTCCACCCAGATTGGAAAACAAATGAAGATTATGTGGCTTCTTTTTCTAAAAAATATCGAGATCAGTACAAACGTGCCAGAAAAAAATGTGAAGAAATAGAAGTAAAAGAATTAAGTTTAGAAGACATACAACTTCGGGAGAAAAGAATATATGAGTTGTATCATTATGTGGCACAAAACGCGCCTTTTAACACGTTTTTCTTAGCCGAAAATCATTTCTCTACTTTCAAAAAACAGCTTAAAGAAGAATTGCGTTTTTGTGGTTATTTTCTTGATGGAAAATTAGTTGGATTTCACACGCTTCTTTTGAATGGAGAGGTGTTAGAAACTTATTTTTTAGGTTATGATGAGCATATTCAAAAAGAAAAAATGTTGTATTTGAATATGTTGTACAATATGACAAAATACGGAATTGAAAATCAGTTCAAAAAAATTATTTTTGGTAGAACTGCTCTCGAAATAAAAAGTTCAATTGGAGCACAACCCATTTTTATGTCTGGTTTTATTTACCATACAAACAAATACGTTAACAAATATATTGGTTTTATTTTCAAGAATTTAGAGCCTGAATTGATTTGGCAACAACGACATCCGTTTAAATAATTACCTTTTTAAATTAAGAATTCTGTTCTTAATTTAGTGGTCCTTTCTAGCCCAGATTGCAGTGAAAAGCTTTTTGAAATCTCGTTACATTTTTTCTTGTAAAAAAAGAGCGACGGTAGAAGCTCCTTTTTTTGCTTAGAAAAAAGTAAAGGAGATGAAAAAACTTGTAACGGAAAGCTGGATTGGCTACAAAGAATCAATCTCGCCTTGCACGACTTCCCAATCTTCTAATAATTTATCTAAATCAGACTTTTTCTTGTTGTAGGCAATAAAAAACTTAGCGTCTTCGATATGCTTGTCATAGTTAGAAGCTAGTGCTTTGTCGTCTTGCTGAATGTCTTTTTCGAGATCTTTTATCTGACTTTCTATTTTGCTCAAACGATTTTGCAGTGATTTATTTTTCTTTTGGTCTTCATATGATGCTTTTGCATTTGTTGTAGGAGCCTCTTTCTTTTCGATGTCTTTTTTCTCGACCTCACGCATATTTTCTAGGTTACGCTGCTCTAAGAAATAATTAATATCTCCTAAATATTCTTTTATTTTCTGGTCTTTAAACTCGTAAACCAAGTTTGACATTCCTTGTAGGAAATCCCTATCGTGGGAAACTAGAAGCAGGGTTCCTTCGAACTTCTGTAAAGCAGCTTTTAGAACATTTTTAGATTTGATATCTAAGTGATTTGTTGGCTCATCCATCAATAAAACATTGATAGGTTGCAATAGCAATTTGCACAACGCCAAACGGTTTCTTTCGCCTCCAGAAAGTACTTTTACCTTTTTCTCAACATCATCACCTCTAAATAGAAATGAACCTAACATATCTCGTACTTTACTACGATTACTATCGGTTGCGGCGTCTTCCATGGTGCGCAACAAGGTAATTTCACCATCAAGATATTCGGCTTGATTTTGAGCAAAATAACCAACTTGTACATTATGTCCTAATTTGATTGATCCTTCGTATTCAAACTCATTTACAATGGCTTTGATAAAAGTGGATTTCCCTTGTCCGTTTTGCCCAACGAACGCAATTTTACTACCTCTTTCTACGAGCAAGTTAATATCTTTTAGAATCGTTTTGTCTCCGTAAGCTTTTGTGACATTTTCGGCTTCAACGACTACTTTTCCTGGCACTTTAGATACTGGAAATGAAATATTCATGACCGAATTATCATCTTCATCGACTTCTATTCGTTCTACTTTATCTAATTTTTTAATCAATGATTGCGCCATAGAAGCTTTGGAAGCTTTGGCACGGAATTTTTCGATTAGTTTTTCAGTCTCTTCAATTTTTTTGGCTTGATTTTTTTGTGTTGCCAATTGCTTTTCACGAATTTCATGACGCAATTCTAAATATTCAGAATATGGTTTGTTGAAATCGTATGCTTTACCTAATGAAATTTCGATAGTTCGATTGGTCACATTATCCAAAAACATTTTATCGTGCGATACAATAACGACAACGCCAGGATAATTACGCAAGAAACTTTCTAACCAAATGATACTTTCTATATCCAAGTGATTGGTTGGCTCATCGAGAAGCAAAATATCATTTGCCTGAAGCAATAACTTAGCTAATTCGATACGCATACGCCATCCACCAGAGAATGTTTCTGTTAGATTATCGAAAACTTCTCTCTTAAAACCTAATCCTAAAAGGATTTTCTCTGTATCTCCAACATAGTTATAACCACCTAACAAATCGAAACGATGTGTTAAGTCAGACAAATCTTCGATAATAAGTGAATATTCTTCACTTTCATAATCGGTTCTGGTTACTAATTGATGATTTACTTCTTCGAGTCTCTTTTCAACTGCTTTTATTTCAATAAATGCTTGATAAGCTTCCTCCAAAACGGTTCTTCCTTCCTCAAAATCAATATCTTGACGCAAAAATCCTATTTGAACTTCTTTTGCTGTAGAAATACTCCCAGAATCTGGTTTGAAATCTCCAGCTAATATTTTTAACATGGTAGATTTTCCTGCACCGTTCTTTCCGACAAGTCCAACTCTATCGCCAGCGCCCATTCTAAAAGTTACTTCTTCGAATAAATATGTTCCTCCAAAGGAAACCGACAAATTGTGTATGTTAAGCATTATAAATAAATTATTTATTGTTTAAAGTTTCAGGTTTTGAAACCTTAAAACAGATACGAAAATCGTAAATTTGCTTCACCAAAAAAATGGTAAATTAAATTTTTTGCAAATGTTAAAAAAAGGATCCAAATTATATAGTATTTTAACAGGAACTTGTCCTAAATGTCATGAAGAAAGTATGTATATCATAAAAAATAGCTATATTTTGAGTAAAGTTTTTGATATGCATGAAAAATGTAGTCATTGTGAAACAAAATACAAAATAGAACCTTCCTTCTTTTTTGGCGCAATGTTCGTCAGTTATGGAGTTAGTGTGCTCATTGGAATCATTGCTTTTTTAGTTTCTCACTTTATATTTAAAACAAATTTAAAAACTTCATTTGTTTCCATTGTAATTTCTCTAATTGCATTAATGCCAATTATCATGAGAATTTCTAGAAATATATGGATTAATATTTTTATCCACTATGATAAAAATATTAAAATCAAATTGTAGTAAAAAAAGATTCTGTAATAATAATTAATCAATTACTAAGCTTTGTGACTAATGTTACAAAGAGTCATTTAGAAAACTATACCTTTGTTAAAAAATCACACCATGTTTGGCAAAGGATCAAAATTAAATAGCATTTTTACAGGAAGCTGCCCAAAATGTCATGAAGAGAGTATGTATTTAGATAAAAATCCATATCATTTATCTAGTATTTTTAAAATGCATGAAACTTGTAGTCACTGTCAAACTCGCTACAAAATAGAACCTTCTTTTTTCTTTGGTGCAATGTATGTAAGTTATGGACTTGGAATAGCTTTTAGTGTTGCGGCCTTTATAATAAGCCACGTATTTCTAGGCTATAATTTAAAAATAGCTTTTATCTCTATTGGAGGAACATTAGTTTTATTTATGCCTTTAATCATGCGTTTATCAAGAAATATATGGATTAATATTTTTATCCATTATGATAAAGATTGGAAAGAAAAAATTTAGTTTTTTATAATAGAAAACCTATCTCTTCAAAGCAAAATGTCCTTTTACAATTCTCCCATCACCTAGTTCTATCGAGTACCAATAATCTGTTGCGGGTAGTGCTTGATTATTGAAAGTTCCATTCCAACCTTGGCTGGTTGGTGTAATTTGCTTGATTAATTTACCAAAACGGTCAAAAATATAAATAATGGTTTTAGCATTTAAACTATTATTTGCTCCTTTAATATTCCAGTAATCATTATATTCATCGCCGTTTGGGGTAAAATAATCTGGAATTCCTAAAACAGCAACTTCTCTGGGTACAACGCCACAACCATTTAAATCTTTGATGTAAACCGTGTGAATTCCTGCACTTACGTTGTCAAATACATTTTCGTTTTGGTACAAACCATTTATATCATCAAGCGCATAAACATAATTCCCTGCACCAGTAACATAAACCGTTATACTATTTGGTGTGGTTAAATCTACTACGTTTACCGATGTAATAGTAGCTTTATCGGAAGCAGTAACAGTAATCGTTCTTGTTTTAGGACAAT
>NZ_JBJXEN010000054.1:0-19520 GCF_046153165.1 Flavobacterium sp. | reverse complement strand
ATTTATAAATGTAAGAATGGTAAGAATCCATATTTCTCGAGGAAACCCTTTAAAATTGCTTATATAACTTTTAAACATATTCTATTTGTACTATTAGGAAATAAAAAAATATACTGACTTAAATTTTTTTATTTCAGTAAAATTAAAGACTAAATAATATAATTTGTAGTTGTGTTTTTAGAATTAAAACTAAATCAAATAAATTCAGTTTTAAACTATATTCAAGAATTAATCTCTTGAGAAATATCTACTAAAGTATCCTCGCTTTTGTTCTTTTCTATCTTCTATATTAGTTTCTGGACTTTTCTCCTTAATTTGTAGCAATTGTTGTGCTTTGTCCTCATCTAAAATCAAATTAGTAATTAGATCAGCATAACTAACTCCTGATTCTTCTAGAAAACCTATCAGATATTTTTCACTTGCATCTACTCCACTAACTTGTTCTATTTGCAGTAATTTTCGATATAGTGGCTCAATATGATTTGTAATTATATCTTGGGGAACTGATCTTCGTCTTGCTATATATTTTGTGACATTTTCATTTTCATCTCTGATATACTCAAAATCAGAGATAACCCAATAATACCTTCCTGATTTAGCTAAGTTTTTTACGATTGCGTGAAACTGATTTCCTTGTTTTATATTATCCCAAAGTATTTTAAAGATAATTTGGGGCATATCAGGATGTCTAATAATATTATGTGGTTTTGCGATTAGTTCATAATCTTCGTACCCAGAAACATCTACAAAAACTTCATTTACAAACTCGATCGTTCCATATAGATCGGTCTTACTCATAATAGTTTTAGTTTTGTCCCATGATACTTCTTTATCAATAGTTGTAGGTTTTACAAACTTTATTTCTTCATTCATACTTTGTTTGGTCAGGTTAGATTTGGCACACAAATGTAAAATAAATTTTCATAATTAAAGTCATAATAACTATTAGAACGATGTCTTTTTTGTAACCTTTAGAGAATAAAAAGGTTACAATTTAAAATATAAAAAAACGCCCAATAATTTGAGCGTTTTTTGTTAATTTAAAATTGTTTCGAAAGTCCCCTCACCTATCTTGTCTATTCTTAATGCTTTAGAATAGCTCAATATAAAATTGACTGTTTCTTTTTTTGGTAACATTTTAGGGGTTGCATTTTTCTTTTTAAAGTAAATTTTTGCCATACTATTATTTATAATTTATAGTATAACGCAAACTAAAAAAAAATATTGCTTAATTAGTTAATATAATTTGATTTTTATCTATTATTCTCCTTAAATTTATTAATGCATAACGCATTCTTCCTAGTGCTGTATTAATACTCACTCCCGTTGATTCAGAAATTTCTTTGAAACTTAAATCTTGATAAATTCTCATTTCGACCACTTCTCTTTGGTCATCTGGCAATTCTTTAAGTAGCTTAATTAAGTCTTTTTCAACTTGATCGGTAATGATTTTATTTTCAATATTTGGAGAATTATCACTCATCATCGAAAAAATAGAAAACTCTTCTGTTTCCCGATACATGGGCATTTTTTTTGTTTTTCGGAAATGATCTATAATTAGATTATGAGCAATTCGCATGACCCAAGGCAAAAATTTTCCTTCTTCATTATATGAATTACTTTTAAGTGTTTTAATAACTTTTATAAATGTATCCTGGAATATATCATCAGAAATATCTCTATCTAAAATTTTTGAATATATAAAACCAAAAATTTTAGACTCGTGTCTTTTTACTAATGTAGATAACGCTGATTCATCACCATCGATGTAACGCCTTACCAATAATGCGTCTGGGAGTTGATTTGTAGCCATAACAATACTTTTAGATTTTGGGTTTATCTCTTTTTTAAAAGTATTTCTTTGTTATAAGCTGGTGTTTTTGGTGTTTTATAGAATTCAAATTTAATGTAATTTATTTCACATTAACAACATTATTTAAAAATTTAACATTTTGAATGCAATAAAAATTATTTTTCATCTCGATTTTCTATTTTATCAACTCAAAATTATTTTTCAATCGAATATCTGCTGAAGATGATCCAATCATTATTTCAAAATCCCCTATTTCTGATTCGAAATCTAATTTAGAATTATAAAATGATAATTTTTTATTATCGATAACAAACTTTATAGTTTTAGATTCTCCAACTTCTAATTTTATTTTTTGAAAATCTTTTAATTCAATAATTGGTCTAACTACAGATCCAAATAAGTCATGAAGATACAACTGAACTACTTCTTCTCCAGCAAATTTTCCAGTATTTGTGATAGTTACTGAAGCTTCTATAATCTCATCTTTTTTCATTTTAAGTTTAGATAATTTTAAATCAGAATATTGAAAAGTGGTATAGCTCAAACCAAAACCGAATGGAAATTTAGGAGTATTTGGTAAATCAATATAAGCCGATTTATAAATTTTATCTTCATTAACAGAAGGTCGTCCTGTACTAAAATGATTGTAATAAATTGGGATCTGACCCTCATCTCTTGGAAAAGACATAGGCAGTTTCCCTGATGGATTATAATCTCCAAAAAGGACATCAGCAATTGCATTACCAGCTTCTGAACCCAACCACCAAGTATAAACTATTGTTGGCATATTATCCGCAGTCCAATTAAAAATTAATGGTCGTCCTGCATTAATTAGAATTACGATTGGTTTTCCAGTTTTTTGCAATTCTTTAATTAAATCTTCTTGAACTCCTGGTAGGTGAATATTACTTCTACTTTGAGCTTCTCCACTCATATTAAATCGTTCTCCTATGCTTAATATTACAACATCAGCTTGATTAGCAATATCTATTGCTTCTTGAAAACCTGCTTTGCTAATGTCTTGTACACCACAACCTTTTGCATAAAGTAATTTAGTAGTTTTATCTAACTTATTTTCCAATCCTTCCCATTGAGAAACTATATATGTTGAATCAATTTCTTTTAGATCGACAGCCCAAAAGCCATGATTAATACGTTTTGGCTTTACCATTGGCCCAATAAATGCGATAGTTTTTGTTTCCTTGGAAAGAGGCAAAATATTTTTCTCGTTTTTTAGAAGAACAATACTCTTCTTTGCCATATCTCTTGCAATTCTAGTATGCTCAGGATTATTAAGTTCTTTATTTTGAAGTTCTTCACTGCAATATTTAAAAGGATTGTCAAACAAACCTAATTCGAATTTTTTAGTAAGAATTCGTTTTACTGCATCATTAACAATTGCTATTGGCACTTTATTTTCTTTGACTAATCGTTCTAAATTATTACGATAAGCATTACTTTCCATATCCATATCATTTCCTGCCATGATTGCCATTTGAGCTGCTTCTTTTAAGTCCTTAGAGTATCCATGAGCAATCATTTCTCCAATAGAGCCCCAATCTGAAACTACAAAACCTTTGAAACCCCATTTTCCTTTAAGAATATCTCTTTGAATATATTTATTTGCCGTTGCAGGAATTCCGTTTATATCGTTAAAAGAATTCATAAATGTTGCCGCGCCAGCATCTAGAGCAGCTTTAAATGGGGGTAAATAAGTTTCCCATAACATTCTATCGCTTAAATCGACTGAATTATATTCTCGTCCACCAACTGCTAAACCATAAGCTGCAAAATGTTTGACACATGCCATTACTGAACTTAAGTCACCTAATTTATTACCCTGAAAACCTTTTACGCGTGCATAGGCAATTTTAGAACCAAGATAAGTATCTTCCCCTGCACCTTCCATAACCCTGCCCCAACGAGGATCACGAGAAATATCAACCATTGGCGCAAATGTCCAATGGATTCCACTTGCTGATGCTTCTGTTGCTGCGATTCTTGAACCTTGTTGTATAGCCGCTAGATCCCAAGAAGCGGCTTCTGCTAATGGAATTGGAAATGTAGTTTTATACCCGTGAATGACATCTAATCCAAAAAGTAATGGGATTTTTAGACGAGATTGCATTGCTAATTCTTGGTACTGACGAGTATATTTTGCTCCTAAAACATTAAGCATAGATCCTATTTTTCCTGCTTTTATTTCTTCTTGTTTATTATTATTAATTGTAAGCGGTCCAGTTGCTGTATTATCTCCAGTATATTGATTTAATTGCCCCACTTTTTCTTCCAAAGTCATTTGTTTGATTAAAGCATCAACTTTGCTTTCTATTGTTTTTTCTTGAGAAAATGCAATAGAAAAATAGAATAGGAAAATAATTTTTAAGATTGGATTCATGTGTTATTTTATTTTTTCTTGATCTTATAGAAATATTAAAAAGTAGATAAGAAATGTGGATTAATTTTATATGTTAATTTAGTATACCAAAGTCTGAATTGCATGTGGCAAAATTGTAACTTCTGTTGCTGCTGTTCCTACACACAAATTATAAATTACTTTTGTACTGCTTTGATTCATAACAATTGTAACGATTTTTCCGTCTTTATTAAGAAATGAAGTTGTTAACAATTGACTTCGGCTGGCAACCGAGCTTATTCTTTTAGCATCTTTTCCAATAAATTTAGAAAAATGTCCAATAAAATAATAAGAAGGTGTATATATTAGATCTCCCGTTGTTGTATCTCCGTGTATTGGTGAAAAGCAAAAATTCTGAACATGATTTGGTCCGCCTTTTTCGTCGAGAAGTATATTCCAATCTGTCCAACCTACGGTTCCGTTGTTAAAATCGTTTATCATCGATTTTCCATAACGTTCCCCGTTTGCCCAAACTTGATATCTTTCTTTTTTGAAACTTTCTGAGCAACCTTCAGTAAAAATAAGGTTTTTATTTGGGTACATTTCATTTACTTTTCCTATATTATCGAACATTTGTTCTCCTCCACTCCAGCTTTCGTACCAGTGAAAACCTATTCCCCATACATATTTACTAGCTTCTGGATCGTCTAAAATTGTGCTTACTCTTTGCGAAATTAAATCTCGATTGTGATCCCAAATATTAATTTTTTTATCTCCAAGTCCTGCTTTTTTTAATGTTGGTCCGAGATAATTTTTAAGAAAATCTCTTTCTTCTTCTGCTGTATATATACATGACTCCCAACGTTGTGTAGCCATTGGCTCGTTTTGGATGGTTAATCCCCAAACTGGTATTCCCTCTTTTTGATAATCATTTATATACTTTACATAATAATTTGCCCATGATTGATAATATTCGGGTAATAATTTTCCTCCTTGCAAAACATTATTATTACTTTTCATAAATGCAGGTGGAGACCAAGGACTTACAAATAAGGTTAGATTTCCTCCAGCTAATTCTATTGCTTTTTTAATAAGTGGAATACGATATTTTTTGTCGTGTTGTATATTAAAAGTTTTTAGTTCTTTATCTCCTTCTGTAACGTAAGTATACATATCCGAACTAAAATCACAACTATTTATGTTAGTTCGTATTAACGAGTAACCTATTCCTTTTTCTTTACTAAAATATGCGTTAAGAAATTCTTGTTGTTTATTAGCAGGTAATTTTGCAAAAACTTCGGCGCTTGCATCTGTTATTGCTCCTCCAATTCCGAGAAATTTTTGAAACTTTTTATTCGGATTTACAAAAATACAAGTCTGAGTTTCTAGTGGTTGTTTTAGTTCATAAAACTTTAATTCATTCGTTTTAGATAATCGCAAATCTGTACTGTCAGCAGAAGTATAAACTGTAACTATTTTATCTTTTGTAGAAAAAACCTTGTCTCTTTTTTTTTGTGAAAATCCAAATACTGAATACAAAGTAAAGAGTATGATTGCAATATCTTTCATAAATATTTTTTTTACCAAACAAATGTTGCTACTGAATCACCATCGAGTGAAACAGTAACCCATTTTCCGTTGAATTTTATATTAAATATTTCATTCGTAGTCCCATCATTTTCTACAATCATTACATATTTCCCTGCAGGTGTTTTAAATACTGCATTATTTATATTTCCAGATTGAGTTGACGTAATTCTTACTGAGCCAACTGGAACAAATTTTGAAGCATGAGCAATTATATAGTATCCCACATTTCGAGTAAAATATGAACTACTTTCAATAGTAATTGCGCCTTTACAGGCTGAACAACCTCCTACTGTATGAGGTCCAAATGAAGAATCATTAGCTAAATTCCATTCTAAAGCAACCTTACTCCAATTACGCATAGAACCTATTACTACATTTTTTACATGCCATTTTAGATCTCCTGCAAAATCTCCACTAGATGAAGTCCATTGTTCTGTAAAATAGACGTTTTTATTAGGATATGCATTATGAACAGAGCTCATGGCATTTATATTTCCACCATATAAGTGAAATGCAGAACCATTAATAAATGGGTTTGCAATTGCATCATTTAATATTGCAATAGGATATTCTGGTTGGTCACAATTATGGTCATAAGTAATAACTTTAGTGTCGATATTAGCATTTTCAAAAGCTGGGCCTAAATTGTTTTTTATAAAATTTGTTTGTTGCAAAGAACTCATTAACATACTCGGATTGTTTCCTGCATTAAGAGGTTCGTTTTGTGGTGTAATAGCATCAATACGAATACCTTCTTGTTGCATTTTTTGAATATATTTTACAAAATATTGCGCATAAGAACTGTAATATTGTGGTTGCAAACTTCCACCTACAAAACTATTAGTATCTTTCATCCAAACTGGTGCAGACCAAGGTGTTGCAAGAATTTTAATATTTGGATTTATAAGCAGTATTTCCTTTAGCAAAGGAATTAAGTTTACACTATCGGGAGCAAGACTAAAACTTGTTTGATTTGGATCTGTTTGACCTACTGGTAAATCATTATAAGAAAAAGGGGAAGCATTTAAGTCCGATGCTCCAATACTTATTCTTAAATAATTTATTGATATTGAGTTTAAATTAGAGCCGAATAATTCTTGCAAAAGTTCTTGCTTTACTTGAGGACTTAATTGATTAATTACTTGCGCACTACCTCCAGTTAAAGTATAACCAAAACCATCTATAGTTTGAAAGGTCTGATTTTCATCAATGTCAATATTTGGATAAGTGTTATAAGCAGTTCCGAACTCTAAAATTGTATTTTGTTTTTCTAATTTTATTGATTGATTGCCTTTAGTTAACCAAAAATCTAATTGATTTACAGCTGGTGGATTTTGTTGGTTAGTCACTGTAGTGTTTACATCACTAGCCGAAGAACAACCATATTGTAAAAGAATTGATATAAAAACAGGAACTAATCTTTTTAATTTTTTCATTTATTTATAATTTATTTCAGCATGAGATCATATTGCAATTAATTTATTGTTTACTAATTTAATCAACATCAATAAAAGCTCCTATTCATAATTTTAAACAGAAGCTTTTAATAGAAACCAACTAAACTCAAAATTTTTAATTATAAACTCTTACATAATCAACTTCAAAAGTAGATGCAGTAAAATTTGGATCTATTCCTCCTCCTACATTACCAAAATTACCTCCCATAGCATTATTGAAGATTAGGAAGAAATTCTGATTGAATGGTAAAGAGCTACTATTTGAAAATGTATAAAATAGTACATTATCTACATAAAATTTTATATAACTAGCTCTCCAATCGATAGTATATAAGTGAAATTGTGTTGTTACATTTGTGATATCTACAGTTGAAGTATCCCCATTTCCTCCGGAATGACCTGGATGATGCAATGTTCCGTGAATTTTACCTAACTGATTACCAATATGTTCCATAATATCTATTTCTCCACAAGCAGGCCAACCAGCTGTACTAATATTATCTCCAAGCATCCATAAAGCTGGCCATGTTCCTCCACCCGAAGGAAGTTTTGCATAAATATCTACTTTCCCATATTTGAACGAAAATTTACCTTTGGTTAGAATTCTAGCAGAGGTATAAGCACTCCCTAAATAAGATTCTTTTATTGTTTTTATTTTTAATAATCCACCTTGAACAATCACATTTTCTGGTCTATTTGTATAATATTGTTCTTCATTATTTCCCCAACCACCAGCTCCAATATCGTAACTCCAGCTTGAGGTATTAGGCGCTCCATCTGTATTGAACTCATCAGACCAAAGTAAATTTGAACCAACAAATACTGTAATAGTTTTACTACCCGAAACAAACTGACCTCCATTATATGCAGAGGCTAAAATGGTATAAGTAGTTGTTCCACTTCCAGTGAATGTATAACTAAAAATTCCTGTTGTCGAATTTATAGTTTGACCATCTACTAAAACGCTATATGAAGTAGCATTTATTGCTGATAAATTAAAATTGACAACTCCTGAACCATCTCCATTTATATTTACTGCATTTGCACCAACTATTTCAGTATTAATTACTAGATTAGAAGGAGTAATAACCATGGGAGTATTACTAGAAGCACTATCGCTTGAACTACAACCTAAAATCAAAAAAAATAAAAATAAATTAATCTTTATTAAATGAGAATAAGTACTGAAGAATATATTTTTAATCATTATAAAATAGTTTAGTGTTTTTTAGATAATACTCAGAACTATATTTTTAGTTCTGAGTATATTTATTTAATGCTAAATAGCTTTTAGTTTTATGTACCATAAATTACTTTGATTAGCACCTCTAGCTCTTAAATATAAAAATGTTGGTGTGCTTTCTAAAATTTCATATGTATTTCCTGCAGAACCATATCCGATAAAACCATCAACTCCATCAACAGTGATTCTAAACCCTGTTGTTGCTGGAACATCATTAGGAAGTGGCCTAGAAGTTGCAGATCCAAAACTAAATCCTTTTGTAGGTTGAGTGAATGGTGTGCATTCTTCTGTTGTTCCTGTAACACCTAGATTATTATCTGCTTTATTCATAAAAATACCGTCAGGTGATGCAACTGCAAGAGTATAAGTATTTGTAGGTGTTTTTGTAAAAGTATATCTTGCAGTATAAAAACAATTACAACATACTTCTTTTTCGTTAATACTCGCAGACCACCATACTGTTGCAGGATTATTAGGATTACCAGCACCATCATTATCACTCCAAGGTGCTACTCTTAAATGAGAAGCAACGCTTTTATCAACAACCCAAGTTTTAGATGAATTATTTGTAATGTTAGAAATAATAGTAGGATCCATGTTAAAATCTACTCTTACAGTAATATCCTTAGTAATATTTGTTGAAGTTCCTCCTTTACCATAAGCAACAGCGGTTATTCTATATGTACTAACTCCTGCATCCTCAAACTTTTTTGTAACCGATCCTGTGGGAACCTGAGTCAAAATTGGAGAAGTATTATCATTAATTAATTTATAACCAATTTTATATGTTAATGCATTATTTGCGGTTAATGTAATTTTTACATTTCCGGAACCATCTCCATTAGGATTAGTAACACTTTGTCCAATAACTTGAGTATTAATAACTAGACTTGATGGAGCATTTAAGTCTCCTAAAGTATATGTTTCTTGTTGGCATCCAACAAGAAAAAGTGCTAAAAGACTAAAAAGTCCTAAAATATATTTTATCTTTTTCATGATTATTTATTTAAAATACTTGTTTAACATTATCTATATAAATTACCTCACCAGTTCCATCTACAACATCATTATATCTAAAAACTAATTGATTAAATGTTGTTCCTGCTGGAATACCAAAAGTACCGAAGTCAAAAGTTAATTCTTCCCATTGATTAGCAACAGTAGAAGCTACTTTTAATACTTTATTAGAAACACCACCACTACCCTGTTCTAATTCTACATTTAGCATTTTTCCAACTTCTGTAGAATAAACCATTACTTTAATTTTATTTCCATTACTAGTGTTTAGAGCCACCCCATTTGGAGAACTTAATGGTGTCCAAGTACCACTCCAACTAGCTGCACCAACTGTTTTAGTATATTTACGTACTGTTGCAGAATTATTTATTCCTCCTGGAAACGGATTTGCAACTTGAATAACATCAACACCACCAAAAGTCCCTCCGACATTATAATTTTGCAATGGAAGTTCGTAAGTAATAGGAAGTTCGAAAGGAGAAAATACAGTTATAGGATAAGTTACTACTGTATATGCTGCTCCACCACTTAAAGCTTTAATAGTCAAAGTATAAATACCCGGTACATAATTGTGAGTAGGAACTGTGAATGTTCCCCCTAGCGTTCCTGTCATTGTCTCAACTGCACTACCATCACCCCAATTTACAGTAAACCCATTTGCATTAGTACCTGTTGCTGTTAATGTTAATATTGTCCCTGCAAAATTTTGAACACCAACTACATTTGTTGGAGCCGAATAAATAATTGATAACGGATAAGTTGTTGTAGTTGCAACTCCTGATAAATCATAAGAAGTTATAGCAACCATATAGTTTCCTTCAGGATAAATATGTGTTGTACTAGCTCCTGGCATAACCGTTGCCGATGCTCCTGCTCCAGTACCATGCCCATAACTTACAGTATAAGAAGATACTCCTTCTCCTGTTGGAGTTATTTTAACTAACCCTGAGTTGTTTGTACTAATATCAAATATTTTGGAGTAATTTGATGATGAAACCCCACTTAATGCAACATCATCATTACTAACACCTTCAGGAATAGTACAGCTTATTGTTACCGCTAATAAAGCAAAGCTGAAAATTAATTTTATCTTTTTCATATAATTTTTTTATTTAATTATAACCTGGATTTTGCACTAATTTTGTATTAGTTAATTGACTTAATGGTATTGGAAATATTTCATTCTTACCAGCAACAAAACCCTTGCTTGCTAGTTTTGTAGGCGCATCTCCCCAACGAACTAAATCGAAAAAACGATGTCCCTCACCAGCTAATTCTTTTCTACGCTCTAACTTAATGTCATTCATCGTTAGTGCAATTAATGGTGCAACACCTGCTCTTACTCTTACTGCATTAACTAATGCTAACGCTCTAGAACTAGATGCTCCTAATGCCTCTGCTTCCATAAGGTAAGTATCTGCCAAACGAATTGAGTATGTATTCTGTTTAAAATTTAATTCCCAATTTCCTGGTCCTGTTGAAACATCAGACTGATTTGGCATAAACTTTTTTAGAAAATACCCTGTATCTTGATAGCCATGTAAATAGTTAATTTCTCCTCCAGTTTCTAAAGCTTTTAAATTAGAAATTGTTGAATTAAAACGTGGATCTCCTAATAGTACATTATATAAATCTTGTGTTATAACATTGAAACTCCAGCCTTGAGAATGAGTTGGAGCATTATTAGTAACTCCTAACGGTGTTCTTGAATAAGATCTAGGTCCAACCATAATATTTAAAGCATTTCCATCATCTTTCCCACTCCAATTAATTCCCCAATATGCGTGTGAATCTATATGAGCAACTTCTAAGAGCGATTCTGCATTAAATTTATTTGAAACTATCCATAAATCACTAAAATTAGCTAATAAATGATTTCCATATTGGTTTGTAGCTCCTGGTGTTCCATTTACATTAGCCAACATTGCTGCTGCATCAACATTTTTATTTTCAAATAAATAAACTTTTCCTAGAAGTGCTTGAGCTGCTCCTTTTGTAAAACGTCCTGCTTCTGAAGAAATCACAACTGAATTAGGTAATACAGCAATTGCTTCTAATAAATCTTGTTCTATTTGAGCGTAAACAGCTTGAGGAGATGCTTGCGTAATTGTTGGAATATCAGCAATTGCTAATTCATCTGTTGTTATTAAAGGAACATTTTTAAACATCCTAACTAAATTGAAATAAAAATAGCTTCTTAAAGCCTTGGCTTCACCAGAAAGTCTATTTCTATCAGAGACTGACATTTCAATACCTGGAAGTCTTCTTATAATAGTGTTGGCTCTAAAAATTCCTTTATAATAATCATTGAAAAAACTTTCTGGAATAAGACTCGCGCTAATTGTATAGTTAGAAAACGATTGAATACCTGCACCATCTGTTGCTCCACCACCTCCAGCTACATGGTCATCTGACCCTGCATTCATCATGGCAATTTGGTTTTCAAATCCTCCAGATTCTTTACCCATAACATCATAAGCTGCTATTAATGCACCCTTTGCATCGTCGTAATTTTTATAGAAATTTGCCTCTGTAGAAGCTCCTTGTGGAGAAACCTCGATAAAATCATTACTACAAGAAACAGTTATCATCACAATTGATAGTAAAACAACTATTTTTTTAAATTTAAAATTTTTCATAATTATTATTTTTTTAGAATTGCAAATTTGCTCCAAACATAAAAGTCTTTGCTTGTGGATAATATCCTCTATCTATACCTAATGAACCTCCTCCAATTTCTGGATCATATCCTGAGTATTTAGTGAATGTTAAAAGATTTTCACCTGTTACAAACAATCTAACTTTTTGTAGTTTTATTTTGTTTATTAAGCTTGAAGGCAAAGAATATCCAATTTGGGCAATTTTTAGTCTAACATAATCTCCTTTTTCTAGGTAAAAATCTGATGGATTACTGAAATTTAAATTAGTATCATTTGTTGTTAGTCTAGGATAATCATTAGATGTTCCCTCACCATTCCAACGAGTTAGTGCGCTTGTTTGATAGTTTGCGCTTCCTATGTCTAAACGACGTAATCCTTGGTAAATTTTATTTCCTGCAGCACCTTGTCCCATAACCATTATGTCAAATCCTTTGTAATCTGCATTTAATGTTAAGCCAAAAGTCTGTTTAGGAATTGGAGTTCCCAAATAAGTTCTATCATCTCCAGTAATTTTCCCATCTCCGTTTACATCTTTCCATCTAAAATCTCCAGGAACAGCAAGTGGCTGAATTAAACCTCCTGATGCATTTGTATAAGCATTAACTTCGTCCATATTTTGAAAAATACCTGCAGTTTCAAAACCATAAAATGCTCCATATGGTAAACCTACTTCTGTACGAGTAATTGGATAAGTTGATGATTGAACTGATTGACCTCCTGTTAAGAATTGCTTATTATTACCCAAATAAGTAACTTTATTTTCAAGAAATGAATAATTTCCATTTAATGAATAATTAACTTGACCTATCTTTTTTCTGTAATTTAAACTAACTTCAAAACCTTTATTTTCCATATCTCCAATATTAGCAGATGGATTTGCTGAAACCCCTAAAAATCCAGGAACTTCATTGTCCATTAACATCCCTTTTGTAGTTTTTTTGTACAAATCAAAATCGATAATTAAACTATTAAATAATTTTGCATCGAAACCTATGTTACTTTGAGTCGTTTCTTCCCATTGCAAATCTGGATTTGATAATGTATTTGGAGCGTAACCAATTGTAGAATCTGGACCAGTACCTACAGGATAATTAAATCCTGAATCTATTAAAGTTAAATATCTAAAATCTGTGTTTTCACCATAATTATCATTACCAGTCACACCATAACCACCTTTGAATTTTAATTGATTAATCACATTATTATCTTTCCAAAATGCTTCTTTAGAAACTACCCATCCAGCAGAAACAGAAGGAAAAATTCCATATTTTTTATTAGCTCCAAATCTTGTTGAACCGTCTCTACGTACAATCCCTGTTAACAAATATTTTTCATTAAAATCATAAGTTAACCTAGAGAACATAGAACTAATTTTATGTTGTACATTATCCCAAGCTGCTGCTGTAACATCTGCTGTAGGTACAGGATAATTTATTGATGCATCAAGATAACTGTTAGTTCCTATATTCGTTTTTGTTATATTGCTATTATGTACATTATTGTCAACATAGGCACCTTGCCCTAATAACAATGAGAAGTTATGATTACCTATTTTTTTAGTATAAGTCAACGTATTTTCGATATTCCAATTTAGACCTCTATGTTCATGTCTATAAATATTGTTTGCTGTGGTACTTACAGTTGGGCTCAAATAGTATTTAGGTGTAAAAGATTGTCCTCCCCAATAACCCCATTTTCCAGCAAATGTAGTTTTGAATTTTAAACTTTTAATAGGAGCAATTTCTGCCGAAATATTTCCGACTAAATTATTTCCCCAATCATAATTTCCTAATTTTGTTTTTTGGTAAGCTACTGGATTTGTCATTTCTTGACCTACTTGAGTAGAAATACCATAAGGGTTACCATATTGATCTCTAATAACATAGGTATTATTATATGGTGGAGCACCTGACATAACTGGATCGGTAACTATTACTGGTGTAGTTGGATCTAAATTTATGGCTGAACTTAAAGGTCCTCCATATTCTGTATTAGTTCCAATACCCGTAGTTTTTTCAGCAGAAAAACCTAATGTTTGTTCTACTGTAAACCAATCTTTTACTTTGTGATTCGAATTCAAACGAAAATTCTTTCTATTATGTTTAGAAATATCTGTGGCAACAATACCTTCTTGATTTAAATAACCTAATGATAAATAAAAAGTAGATTTATCACTACCTCCACTTATAGAAGCTTCATGAGAAGTTTTTATAGCATGATCATTAAAAACTTCTTTTTGCCAATCGGTTCCCCTGCCAAGTGATGAGGGATTTGGAAAAATTAAACCTCCACCTCCATTTGTAGAAGCTTCGTTTCTTAAAACCGCATACTGTGTTGCATTTAATAATTTAAGCGTTCTTGAAGGAGAAGAAACTCCTGAATATCCTGTATAGTTTACAACCATACCTTTTGATGTTCCTTTTTTTGTAGTTACCAAGATAACTCCAGCTGCAGCTCTAGTTCCATAAATAGCTGCAGAAGCTGCATCTTTTAAAACTTCAATAGACTGAATATCAGATTGATTCAAATAACCTATTCCGCCTTCGTCAACTACTATTCCATCAACAACCCATAAGGCACCACTATTATTTATAGAGGTTATCCCTCTAACTCTAACAGTAGCATTAGATCCTGGTTGCCCAGAATTTGTGATAACTGTTACCCCAGATGTTCTGCCTTGTAATGTTTGTTCGATTCTCGTAACTGGTAATTTTTCAATTTCCGAAGCCTTAATACTAGAAATAGCACCTGTTAATACGCTTTTCTTTTGCGTTCCATAACCTACATTTACTACAATTTCATTAAGTATTTTAGTTTCATCAACTAACGAAATTTGCATTTCTTGTCCAGTTATTGCAACTTCTTTTGTAGTAAATCCTAAATATGATACTACAAGAGTGGTTGCGTTAGCGGGTGCATTTATACTAAACCCACCATCAAAACCAGTTGAGACACTGATATTAGTGTCTTTTATTACAATATTTACTCCAGGTAAAGGAGATCCTTCAGATAAAACTGTACCCGAAACCTTCTTTTGTGCTTGTGCAGACACAATAAAGATAAAAAACATAGACAATAGGAAAATCTTATCCCTAAAACCCATTGAAAATAACTTTAAATTCATAAAATATAGTTTAGTTGGTTAAATTTTATAAATCATTATTATTTGACTTATAAATCTGAAGCCTAAATTATCTAATAATGCAATAAGAATTATATAATTAACTACAACAAAAAATATACATAATGAAATTTTAAACCTAAAAAAATAATTATATCGTAAAAAAAAATGAATAAAATCAAACCTTTAAGGATTGTTAAAACCCTTAAAAAAAAGTTAAAAAACTAATTTTAAAAAACTCATTACAACGTTAATGTTGTGGTATTGTATAGGTAATTATTAAAAAATGTATAGTTAACCTATAGAATTAGTTTTAATAATTATAATAAAAAAAGAAGATAACGCAAACGTTATCGTAATATATGTAGTAAACTGTTGTTTGTTTTAAAAATAAAATACATAATTTTAGATACTTAAGATGTAATTAACCAGCCCATCATCGTGTAGCAAATTTAGCTTTTTGCGTAATCGATATCTTTTTATTTCTACACTTCTTATAGAAATATTTAATATTGGAGCAATCTCTTTTGAAGATAAATTAAGACGTAAATAAGCACATAGTTTTAAATCACTTGAAGTAAGACTAGGATGTGAAGCTTTTATTTTTTTAAGGAAATCATTATCTGCATTATCAAAGGCTTCTTTAAAAATATTCCAAGTATCCTCCTTAGTAATATTTTTATTTATTGTAGATATAACAGATTTTATACTTTTATTATTACCGTCATCGGAAGTTTTATTTAAATCTTCTCTTATTAATGCTAATAATTCATCTTTTTTTATCAAACTCATTGTCGAAACTGCTAATTCCCTATTTTTAGCATCAAAATCATTGGATAATTGCTCGTTTTTAAGCTTCATTATTTGTTGTTCATTTTCAAGAGCAGCAATTTCTAATAATAAGTTATTTTCTTCTATTAGCTTTTCTCGTTGTTTTTCATGATAACTTCCATAAATTTTATTAATAGAATAAGCTATAATTATTGCTAACAATAAATATATGATTAACGCAATGTTTGTTAAATACCAAGGTTTTAGTATTCTAAATTTATAAATAGCGACATTTTCCGATAATGAATTGGCTATTTTTGCTCTAACTTTAAATGTGTACTCTCCTGGAGATAAATTTTTAAAATTTACATTCGATTTTGCACTCCATTCACTCCAGTGATCTTGTATTCCTTCTAATAAATATTGATATTCTGCATTTATATACTTATTATATTCTGCAACAGTATAACTAAATGTAATATTGTTTTGATTGTATTTAAAACTACCATCATCAGAAATAGATGTATTTATTATATTTTCATTTAATTTATTAATACTAATATTTGAAATAGAAACACTGTAATTTTTAAAACTTAAATCATTTATATTAATAGTATAATAACCATCTGTTGTACCTATAAAATAATCATAATTAGCAAGTTGTGTTATATTTTCGTAACCCAACATAGAATTTGTTAATGAAGCAGGAATAGGAATTGTATTTTGTTTTAAATCTGAACTTAATTTACTTACAGAAAAATAATGTATGTAATTCTTTGAAAATAACCATATTCTATTCGCTTTATCTACGATAAGTTTTCCCGATGTATACTCATCCTTTTCGAATACTTCGCTTAGTAATATATCTTTTTCAAATTGTTTTGTTCTAGAATTTAGCTTAAAAATACCTTCTTTATAAGCATAATAAATTGTGTTATTAAACTTTATTAAACTAGAATTTTTCCCTTTTGATGGTGATTCATAAGTAAATAAATTGGTTGCTTTTTGAAACTGATTATCTAATTTAAATCTAAAAACTCCTTTGTACTCGTGGCTTACATAAACATCATTAGCATTTGAAATCGCAAAATATTTTGAAGAATAATCAAATCCTGAAATTTTATTTCTAAAAACCCATTTGTTATTTATTTTTTCTAAAACTGAAATTCCATAATAATTTCCTTGAAAAAGTATGTTTTTATTTGTTATATCGGTTTCAAATTTCCATGTTCCTGATTGCGAAAAAATATTTCTTGCTAAATCACCATTTATTATAAAAGTTCCAGCATCATGACCACAAAATAATACCTCTCCGTATTCAAATAAAGCCCAAACTTGTCCTTTAGTTCCTTTTATAAATTTAAATTGCTCATTACTTTGATACGTTTTATAAAACAAACCTTGATTTGTACCTACATACAATTTTCCTTTAAATAATAAAGATGTGTAAACTGTTCCTAAAATTCCTGTATCATCAGAAAAACTCTTAACTGGTGATTGCAAATTGATACAATTTATACCGTTATCTAAACCAATCCAAAGATTTTTATCAACATCTTCAAACAATGATAAAGCTGTATTATTACTTAATCCAGTATTCTGAGTAATATGATATAGAATATTTCCTTCTTTGGATATAATATAAATTCCATTCGAAATTGCTCCAAATGCAAAACTTCCATCAGATAATCTCTGGCTACTATATATAGTATTTGATGTTATATCAGCCTCTGCTGCAATTAGGTATTTAGATAAATCTCCGTTTATTAATTTATAGAAACCATTAGATTGAGTTTGTATTAGGAGTCCATCATCTGTAGCAAAAATATTAACTAATCTATTCTCTTTTAAAATAGGATTTGCAGAAACTAACTTACTTTTTCCATTTTCAATTTCAAAAAAACCTTCTCCAATAGTTTGAAAATAAATAGAATTATTTGCTCTAAATATCTTAAAAACCCCATTTTTAGGCGAAATAATATTAATTTTTTCAGTTTTTGTATCGTATATATAAATTCTACTTAATGACTGAAATATTACCCACTGATCATAATTTAGAATATTCCAAAATTGTTCGTCATCTTGAATTTTACTTTTTATTCGTTTACTTAAAGAAGTGTAAATTAACTGTCCATTATTTTGTCTTTTCCAAAAACCAAATTCCATATAACAGCCAGTAAAAATCCTATCCTCTATAACTTTTACTGAGCGAATAATTGTTTCATTTGGAGAAGGATATAAAGTCCAATTTGAGCCATTAAATTCTAATAATCCCTCATTATTTGCAAAGAAAACAAAGTGATTTTTGTCTTGAGAAATCATCCAATTTTGATTTCCAGCATTATAAGTTGTCGAATTATATTTTACGATTGGTGGTAATTCTTGTGAAACTACAAAAAATGGAATCAACAAAAAGAAAAGAAAATATTTTGATAATTTACAGTATAACATGGTAAATAGAAATGTTATTTTAAACATTTGATTCGTAAAAATAGAATAATCATAGTAAATTTAACACAAATTTCTATTTTATTTTGCAACATTTGGCTTCACAACATTTAACTTTATGACATCAGAATGATTATCTTTGTAAAAACTCTTTTTTTGCATGCAAACTGATATTTCAAAACTAAATCCAAAGGAAAATATAATTATAAAAGGTGCTCAAATTCATAATTTGAAAAATCTTGACGTTGCTATTCCTCGTAATAAATTAGTAGTAATTACTGGGCTTTCTGGTTCTGGAAAATCTTCTTTGGCTTTCGATACTTTATATGCCGAAGGACAACGTCGTTATGTAGAAAGTTTGTCTAGTTATGCCCGACAATTTTTAGGAAGATTAGACAAACCTAAAGTCGAATATATAAAAGGAATTGCACCTGCTATTGCTATCGAACAAAAAGTTAACACAACCAATGCTCGTTCTACAGTTGGAACTTCTACCGAAATTTATGATTATCTAAAATTATTATATGCAAGAATTGGTAAAACTATTTCACCAATTTCTGGTCTTGAAGTCAAAAAAAATACGGTTTCTGATGTTATAAATGATGTGAAAACTTTCGGAATTGACTCTAAATGGTTGCTCCTTGCTCCAATTCATCTGGAAGAAGGACGAAAATTAGAAGACAAACTAAAAGTTCTTTTGCAACAAGGTTTTGCTCGTGTTTTGGTTAAAAATGAGATGATTCGTCTTGATGAATTAGTAGATAAAAAATTGAATGTTAAAGACATTTTACTTATTATTGATAGAATTGTTCTTAAAGATGATGAGGATTTCTTCAACCGATTGGCAGATTCTGTACAAACCGCTTTTTATGAAGGCAAAGGGATTTGTTATATTCAAGAAGTAAATTCTTATAAAAAATATAGTTATAGTGCAAATTTCGAGTTAGACGGATTGTCTTTTTTAGAACCAAACGTTCATTTGTTTAGTTTTAATAATCCTTACGGAGCTTGCCCTGTTTGTGATGGTTATGGCAATATTATTGG
>NZ_JBJXEN010000022.1:0-40129 GCF_046153165.1 Flavobacterium sp. | reverse complement strand
TTTTATCTGAAGTATTTGAAAGGAACAATAAGCATTCCAAAACATTCTCCATCTCCTTTTCCTATGTGTTTGTGATGCATTTTGTGTGCTCTACGAAGTGCTCTTGCATATCTGTTATCAGAATTTCTAAATAATTTAAACCGCTGGTGAATAAAAATATCGTGAACTAGAAAATAAGTTAATCCATAAGCAAAAATTCCTAAACCAATAGCTAGACCAACCTTGAGGATGTCATTTTTCCAGAGTAAAAAGAAAATTATACTCACAATAGCGTAAAATATAAAAAAAGTATCATTTCTCTCAAACCAAGAATCATGATCTTTTTTGTGATGGTCTGCGTGCAAATTCCATAAGAAACCATGCATGATATATTTATGACTAAACCATGCCATAAACTCCATAAAGAAGAATGTAAAAAAGAAAACTAAGATATATAACCACATAATTTTTACAATAAATTTAAACGATATTTTACATAACAATTAGCAAGCAAACCAACTTTTTGATAGTCTGGAACCCGAATTCTAGTATTTTTTATTTCTGCCGAAGGCGTTTTTTTTAATTTAGATAATAATTTTTTGTAATAAATATAAGCAGTATAAACACCAAATTTTGCTTCGATGGGTAAATTAACAATTCCTTCATAACCTGCTTTAAAATCGGCTTCAATTTCTTTGATAATTTCTTCTTTAGAAGTTTCGTTAAGTTGAGATAAGTCAGTATTAGGAAAATAAGTTCTGTCTAAACCTTCAAAATCTGCTTTTAAATCTCTGAGAAAATTCACTTTCTGAAAGGCAGAACCCAATCTCATAGCAGCAGTTTTTAAGCTTTCATATAATTCGATATTTCCTTTAACAAAAACCTTTAAACACATTAATCCTACAACATCTGCACTTCCATATATGTATTCGTTATATTCATCTTTTGTTTTATACTCTTTTTTTACTAAATCTAGCTTCATACTTTTCATAAAAGCATTAATTAGATCATTAGGAATTTTGTGTTTATGAACTGTGTGTTGAAAAGCATTCAAAATCGGATTTAAGCTTATTTTTTGTTTTAAAGCATTTTCCAAATCTACTTCAAAGGTATTAAATAAGGCTTCTTTGTCATAATCATGAAAGCTATCTACAATTTCGTCTGCAAAACGAACAAAACCATACACATTGTAAATATCTTGCCTTATACTTGGCGCAAGCATTTTTACCGCCGATGAAAATGAAGTGCTATAGGATTGTGTTACAATCTTACTACAATCATTAGATACTATGTCAAAAAGTGATTTCATATTATTATGAATATTTTTTTATTAAATCAGCTACTAATTTTCCAGAGATTAATGCAGGCGGAACACCAGGGCCGGGTACAGTTAGTTGTCCTGTAAAATATAAATTTTTTACTTTTTTACTTTTTAATTTAGGTCTTAAAAAAGCGGTTTGTAATAAGGTATTTGCCATTCCGTAAGCGTTTCCTTTGTATGAGTTGTATTCTTTGACAAAATCGTTTACACAAAATGATTCCTTAAATATAATGTTTTTTCGAACTTCTTGGTTTGTAATTTTTTCAAAACGAGTCATTATTTTTTCGAAATAAATATCTCTTAATTCTTGTGTATCTTCAATTCCGGGAGCGATTGGGATTAGAAAAAAGCCATTTTCGCAACCTTCAGGAGCTGTTTTAGGATTTGTTTTTGAAGTAAAATTAGCGTAAAATAATGGCTCTGTTGGCCATTTTGGGTTATCATAAATTTCTTCTGCATGCAAATCGAAATCGACATCAAAAAATAAATTATGATGAATCACACTGTTTAATTTTTTGTTGAAACCAACATAAAATAGGAGAGATGATGGCGCAAAAGTTTTCTTGTTCCAATATTTTTCAGAATATTGTCTGTATTTAGGATCTAAAAGAGTTTCGGTATGATGATAATCGGCTCCAGATAAAATGATGTCGGTATAAATTATCTTTTCATTTACTAAAATTCCTTTTGTTATTTTATTGTCTACTATTATTTTTTCAACATTTGCATTTGTAATTATTTTTACACCCAATTCTTTTGCTAAAGTTGCCATTCCAGTTATTACATCATGAAAACCATTTGTAGGTTGCCAAGTTCCTAAACCAAAATCTGCAAAATTCATAAAACTATAAAAAGAAGGTGTTTTTGATGGTTTTGCACCAAGAAATAAGACAGGGAATTCTAATATTTGTATTAGTTTTTTATTTTTAAATTGTTTTCTAACATCTTTACTAATATTCGAGAAAAACTGATCTATTTTTTTAGCAGTTTCTATAGTTACTAGTTCTAGTGGTGATTCTCCGGGTCTATAAACTAAATCTTTTATAGCAATATCATAATTGCTTTTAGCGTCCGATATAAACTTTTTTAGTTTGCAGCCACTTCCAGTTTCAATACTTTCAAAAGTATCAACTATTTCTTGAAGATTGTCTGAAATTGTTATAATATCATTAATACTATAAAAAACTTTATATCCAGGAGATAATTTTTTTAAAGCGTAGTAATCTGATGGTTTTTTGTTAAAATCGGCAAAAAATTTCTCAAAAACATCTGGCATCCAATACCATGATGGTCCCATGTCGAAAGTAAAACCTTGTTTAATCATTTGGCGAGCTCTTCCACCAATAGTACTGTTTTTTTCGTAAATAGTAACGCCGTTACCAGCTTGTGCTAAATAGCAAGCAGCTGCTAAAGACGAAAATCCGGATCCTAATATTGCAATTTCTTTTTTCATAATTGTTTAACAAATATATAAAAAAGTTAAACAAAAAAATGTTAAACTTTATATTTCTTCAATAATTGATTGTATCGATTGAAATACTTTCGTTTTTTTATTCAAAATATTAGGGTTTATTTCAGTAATCATTTTTCCTATAAACCAGCATTCTGAAGTCTCATTAACAAGAATTTCATTTTTAATTTTCTCTATATAATTATTAATTTCGTCTTTTGTAGGCTGAACGGTCATATAACTTACAAAAGTAATTTTATCGAAATACCGTTGAATATCCTTAAGACTTTCTATAGGAACACTTTCTCCAAGATATATAGTTTTGTATCCATTTAATATAAATTCGTAATTTAGATACATTAATCCAAGTTCGTGAATTTCATTTGAAGGTAAATACAAAACAAAAATTTTGTCAGCTCTAGTAGGTTCTAAAACTTGAATTTTTTCGGTATTTGTGATAAGCTTTTGTTTTATTAGATGACTAATAAAATGTTCATGTGCAATAGTTATTGTATTAGATTGCCATAGTAAGCCTATTTCGTTCATGAGCGGAATAAAAACTTCATAAAAAACATCTCTAAAAGATTTTTCGGACAATAAATTATTGTAAGTATTGATGAAAAGCGTTTGATCAAAATTCATCATAGCCATTTTAAAGGCATTTATAGCATGGCTTTTTGCGCTTTTTTCTGACACAATTTCTCGAACCAAAGCTGGAATTTTATCAGGTGATAATTTAGATATTCGAGATATTTTGTAACCATAATCATGTAGTAAAGTTATGTTTAGCAATTTTTGAAGATTATGAATATCATAAAGGCGAATATTTGTATCGGTTCGCATGGGTTCTAGAATTGAATATCTTTTTTCCCAAATTCGAATAGTATGTGCCTTTATTCCCGAAAGATTTTCAAGGTCCTTAATGCTAAAAATTGTTTTAACTGCGTTCATCTTTTTCTTGTAAAAGTTAAACAAAACTAAATAATTAATTGTTTTGTTTTCTTATATTTGTTAAAATACTTTCAAAAAATGCAAATAAATTATGATTATATCTTTGCAGGAGCAGGATTAGCGGGTCTGATGATTTTGGATAAAATGATAGATGCTAGGCTTTTAGAAAGAAAAAAAGTATTGTTATTAGAGACTGATGTTAAAAATAGTAACGACAGGACCTGGTGTTTTTGGGATGATGAATCAGGTGATTTTGACAATTTAGTTTCAAAAAGATGGAAGCAAGCTCTGTTTGTAAATGAAAAACAAACAATAGAATGTCTCTCAGGTGATGCAAATTATAAAATGATTGAGTCAATTAGGTTTTATGATTATGTTTTAGATAAATTAAAAAAATATCCAGAAATTATCTGGAAAAAAGAAAAATTTATTTCTTTTGAAGATAAAAATTCGTCAGTAATTGTGACTTCTAATATTGCTAAATATACTGCAACATTTTTTTTAAATAGTGTTTTTGACGTTTCAAAAATTGAGAATAATATAAAATACCCACTTCTAAAACAGCATTTTATAGGTTGGTTTGTAAGAACTACGAATCCAATTTTTGATGCCGATTGTGCTACTTTTATGGATTTTTCTATTCAGCAAAAAGGAAACACACGATTTATGTATGTATTGCCATTTTCACAAACGGAAGCATTAGTCGAATATACTTTATTTTCACCTGATTTGTTACCAGAGAACGAGTATGAAGAAGCAATAAGTGATTATCTAAAAGAAAAAGGAGTAACTTCTTTCGACATTATTAAGAGAGAACAAGGAAATATTCCTATGACCGTTTTTCCTTTCTGGAAAAGCAATTCGAGAAACGTTTTGCATATAGGAACGGCTGGTGGTTGGACAAAAGCTAGCACGGGTTATACTTTTAAGAATACAATAAAACAATCAGAAAGAGTCATTTTGTTATTGAAAAATCCAATAATCGATTTTAGAAAATTTCATAAACCCAATAGATTTTTGTTTTATGATACACTTTTTGTTAGGGTTTTGTATAGAAATAATGCTTTAGGAAAAAAGATATTTTCTAATATGTTTCTAAAAGTAAATTCAAAAAAAATATTCAAATTCCTAGATGAGGAATCTAATCTAAAAGAAGAATTAGAAGTTATATTAGCCTGTCCTAAAATACCATTTATAAAATCTTTGTTAAGATTTAAATAGTAATTATACGCACTTAAGTCATTTTAAATTAAAAACCCAAAAAAATTAAATTTCTATTGAAAACATTTTTTTGAATTTAGATTTATTTTTAATATCAGGTTGTATATTTACTGCTTTTCCTTTATTTATAATATTATTTTCGTCTATTTTAATAAAATCTTTTGTTAAAGACTTAAACAATGATGAAAAATTCATATTAATTATTTTAATCATCAAATTGTCGTTATTAAATTTCATGTAAATATAAACACTATCATTATCATTAAAAATTTCTAAAATTGAGTCCATTTCAATTTTTTTTATTTCAATTTTATCTGTTACTAAATACAAAAAGTCGTAACATTTTAGATCTTTAATTTTGCGGTTATTATTAAACTTGTTTAATGCATCGATGATTTCGTTTAATAAATCTAATTTTGTAATATCAGTAGTTATATAATTGGGGGTAGTTTTTTTAAAATATTGAAATTCAGATCTATTTTTCTTGAGATTTTCTTCAGAGTTTATAATTAAATAAGGTTTTCCAATGTATACCTCTATATCTTTTACTAGGCTTATTGTTTGTTCGGATCCTAAAAAAGCAACATCTAAAAAAATAAAGTCAAGTTCGTAATTATTTAAATAGTCAGGATTTCTCGTAACTAAAATATTATTCAATGATAGTTCATGCAGGTTTTCTATAAGTTTGGAACATTGATTATCATTTTTAGATAAAATAACAATTTTTAATTCTCCCATTTTTTTAGTTGTATGTTTAAATTATTTTGTGTTGATTCTTGGAGTAACTTACTGTATTAATAGTTGTAAAATATTTTAATAAAAAAAAATAAGATGCGAATTGAACTAACATTTTTAAAACATATAGTAGCTCATTTTTTATATAAAATTTATATAAGAAAAAGAAGGTATTTGATGTTATAAAACAATAGCACATTATAATTCCATAGTCGTTTTTTTGGTTGTTAATGAAAAGGAAATTAAAAAGGAGTAACGATGCTAAAACGCTTAAAATTAATATTTTAATAAAGAATAAAATGTTCAACGTTAAATCGATACTTTCTATAGAATACAAAACAAAAAACAAAAACAAATAATTTAAAAATGTTACAATAACTAAAAAATATACTTTTCTTATAGCCAATGGTTTTTCAAACATATTTTTTGTTGTGAAATACACAATTATGATATAAATTAATGAATTGAGAATTGTAAGAAAATAATTTTCCAGATCTAGTTTAAAAAGAACAATTAAATCTTGAAAAAAGAAACACAATATTGTTAAATCAAAATAAATATTTATGTTTTTAATTTCAAGATAATAAATGAATAAAGAACATGTAATAATAGGTTTGCTAATTAAATAAATTAAGTCATTGGTAAAACAAAAACTTATGGCGTTTAGAATACTCGAAAATATATATAAAGCTAGTGCTGGTGATATTGCTTGGCTTCTAATATTATAAAATCGATTTCTTATTACCATTTTATATTTTTTTATGATACCAGAAGTTTCAAAGTACCGAAAACGGCAAACTGTTATCGATACTTTTTACTTCTATATTCCCTCAAGAACCAATAAAAATGAGGTGTTTGTTAATTTGTTTTTATGATTTTTATAGTCTTCACTAAATTATCAACTTCAACCTTTACAAAATAAGCACCATTAGTTAAACTAGATATATCTATTTGAGATTGAGAAGCATTTATATCTTTTTTAAACATTTCCTGTCCTAATAAATTACATATAGCTACTTTTGAGATGTTTGAAGTGTAAGATAAATTTAATACATCTTTTACAGGGTTAGGGTATGCAGAGAAATTTGTATTGTCAAATGATGTTGTGCTTAATGGAACATCATAAGCTGAAATCCCAATATCACCCAAAACGTCATTAGCATATTCAAAAACTCTAATATATAATGTTGCTCCAGGAGTTTGATTAGTAACTGATTTTAATGAGTATGAGGAAGGACCACTATCATCATCACAATCAATATGAGTTAATGAGCCACAAGCTCCAGAGTATATTGCAATTACAGAATCAAATCCTGTTTGTGCAGTTGTGGTGTCCCCAGTTTCTATAGTTATACTCCCACTTGCAGGAACAATAACTTTGTACCAAATATCTCCTCCTGAAAGTCCATTGCAAGTAGTAATTGTTTCTGTAGAATCGCTTGCTTCCAGATTAGTACCGTCTGTAATATAATCGTTATAGGTAGTTCCTACAGTTAACAAAATTGCATTTGCACAATCATCATTTGCAGGAGGGCAAGCTACATAGTTATAGGTTCCCATTATAACATTACAAGTAGCATTGTTTCCGTGTTGCAATGTTAGTGTTGTAGGAGTATTAAAAGCAAATGGGCCTACTTGAACATTGCCAGTTGCAGTAACTGGCCAAGTTGTAGTGCCATCAGTAATTGAGGGAGTACCACTTCCTAAGTTTGTTACATTTACTTCTACAAAATATTGACTGCTTGTGCAGTTAGGAGTTACAGAAGTTGTTGCCGCAGGTGGTGCACAAGTAGGTATTACTACATTTATGGTATAATCTTCAAAAGTTCCATAACTATCATTATAGCAAGGGGTAACTGGGCCATTATCTTGTCCTCCAACTCGTAATCGATGATTTCCTAATACAGCTGAAGCTGGAACTGCAAAAAATCCTGAAAGCGTTGTTAGTGAATTACCGTCGGTAGTTCCGCTGTAAACTTCTTCATCAGTATCATCAAAATCAAAATCGTTATTCCAATCTATCCAAATTTTTGTTTCATAGGTATATCCTGCTCCTGTGTCATAACTTATACTAAATGAAGTTTGCAATCCTTGATTAACATCGGTAATTTGAGAACTGTAATCACCATAATTATCGGTTTCTGCTACAGTTGTATTATTTATTGTCCCCATTGTAACATTAGTAATTCCAGTACCATCTACAGAAGTTGGATTTGGAGTACAATACTGAGCCTTAATTTGAAAGGAAATAATAAATAAAGATAGAAATAAGAGAAATTTTGTTTTCATAATTTGATTTGTTTTTTCAAATATTGAAATAACCAATCAAAGTGAAGCAATTTATATTGGGATAAAATGTGACGTACAGCCGGATAAAATGTGACTAATTTAAACCGATTAAGTATTCATAGAGGTTTTCGTTGTCCGGAAGTGTCATTTTAGATATTATTCTTTCTTTTCTTTTCCTACATGAATCTTGAGAAATATTTAGCATCGAAGCAATTTCTTTACTGTTCAAGTTCATATATACGTACGATAAAAAGCGAATATCGTTGGCTGAGAGATTTGAGTGTTCTTTTTTTAATTTCTGAATAAAATCCTTATTTACTTCCTCAAAGTGAGTTAAAAAATCATCCCATTCATCGTTTGAAGATAAATGTTTTTTTAAGGATTGAATTTGATTTACTAAAAAACTATTTTTAGAAACCTGAACTAATTTTGTTAATTCAGATAAAATATCCTCAATCATTTCATTTCGGCCGGATAAGTACAAAGCTTTTACGGACAGTTTTCTATTTTTTATTTCGATCTCATTTTTTAGATGATGTTGTTCTAATTTTGATGCTATTTTGTTTTCTTCAAATTGATTCTCGAGTAACAATATTTTATTTTTCTCATTTTCTAACTCTAATTCTAGAATTTGCTTGTCTCTTTCTGCAATAAGCTTTTTTTGTTTATATTTTTCGGATATATTTTTTAATGTCCAGATAATAAAAGAAAGAATAACTAAAATAGCTATAATAATTGCGTAGAATATCTTTCTTTCATTCTTCGATTTATTTTCATTATTTGCTAACTGATTTTTATAGTTCTGAATATCTAGTTTTACTTTACTGTTCTCATAAAGTCTATTATTTTTAATTTTATCAATTTCTATATTGGCTTTAATAATAGAATCTTTATACTGTAATGCAGCAACATAATTTTTTTTCTTGTAATTAATTTCTGTTATTAGTTCAAAAATTTCAACTTTAGTATTTAAATTTGGATTTTTTTCTAATACTTTATTAGCAAATATTAAAGCTTTTTCGAAATTATTTTCTTTGAGATAGGAGTGAGAAATATTACGTAAGAGTAAAATACCAGTTTCATTATATTCTAAATCTTCAGTGGTTTTTAATAATTCTTCAGCCGATTTTCTTCCTTTTTGGGGATTGCCTTGATAAATATCGCAAACACCAATTCCTATTTTTACAAGTGTAAGAATTTTTGGTTTACTTACTAAAAGTGGTAATGCCTCAGTAAAATAAGCTCTTGCTAATTTCGCATTATTCATTTTACTAGCAAGATTTCCTAGATTAAAGGCATATAATCCAACTTTTGTAGAGTTTTTGTTCTCTTTTGCAATGTTGTAAGCTCGTTTAAAATATTCATTTGCTTTGTCAAATTTTTTTTCTTCTATATATAAAACAGCTATGTTGTTTATAACAATCATTTCATCTTTAGCTTCCAATTTTTTAAGTGCAATAGTATAGGCTTCAATATAATAATTGAGAGCTTCTCCATATTCCAATAACACATAATAATTTGCTCCAATATTGTTTAATGCTAGAAATTCTTGGGGAGCTAAATCATTCTTTTGAGACAAAATTCGAGCTTGAGTAAGCAGTTCCAAGGAATAAGAATTTTGATTTTTATTGAGCGCATCAATGCCTTTTTTAATCAAAGTATCGCATTTTGCTTTTATATTTACTTGCGCATTTGAATTATTTACTAGTAACAAGAAGTAAATGAAAAAGAAAATTCTTTGTAAATAATATTTTTGGAGCATTTTGGAGTCTATAATATTTTTTCAAATATAGTAAGATATAAGTGATTGTAAAAATGACTAAGTTAAAATCAGATTACATTAATTTTTAAGATTCAAAATTACCTAAAATCAAATAAGTTTTCAGTATTTCAAATTGTGTTTCAATCATTTTCTAAATAAATTAGCCTCTTTTTGAAATGCAATGAATGAAGCTATTTGAGTTTTATAGTATGTTGTTTTTGATAAGATAGGAAGTAAAAAAAAAGGGGCAAATCAGATATTTTCTGACTTGTCCCAAGATGTGACCACGGCGGGATTTGAACCCGCACGCCCTTGCGAGCACCAGCCCCTCAAGCTGGCAAGTCTACCGTTTCTCCACGTGGCCTTAAATAAAAAAAGTCATTCACTTGTGGTGAACGACTTTCTTGTGACCTGGCTGGGGCTCGAACCCAGGACCCCATCATTAAAAGTGATGTGCTCTACCAACTGAGCTACCAAGTCATTGCTTGAAGAAATAAAAAAATTGTGACCTGGCTGGGGCTCGAACCCAGGACCCCATCATTAAAAGTGATGTGCTCTACCAACTGAGCTACCAAGTCATTGTATTTCTTCAACGCGGGTGCAAATATAAGAAGTTATTATTCATTTTTCAAAGCAATTTTGTATTAAATTTGTCTTTTTTTCTTAAATATACTCAGTGTGTTAATTTATAAGGTTTTAGCTTCATGAAAAAAATCGTTTTAGTTGGTTATATGGCTTCTGGAAAAACAGAAATAGGAAAATTATTGTCAAAAAAGCTTAATTTACCTTTTTTTGATATAGATCATCTGATAGAAAATGAAGTTTCTAAAAGTATAAATGAAATTTTTGAAGGGAAAGGGGAAATTTTTTTTAGAAAAAAGGAGCACGAAGTATTTGCAAATAAGATAAACTCTGACAGTTCATTTGTGTTAAGCCTTGGTGGTGGGACTCCTTGTTATGCGAACAATCATTTATTTTTAGAAAAAGACGATGTGATTTCAATTTATCTAAAAGGTAACATTGCAACGTTAGTAGAGAGATTAAAAATTAATAAAGCTAAACGACCTCTTCTTAAAGATTTAGTAGGTGAGGAGCTTACAGAATTTGTTGCCAAACATCTTTTTGACCGAAGTTTCTATTATAATCATTGCAAACACACTATTACAATAGAGGACAAATCCCCATTTGATATTATTGAAGAAATTCAGAAAATATTACTCTAAGAAGGCACAATCCTGATTTTCGTTAAAAACTACTTGCACATGTTCTAGCAAGGAAGTTGATAATGAAATTCCTTTAAAATCGGCTTTTATAGGGTATTTCTTGTGGTTTCTGTCTATTAAAACTGCGGTTTTGAACTTCTTCAAATCAACATCAAGAAAATGCCTTACACCATAAATTAATGTCGTTCCAGAGTTAAGAACGTCGTCAACTAATACCAATCCTTTGTTTTGATATTCATTTTTATTGATAGAGGTTGTAACAGGTAAATTCGGATTTTTTTTATCAATATTAACTTCACATAAGATAACTTTGATAGGAGATATGGTTTTTAGTTCTGAAGCAATTTTATTAGCAAAAACACTTCCGTTTCCTTGAATTCCTGCTATAACAATCTCATTTTCATCGATAAAAGTTTCATAAATCTGATATGCAATTCGTTTTATTTTGAATTCAATTTCTTGATGGTTTAAGATAATATTTTGGCTCATGATAGTTATTTTTTTGTAAATATAAAAAACAGTTCCTTTCCTTCTCGTGGTTTGATAGAATTATAAGCAGTTTCTATTGTTTTTATTTTAAAATTATTAGAAAATAAATTTAAATATTCTTCTTTCGATCCTCCAAAAGGTGGTCCAACTTCGGTTAATGGAAATTGAAATAACAAACCAATCAGTTTGCCTTTCGGCGAAAGTAAAGAAAGTATTTTTTGTACATATTTAGCTCTTAATTCAGGGTTTAATGCACAAAAAAAAGTTTGCTCAATGATTAAATCATAACTTCCTTCAAGTTCAAAAAAATCAGAAATTATCAATTGATTTGGATTGCAGTTTGGCATTCTTTCTTTTAAATTATCAATTGGTTTTTGAACATAATCTACAACAAAACTATTGCCAAAACCATTGTTTATAAGGTATTCGAACTCATAACCATTACCACAACCAGGAATTAAGATTTTGATAGATTTGTCATCTATTTGGTCAATGTATTCTTTTATAGGTGTAGTTATTTTACCTGCATCCCAAGCAATATCGTTGGTTTCGTAACGGTTTTGCCAGTATTTTTGATTAAGCTTCATCGGAATCCTCATTTTTTGTGTCAGTACCAAAATCTTCTATATCACGGCGGTCTTTTTTAGTAGGACGTCCGGTTCCATTTTTTCTATAATGTTCTTTGGAGAGTTTTAGTAATTCTAAATGAGCAAACGATTCACTTGGTGTTTCGTCTTTTCTGTATATATCTACTAGTTTTGCTCCCACACGATTATCAGGAATACCTAAAACCGAAATTATATAGGTAATTTGATCTCTTCTAAAAGTGACTTTATCGCCAGCAAATACTTCTTTAGAAGCCTTTGCTACTTGGTTGTTTACTGTAATATGATTTTTTTTACAAGCTTCGGTAACCATATTTCTGGTTTTGTAATAACGTACACACCAGAGAAATTTATCTATTCGCATAAAAATTAAAAAACAAAGTTAAATTTTAAACAAAAATAAATCAAAATTGTATCTTGCACACCTAAAATAGAAGATAATGATTAGAATTTTTAAAGTAGGTTTTATATTTGTAATGAGTTTAATGATTTTTAGTTGTAATAAAACTGATGATCCAGTTAATGCTTATGTTGTTCCTTTTGCTGAACAATATCCTGTAGATAACGCTGCTATTGAAACTTTTTTGAAATCTCATTCAATAACTCCAGTTAATCATCCAGGTTTTTCAGATGATCAAGATGTGACTTTTCCTGCGGTTACTGTTGGAGATCCTTCGTCTATTTGGGGTTCAGATCCACTTAATCCAAAAGCATCATTGTTGCATAAAATAGTAACTAGTAATGATGTCAATTATAAAGTATATTATATCTCACTAAGAGAAGGGACAAATGAAAATCCTACAAGAGTAGATTCAGCTTTTGTTTCATATAAAGGGCGTTTGCTTAATGAGACCGTTTTCGATCAAGCAGAAAATCCAGTTTGGTTTCCTTTAGATAACGTAATACAAGGTTGGAAAGAGATATTACCATTATTTAAAACAGGTGATCCTGGTGTTACAGGTGCTGACGGTACTGTGATTTACTCTAACTTTGGAGCGGGTGTTATGTTTTTACCTTCAGGATTAGGTTATTATAATGGTGGTGTAGGATCTATTCCCTCATATTCGCCACTTATATTTAGTTTTAAATTGAAAGATTTGAATTATGTAGATCATGATCGTGATCGAATAGATTCTAAATATGAAGATGCTAATGGCAATGGAATTTTTACAGATGATGATACAGATGGTGATGGAAGACAAGATTATCTTGATATAGATGATGATGCAGATGGAATTCCTACTAAAACCGAAATAAGAATATCTAATGGTGTTTTTTATAACTTTGCTAGCATCCCTTTATGTACAGATGGAAAGAAAAAACATTTAAGTGCTACATGTCATTAAGATTTTAATCAGTTATTAAATAAAAAAATCCCGTTTCATTTGAAACGGGATTTTTTTATTTAATATAGTACAAATTATTTTCTCTTCACAACTCTTTCGACAGCTTCAACAATTGCTTGGTTGTTTAGTTTGTATTTTTCCATAAGTTGTTCAGGAGTTCCACTTTCGCCAAAACTATCGTTTACTGCTACAAATTCTTGCGGAGCTGGATTGTTTAATGATAAAACTCTAGCAACACTTTCTCCTAATCCTCCAAGCATATTATGTTCTTCGGCAGTAACAATACATTTTGTTTTTGCCAATGATTTTAAAATAGCAGCTTCATCTAAAGGTTTAATAGTATGAATATTTATTACTTCAGCAGAAATTCCTTTAGCTTCTAAAGCTTCGGCAGCTATTAATGCTTCCCAAACTAAATGTCCTGTTGCTAGAATAGTCACATCAGTTCCTTCGTTTAATAAAATAGCTTTTCCGATTTCAAATTTTTCGTCAGCAGGCATAAAGTTAGGCACAACTGGACGACCAAAACGTAAATAAACTGGACCATGATGATCTGCAATTGCCAATGTTGCTGCTTTAGTCTGATTGTAATCACAAGTGTTTATTACAGTCATTCCTGGTAACATTTTCATTAAACCAATATCTTCAAGAATTTGGTGTGTTGCTCCATCTTCACCTAGTGTTAAACCAGCGTGAGAAGCACAAATTTTAACATTTTTATCTGAATAAGCTACACTTTGACGAATTTGATCATAAACTCTTCCTGTAGAAAAGTTAGCAAATGTTCCAGTAAATGGAATTTTTCCACCAATAGTTAATCCAGCTGCAATCCCAATCATATTGGCTTCTGCAATTCCGATTTGGAAAAAACGCTCTGGGTGATTTTTCTTGAAATCATCAAATTTTAAAGAGCCTATTAAGTCAGCACAAAGTGCTACTACATTTTCGTTTGTTTGTCCTAATTCTGTCATTCCAGCACCAAAACCCGAACGGGTATCTTTGCTTCCTGTATTTATATATTTTTTCATTTTTTTTAAATTGAAAGATTAAAAAATTGAAAGATTAAAATAATCTATAATAGAGATTATTAATCAAACAATATTAATTCTAGTAGTCTGAATTACCTCCAGTATTATAATTTTGCGCTAACGCATTTTCTAGTTGAGCATCATTAGGTGCTTTCCCATGCCAAGCATGAGAATACATCATATAATCTACACCATTCCCCATTTCTGTATGAAGTAATACACAAACTGGTTTTCCTTTTCCTGTTCTAGATTTTGCGTCATTCATTCCAGCAAGTATGGCTTCGATATTGTTTCCTTCTTTAATGTCGATAACATCCCAATCGAAAGCTTCAAATTTAGCTCTAATACTTCCCATGTTTAATACTTCGTCTGTTGTGCCATCAATTTGTTTTCCGTTTAAATCGACTGTTGCAATTAGATTATCTACTTTTTTTGCAGAAGCATACATAATGGCTTCCCAGTTTTGTCCTTCTTGCAATTCACCATCACCATGAAGAGTATAAACTAAATTTGAATCATTATTTAGTTTTTTTGCTTGTGCTGCTCCAATTGCTACAGATAAACCTTGTCCAAGTGAACCAGAAGCAATTCTAACACCTGGTAATTGATCGTGCGTTGTTGGGTGACCTTGCAAACGGGTGTTTATTTTTCTAAAAGTAGCTAGTTCTGCTACTGGAAAATAACCGCTACGCGCTAAAACACTGTAAAATACAGGGGAGATATGTCCGTTAGATAGGAAGAATAAATCTTCTCCATAACCGTCCATATCAAAACCTTCTTTACGATTCATTAAATTTTGATAAAGAACTACTAGGAATTCGGTACAGCCTAAAGAACCTCCAGGATGACCTGAATTTACTGCATGTACCATTCGTAGAATGTCTCTACGAACTTGTGTTGTTAACTCTTGAAGTTGTTGTGTGTTTGGTTTCATTATTTGTTATAAAATTAGACTTTGCAAATATATGTTTTTTAGATAATAGATGAATGACAAATAGATGATAGACTTTTCAAAAGTTATTAATTTTTTTTTTTTGCGTGAAGGATAATAGTGTTAGTCGACACCTGAGAAAGAAAGTATGAGGATTATAAGCGGATTGCTTCGCCAGTTTGGCTTTCAGTCTCGGACGCTTCATTCTTTATTGAGTCACGCTCCAAAATTTAAAAATGTTAATTTAATTCATAATTCACAATCGATAATTTATAATTATTTTATATTTGCGGCTATGAAATTTGATTTACTTAAGAAAGACCCACAAACAAAAGCCAGAGCAGGAACCATAACTACCGATCACGGTATTATTGAAACCCCAATTTTTATGCCTGTAGGAACGGTTGCATCTGTAAAAGGTGTTCACCAAAGAGAGCTTAAAGAAGAAATAAATCCAGATATTATTTTAGGAAATACCTATCATTTGTATTTGCGTCCCCAAACTGCTATTCTTGAAAAAGCTGGCGGTTTGCATAAATTCATGAATTGGGACAGAAATATTTTGACTGATTCTGGAGGATATCAAGTATATTCTCTTTCGGCTAATAGAAAAATTAAGGAAGAAGGTGTTAAGTTTAAATCACATATTGATGGTTCTTATCATTTTTTCACACCCGAAAATGTAATGGAAATTCAGCGTACTATTGGTGCGGATATTATCATGGCTTTCGATGAGTGTACGCCATATCCTTGTGATTATCATTATGCAAATCGCTCGATGAAAATGACACATCGTTGGTTAGATAGATGTATTAAGCATTTAGAAAAAGTACCAACAAAATATGGTTATGACCAAACATTTTTCCCTATTGTACAAGGAAGTACTTATAAAGATTTAAGAATGCAATCGGCAGAATATATTGCAAATGCTGGAGCACAAGGAAATGCAATTGGAGGGCTTTCAGTAGGGGAACCAGCGGAAGAAATGTACGCAATGACTGAAATTGTAACTGCAATCTTGCCAGAAGATAAACCTAGATATTTAATGGGAGTTGGAACACCAATAAATATATTAGAAAATATTGCTCTTGGAATTGATATGTTCGATTGTGTGATGCCAACTAGAAACGCTAGAAACGGAATGTTGTTTACCGCGAATGGAACTATTAATATTAAGAATAAAAAATGGGAAGATGATTTTTCTCCCGTTGATGAAATGGGACTCACATTTGTAGATACAGAATATACAAAAGCATATTTACGACATCTTTTTGCTGCCAATGAATATCTTGGAAAACAAATAGCTACGATTCATAATCTTGGTTTTTATATGTGGTTGGTTCGTGAAGCCAGAAAACATATCTTAGCCGGAGATTTCCGTGAGTGGAAAGAAATGATGGTTAAGAATATGAGTCAGAGATTGTAATTTTAGTTATTCGGTTATTTCTGAACCGAATAATTAAATAACCAAATAAACTTTAGATGCTAACAATATTAGATAAATACATTCTTAAAAGATATTTAGCCACTTTTTCGGTGATGCTACTTTTGTTTATTCCTATTGGGATTACTGTTGATGTTGCTGAAAAAATAAATAAAATACTTGAAAATAAGGTGCCACTAGCTAAAGTATTATCTTATTATGTAGATTTTGTTATTTATTTTACAAACTTTTTGTTTCCTATCTTTTTATTTTTATCTATCATTTGGTTTACTGCTAAATTGGCTAATAATACCGAAATTATTGCTATTTTAAGTTCAGGAATTTCTTTTAGAAGGTTCTTACGTCCTTATATTATTGGAGCAACAATGGTATCTTTATTTGCTTTACTTATGGGTTTTTTTCTTGCACCTAAAGCAAGTGAAGGATTTAAGAATTTTAGGTATTTATACCTAATAGGGAATGGTAAGAACGAAATGCGAGAGACAAATGATGTTTACCGACAAATTAGTGATAACGAATATATATATGTAAGTAATTTTAATCAAGAAGCTAAAACTGGATATAATTTTGTTTTTGAAAAATTTGATGGAGAAAGATTAGTATATAAAATTTCTGCCTCATCAATACAATGGAATCCAACAAGTAAGAAATATACATTATTAAATTATAACAAAAGAACGATAGGGGACTTAGATGATAAAATTGAAATTGAAACTTCAAAAAACATGAAATTTAATTTCGATTTAGAAGATTTAACACCAGTAGTATATATAGCTGAAACCTTAAATTGGACAGATTTAAATAAGTTTATAGATAAAGAAATAAAGCGCGGATCTGCAAATATAAATGTATATTTAGTTGTAAAATATAGAAAATATAGTATTCCAATTTCTGCATTTATATTAACGATTATTGCAGTAGCTGTTTCTTCTATGAAGCGTCGTGGCGGAATGGGAATAAACCTAGCTATAGGTATAGCTATTGCATTTAGTTATATATTTTTAGATAAAATATTTAGCACATTAGCCGAAAAATCATCTATCGCACCAATAATTGCAGTTTGGATTCCTAATGTTGTTTTTGGAATTTTAGCTTTTTTCCTCCTCCGAAATGCAAAAAGATAAAGCTATAAATAGTTATCTTCACCTTCATTTAATTGTTTTTATTTGGGGATTTACGGCAGTGTTAGGTAAATTAATCTCGTTAGAAGCATTGCCTTTAGTTTGGTATCGAATGACTTTTGCAACAGTATTTATTCTATTGTTTGTCGTTTTTAAGAAAATATCATTAAAACTTCCTACAAAAACCATAATTACCTTTCTTTTTGCAGGTTTAATAATTGCTTTGCATTGGCTCACTTTTTTTAAAGCCATCAAGGAATCTAATATTTCAGTTACATTAGCTTGCTTATCTACAGGAGCATTTTTTACATCTTTATTAGAGCCAATTTTTTATAAAAGAAAGATAATTGTATATGAAGTTATTTTTGGATTAATTGTAATTACTGGATTATATATTATTTTTAAAGTTCAAGGAAATTACTTTTACGGAATAGTTTTGGCATTAAGTTCAGCATTTCTTTCGGCATTATTTTCGGTTATAAACGGAAAATTTGCTGTAAAGTATAACCCAACCGTTATCTCTTTTTACGAAATTTTAGGAGGGGTATTATGCTTGTCGATATTTATGTTATTTACTCAAAGTTTTACCGTCAGTTTTTTTCAGATTTCAATAAATGATTTAGTTTGGCTGCTCGTGTTAAGTTCCGTTTGTACAGCATATGCATTTATTGCATCTGTTGGTGTGATGAAATATTTGAGTCCATATACAGTCATGCTAACCATCAATCTAGAGCCTATTTATGGGATAATTTTAGCGTTAATTGTTTTTAATGATAAAGAAAAAATGAGTGCGCAATTTTACATAGGTGCTTTAATAATCTTGTCAACAGTAATTCTAAACGGAGTTTTAAAAAACAGGAAAAAGTAATTTTTAGGAGCTATTCAAGCTATCTGTTACAAATGAAGTTCACTGAATTCTACTTATAATAAAAGCTAAGTGAAGTAATATTTTTTGGTGAATAAAAATCGCCTAAAAAATGATTTCCATTTCACCCGAGCCTGAAAGAGCGAACTGGCGAAGCAATCTGGGCTAGGGCATTCAAATTCAAAGGAACTTAATCTTAATAAAGTAAATTTTTCAATCTTTAAATTTTTCAATCTTTAAATTTAAAACTATCTTTGCTTTTCAAACCTAAACAAAATAAAAAAATCTTATGGAATATTTAGATTTTGAATTACCTATAAAAGAACTTCTAGAGCAACTAGATAAATGTCAAGTTATTGGACAAGAATCAGATGTTGATGTTACAAATACCTGTGAACAAATTAATCAAAAGCTTGAAGAAACTAAGAAAAATATATACGGAAATTTAACTGCATGGCAAAGAGTACAATTGTCACGTCATCCAAGTCGTCCTTATACTTTAGAGCATATTACTAACTTAACAAAAGGAACATTTCTTGAACTTTTTGGAGATAGAGGGTTCAAAGATGACAAAGCCATGATTGGTGGTCTAGGAAAAATAGGAGATCAATCTTTTATGTTTGTAGGACAACAAAAAGGAATTAATACAAAAATGCGTCAATTTCGTAATTTTGGTATGCCAAATCCAGAAGGCTATAGAAAAGCACTTCGTTTAATGAAAATGGCTGAAAAATTTAATATTCCAGTAGTTACATTAATAGACACTCCTGGAGCATTTCCTGGAATTGAAGCAGAAGAAAGAGGACAAGGTGAAGCAATTGCAAGAAACATTCTTGAAATGGTAAGGCTTAAAGTGCCAATTATTTGTGTAATTGTGGGAGAAGGTGCATCTGGTGGTGCTTTAGGAATAGGAGTAGGGGATAGAGTACTTATGATGGAAAACACATGGTATTCGGTAATTTCTCCAGAATCTTGCTCTTCTATTTTATGGAAAAGTTGGGAATATAAAGAACAAGCAGCAGAAGCATTAAAACTGACTTCGGCTGATATGAAAAGGCAAAAATTAGTCGATGATATTATCCCAGAACCATTAGGAGGAGCTCATTATGACAAAGCAACTGCTTTCAAAACAGTTGAAGAATATATCCTTAAAGCTTTTAATGAACTTAAAGATTTATCAACAGTAGATTTAGTATCGCAACGAATGGATAAATACAGCAAAATGGGAGAATTCAACGAGTAATTTCTTACTTTAGTTATATAAATCCGAAGCCTTACCGTTTCGGATTTTTTTTTGGTTATTAACAATAATAAATACTTGTCAACATTTTTTTACTAACAATTCAAAAGTGATTTTTTTTATTTTTTCACTACTTTCGCAATATGGAAAATTTCAAGAATATAAACCCTGTAAGAGTAGATAAAACTACGATTATAAACCTAGAAAAAGGAAAGCTGCCACCACAAGTTCTCGATTTAGAAGAAGCTGTGCTTGGTGCTATGATGATTGATAAAAAAGGGGTTGATGAAGTAATTGATATTTTACAACCTGAAGCTTTTTATAAAGATGGGCACAAATACATTTTTGAAGCCATTGTCACTTTATTTAATGATTCTCAACCTGTCGATTTATTAACAGTTTCTGCTCAATTGCGAAAAATGAGTAAACTAGATTTGGCTGGTGGCGATTTTTATTTGATTCAACTTACTCAAAAAATATCCTCTTCTGCACATATCGAGTTTCACTCCAGAATTATTCTTCAAAAATATATTCAACGAAGTTTAATAAAAATATCTTCGGAGATTATAGAAGAATCTTACGATGAATCGACTGATGTCTTCGATTTACTAGACAAAGCCGAATCGAAATTATATGAAGTAACGCAAGGAAATATAAAACGAAGTTCAGAAACAGCACAAAGCTTGGTAATTCAAGCCAAGAAACGTATTGAAGAAATTGCTGGTAAAGAAGGACTTTCTGGAATTGCCACTGGTTTCGAAAAACTAGATAAAGTAACCTCAGGTTGGCAACCGTCAGATTTAATTATCATTGCGGCTCGTCCAGGTATGGGTAAAACAGCATTTGTACTTTCGATGGCGAGAAATGTGGCTATCGATTTTGGTCATGCTGTGGCTTTATTCTCATTAGAGATGTCTTCGGTTCAGTTAATAACACGTTTAATTTCTTCCGAAACAGGTTTGTCATCAGAAAAATTAAGAACCGGAAAGCTCGAAAAACACGAATGGGAGCAGTTGAGTGTGAAGGTTAAGGATTTAGAAAAAGCACCCTTGTATATAGATGATTCTCCATCACTTTCAATATTTGATTTACGTGCCAAAGCAAGACGTTTGAAGTCGCAACATGATATCAAAATCATTATTGTCGATTATCTTCAATTGATGACTGCTGGAGGTGGAAAAGGACCTGGAAATCGTGAGCAAGAAATATCGACTATTTCTCGAAATTTAAAGGCTTTAGCAAAAGAATTAGAAGTTCCCGTAATAGCACTTTCGCAATTATCCCGTGCGGTTGAAACACGTGGATCTAGCAAACGACCTTTACTTTCTGACCTTCGTGAATCTGGAGCAATCGAGCAAGATGCGGATATTGTTTCGTTTATTTATCGTCCAGAATATTATAAAATTGACGAATGGGATGATGATGAACACTCACCAACACAAGGTCAAGCCGAATTTATTATCGCCAAACACCGTAACGGTAGTCTAGAAAATGTGCGTCTGAAATTTATTGGTAATTTAGGTAAATTTGATAATCTTGAAGATTATTCAGGAGGAGATGATTATTTACCATCAACGATGAATTTGGGACAAGACGATAATCCTTTTCAGACTAAAAACTTGCCATCTGCTAATGAAGCTTTTGGAAGTAGTTCTAATGATTTTGATGATGATAGTGATGTTCCTTTTTAAGATAATATTATAAAATATAAAAATGAGGCTTCTTTTTAGGAAGCCTCATTTAGTTTAAATAGTTTTAAAACTATTGCTTAATCAATTTCATTGTTTTAGTTTGATTACTGTCATTAGTTACTTTCATCAAATAAATCCCGCTTGGATAATTACTTAAATCTAATTTTGTAATCCCTAAATCGATAGTTTCTGATTTAATAATTTTTCCAATTAAATCATATACTACTATTGTACCATTTGTATCACTATTGATAGAAAATACATCGCTTGAAGGGTTTGGATATACAGTTAGTTTTGATGAAAATTCGAAATCAGCAGCATTTAAAAATGCTGAACAGGTATTTCCTGTTGTTACACTACCAACCGCAACCCAATTTGAGGTAACGCCTGTAAGGTCAAAACTAGTTAATGTTCCAGTGTTTGTATTTCCACTAGAATCCGTTAAAGTGCTTATTGTTGTATTATTTGCGTTATCAATTCCTTGATTGAATTTGTAATAGGCCACCAATCCAATCTGTCCTGGTGCTAACTCGCAATTCATATTGTTTTGAATTTCGGCTTGCGATAACGCTCTGTTCCAAATACGAACTTCGTCTATTTTACCTCCAAATAAATTTCCTCCATTATCAAAAGCTCCAATCCTTAAGGCATTACCACCAATAAATGGGTCTACGGTTGTGTTGGTACTAACCAAAATTCCGTTGGTATAAAGCTTCATTGTAGTGGTTGCGGCATCGTAGGTCAAAGCAACATGGTACCAAGTATTGGCTACTATTTGTGTTGGATCTTGCACGGAATCCCAAGTGCCGTTGTGTCCAGCAGAAATTCGTTGACCGTTATTTGGAGAGGCAAACAAGGCGTGTTGTCCATCGGAACCTCCAGAAATTATATTGTTTTGAAAGCTTAAATTTGAAGTATAAAACCATGCTTCTTTTGTATACGTGGCAGGCATAATGTTGCCACAAGTTACATAATCGTCTCCGCCGTCAAAACTGAGTGCTGCACCGTCAATGTTTACCTGTACTGCAACTGCAACTCTTGTACTTTCACAAGAATTTAGCGTTTGTGTTACGTAATAAGTCCTTGTATATAAAATAGTTGCGATTGATAATGCTGCTCCTCCATTAGGAACATCGTACCATTTTAATAGTGTACCAGTAGCGGCTAAACTTGCAACAGTTGCAGTAGTATTGAATACCTGTGTTGTTGTTACCGTAGGTAAAGCTGTTGTTTTTACAGTTACTGCAACTGCAGTCCTTGGACCTTCACAAGTCCCTGTGGTTTGGCTTACATAATAAGTCCCTGTGGTCAAAGTAGTTGTACTAGCTAAAGGAATTCCTCCCGTTGCAACATTGTACCATTTAATAGCTGTTCCCGTGGCTGTTAAATTGGCAACTGTAGTTCCAGTACCACTACACAAAGTTTGGGCAGTTGCTACCGATAATAAATTGAATGTTGGACTTGTTGTACCTGTTATTACACTTCCAGGAGTTATCCAGTTTGAATTTGAGCCAGTTAGGGCAAAATTCGTTAATGTACCCGTAAAAGCATTGCCACTTGAATCAGTAGATGTATTGACTGTCGTATTTGTTCCTACTGCAATTCCTTGATTAAATTTATAATAAACAACTAAACCCGTTTGCCCTGAAGACAACTCTGAATTAATATTATTTTGAATCTCACATTGCGTTAAAGCTCTTTTCCAAATGCGGAGCTCATCAATTGAACCCGTAAATCCTTGATTGAAGATAGAAGATCTACCTATATTTAAAGCCGAAGTGCTTGATGAGCTGGAAGAAGTAATTGTACTCGAAACCAAGTTGCCATTTATATATAATGAGCAAGTAGCACCTGTCCAAACCGCTGCAACATGTTGCCAAGAATTTAAACTTATAGGAGTGGTTGTGCCACTAGCAATAGAATAAGTACCACCGCTTCCTGTCGCAAAACGTTCTGATTTTAATATTCCATTATCAACATATAAACAATAATCTCCATCTTTACGAATGATAGATTTTACGCCTGAAAGACTACTTGGATTAATCCATGATTCTAAAGTGAATGATCCTGTACCTAAATTTGAATAAAGCGCATTACTGCCAACACTTACAATATCATTTACACCATCAAAATTTAGTGCACTACCTGCAGCTACAAAAGTTTTAAACCACAAATCATAACCAGAGGAAACTACACCATAATAATAGTAATTCCCATTTGCGTAAACAGAATTTGTTTGGGACGTGTACACTGTACCTGTAATGCCTATTATATCAATAATATAAGTGTTCCCAGCAATTATTGGAACTGTATTAGACAACGTTATTGCCAATTCTTGAAAACTATTAGCAACTGGTGCAGATGAAATAGTAAATATGGTCGTATTCAAAACCGTACCAGAATATCCATTACCTGCAATAATACGAAGTTGAAAATTTCCTGCGACAAATTCAGAATAGAAATTACCAATTCTAATATTTACTTGCGATAAATTGCCTGTAACGCCTGCAACAAAAGATTGACCCGCACTAGAATCGTATGGGCTCACTTTGCATACATAACCTCCATTGCTTGAAGGGGCATTTGATTGGTCTAGAATTTGTCCTATCGAAAAACTACTAACTAGTAATAACATAAGACAAAGAATTTGTCTTTTTAATAGTGTCATTTTTTTCATATTTTTTCTTTTTAAAAATTATATTACAAAGTTGGCGCAATAGAAAATGAATTCATATAGGGGGAAACCCTTGAATTTTAGTAAAAAACAAAAATGCTTCCAAAAAATATTTTGGAAGCATTTCTTATTAAAAACTAAATCTATTTACTGTTTAATCAATTTCATTGTTTTAGTTTGATTACTGTCATTGGTTACTTTAATCAAATAAATGCCACTTGGATAATTACTTAAATCTAGTTTTGTAATACCTAAATTGATGTTTTCAGATTTGATAATTTTTCCAATTAAATCATAAACTACAATTTTTCCATTTGTATCGCTATTTATTGAAAACACATCGCTTGACGGATTAGGATATACTGATAATTTTGATGAAAATTCAAAATCATTCACATTTAAATAAGTAGAACAAGTATTTCCTGTTGTTACACCACCAGTTCCTGTCCAATTTGAAGTGGTTCCTGTAAGTGTAAATCCGTTTAATGTCCCAGTATTCGTATTTCCACTAGAATCTGTAAGTGTAGTTATTGTAGTATTACTTGCGTTATCAATTCCTTGATTAAATTTATAATAAGCTACTAATCCTGTTTGCCCTGAACCTAATTCGCAATTCATATTATTTTGAATTTCCGCTTGAGGCAAATCACGATTCCAAATACGGACTTCGTCCATTTTTCCTTGAAAAATTTCCCCATAACCATTATTTCCCATTATAATTGGAGCAGTACTAGCGGGTAAAGTATATGATGGAGTACTTGTGGTACCAACATTAACACCATTAACATATAATTTTAATGTTACCCCATCAAATACCATAGCAACGTGTTGCCAAGTATTAGGAATAACTGTTCCTCCTGTGACAACGTATGTACCAAAACCAACAAAGCAATCAAAATTAGTACCATTTGTACGTAAATCGAATTGTGTAGGTAAACCGCTTCCATGGTTACAAATAAATGTTTTTATGCCTGTTGTATTAGTTGTTTTCACCCAAGCTTCTGCTGTAAGTTTATTAGTTCCACTTAATAAAGTTGTTATTGGATTTCCAAAACTTACTTGGTCATTCACTCCATCAAAATCTAACGCAGCTCCATTAATATTTACTTGAACTGCTGTTCTTGGACTTTCGCAACCTGCTATGGTTTGAGAAATATAATACAGACCAGTTGCTAATGGTGTTGTACTTACTAAAGCGGCTCCACCTGTTGAAACTGCATACCATTGCAAAGTAGTTCCTGTTGCTACTAGGTTGGCAACTGTAGCTCCTGTATTAAAAGCTTGTGGACTCACAACAGATAAAAGAGTTGGACTCATCGTTCCGGTAACAACTGCTCCTGGAGCCGTCCAGTTTGATGTAGTTCCAGTAAGAGCAAAACTATTCAATGTTCCTGTATTAGTATTCCCACTAGAATCGGTTAGCGTATTTATTGAAGCATTATTTCCAGAAGCAATCCCTTGATTAAACTTGTAATAAGCCAACAATCCTATTTGACCTGATTGCAACTCAGTATTCATGTTGTTTTGAATTTCACATTGTGACAATGCTCTTCTCCAAATACGAACCTCATCAATATTTCCAACAAACTTTTCATTAGCTAAATTTTTACCCATTCTAATTGGATTTGCTAAAGTTACAAAACTACTCCCTGTTACACCTGTAGTTGTATTTTTAAGTACTCCATTGATGTAAATTTTTATATCGATTCCGTTCCAAACACCTGCAATATGCTGCCATGTGTTTAAAGTTAGAGAATTTACTGCACCAACTGCCTGATATCCTGCACCACAATTTACCCAAAAAGCATAATCTGTACCCGATTCTTTTCTAAGCATAAATTGCATATTATTTGCAGATGTATTATAATTACCTACTATCATACCAAAATTATTTCCTAAACCATTACTTACTGCTGTTGGATATACCCAAGCTTCGACTGTAATTGTGTTTATAGGGTCGATAGCTGTTGCAATAGCTGTTCCAAGATCTACATAATCTGTAGTGGCATTAAAATTTAAAGAAGCGCCATTAATATTTACTTGAACCGATCTTCTTAGACTTTCGCAACCTGCTATGGTTTGAGAAACATAATACAAACCAGTTGCTAATGGTGTTGTACTTACTAAAGCGGCTCCGCCTGTTGAAGCTGCATACCATTGCAAAGCAGTTCCAGTTGCTACAAGATTGGCAACGGTAGCTCCTGTATTAAAAGTTTGAGGGGAAGTAGCTGTTGGAATTGCAGTTGTATTTATTGTCACGGTCACTGCCGTTCTAGGGCTTTCACAAGTTCCAGTAGTTTGTGTCACATAATAAGTTCCAGTAGCTAATGCTGTTGTAGAAACCAAAGCAGTTCCTCCTGTAGCAACATTATACCATTTGATAGTGGTTCCTGTAGCAGTTAAATTGGCAACTGTTGAACCAGTACAAAAAACTTGAGGACTTGTAACCGACAAAGGAGTTGGGCTCATCGTTCCTGTAACCACACCTCCTGGTGTTACCCAGTTTGAGGTAGCTCCAGTTAATGCAAATCCGTTTAATGTTCCTGTATTAGTATTCCCACTAGAATCAGTTAGAGTAGTTATTGCAACATTGTTTCCAGATGCAATCCCTTGATTAAATTTGTAATAAGCTACCAGTCCTACTTGTCCAGAAGGTAATTCGCCATTCATGTTGTTTTGAATTTCACATTGCGGTAATACTCTATTCCAAATGCGAACTTCATCTAATTTGCCACCAAGTAGATTTTGGACAGCATCAAAAGAACCAAGTCGTAAAGCATTACCACCTATAAAAGGGGGTACACTTGTATTTGTTGAAACTAAAACACCATTTTTATATAATTTCATCGTAGTGGTTGCCGCATCATAAGTCAAAGCAACATGATACCAAGTATTAGCTATTATTGGAGTTGGATCTTGCACTGAATTCCAAGTGCCATTGTGTCCAGCAGATAATTTGTTTCCATAAGTAGCTGAAGGATACAATGCATGTTGCCCATCGGCTCCTCCAGAAATAAGATTGTTTTGAAGTCCTAAGTTTGACACATAAAACCACGCTTCTTTAGTATACGTTGCAGGCATGATATTTCCTATTTGTACATAATCGTTGGCACCATCAAAATCTAACGCCGCACCTGCTTGACTAAACATAGTATTGGTCAACAAGACAAAAACCAAAGCGGCTACTATTTTTGTGAAAATTTTTCTTCCTATTGAAGCATGATTTTTTGTTCTAAGTACATTTCTTCTCATAATTTATCTTTTATATTAATGTTAAAAAAATTGATTACCTCGGTAATCCTTTAAATCAGATTACAAAGTTGGTGTAATTGAAAATAAATTCATATAGGGGGAAACCCCTGAATTTTAGCAAAAACAAAAAGACTTCCAAAATATTTTTTGGAAGTCTTTTTTATTAAAAACTAAATCTATTTATTGTTTAATCAATTTCATTGTTTTAGTTTGATTACTGTCATTAGTTACTTTCATCAAATAAATTCCACTTGGGTATTTACTTAAATCTAGTTTAGTAATCCCTAAATTGATAGTTTCAGATTTGATTATTTTTCCTATCAAATCATATACTACGATGGTGCCACGTGTATCGCTATTTATAGAGAACACATCACTTGAAGGATTAGGATATATTGATAATTTAGAATTAAAAGAAAAACTTTCTGTTCCTAAAGTGCTCACAGTAACACAACTTGAAGTGACAGTACAGCCAGCAAGAGTTACATCTACTTTATAATCTCCTGCAACAGTTGGTGTATAATTCTGATTTGTTTGTCCTATTATCAAAGTATTAGGACATTCGTACCATTGGTAAGTAGCCCCACTTTGATTAGCAGTCACTACTCCTAATGCTTGAGAAATTGAATTGTCTAAAGCAGCTGATTGTGTAATGGTAAACCCTACATTTCTAGCACATCCATTAGCATCAGTTACTAAGCAATTGTAAGTACCCGCTATTAAATTGGTTGCTGTTACAGTTCCGTCTCCAGATGGAGTTCCAGGTGTCCAGTCATAAGTATATGGTGGTGTACCGTTAGCTGCAGAAACGGTTGCTGAACCAGTTGAGTTACCATTACAAAAAACATTAGTTTGTGTTGATGCAATAGCATCTAAAGCCCATGGTTGTGTAATAGTTACATTTCTTGATGTTGTACATCCATTGGCATCTGTTATAGTACAAGTCCAAGTTGCCGCTGTTACTCCGGTAATAGTAGCAGTTCCGTCTCCAGGTGGGTTTCCAGGTGTCCAGTTATAAGAATATCCTGCTGTTCCGCCTGAAACACTAATAGTTGCAGATCCGTTGTTTCCCCCAAAACAAGATATATTAGTTTGAGAAACCAAAGACGTAACCAAAGCTGGTGGTTGTGTAAGAGTAAAACTACGAATTGCTGAACAACCATTGGCATCAGTAATTGTTACCGAATATGCTCCAGCAGCAAGTCCAGTTCTGTCTTCTGTAGTAATTCCACCGCCCCAATTGTAAGTATATCCTGGTGTTCCGCCAGAAGGAGTTAGATTAATAGCTCCATTTGTGACTCCGTTACAAGCAACGTTTGTAACAACACCTGACCCAGATATTGCTGTAGGTTGCGTAATAGTATAATTACTTATTCCTGTACAACCATTGGCATCGGTAATGGTTACCGAATAGGTTCCAGCAGCAAGTCCAGTTCTGTCTTCAGTAGTTATGCCACCACCCCCAATTGAATGTATAACCAGGTGTTCCACCAGAGGGAGTTAAATTAATAGCTCCATTTGTGCCTCCGTTACATGCATTATTGGTTATAATACCTGACCCAGATACTGCAGTTGGTTGTGTTACAGTAAAACTACGAATTGCTGAACATCCATTAGCATCAGTAATTGTTACTGAATATGCTCCAGCAGCAAGCCCAGTTCTGTCTTCCGTAGTAATTCCACCAGCCCAATTGTAAGTATATCCTGGTGTTCCACCAGAGGGAGTTAAATTAATAGCTCCATTTGTGCTTCCGTTACAAGCAACGTTTGTAACAACAGCTGACCCAGACACCGCTGTAGATTGTGTAATAGTATAATTTCTAGTTGCTGTACAACTATTATTATCAGTAACAGTAACAGTGTATGTACCTGCTACTAATCCGTTAGCAGATGCTCCTGTTCCGCCAGATGGTGCCCAAGAATAAGTATAAGGAGCTGTTCCTCCTGAAGGTGAAACACTTGCAGCACCAGTTGATCCGCCATTACAGGCAATGTTTGTTTGTGACCAAGATGCTGTAGAAATAGCAGGTGGTTGTGTGATAGTAAAATTTCTTGATGTAGAACAACCTACAGCATCGGTAATAGTACACGTATAAGCTCCTACTGGTCTTCCTGTTGTTGTTGCACTCGTTCCGCCAGTTGGTGACCACAAATAAGTAAAAGGGGCTGTTCCACCTGATGCAACGACAGTCGCAGTACCATTTGAACCGCCATTACAAGAAACATTGGTTTGGCTACTCGTTGCATTTACGGCTGGACTAGTAGTAACAATAGCATTTCCTGACATGGCTATTGGTGTTGTACAACCTGCTACATTACTAGTGGCATCAACAGTATATGTTCCTGCAACAGTTTGATTGCCAAAAGACAATGCTGCTCCTGTTCCCGCTACTAAACCACCAGTTGCAACTCCATTTAATTTTAATTGATAATTAACACCCGTTTGAGAATTGCTTAATCCAACAGGAACTCCTGTTGAGCCACAACCATTACCTCCACCAGTTACTGTATAAACAGTTGGTGTTGTACAAACCAATCCTATAAATTCTGATGCACCAATATCTGGTGTTGTACCGCTTCTTGTTACTCCCCAATAATCAGTTGTGATGGCTGGTGAAGTGATTGGTAACGCGTTATTATTAGCAACAGAGATTGCGTTTAGTGGCAAACGTAAAAAATCTGGGTTAGAACCAACTGTACTTATAAAAGGTGTTGTGGTTTCGGTAACCGAGTTTTGATCACGTGTTGCCATTCTGGTTTTGTAGGCTGCAAGAGTAGCATCGGTACTCGTTCCGTCGTAATAGATATTTGTTCCCGCAAACAAGTTATAATTTGATGATGCAGTATAAGTATTTATAGTTGTATCAGCTCTTGAATAAGCAGTTGCAATTCCACCTGAGTTTGGTGTTACAGTATTAATAAAAATATTGTTATTCAATTTAAGTGAACCTGCTGTATATGAAAACAACGCAGCACTCGAAGCATTTGTTCCACTTAAAAAAACAGTATTATAATATAAATTGGCATTACCTACCCGAATTCCAAAAAGCTTTTGCGTAGGTTGGGCGTAATTAGGCATTCGTAAATCGGCTATCGTATTGTTGTAAATAGTACTTACGTTATTAAGTGCAAAAATGCCACTTACCCATCCGTTTACAGTAGTATTTGTACCATTGTACGATAAATCGTAAATTTTGTTTTTGTAAATTGAACTTGGTTGCAGTGCAGTACAGTAAATTCCGTAAACATCACCGTTGGTACCTGTACCTAAATTGTTTAAAGAATAAATACTGTTGCCAGTAATATCTAAATTTAAAGCTGCAATTGCGTTATTTGTGTAATAAATTCCGTAATAAGAGTTATAAGTACTTGTTCCAACGCCTGCAGGTGTTGAGAAATTAAAAACTTGGTTGTTTTGACACACTTTTGTACCTGCAATACCGTTATCATAGATGCCATAAATAGATCCGGAAGTACCTACCGCTAAATTTTTAACCACATTATTATTTATAGTATTTGTAATTGTATTTACACCAGCATTAATTCCATACACAAAACCAGTGTTATCTGTAGCTGTAAAAGTTAAGTTATCAATAGTATTTCCATCTGCTACAACGTTGGTCGGACCAGTTGTTGCTGTTGTAGTCGCTGCTGTACCTTGACAAAGTATTCCATATGTAATTCCTGTTGTTCCGGTACGATTAAAATTCTTTATTGAATTATTAGTTATGTTTGTGGTGGTTGCCGTTCCTAGAGTGTATATACCGTAGGCATTTCCTGTAAAGGCAAAAGGACTCAAACCACTTATAATGTTGTTTGAAATAGTTAGGATTTGAGAAGACGAAATACAATTAATTCCACGCATATTTCCCGCTGTCGTCAGCAAGGGTTGCGCCATGTCGATAGTATTATTATTGATGGTAGTTGAAAAACCAGGAACGTTACCGCCCGTATTTATTGAATTGTAAATGCCGTATACTTGCCCGCCAGTTGTAGTACCGCTTTGCAATTTAATCACGTTATTACTAGTAATCGAGTTTGAATTGGTTGCATTAAAAACATTAATGCCGTACAGGTTTGAATTTTGATTGACACCAAAGCCATCGTTATTATCGACATTATTGTATTCAATATCTGTTTCCCACTGCCCACGAGTTATGATACCGTTACTACTAGTAGCAGGAATACCTCCGCCAAAATTTCGAACGTAATTACCTGTTATTGAGTTGCGCGTATCTACAAAATCGTATGGAGCCGGGGCAATGTAACCGTATAGCGAAATACCATTTGCACCGCCATTTATATCGTTATTTCGTATGTCATTATCGGTACTTGCACCGCTATTTGAAGTTGGCGTTATTGATGTAATTGCAGCCGTCGGTATTGAGTTAACAATTATAATTGCGGCTTCACCAATCATCGGCCCACTTCCGACAGTGGTATTTAACCGTTGCATAGTAAAAAAGTTTGTGTCTATATAGTTATGCTGGCAACCATCAGTTGGGCTGGCTTTAAATAAGGCGACACCAAATTCCATGGCGGTGGTTGGTGTGGTATTTGTCGTCGGATCGATAAAACTTATATAGGTAAGTCCTATATAATCAGCACCAACTAATTTTAAAATTCCATCTGGGCTTGCCGATGCGCCGGTTGCTGTTCCAACCCCACCAACTAAATTGGTATTTGAAGGATTATTGTAGCCCACGAAGATACCGTTAATATTGATACCTCCATTTCCACCGTTACCTGCCGACGCAGTTAAGGCGGCATTCAAGGTCGTACTTCCGATAGTAAATCCTTTTGGTGGAGCTACCTCTGTGCCTCCGCTTAATTGAATATTTACCGCACCAGTCATCGCAGTAATATTATTTAATGCGGCAGTTAAATTAGCAAACGAGCTATAAGTTGCTGCCAAATTGGGAGTAACGTTTGTAGCTCCCGATGTGACTGTTACCGCCACCTGCGCTCGCACACTGGCTAGACTAAAAAACAAGAAAAACAGCAGCATTGCCATTGTTTTTGTCCGAAATTTTCCTTTGGTAAAGGAGCGAGTTGGTTTTCGAAGTAAGATTCTGTTCATAAAAATTGGTTTTTAAAATTAATTAGGTTTTGGATTTTTAGATTATATGTTCTAATCTTCCAAATTCTGAGTACAAAGTTGATACAATAGAAAATGAATTCATATAGGGGGAAACCCCTGAATTTTAAGAAACCCTTTTTTATGAAATTTAATTAAATACTTTTGTTGAAAATTATTTGAAATGACAAAGCGCTTTATATATATTATTTTAACTTTATTTCTCTTTTTAAGCTGTGTAGATAAGAAAGAAAATGAAGTTGTTTTTGAGAAAGAAATTCCAGCTAAAGAAGACGCTACTAAATCGTGGTTGCATAAAGTAGAAAATTACAAAAAAGATAAAAAATATTTATCAGTTTTATACAAATACTACAATCAAAAAATAGCAGAACATAACTATTTGAATGCTGCTGAAATTTTAGATATAGCTTGTGTGTATCTGGCCGATTCTTATGATTTTAATGAGCCTTTTATGGCTATGATCAAAGAATTTGATACTAAATACAGAAAGGAAGTACCAGCACTAAAAACCACTTTTGTAGATGCTTATTTAGCTAATTATTATTATGATAAGTACGATTTAAAAAAAGCATGTGAATATTTTAGAAATATAACTTTACTAGAACCTAATGATTACAATAGTTGTTATAATATAGCTAGAGCTTATTATGATTTATCTTATATGTATTATATAATGGGTAAGCAAAATTTGAGTTTAGTTGCCAACCAAAAATCTTTTGAATACTTTACTAAAATTAATAATCCTAAAGGTTTGGCTTTTGTTTACTCAAACTATTCCAATATTTACACAGCTATTGGAGACAAAAAAAGAGCTATTGAAAACGCTGATAAAGCTATAAAAGCCTATAAAAGTATCGATAATACGTATAATGTCTACATTGGTTTAATTAATAAAATTTCGATTTATGATTTTATGAAAGACTCTCGAAAAAGAGCACTTATTGATTCTACCTATCAAGCTTTTATAGACAGTAAAGATGATAGTAAAATTTTGAAAATTAAACTTTATGATTTTAAAGTTGAGAATCTAGTAGAAGAAAACAAACTAACTGAAGCAAAGAAAATATTAGACGACTTAAAACCAGTTATTGAAGAAATAGATTCTGATGATTTGACTCAAGAATATAAAATAACTACTGCGTTATATGAAATAAAAAAAAATCCTAATTATTCTAATTTTAATGATATAAAAAAAGCAATACCCACTTTAATAACAAATCAACAATATGAAAAAGTTAATATGTTCTATGGTGTGTTACAAAATAATGCTATTCAAAACAATGATTTCAAAAATGCCTTACACTATGAAGAAGCAAAACAAATTATTACAGATAGTATAGGAAATATAGCCGCCAGAGGAAGAATTGCCGAGTTAGAAACTATATATCAAACGGAGAAAAAAGAACAAAAAATTGCACTTCAAAAAACGACTATTCTAAATAAAAACACTACAATAGCACTTTTGGCTTCATTATTTTTAGGATTATTTTTAACTGTAGTAATTTATATAACCAGACAAAAACAGAAAAAATTAAGATTAGAAAAGCAAAACGCACAATTATACACCAAACAATTATTAGAAAAAACTGAAGAAGAACGCAAACGTATTGCTAGTGATTTGCATGATAGCGTGAGTCACGAATTACTAGGTCTAAAAAATCTGTTTGAAGAAAAAAATGATATCACGAATAATAAAATCGATTCCATTATAAATGATATCCGTATTATTAGTAGAAACTTACATCCAATTATGTTTGATAAAATTGGATTAAAATCTAGTGTCGAACAATTAGTAGAAAGAGCTCAATCTGTAAATGATTTTATGGTAACTGCGGATATAGATTATAATAATTCTCTAACAACAAATGATGAGTTGCAAGTATATAGAATCATCCAAGAAGCCTTGTCAAACATCATCAAATATGCCAATGCAGTCGCAGCAAAAATCACAATTTCTCAGAAAAATGAAAGTCTAATCGTAGAAATAAAAGACAATGGAAAAGGATTTGATGTAAATGAAAAATTAAATGGATCCAATGCTTTTGGATTACATAATATTATAGAAAGAAGTAGAGTGATTGGTGGCGAGGCAAAAATTTTATCCGATAAGTCTGGAACTATTATTACAATTCAAATAAAAAAATAATATCCAACAAAATGATTCTTTCAAAAAAATATAAATATATTCTTTCCACCTTTATTATACTTCTTTTTTTAGCTTGTAATAATAAAAAAGAAACTGAAGTTATTTTTAAAATGGAAGCTCCCATTAAAGAAGATGCTACAAAAGTTTGGTTAAGAAAAAATGAAAACTATACTAATAACAGGAAAAAATATTTATCTATTTTCAATAATTATTATGATACTAAAATTAAAGAAGAGAATTTTTTAGATGCTGCTAAAATTTTAGATGTGGTTGGCACAAAATTATCTTACCATTATGATTACGATAGTGCTTTTTTAAACACAATTAATAATTTTAATAAAAAATATAGACATAATGTTCCCGCTTTAAAAACCACTTTTGTAGATTCCTATTTAGCTAATTACTATTATGACAAAGGAGATTTTAAAAAATCATGTAATTATTTTAAAAATATAACTTTATTAGAACCTAATGATTACAAAAGTTGTTATGAAATAGCCAGAGCTTATTACGAATTGTCCTATGTGTATTTTGGTATGGGGAAGCAAAATTTAAGTTTGGAAGCCAATCAAAAATCTTTAGAATATTTTAATAAAATAGGTGATATTGATGGATTAGGTTCTGTTTATTCAAATTATGCCAACATTTACAAAGCAATTGGAGATAAGAAAAGGGCAATTGAAAATGCAGATAAAGCCATAAAAGCATTTAAAAGTATTGATAATATTTATGATACCTACATGGGTTTATATAATAAAATCTCAGTGTATGATTATGTACAAGATTCTCGAAAAACACCATTAATAGACTCAACATACCAAGCTTTTAAAGCAAGTAAATATGAAAGTGATATTTTAAAAATTGCTATTTATGACTTTAAAGTTGAAAATTTATTACGTGAAAATAAATTAATCGAAGCTAAAGAAATTTTAGACGAGCTAAAACCAATTGTTGAAAAAGTAGATTCAGATAATTGGATGCAAGATTATAAGGCAACATTAGTACAATATGAAATAAAAAATAACCCTAATCATTCCAATATTGAAGCTATAAAAAAAGCTATTCCAATTCTAAAAGATAATGAGCAATATGAAAAAGCCGATTTGTTTTACAGTGTATTAAAAAAACATGCTATTCAAAATAATGATTTTAAAAACGCATTAAAATATGAAGAAGAAAAACAAATTATAGGCGATAGTTTAGGTAATATTGCAACAAGAGGAAAAATTGTCGAGCTAGAAACTATATACCAAACGGAGAAAAAAGAACAAGAAATTGCACTCCAAAAAACAACTATTCTAAATAAAAACACTACAATAGCGCTTTTAGCTTCATTGTTTTTAGGATTGTTTTTAACCGTAGTAATTTATATAACCAGACAAAAACAAAAAAAATTAAGATTAGAAAAGCAAAATGCACAAGTATACACCAAACAATTATTAGAAAAAACCGAAGAAGAACGCAAACGTATTGCTAGTGATTTACATGATAGTGTGAGTCACGAATTACTAGGTTTAAAAAATCTGTTTGAAGAAAAAAATGATATAACAAATAATAAAATCGATTCCATTATAAATGATATCCGTATTATTAGTAGAAACTTACATCCAATTATGTTTGATAAAATTGGATTAAAATCTAGCATCGAACAATTAGTAGAAAGAGCTCAATCTGTAAATGATTTTATGGTAACGGCTGATATTGATTATAATAATTCTCTATCAACAAATGATGAGTTGCAAGTGTATAGAATCATCCAAGAAGCTCTTTCTAATATTATAAAATATGCTAATGCAGTCGCAGCAAAAATTACAGTTTTAGAAAAAAACAACATAATCTATATTGAAATAAAAGATAACGGAATAGGATTTAATGTTTCCGAAACATTAAACGGTTCTAATGCTTTTGGATTACATAATATTATAGAAAGAAGTAGAGTAATTGGCGGGCAAGCAAAAATTGTATCCGATAAAAATGGGACAATTATAACTATTGAAATTAAAAAAACATAATGAAAATATTAATTGCAGACGATCATCCATTTACATTACAAGGAACAAAAAGCTTTGTCGAATCTTATGGATATAAAGTATTTGACACTTGCTCAAACGGTATTTCGGCATTAAATCTTATCAAATTGCATTCTCCTGAAATTGCAATTTTAGACATAAATATGCCAGGTCTCGACGGTTTAGATGTTGCTAAAAAAGTACAAGAAAGTAAACTGAAAACCAAAATAATTTTGCTTACCATGCACAAAGAAATGACTATTTACAAAAAAGCAACTGAATATGGTATTTATGGGTATATTCTCAAAGAGCATGCGCAAACAGAATTAGAAAGATGTTTGCTAAAAGTAAAAAAAGGAAATCGTTATGTAAGCGAATATCTAGAAGATGACTTAGTTGTTGATAATAAAAATGATAATGACGAACTTGCTAAACTAACTTTATCCGAAAGAAAAATTATAGAACTAATTGCTCAACAAAAAACAAGCAAACAAATTGCTGAATTACTCTTCCTATCAGAAAAAACAGTAGAAGGTCATCGCAGTAATATTATTGAAAAATTAAAACTACCTAAAGAAAAAAATACTTTACTTATTTGGGCAATTCAACATGTAAAATAATAAAAGTATTTTTCTATCAATAAATAAGTTTTTTCAATTTATTAAAGAGTGAAATTTTTATAATAAAGTTTACATTTGTATTTTTATAAAAACACTCATTATGTCAGATACAATCGAAAAAATAAAATGCCTAATTATTGGTTCTGGTCCTGCTGGATATACAGCTGCAATATATGCTGCTAGAGCAAATATGAACCCTGTTTTGTACCAAGGAATGCAGCCCGGAGGTCAACTTACTACAACAAATGAAGTAGAAAATTTCCCCGGAAATCCAGAAGGAATTACGGGTCCAGAAATGATGATTGGTTTAGAAGAACAAGCAAAAAGATTTGGAACGGATATTCGTGTTGGTTGGGCTACAAAAGTTGATTTTTCAGGAGATATTCATAAAGTATGGATAAATGATGAAAAAGAATTGCATTGTGAAACAGTTATAATTTCGACTGGTGCAACTGCAAAATATTTAGGAATAGATTCAGAACAACATTATCTAAAGATGGGTGGTGGAGTTTCGGCTTGTGCGATTTGTGACGGATTTTTCTATCGTAACCAAGAAGTTGTTATCGTTGGAGCAGGGGATTCAGCTTGCGAAGAAGCGCATTATTTATCTAAATTGTGTAAAAAAGTAACTATGTTAGTTCGTAGCGAACAATTTAGAGCTTCAAAAATCATGGAAGCTCGTGTTCGTAAAACTGAAAATATTACCATCTTAATGAACCATGATACTGTTGAGGTTTTAGGTGACGGTCAAGTGGTAACTGCTGTAAAAGCAAAAAATAAAACTACTGGAGATATTTTTGATATCGAAGCAACAGGTTTCTTTGTAGCGATTGGTCATAAACCAAATACTGATATTTTTAAAGATTACATTACCCTTGACGAAACAGGTTATATTGTAAATATTCCTGGAACAGCTAAAACTAATGTTGCTGGTGTTTTTGTTTCAGGCGATGCTGCAGATCATGTTTACCGTCAAGCCATTACTGCTGCAGGAACGGGTTGTATGGCTGCATTAGATGCCGAAAGATATTTAGCTTCTAAAGAATAGATTGTTTTAATATCTTATTTTTTTTACTATTACAAAAAAATATAAATAAAAAAGGCTTCTCAAATTGAGAAGCCTTTTTTATTTATAAAACAATGTTTTATCGTTTCATGGCAAAATGTGATTTTAGTTCTTTTGTAATTCCTTTTTCTTCATAAGTAACAACAAACCAATAATCAGTAGAAGGTAGTTCTTTTCCATTGAAGTATCCATTCCAGCCATCTCCTGAAGGCCTAATTTCTTTTAGGAATTTTCCAAATCTATCAAAAATTAAAACCTTAGCATTTTTTTGATCACTTATAGATGAGATATTCCAAGTATCATGAATTCCATCTGAATTTGGAGTGAAGAATCTAGGATAATCTACAATATAAGCTGTGGTAGATATTTCTCCACAATGATTGAGATCCGTTACTGTTATAGTATGTGATTTAGCTCCAACATTTGTAAATATATTACTTGTTTGAAAAGGACCATTATCTATTTGATATTCATAGTTACCTGCTGGAGTAACAGTAACAGTTATTGTTTGTACATCTGCAAAATAATCAGATGGTGTTGCAATCACTGTTAGTGGAGGCAATGATGGAGATATTACAACTGAAGCAGGCAATGATGAACATGAATTATTTGCTACAGGTGTAGCTACTACACTATATGTATCAGGCACACTAGCAATGTAGAAACTTTGAGTTGCTCCAACTATAACCCCATTTGAATCAGACCACACAAAAGTATAATTTGTATCATCTAATTGTGTTTGTATTGTTGATGTGCTAATAGGTATATTATTTGCATCAACACAAATATAACTAGGAGTTGCAATTGGTTTTGGGTCTGGTATTTCTATAACTGTGATAATTCCACTTAATGAAACACCCGGATTACAACCTCCAGTTGTAGTTACCGTATAATTAAATGTTCCTGCCACTGTTGGTGTTCCACTTATTGTAAAAACTCCTGTCGCAAATACACCTGTTATTCCAGTCGGCAATCCAGTGACATTAGCTCCAGTACCAGATCCTCCAATACTGTAACTAATAGCTGTTATTAACGCTTTATTACAAACATTTTGATTGTCAGTTCCTGTTGCCGATGTTAAAGCAATTGTTGGTGCCGGAGTTACTATGATTGTTCCAGATAATGAAACATCTGGGGCACATCCACCACTTGTGGTTACGGTATAATTGTAAGTTGCAGGAGTGGCAAGTGTTGGAGTTCCACTTATAGTGAAAGTTCCACCCGCAAAAGTTCCTGTTATCCCTAATGGTAATGCACCCGCTGTAATACTTATACTTGTAACTCCTGATCCAGCAGTATAAATAATTGGTGATAACCCTATGTTAGTACAAATTGTTTGTGCTGCTGTTCCTACTGCAGATGTCAAAGTAATACTTGATAAAGGATTTACTTTAATTGTTCCTGATAAAGAAATATTTGGTGCACAACCACCGCTTGTAGTTACAGTGTAATTGAAAGTTCCAGCTACCGTTGGAGTTCCACTAATAGTGAATACTCCAGCAGCAAAGCTACCAGTCACTCCTGTAGGTAAAGCGCCAGCAGTTATGCTAGCACCAGTTACACCCGTACCTAC
>NZ_JBJXEN010000018.1:0-21941 GCF_046153165.1 Flavobacterium sp. | reverse complement strand
CATACATCACCACCTACATAAGAAGCACATGATGGAACAGGCTCTGTAGATGAATCTGTAGCTCCAACTATTGTACCAACTGTTGATCCTGTTGCATAATCTGCAGCTGGAATTAAAACTGTAGCACCAGAGCAATTATCATTTACTGGTGGTGATGGTAAAGTTGTAAATGTTATTGTTGACCATGTGCTGAAGCCAGCTCCACAATTAGTTCTAACATGAAAATAATACTGTGTACCAGGAGTTAAGCCAGATGCAAGATATGTAACTGGAGTAATTAATGTTCCAGAACCCGCAGGATTTGTTACTACATTATCCAATACATATTCATAATTTACAGCTCCTGAAATTGCACTCCAAGCCATATCAGCTGAAGTAGAAGTAATATTACTAACTGTTGGATTTGGTGACACACAAGCTGGAGTAACTTCAAGTTTAAAATCATCAAAGTTTATTCCATTTGGTGCAAAATCCGCTACAACATTTATTCCGAAAGAATAATCTCCAGATACTGTAGGTGTAAACTCGTTTGTAACTAAAGTCCAAGCTGGATCTTGATATCCTGCTTGAGTAGACAAGATAGTTGTCATTGCAACATCTGTTTGAGCTGTACCAACACCAAGTGTTATATCGTAGCCAACAGTTGTATCATTAGTTCTAACAAAATAACTAAAAGTATATGATGTCCCAGCTGTTAGAGTTGCTTTTGGCGTAAATGCCCAACCATCTGTTCCCCATGTTCTTCTTAACGAATTTGCTCCACTATGTGCAACTGGCGCAGTAGATATTGACCAAGTACTCGATGCATTTGTGTATGCCCAACAAGAAGGGAATATATTTGTTCCTGTTGCTAAAGCATCAAAGTTTTCTATCCAAGGCAATGTACTATTTGAAGCACAAGTAGTAAAGCTAGAAGCTGTACATCCTATTGCATCACCTGTCGCATTGTAAGGAGTTATTGTAACATAATAAGTTGTACCTGATGCCAAAGCACCTAAGTTATATGTGGTCACATTCAAAACATCTGTTGATGCTAAAAATTCTGATCCTGTAAGTGTTGTACCTACTTTTATTTTGTATCCCGTAGCATCTACATTACTTGCCCAAGTTACCTGTGAACTTGACACACTAGTTGCACCATTTGCTGGCGTAGTTAATGTAACACATGCTGGAGCTCCTACTGGAACTGGCTCCCAAACTACATCATCTATCAATACGCTCAATCCTAAGTTTCCTGTATGTCTAAAAGCCAAATTATCAGAATAAGTTCCTGCAACTGGAGCATAAGAAAAATCTGCATACGTTAAAGTTGATGCGTTAAAAGATGTAAAAGCTATAAAAGTAGCATCATCATTAGGATCAGTTAAATATCCAACTTCGACATCGTCTCCTGCGGTAAAATTACCTCTCATTTTAAATCTTAATCTATGAGTTCCTGCTCCCATATTAGAAATAGGCACCATTTTAACAACCCCTAGACTACCTGTAAAACCATAAAGATACATTGTATTTACCCCAGAACTTGGATTTGTTGTTTGTATATTTGTATTACCTCCAGTTCCTACTCTAGCCCAACAAACTGGGAAATTAGGAGCTGTAACACTATCAAAATTTTCTGTAAATGCAGTAACAGATACACAAAGTGTTGCAAAAGCAACAGATGAACTCCAAGCGCTAAAACCACTACCACAATTAGATCTTACAAATACATAATAAGTAGTTGCTGGAAGTAATCCAGTTAAAGGAATTGAAACAGCTGTTGTAGCAGTACCTGAAACAACTGGTGTAGTATTTGATGTAGAAACAACATACTCATAACCTGTTGCAGGTGTAGGCACTACTGCTGTCCATGAAATTGTCGCGCTAGTTGTCGCTATAGTACTTACAGCTAATCCTCCAGGCGCAGAACAAGTAGGTGGTGTAAATGTATATTTTTTCCCAACCAAATTTGTTGTAGCAGATATTGAGTTATTCGCTGTGCTTGAAGATGCTGTTGAAGCAGCAGAAGGCGTAACACTTAGAAATGATGAAGAACCATTTAACCCTACAGAAGCACTTAAAGTACCAGCTGCATCCATAACAGATCCATATACGAAATCGATAACATTTGTAGTTTCGTATAAACGCAATTTATAAGAAGCAAATGCTGTAGTACTGGTAGAACCACTTCCACCAATATTAACATTATCCCAACCAACTTCTAAAATTCTATTTGGAGCAGTTCCAGTAATTGCATACTGAATATTTCCAGTACCTAAATTATTATCGTCCCAAAATGGAGCTATTAATGGTCTATTGCTAGCAGTTGGAGAGAAAGCATTTGAATAATTAGCAGTACCCGTATTACCCGTAGTTGCTGCGTCACCCATTTTAATCCATCCATTTGTGCTAACACAAAAATGGGTGTAATCTACTCCATCGTATTTAAAGGTAAAACCAATTGGAATTCCATTTTCAATTCCGTCATCTCCAGCTGCAGAAGAACCAGTTCCCACAACTGCTGTGTATGCTTCCGTCGATCCTGAAAAAGCATAACCGCTAACTTGCGAATAGCCTTCCGTGACAATAGCCAACATAAAAGCTAATAATAATGTAATTTTTTTCATGTTTATATACTTTAATTTAAGTATGCAATATATAAAAAATATTAATCAATTGTTAAATTATTATCAGTATATCGACAAAAAACATAAAAAAACCATGAAATACATTCATGGTTTTTAAATATCTTAAAGTATTTTGCTATTATTATCCTATACTTGAAATATTTACCACTTCGTCAGTATCAGCTTTATAATCTACTCCTTCAAACCCAAATCCGAAAAGATTATGAAAATCTTTTCTATATCCTTCTAAATCTCCTATTTGAGGTAAAGTTTCGGTCGTAGCTTCTAACCAAAGTTTGGCCACTTTTTCCTGAACATCCACTCTCATTTCCCAATCATCTATACGTATTCTTCCTTTTTCGTCGGTAGGAATTGCATTTCCAGTATATAATCTTTGTGAATACAATCTTTGCATTTGCTCTATACAACCTTCGTGAATTCCTTCAGTTTTCATAATTTTATATAATAATGATATATATAAAGGAATAACTGGAATGGCTGAACTCGCTTGTGTTACTAATGCTTTATTTACTGACACATAAGCTTTTCCTCCTAAATCTGTCAAACTATCGGTAATAGAGAAAGCAGTTGCTTCTAGATGGTCTTTTGCTTTACCGATTGTTCCTTTGCGATATACAGCTTCGGTAACTTCTGGTCCTATATAAGAATAAGCAATTGTAGTAGCATTCTTTGCTAATAAATTTTCCTTTTTTAAAGCATCTATCCACATAGACCAATCTTCTCCACCCATAACCGTTACAGTATTTTCGATATCATCACCTTCACAAGGAGCTATAGAAATATCCGAAACTTTTCCTGAATGAAAATCGACGGTTTTATTGGTAAATGTACTTCCTATTGGTTTTAAAACCGAACGATGTAATACACCTGTTATTGGATGCAAACGAACTGGTGATGCTAAGCTATAAATAACTAAATCTACCTGACCTAAGTCGGCTTTAATCATGTCAATTGTTTGTTGTTTTACTTCATTTGAAAATGCATCTCCATTAATACTTTTTGCATACAAACCAGCTTTATGCGCTTCATTCTCGAAAGCTGCCGAATTGTACCATCCTGGCGAAGCTGTTTTCCCTTCAGCTGCTGGTTTTTCGAAGAAAACCCCTATCGTAGAAGCATCGCAACCAAAAGCACTTGTAATTCTTGAAGCCAAACCAAAACCTGTCGAAGCTCCAATAACTAAAACTCTTTTTGCTCCTTCTATATGTCCCTTAGATTTAACGTAAGCTATTTGATTTTTTATATTTTGCTCACAACCTGTTGGATGTGCTGTAAGGCAAATAAATCCTCGCATTCTAGGTTCTATTATCATTTTTTATTTTATTTGTTGGTATGTTTATTTGTTAAACAAAATTATTAAAAAAATTTAGTTTAATAATGATTTTGCATGATTAAGTGCTGAATCTGAAATATCTTTCCCCGATAACATTTCGGCAATTTCTACAACTCGCTCATTTTGAGATAGTAATTTCAATTCCGAAATAGTATTTTCGCCTTCCGATGATTTAAAAACCTTATAATGTTGGTTTCCTTTTGCAGCAATTTGTGGCAAATGTGTAATGGCAAAAACTTGCATTTTACTACTCATCTCTTTCATTATATCACCCATTTTATGTGCTATTTCTCCCGATACTCCTGTATCTATCTCATCAAAAATAATGGTTGGTAATTTCGAATAATTAGCTAGAATTGCCTTAACAGCCAACATAATTCGTGACATTTCTCCGCCAGAAGCTACTTTTTTAAGTAAGCCAAAACTTGTTCCTTTATTAGCCGAAAACAACAATTGAACCTCGTCTTTTCCTGATGGTAAATAGTTTTGCGCTTGATTAATTTCAAATTGAAACCTAGCATTTGGCATTCCTAATTGTGTTAGAATTTCGGTAATTTGATTTACTAAAACAGGAACAGCCTTACTCCTATTTTGTGAAATTTGGGAAGCAATTTTATCTAAAATCAATACGCTTTCGTTTGATTGATTTTCTAATTTTTTAATTTGATTCTCTAAATCATCAACCAAAACCAATTTGCTATCTAAATCATTTTGAATAATTAAAAGTTCGGAAATAGATTCTACCTGATGTTTTTTTTGTAAAGAATATATTGTTTGTAGTTTTTGATTAACCAAATCTAATTTTTCTGGATCATTAACTAATTTTTCTGCTTGTTGAGAAAGTTCGATAGAGATATCTTCAAACTCAATTAATGTACTTGAAACTCTTTCAAACAAATCTTTAAAATCAGACGATAATCCTGCGATTTTTTGCAACGAAATTTTAACTTCTTTAAGATTTTGTATAATTCCTACATGTTCTTCATTAGAAATTGCTAATGATTTATCTAGAACTTCTTTTATAAATTCTACATTATTTAGCTTTTCAAAGATGTTTTCTAATTCTTCTTGCTCGTCGGCTTTTAAGTTTACTGAAAGTAATTCTTCTAATAAAAACGAATTATAATCTTGTTCTTTTGATAACGCTTCTTTTTCAGCATGCAATTTTTTTAATTCACTTTTTGCAGATTTATACTGAGCTAAATTTTGTTTGTAGTCTACAAGTAAATTTTGATGGTTCGCAATAGCATCAAGAATTTCAATTTGATAAACTTCATTAGATAATTCTTGTGTTTGATGTTGCGAATGAATATCTAATAAAAATTCGCTCAAATCTTGTAGTTCAGCCAAATTTACTGGACTATCATTTACAAAAGCTCTAGATTTTCCTGAAGGTAAAATCTCACGACGTATAATTGTTGTGTCTTCATAATCTAAATCGTTTGTAGCGAAAAAATCTTGTAAATTATATTTTGATATTTGAAACTGTGCTTCAATAATACATTTTTGTTCTTTATCTTTTAGCGAAGTTAAATCGGCTCGTTTGCCTAACACTAAACCTAAAGCTCCCAAAAGAATCGATTTTCCCGCACCTGTTTCACCTGTGATAATAGAAAATTGGTCAGAAAAACTCATTTCCAACTGTTCTATTAATGCGAAGTTTTTTATAGATAATGAAGTTAGCATAGTGAGAAATTAATAGCTAATTTTTCCCCATTTACTGGAATTTGTTGGAGATAATCTATTTAACGTGTTAATAACTTCTGTTACATCAACTTTTGGTCCATCAGTATAAATACTAAGTATTTCGTCAGCTTTTGCATCAAAGAAGATTCTAGTCAGATAAGCATTAGGTCTTGAATCAGCAATTTCTGATAGCGTTTTCAAAGACATTTTTATATTTTCTTTTGATTCTTTCTGATTATCAGCCATTTTATCTAATGCTTTCAGATGATATTCATACATTGCTTTTCTAAAAGAAACAAAAGTAGGCGAAAGCATATCATTTATTAAGAAATATCTATTCTGATTTTTGTCTGATTGGCTCCAGCCTTTAATTTGACTTTGTTGGGCAACATTTGCAACATTTTGAGCAATTTCTAACGATTTAGTTCCTCCTTCGAGGGCAAATGTATCTGCATCTACACCAACAATTAAATTTGAATAAAATGCCATTATAGATACTAAATTAGAATCGAATGAATTTTGATCGAAGGTTAAATTTTGAAATTCTATATAATTAAAATTGATATCCTTATCGTTTATATTTAATATTGGTGACATATATGTCGAATTATAAACTGGTCTTGATGCCTGAACTTGTAAAGTTCCTGTAAACTGATCGGCATTATAAGTCGTGATTGTAAAGAAAAAAGAACATTCTATTTTTTCGTTTCCTTTATAAGTCTGGTCAGACCATTTTGTATTGTTTACAAACTCTGTTAGAGATTTTTTAAGTGTTTTAAATACTTGTTGATTTGTAGCTGCAACTTGATCTGTATTGAAGGTTATAGAGCAGTTTAGTTCCTGAGCTTGCATAAACCCAAAAAACAACAGGAACAAAAAAACAAATATTTTACGCATAATGTGAGACAATTTTATTTACAATATCAATAGCTACTTCTTCTTTCGATTTCAATTCTTGTGGTTCTATCTTAAAATTATTATCTATAAATGTAACTTTATTTGTTGGTTTTCCAAAACCAGCACCCAAATCATTTAAAGAATTAAGAACAATCAAATCTAGGTTTTTTTTCTGAATTTTTAGCTTTGCATTTTCAATTTCATTTTCGGTTTCTAAAGCAAATCCAATAAGGAATTGATTTTTCTTGATTAGACCTAATGACAACAAAATATCTTTGGTTTTTTCTAATTCAATAGTAAACGTAGCTTCACTCTTTTTTATTTTCTGGGAGGCTATATTTTTTGGACGATAATCTGCCACAGCTGCAGCTGCAATCATCACATCAGAAGCATTAAAATATTCATGGCAAGCATTATACATTTCTTCAGCAGAAGTAACTTTTACTAGATTTATTGATGGATTTTTAATTTGAAAATGCGTTGGCCCAGAAACTAGAATAACTTGAGCACCAAGATTGGCTGCTGCAATTGCTATATCGAAACCCATTTTACCAGAAGAATGGTTTCCTACAAACCGAACAGGATCTATGGCTTCATAAGTTGGCCCAGCTGTAACCAATATTTTTTTACCGTTTAGTGGTAGTTTATTTTCGATATCTTTTTCTAAAAAAGCAATGATATTTTCTGGTTCTGCCATGCGCCCTTCTCCTGAAAGACCACTGGCTAATTCGCCACTTTCGGCAGGAATAATAGTGTTTCCAAATTTTGCGAAAGCATCAAAATTAGCTTTTGTAGACGGATGTTTGTACATATCTAAATCCATTGCTGGTGCAATATATACAGGACATTTTGCCGAAAGATAAGTAGCGATAAGCAAATTATCGCAGTTACCTGAAACCATCTTAGACATTGTATTTGCTGTTGCTGGAGCAATAACAATATAGTCTGCCCAAAGTGCTAAATCGACATGATTATTCCAAATTACATCTTGATTCTCTTCATTAAAAAAAGAAGAATGAACAGGATTTTTAGAAAGTGTAGAAAGTGTTAGTGGTGTTACAAAATCCTTAGAAGCAGGAGTCATTATCACTTGGACATGTGCTCCTGCTTTTATGAATAATCTAACTAACGAAGCTGATTTGTAAGCGGCAATTCCACCAGAAACGCCTAGTATTATTTTCTTACCACTTAAAACAGACATAGTTGTTTTATTTTGTTGATTTGTAGTAAATTTTATCTTCTAACCATTCTTCTACAGCTAATGCGTGTGATTTTGGTAATTTTTCATAAAATTTAGAAACCTCAATTTGCTCTTTGTTTTCGAAAACTTCTTCTAAACTATCATTATAAGTAGCAAACTCTTCTAATTTTTCAATTAGTTCCTTTTTTATTTCTGCATTAATCTGATTTGCTCTTTTAGCCATTATGGTAATCGCTTCATAAACATTTCCAGTTGGTTCTTCAATTACTGTTTTGTTGTAAGTAATTGTGTTTACTGGAGCTGTAGTCTTTTTTAAATCCATGACTTTTTTTATTTAGAAAATTGTTGTAAATCTTTATCAATTCTAACCAACATTTGGTCAGCTATTTTTTTGTATTCTGTATTTGCATTAAAGTTAAGCAAAGCTTCTTGTGCCGCTTTTGCTACATTTAGCCTATCTTCCATTTTTGATGGAACACTATTTATTGCTAATTGGTAACTTGCATTTAATTTATAAAACAATGCTTGTTCTTTATAAGGTGTTCCTGGGTAATCTGCGATAAAATTATCTAAAGCTTTAATTGCTGGTTTATAATCTTCGATTGTATTATATTGTTTTGCAATTTCAAAAGCCTTTTTTTCTAATTTTTCTCTTAATTCTTTCACCACTACGTTTGCATCAGCTAAATATTGAGAATTTGGATATTTATTAATAAAATCTTGCAGTTTATTAATTGCTTTATCTGTATCTACCTGATCTAATGAATAAACTGGTGACAATTTAGAATATGATTTTGCACCTAAAAAAGCTGCTTCCTCAGCATTTTTACTTTTAGGATATAAAGCTGCAAAACTCTCGAATTGATATCCTGATAAATAATACTGTTCTGTTTTATAATAAGACTGTGAAAACATATAAAAAACATTCTCAGCTTCTGGCTTTCCTTTTAATACTGGTGAAACTTGCTCAAAAAGACGTATTGCTTTTTCGTACTTACCAGCTTCATATTTCTTAGTTGCCATCTTAGTTTTAACTTCGATATCTTCTGATTTAATCGCTTTTTGGTATTCACTACAAGAGGAAAAAAATGCAACAAGCAGGAATGTATATAATAAATTCTTCATATTTTTTTGAAACTATTGATTTTTATTGACTTTTTGAGTTCATAAAATCGAAATGCAAATTTAGTTATTAATTCTAATCTACAAAACTTTATTTATAAGTTATTTAGAAAGGTTTTTTGTAAACAAATCTAATCTATTTGCTAAATTTTCATTAACACTAACTAATGGTAAACGAACTGTGTTTTCTGACAACCCTAATGATTTAAAAATTTCTTTTATACCACCTGGATTTCCTTGTTCAAAAATCATGTCGATACTATCCATTAGTTTGTAATGCAAAGCATAAGCCTCATCCACTTTTTTCTGCAAACCAAGACGAACCATTTGGGAGAATTCTTTTGGATAACCTTCACCTATAACTGATATTACTCCTGCTCCTCCAGCCAAGACCATAGGCAATGTAATCATATCATCTCCAGAAATGACTAAAAAATCTTTTGGTTTACCTTGTATAATTTTCATTGCTTGTACAATATCGCCTGCCGCTTCTTTTATTCCTATGATATTTTTAAAATCTTTTGCTAATCTTAGAACTGTTTCTGGAGACATATTACTAGCTGTTCTTCCTGGTACGTTATATAGGATTACTGGAATTGGCGATGCTTCAGTAACCATTTTGAAATGTTGATAAATTCCTTCTTGAGTGGGTTTATTATAATATGGAGAAACTGAAAGTATTGCTGAAAATTTAGAAAAATCTCTTGTTTTTAATTCTTCAACAACTTTCATTGTATTATTCCCTCCAACTCCTAAAACTAAAGGTAGTCTTCCATTATTGGCTTCAACTATTGTTTCAATTACAACTTCTTTTTCATCTTGAGTTAATGTTGCTGATTCGGCAGTTGTACCTAAAACTACTAGATATTCAACTCCGCCGTCTATAACATAATTTACAATACGTTTTAAAGCTTCGGTATCAACAGAAAAATCTTTTTTAAACGGTGTTACAAGGGCAACTCCAGTTCCAATAAATGCTTGCATGGTTTTATATTTTGTTTAAAATTTTTAAATATCTAAATAGTTCATGAACAAAAACTTTATAGTTTTCGGCATTAGTATTAATCATTAAATGATTTAATCTTTTATCTACAGTAGAAAATCCTACTCTAAAAAGGGCTTTCGAATGATTTGTAATAAGCAACAACGGTGCTTTTTCGGTATCATAATAACTTATTAGCATATCAAAAGGTGTATTTATAAAATCTGTAATAAAATTACGATTAAAATCTCCTTTCCAACTCATATCATTATTAGTAAATGTAGGCTGAGAGAAAGTTTCATTTTTTTTTATTTTATCTCTAAAAACAATCATTTTTATGTTGTTTTCCTTAATCCCGCATGCGATTAATTCTTTTGTAAGTTGCTCTTTATCTGGAAAATAACTTTCATCTACTAATACACCTACTGTTTGTATTGGAGTTAGTAATGAACTTGGCTTTACGTTATGCAAACTTCTTTTTAATATTTTTTTTAGCGAAATTTCTTTTATATACCTTATAAACATATTACTTTTACATATTAATCTTGAAAAACAAATTTAATCAAATAAGATTCAATTGTCATGGTAAATGTAAAAAAGAGTGTCCTTGTTTTAAAACATTTTGTTTTAATTTTAACGTTAATCGCATTTAATAGTAATTGTTATGCTCAACTAGAGGTTGCAAAAATAGAAGGCAAACAAATAAATGTAAATGAAAAAGCATATTCTCTTGCAGAATATAATGCTTATATCGCTCCTTATAAAACACATATTGACAATGATTTAAACACTGTCCTTGCTTTTTGTCCAGAAACATTAGAAAAAAGTAAAGGTCAGTGGCAAACTAACATTGGAGATTTCCTTGCAGATATAACATTAGACAAAACTAATCCCATATTTAAAAAACGTGAAAATTTAGATATTGATATTTGCATTTTAAACCATGGAGGAATTAGATCTATTCTTCCAAAAGGAAATGTAACCACAAGAACAGCTTTTGAAATAATGCCATTTGAAAACACTACAGTTGTTGTTGCTTTAAAAGGTGAACAAGTAGCAGAATTTGTAGATTATTTTATTAAAGAAAAAAAACCACATCCAATTTCTGGAATAACATTTACTATAGATGAAACAAACAAACCAAAAGATATCCTAGTAAAAGACAAACCATTAGATCTTACAAAAACATATTATGTAGTGACATCTGATTATCTTTCTGGTGGCGGAGACAGTATGAATTTTTTTAAGAAAAATATAAAAGTCTATGATTTAGATTATAAACTCAGAAACATATTAATTGACTATTTTAAGGATGTAGATGTCATTCCTATTACTAAAAAAATTAAGGTAACTCAATTAAAGAAACAATAATATTATAATCTGATTAATAAATACGGAACAATGAAAAGAAGAGATTTTATTCAGAAAACTGCAGCAAGTGCAACTTTACTAACACTTGGAGGATTATCATTAAGTAGTTTTACAACAAATAGCGCAAAAAAAATTACTATTTTACATACAAATGATGTACACAGCCATATAGATCCTTTTCCTGCCACCGACCCAAGAAACCCAAATATGGGAGGAGTGGCCAGGCGTGCAGCTATTATCGAACAAATAAGACGAGAAGAGTTTAATGTACTACTTCTTGATGCTGGAGATATTTTTCAAGGAACTCCTTATTTTAATTATTACGGAGGAGAGTTAGAATATAAACTAATGAGTATGATGAAATACGATTTAGTGACAATAGGAAATCATGATTTTGATAATGGGATAGATGGCTTACTTGCACAAATGCCTCATGCTGAATTCGATTTTGTATCTGCAAATTATGATTTTAAAAATACAGTGCTTGACACCATTGTAAAACCTTATAAAATTTTCAAAAAAAACGGAATAAAAATAGGTGTTTTTGGACTTGGAGTTGAACTAGAAGGTCTTGTTGATAAAAAATTATACAAAGAAACAAAATACAACAATCCTATTGAAGTAGCACAGGATATGTCACGTATTCTAAAAGAAGAACAAAAATGTGACCTTGTTATTTGCTTGTCTCATTTAGGTTATGATTATAAAAATGAACCTGAAAAAGCTTCTGATATAATGTTGGCTAGAAAAACAAAAAATATAGATTTAATAATTGGTGGACACACTCATACTTTTTTAGATAAACCTGTTGTCGAAAAAAATCTTGAAGGCAAAGAAGTTCTAATAAACCAAGTTGGATGCTATGGTATAAATTTAGGTCGAATAGATTTTTATCTAGATAATAAAAATAATATTGCAGCTGGTGGAAAGAAAATTATTATTTAATTTTCCTCTGATAAAATCATAAATTTATATAACGAAAATTGAGCAAAAGCATATAATAACATAGCAATAGGTTGAAAAATTGACATAGATATATAATACATTCTTATTATAAGAACAAACTGTATCAGAGTAAATAACACAGAACTTATTAGCAACCAATAGTTCATTTTATTATTTTTAATAATATAATTTGCTAGAGAAAAACCACCTAAAAAGCTCATAAAAATTATTTGCATAATATATATATAAAATCCATCTCCTAATTCATCAATAGTTAGGCTTGTAACATATAAAAAAAGAATTAAAAATGGTATACTTCCTAAAACAATAGGTAAGTAACTTTTTACTCTAATAATTTTTATAACAATATATATAATTAAAATTCTATAAATCATAAAGAATATAGATCCCAATAGAGCAGAACTAAACTCTTTTGAAATAAAAAACACATTTGCTATTAGTACAAAAAACAAAGCAGCTATAAAGTAATTATTTCTAGTTTTTGATGACTTCCAGTATATTGTAATTAGTAACGGACTTAGTAATGGTTTTAATATATAAATAAAAACTGTATATTCGAATAGCTCCGCAATAACTTCTGCCAATACAACAACAAAAAACATTAAAATCAGAATGTTAACCTCGTTTCTGTTTATAATATTTTCTTGTTTATTTTCCATTTTTATTATATTTCTTGAAGTACCGAATTATTTGTTACATATTTTACCATATAAAAATATGAAGCAAACTGAACTATTACATTAAGGATTATAAAAATTTCCATATTTAAATAAAAATTATATACTGCAAAAAATGCATCAGAAATAATGAAACAAATACACATAATTACCGCATAAAATGTTTTTTCGCTTGGTTGATTTAAATGATTTAAACCAACAATTGAAGCTAGTAAACACAATATAATTCCGTAAACAATATATAAATTAAGAGATGAATTGTCTAAATTAGACATCAAACTTATTACTACATATAAAATAGCCAAACAACCTATTATCATCAAAAGAAAAGAAAAAAACCTTAGTCTTGATGTATTTTTAATTGAAACATCCTTGACAGCAAAATATATGAACATTAAATAACTAAACATATTTAGTAATGTAATCGGAAGATCTCCTTCTGGTAGTTCAAATAAAACAATCATGTCCGATATAAAATTGAACAACAAAATTATTAAAAAAATCCAATTAATTTTCCCTTTTCTACTTTGCAAATAATAATAAAAGATAGCTGGTACAATAACAGGTTTCATAATTAATAATAATAAATCATTATTTATTACAACAGCTAAAACTGAAAAGAAACTAGCTATGAAATATAAAATTAATGATGGAGCTATAGTTTTCATTTTACTTTTTTTTAACCAATAGTTTTGTTGAAACCTGTGCTTTTGTTTCTTAATAAAAAATATTTTACTAAAAAATGAAACGATATAATATTACATAACACACTTATATATCTAAAAAAAACAAAATCATAATAATAGTAATAAATCACATAAAACAAATCGCAAATTATAAAACAAAAAGTTGCCATCATTAGCGATACATTTTCTTCATTGTTCTTTAAAACATACAAAACTGTATTTGACAAACCCAAAATTAGTAATACCAAGCTATAAACTATTATGTATAAATATAAAACAGAAGAAGAGTCGAAGACTAAAAATAAACACATATAAAGCAAGCATGATAAGAAAAGTAACATTAAAATTATATAAGTTAAACTTACATTATCTAACATTTTTATATTTATTTCAAATAAGCTTCTAATAACAAACCCAAGCAAAATACAGTACACAATTAGGTTTATTAAAATCACATATTGTAAGGCAAACTCATCCTCAAAAAGATTAAAAATACCACTCACAAAAAGTAATAATAAAACAGCCGAAAACCAAAAATTAACCTTTTTGTGACTTTCTTGTAAATAATAGAAAAATATTGAAGTCGAAACAATAGGTTTAGATAACAACGTTAAATATTCATTATCTATAACAATAGACAAGAAAAACAGAAACCCTGAAATCATATACAATAATATTGGTGGCTTTATTGTTTTCATATTATAAACTTACAAAATTAATTTTTAACCTGTAACTTATCACAAATAAACCTATAATTTCGAATGCTAAATAAAGACAAAAATGAAATATTTAACTAATGAATGTATGCTTTTTAATAAAGCAAAAAAACCTTAAAAATAATTCAAAAACTACTAAAAAAAAGATCTGTTTTAGCAGTCCATTTTAAGTTCGGATTGTAAAATAATTGTCCGTTTTTTACTTCTAACGGGCAATCGAAATTATTCGTAAAAAGACCTCCTGTACCCAAACCTTGTGGCATTACATTTTGCATCAGAAAGGTAAATTGAGCAATAGCATTTAGCCCAATATTTGACTCTAAAGCTGATGTAATCCACCAACCAATATTGTGTTTTTTAGCTAACAAAATCCATTCATTTGTTCCTCGAAAACCACCTACAAAACTAGGCTTCAAAATGATATATTGTGGTTTAATTTTAAGCAACAGATCCTCTTTTTCTTGATAAGAAAACACTCCTATAAGCTCTTCATCGAGTGCAATGTCAATTTTACTGTTTTTACATAGCTCTGACATACTGTCAGTATGTTTTTTTTGTATTGGTTGCTCTATACTATGCAACTGATAACCAGATATTTTATTTAATTTATTTAAAGCTTCAATTTCGCTAAAAGCGCCATTAGCATCTACTCTAATTTCTATTTGTTCTGGAGTGAAATTTTGACGAATATAGTGCAATAATTCTAGTTCTTTATCAAAATCTATCGCGCCTATTTTAAGTTTTATACACTTGAAGCCTTGTGCTATTTTTTTCTCGATTTGAAGCTTCATTTCTTGCGCCTCTCCCATCCAAATTAATCCATTAATTGGAATGCTTTTTTCTCCCAAAGTAAAACCCGAAGGAAACAATAAAAAAGGAGTTTCTGAAGCTAGTGATTGGAATGCCATTTCGACTCCAAACTGAATAGAAGGAAACTCGATTAAAGCCTCCCAAAGTGCTTTTTCTCCCAAGTGAATATGATCACAAACCCATTGCAGTTTTTCTTCATAATCAGGTCTATCATCACAACTCAAACCTCTCAAAATTCCACACTCTCCTATTCCCTTTTTTTCATCATTTTGCAACACTAAAAACCAAGTTTCTTTTTGAGTTAAAACACCTCTTGAAGTTCCTGACGGTTTTTTGAAATCGAGAATATATTTGTGGTAAGTTGCTTTCAAAATATTTTAGATTTTTGAATTATTGAATTTATAATATTTAGCTAGTTTGTCATTCCGACGAAGGAGGAATCTCATAAATTAATTCTAAAAAAAAGATGAGATTCCTCCTTCGTCGGAATGACAAAAAGTATTGTTTTTTTTTTTTAATCAACCAGTCTCAAAATTTTCTTGAAATTATCATTTGGTAAATTGGCTTTCTGAAATTTATCTAAATCATTGATGGTTTTATTTTTCCAAGTCTGGTTTGTAGATACGTTTTGTTCCTTGTACTTATTATGAATTTCTCGAGATTCACTCATTTTATCTAAAAACATATAAGTGTGTGCTAGATTAAGTTGCACTAAAAGTTCGCTAGAATCTAAATTTTCGGCAGTTTTGAGCGTTTTAAGCGCTTTTTCGTATTGTTTGGTGTAAATATACAACTCCCCTAAAGTGTTGTAGTCTAAAACAGACGCTTTGCTTTTACTGATAATTTTATCATTCACCAATAAAATTGCATCGTCATACTTTCCTTGTTTAGCTAAGTTTTTTGATTCTTGACGAATAATTTTATTATAAACTTCGATAGTATTTGTTTCTATCAATGCTTTCTCTTCAAATTTATTTATTAAAGATAGTTTCTCTGTGTTTGATAGTTTTTGAAATGCTGAAAATTTGTACTCATTCTGTAATTTTTCGATTATATTGAAACAAAAAGTATCCGGATTGGGTAATCTTGATGCTATTTCGGTTGTTTTTATAAAATTAAGAGCTATTTTTTTGTTGGTTTGATTCCATATTTTACTTGCTTTTATATCTACCCAAGGCACAATTTCGAGGATAATTTTTTGTCCTAAAATCCAATTCTTACTTTCGAAACCAAACCAAATAGTTTTAGAATCATCTATTAAACAGGTAGATTTTTCGACCGAAATAACTTTTACTTCTTTACTTATTGGGTTGTTCTGATACAAACATGATTTTTTTGTATCTCCTAATTTTATAAAATCTGTTGCTTTGTTATTGTCAGAAAAAATGGCATAAGTACATTTATCTGTTCCTGAAATAGCAGAAGCTAGATCTATTGCTCCTCCCGTTCCTTTTCCAATAAAATAAGGGTCTGGAATCGCTTTTAGTACTGATGATAAATCAGAAACCATTTTTTGGTTTTCGTCTAGTAAGGTGATTCGGTAAACGAATTCTGTTGTTCCGTCTGGAAAATCTTCTGACTTAACAAGGGTTCTTTCTCCTGCCGAAAGTTTTATTTCTTTATTAGTTACTCGTTGGTTATCCCAATAACCACTTGTTTCTTGAGCGAATGAAATACTAGTAAGGAAAAGTAATGCTATTTTGATTGTTTTCATTGTTTTTATTTTGTTTGTTGGAGCAATTTAAGTGCCAATTTAAACACGAAGATGGTTTTGATTGGAATCCCCTAGCCCCGATAGTAGTGAAAATCCTGTAATTGCGAGAGCCGAATCACAATATTAAGATTGCTTCGTTCCTCGCAATGACAGATTGTAACGAATAGCGGGAAATAGCTCCTGATTATAAATTAATACTTTCGCCTATTTCTAGTAACATGAGATCTTTGCCTGCATCGAAAAATTTCTTTTTGGCTTCGTCGTGATTTATTTCGATATAACCGAAGGTGTCGTAATGATATCCGAGTACTTTGTCGCAATCTACAAAATCGGAAGCGAGGATAGCATCATCGACATTCATAGTAAAATTATCTCCTATTGGAAGAACAGCGAGATCGAGTTTGGTTCGCATTGGGATGAGTTTCATATCCATTGTTAAAGCGGTATCGCCTGCAATATATATGTTTTTATGCTCGCCTTCTATAACAAATCCGCCTGGATTTCCGCCATAACTACCGTCTAGAAATGAACTGGTGTGAATGGCATTGACATACTTTACTGTTCCAAAATCGAATTTCCAACTGCCTCCATGATTCATGGGATGATACTTCAAACCTTTGTCTCCGAAATGATTAGCGATTTCATAATTAGAAACGATTACGGCATTGGTGCGTTTGGCAATGGCTTCGACATCGAGAATATGATCGTTGTGAGCGTGCGTTATTAGTATATAATCAGCTTTGAGTGAATGAATATTGATATGGTTGGCTTTTGGATTTGCAGAGATATATGGGTCGACTAAAATATGTTTGCTAGCAACTTCAATTCCTATTGATGCGTGTCCGTAGAAGGTTATTTTCATTTTTTTTAGTTTTTAGGCATTAGAACAAAAGCCAATAGTTTAAAAAATTAAAACCAGAGCCAAAATTAACGATAATAAAAATGTGCTAATGGCTAGTTTTTTTAATTGAGGATCGAGTGCTCGTGGTTCTGAACAATAATAAACTGTTTTTAAATGACTTAATAAAGGGAAAAAAGCTACTAAAAAAGCGTATTGATCGATTCTAAAACCTACTCCGTTATAGATTATTGCAAAAATTAAAACTAAAACCATCGCTGTAATAATCAAGCAATAATGATATATTTTAGCTTTTGCTCCACCCATTTTAACTACTAATGTATTTTTATTCGATTTCCGATCGGAATCCTCATCTCGCATATTATTTAAATTGAGCACTCCAACACTTAATAATCCTATTGCCGATGCAGGAAGAGCTAATTGCCAATCAAATTGTTTAGAATACAAAAAATTCACACCTAAAGTACTTACTAAACCAAAGAAAACAAATACAAAAATATCTCCAAAACCTTTGTAACCATAAGCTGAATTACCAACTGTATATTTTACAGCCGAAGCAATGGCTAAAACACCTAATGATAAGAAAAGTAAAGAATACCATAAATGTTTGTCATGAAATGAAAAATAAATTAACAAAATAGCTGATATAAAAGTTAGAGTTGCTGTAATTATCATCGCTTTTTTCATAGCTACTGGTGTAATCACACCGCTTTGTATGGCCCGTATTGGCCCTACTCTTTCTTCATTATCGGTTCCTTTAATACCATCTCCATAATCATTTGCAAAATTCGAAAGAATTTGTAATCCTAATGTCGTTAGCATCGCAAAACCAAAAATAGTCCAGCTAAACACTTGAGTTGGGGTAAGAATATCATTTGTTGGGTTTGCCAATGCGTATAAACTCCCAACCATTATTCCAGAGACAGAAAGTGGTAATGTTCTTAATCTTGCAGCTTCAATCCAATGTTTCATTTTATGTTTATTTATTTTTTACATCCAATTGCTATCCGATATTTCTATTTCGTATAACCAAAGGTTTACATATTCTTTTATTTTTGTATAATCTCCTAACTGAAATGCTAAATTTCCTCCAGCAGTGTGCAATGTTAGATAACCAATATCTGCATTTTTATGCCAAAACAATTGTGATGTTGTGATGGCTTGAATTTTCATTGGTTGTATAATTTCATTATCTATATCCCAAGCGCCACTTTGTTTTATTATAAAATCATTGTTTATAAATAATCTATAATTTCTGAATCCAAAATAGAGTATTAAACCCACAAAAACAGCATAAATAGGTGTTAAATACGCAAAATTCAACAGTTGTTCTTCAACATAATTTCCGAAAATAAAAAACGCTGTTAAAGGTAATACTATTGATAGAAATATTGAAAAAACAAGCTTACGAAAATTAGGTTTTAGCATAACTCCCTTAGTAGGGATTTTTTTAAAAAACAATTTGAGTATTTCGTTACTTTCTCTTTGATTACAACCTGGAATTTCAATTATAGATTTTCTTTCTTCTTTTTCGCCACCAGTTGCTTGTTTTATTTTTAGCTCTAAGATATTCATTTTCTTTTGAAAATAATTTCTAGAAATTGTTGTGATTTGTACTTTTTCAGGCTTAATTATGGTACTTTTTGTATTTATTAAACCAAAAGAAAGTAATAATGAACCTTTTTGCTTGGTTATTTTATAATCGAAGTATTTGAAAATAATTCTCCCAAGATTAATAATCAGAACTGAGCAGATTAAGAATACAATGGCAATTAAGAAGGTTTGAATAATTAAATTCCCATCAACATAATTCTCAATGTCTCCATCATGAATAACATCTTTTCCAGTAAATTTTTCTATATAATCTGAAACAGTAAAGAAAAATAGCATTAATAACGAAAAGCTTTTTATATAGTTTGATGTAATTCCAACTTTAAGTAAACTTAAAAAGCTAATTTTTATAAAAGGATGTTCTATTACAATTGAAGGAGAAGTTAAATCCTCTTCTATTTGAATATTTTTTAGTTTCTTTTCATTTTCTAATAAACTAGATTTTAATTCTAATGCTAGAAGATGTGAGATTGCTTTTATTTTTCCTTCTTTTGTATTGCTACCAGCAGTATCTACATCGAGAGCATAAACTCCGATAATTCTTTGAATTAATGACTGGTTGATATTTACTTGTTGAATTTTATCGAGCTGAATCGTAGTTTTGGTTTTATTGAAAATACCTTCATTAATGATAAACTCATCATTTTCATGATCTAAATAAAAGGTGAAGTTTAAATATTTCAAATAAGAAATAATAGCAACTCCTATAAAAACAACCAATATTCCTAAAAAAAAATAAAGCTTATTTATCTCATTGAATTTAAATATCCAAATAACAAAAACTGGCCAAAAAGCACGAATATATTGTCGCAAAGTTTCAAAAAACATCACCAAAACACCAATAGATGACTGACGTTGTGGTTTATTGAAATTACTTTCCATTACAGTTGTTTTTGAATTTTACCCATCAACAATTGTTTAATATTTTCCGCTTCATTCTTAGCTATTCCTGGTATTTCTATATCACTAGAACTTCCACCAGCCGTAAATATTTCGATTTTAGCCAATCCAAAATATCTAGAGATTAATCCCTCATGCAAAGCAACATGTTGCACTCTATTATAAGGAATCACAATAGTATTTGTTGCAATTATTCCGCTTCTATAAATAACATCATGATTTCTAAATGCAAATCCTTTCTTCTTAAAACTTATTCTTGACAATAAAATTGTAAGAAATATCAAGAAAATAAAAACAAAAAAAGTTTGTAGCTTAAATTCTAGTATTTCATCAATTTTATAAAAAACAAAAAATAATCCGATTGCTAAAATAGAAAAGACAATAGACTTATTTATTAGCATAACTTTCCAATAAGTAGCTTGCAAAGCTGTAAACTGTACTTCTTCAAATTTAGGAAGTTTGGTAGTATCTAGAGTTTCATTTGTAAAATTTTCCATTTATATTAAAGAAAGATGATTATTTCTTGATTCAATTATTTGTAAACTAAGGTAGCCACTTTTTTTCAAAATTAGGTTTGCGTTTTTCTAAAAATGCGTCCCTTCCTTCTTTAGCTTCTTCAGTCATGTAAGCCAATCGAGTCGCTTCTCAAGCAAATACTTGCTGACCTACCATACCATCATCTGTCAAATTCATAGCGAATTTTAACATTTTAATAGATGTTGGAGATTTTGCTAAAATTTCTTGTGCCCAATCATAAGCAGTATCTTCGAGTTCATCATGAGGAATTACAGCATTTACCATTCCCATTTCGAAAGCTTCTTGTGCAGAATAATTTCTCCCTAAAAAGAAAATTTCTCGTGCTCTTTTCTGACCTACCATTTTAGCTAAATAAGCAGAACCATAACCACCATCGAAACTTGTAACGTCAGCATCAGTTTGCTTAAAAATAGCATGTTCTTTACTAGCTAAAGTCAAATCGCAAACAACATGTAAACTATGACCCCCACCTACAGCCCAACCTGGAACAACGCAAATAACCGCTTTTGGCATAAATCGAATGAGTCGTTGCACATCGAGAATATTAAGCCTATGATAACCATCTTCACCTACATAACCTTGTTGTCCTCTAGCTTTCTGATCTCCTCCACTACAAAATGAATATACGCCATCTTTACTCGATGGACCTTCAGCCGAAAGCAAAACTACACCTATTGAAGTATCTTCTTGCGCATCGTGAAATGCTTGTAACAATTCTGCCGTAGTTTTAGGTCGAAAAGCATTACGTACATCAGGACGGTTAAAAGCTATTCGAGCTACACCATCACATTTTTTATAAGTTATATCTTCAAATTCTCTAACAGTTTTCCAATCTATTTTATTCATGCTTCTTTATTTTAATGTAAAAATAATTCATTTGTACTAAACAACTATTAATTCCTAAAAAGAATCTTACAAATTAGTATTAGAATGTTAAATTTTAAAAAATAAACATGCTTTTACTAATATTGTATTTGATTATTTACTAAATTTAATGTACTGAAAATCAATTTTTTACATTGATTTAAAATTATTAATTCGTTCACTGATTTATTAACTTAAAAAAAGTTTTTTTGAAAAAAATTGTTTGGATTACCGCTCTTACATTTGGTACATTAGTTACAAGTTGTAATAAAAAAGTTGAAAAATCTAATGATAATCAAATGACTAATGAGCAAGTTACTCAAGAAGTTGCAGATAGTATAAAAACTGACACAGTAGCATCTATGGTTGAACCAAAGGACAC
>NZ_JBJXEN010000117.1:0-3266 GCF_046153165.1 Flavobacterium sp. | reverse complement strand
CTTTATTGACTTTATATATAAGGTATTTGTATTATTTCTAAAAACTTTTCATTTGTTGTACCTATGTTGTACTTAATTGTTTTTATTTTATAAAATATCAACAAAATAAAGGCTTTACAATACTTATCAATCTAAACTGCTGTTAGCTGATGCCCTTTTTTCAGTGTTTGCTATTCCAATTCTTCACATTCAAAGTTGAAAATTTTAAATAGCGTTTTAATTGTAAGAGATATATTTTCTTCACTATCTATTCGTAAAATATTGTCGCAGTCTTCTAGGTCAAAATTCCACTTTGCAAATGGTATAAGTTTGTCAATATGTGGTTTAAGTTTTTTTAATTGATTTTCTTTGTTTACCGATGTTTTGAATACGTAAATCATTTTTTATCTTTTTGTTCAATTATAATTTTTTCGAGGTCAGACCAAGCACCACCATTAAATACGTTCTTAAACCCTTTTTCTTTTAATATTGTTTCTGCTTTCACACTTCGTAATCCGTGTGAACAGCAAGTTATATAAGTTTTACTTGTATCTAATTCAATGTATTTTTCCCGAATTGTTCCTAAAGAAATATTTATCGAGCCATCAATATGTCCCGTTTTATATTCTTTTTCTGTTCGTACATCCAATATAACTGCACCGTTTGTTATTTTTTTATCGAGTCCGTTGTCAAGTGTCGCAAAGCGATAAGTTCGATAGGATATGTAAATTAATAAAATTACTCCACCAATAATGTAAATCGTTTTCATAGTTTTCTTAAAATTTTATTGTCAATATAAAATGTTCCGAAAGGAATAAAACAAGCCAATATAATTTTCCAAGTTGTAGTTTTAAATTTCCAATTCTGTTCTACACCAACACTCAACGTGTTGAATAGGAAAAGTAAAAATATTGCTCCGTGTATTGGTCCTAAAGCTTTGCTTAAACTTGGATTCTGAAAGTAATATTTCAATGGTACTGCAATAAATATAAGGACTAACAAAGAAACACCTTCAAGGAATCCGATAATTCGTAATCTTCCGATTTTTGTTTTGAATAAATTTATCATACTATCTAAAATAAGGTCTGTTTGCTAATGGTGAAAACGGCCAAGGAATTGCGATGAAAATAATGATGAGTGAAATTGAAAACCAAACCAACATAGTTTTATACTTTTCTTTGTCGGTTGTTTTTCTTTTTGATAATGCAGAACCAATGGTAATTAAAATTATTGCTATCAGCATTAATATGATATGAAGCAAACCAAAAAATGCCGTGTCTATATTGTGAATTGCTTCATTAAAATTTTTCCAAAAGTATTTGATAATCGGACTTTGCGTATAAAGTGTAATTCCAATTACAAGCTGAATATGAGCAATTGTTGCTGTCCAATGCCTAATAGAATTGTCTGTTTTTGAAAATTGAGCATTTGAAGTGTAGCCTTTATATGCTCGATAAATTGCGTAAAGTAAACTTGCTAATACAAGCCAACGCACTATTGAATGGTAAAATGTAAGTGTTTGATACATCGAAAATTTTGTTTAACGATGCAAAGATAATAAAAACATACTAATTAGTATGTTTTTATTGAAAATATTTTAGGCTAAATTATTTAAGTACATTTTGAGTTCTTTTAGATAGGAAGTATAACAGTCTGAACTATTATAAACTTTACCAAAATTTCTAATTCCCCAATAGCTTGACATAATGAAATACGCAACTTGTTGCGTATTTACATTATTCCGAACAGTTCCATTTGATTTACCACTATCTATACAATTTTCAATTGTTTGTTGCCATTCTATAATTAGTTCTGATAATGCTTTTCCAAATTCTACATTCCAAGGTGTCATTTCTTGTACTAAATTACCTGCTGGGCAACCGTATTCTAATTTTAGAAACGGATTGTTCAGAAGTAATGCTTTCGTCATCTCGTAGATTTCTTTTATTGGATTTTCAGCATCTTGTAAAGGTTTTATAAAGGCGTTTTGCATTGTTGGTTTTACAATTTCATTGATTATAGCCAAGCCCATTTCGTCTTTGGTTTTGAAATGATAGTAAAATGCACCTTTTGTAACTTTTGTTGTAGCTATAATTTCGTCTATACTTGTCGTTTGATAACCTTTGGTATATATTATTTCAAATGCTTTTTCAAGAATTGTATGTCGCGTTGTAGATGCTTTTGTCATAAAAGATACTAATTAGTATTATTTACAAAGTAAGTCAATTAAGTTCAAGTGTGCAACTTTTCTATTTTTTTGTAGTGTTTTCGTTGGATTTTCGTTGGATTTTCGTAGGTTTTCGTAGGGTTTCAGCTAACGACAAGCGCGCTTTGCGGCGGCTTTGCTTTTGCAAAGCGCTAGTTAGGCGAAGTGCGCTTGTCGTTAGAGCGAAGTGGGCTGGAAGGCGCATTTCGCTCTAACGTTTTGCGGCTTGGCTTGCAGTAGCGATGCCAGCGAACGTTTTATTTTCGGATAAAGATAAACATTTTCGTGAAGAAAATTATGAGACAAGATCAAATTAGCTATTGCGCCAAACCACTGTTAGTGGCAGTTTTTATTGTTCAATGTTAATTAACCAATGTTTTTTGTTTATTTTCAATAATTCTTCTTTATATGTCTGTTCATTTAAATACTTATAACTATAATACATTAGTGGTATTGAATTTGGATAGTTTTTCAATCCTTCATCAATATACTTTTTCAGCTCTGCTTCATCTTCAAATAATTTCAAAGTCTCAACTTTATAGACATAAATAATTGTCGGCATTTTATTGTAAACACTTAGAAATTCTTTTTCTAAATAATTAACAACATCTCTTTGCAATTCTGGCTTTACTACTTTTTGTTCGGCAGATTTTGTCATAATTTCTTGATAAAACATTAATGCGGTAAACAAATATGTGTTTTTTGATTTTCTGCTTTTTTGAAATTCATTGATTTCTTCAATTGTACTTTTTTTAAATTCAGAAATTTTATTTTGTAAAACTTCATCATACATTTTCTGTGTAAGATTAAAGCAAGTTGAATCACTTTTGTCAACTTTTATCTTACTTTTAATATTGTCAAAAGTTTCTTCAATTATGTTTTTTTTTGTTTGTGCAAAAATTGTCGAAGTCAAAAAAAGCGATAATATAAATATATATTTACTCATTGTTTTATTTGTTTGTCATTATTTACGTCCGCTTCGGCAAAATTGCCACTAACGACAAGCGCGCTTTGCGGCGGCTTTGCTTTTGCAAAGCGCTAGTTAGGCGAAGTGCGCTTGTCGTTAGAGCGAAGTGGGCTG
>NZ_JBJXEN010000101.1:0-47653 GCF_046153165.1 Flavobacterium sp. | reverse complement strand
AACAAAGGTTGGCGTATAGATTACAATTTAGTTAGCGAATCACTAAAAGAAAGAATGAAACGAGCAATTATTTTGCCCGACGCAAAACATTCTGACCATTGTCCCGTTTTAGTAGAAATAGAATAATAAAGGATGAAAAAAAAGTTTACTACAATAATTATTTTATGTTTTAGTTTTAATTTTTATGCACAAATTAATTTTGTAAAAGGATCTTTTATAGACAATAATGATTTAAAAAAAGAGTGTTTAATTAAAGATGAAGGATGGAAAAATAACCCAACAAAGTTTAATTATAAAAACTTAGAAGGTGGAGTTACAAGTGTTAAAAACATTCAAGATGTAAAAGAGTTTGAAATTGAAAATTTTTATAAATTTAAAAGATACGATGTTTTAATAGATACATCAGCGACAAATATTGATAGATTAAGCGAGATAAATAAACCTGAATGGGCAAAAAAAACAGTTTTTCTTAAAATTATTGTTGAAGGTAATCCTATGTTATATGAATATGTAAATAATGGTATGTATAGGTATTTTTATTCAATAAATGATTCTCATGTTGAACAACTTGTCTATAAAAAATATTATGATGAAAACAATGTTGATATTAAGGAAAACAAGACTTTTCAGCGCCAATTATGGTCAAATATTGTATGTGATAAAATAACGATGGATAGGATTTTAAAATTAAGTTATGATGTAAGAGATTTATCAAAATATTTTACAGAAGCAAATAATTGCTTAGGTAATACTATTGTAACTAATTCAAAAAATAAGTTCGATAATAGCAGCTTTCTATTTAAGGTAAAAGGGAGTGGGAATTTCAACTCATTTTCTATTATTCGAGTACCAAAATCTGATCTAAATCCGGATGTGTCTTTTCAAAACTCTAAAACATATAGTTTTGGTTTTGAAATAGAATATTTCCTCCCATTTAATAAAAAAAAGTGGACTATTTATTTTGAACCAACATTACAAAGCAAATATAAAGCCGAAAAAACAGTTGTAAGACAATACCGACCAGTACCAACTGAAGAATATTGGAGTGCTTCATATAGTTCTTTAGATTTAGCTTTAGGATTAAGGCATTATTTTTTTATTAATGATAATTCTAAAATTTTTATTAATACATCATTATTATCTGCTTTTAATTTAAATTCAAATGTTAATGTTCAAAGAAATAATGAGAATTTATCCTTACATTTAAAACCAATGACTTTAAATATAAGTTTTGGTTTAGGATATAGTTATAATAAAGCCAGTGTTGAATTTAGATATAATAAGCGTAATATTTTAGAAGATTATGACGGTATATATACAAAATACAAAGCACTTTCAATTGCGCTAGGTTACAGTATATTCGAAACAAATAAAAAAACAAATAAAAACCCAGAATAATGATAAAGAAAATTTTCCTAGGATTATTGGTATTAGCCATAACAACTTCATGTGTTTCTAAAAAAATATATGCAGATTTAGAAACAAAATTTGCTGAACTAAAAAAAGAACGAAATTCACTTTCTGATGAAAATGAAAGTTTAAAAACCGCAAAAAATCAGCTCGATTTAGATAATGGAACACTAAAAACAGAATTGGATAAAGCGAAAAGTGATTTTGACAAACTAAAAGCAGAAAGAGACAAACTCGCTGCCGATTATGCTGCATCAAGTAATAATTTAAAAACATTACAAAGTTCATACAATGCTTTAGAGAAAAACAGCGACGAATCTCTAAAAGCAAATATGGAAAAGAATCGTGATTTATTGGCACAATTGGAAGCTAAGGAAAAAGCATTGGCTGATGAAAAATCACGTTTAGGTAAGTTAAGCGCCGATTTAAAAGACCGCTCTGATAGAGTAAATGAATTAGAAGGATTAATCGCAGCTAAAGAAGCTTCGATGAAAAAACTAAAAGAAACTTTGTCTAAATCGCTAAAAGCATTTGAAGGAAAAGGACTTACTGTACAACAAAAAGACGGGAAAGTATACGTGTCTATGGAAAATAAACTGCTTTTCGAATCTGGAAGCTGGGCTGTTGGTGCCGAAGGTAAAAAAGCGGTTGTAGCCGTAGGAAAAGTTCTTGGTGATAATCCAGACATTTCGGTTTTAATTGAAGGTCATACAGATAATGATAAATTTGCTGGTGCTGTAGGTCAAATAGAAAACAACTGGGATTTATCTACAAAAAGAGCTACTTCTATTGTTAATATTTTAGGTGAAAATGCCAAAATAAACAAGCAAAACCTTACTGCTGCTGGTCGTGGAGAATTTTCTCCATTAATGAGTAATGACACTCCTGAAGGGAAAGCAAAAAATAGAAGAATCGAAATTATTTTGACTCCAAAATTAGATGAAATTTCTAAAATGTTAAATGATATTTAGAGATGCAAAGGCTCTGAGACAGAAAGGTTCTAAGGTTTTCTTAGAACCTTTTCTTTTTTAAAACATTTTTGCCTAAGCAACTCAGAACCCTCAGTGCCTTTTTAAAAAAACCTTTGTACCTTTGCGCCTCAGAACCTTCGAAAAAATGAAATATACCACACTTCCAAACACAAATCTAAAAGTTAGTAATATTTGCCTTGGCACCATGACTTTTGGTAATCAAAATACCGAAAATGAAGCACATTCGCAGTTAGATTTTGCTATAGAAAAAGGAATAAATTTGATCGATACTGCCGAGATGTATCCAATAGGAGGGAACGAACATATTTTTGGAAGCACAGAAAGATATATAGGTTCGTGGATTCAAAAAATAGGTCAAAGTAAAAGAGAAGATATAGTTTTAGCTACAAAAATCGCGGGACCCAATCGCGGTATGGGTTACATACGTCAGCCGTTAGATTTTTCTAAAAAAAATATACATGACGCTGTCAATTTAAGTTTAAAAAATCTTCAAACAGATTATATCGATTTGTATCAAATGCATTGGCCAGAACGCATCATGAATATGTTTGGACAACGTGGTTTGTCTAAAATAGACGAACAATGGAAAGATTCCATTTTTGATATTTTAACCATTTTTGATGGATTAATAAAAGAAGGTAAAATAAAACACATTGGGGTTTCTAACGAAAATCCTTGGGGAGTTATGCGTTTTTTGATGGAAAGCGAGAAACATAATTTACCAAAAATTGCTACAATTCAAAATCCATATTCTTTATTAAATCGTTTATTCGAAGTAGGTTTGTCTGAGATTTGCATGCGTGAAAATGTGGGGTTATTAGCTTATTCTCCTTTAGGTTTTGGATTTTTATCAGGAAAACATTTAAACGGAATTCAAGCCAATTCAAGATTAGATTTGTTTCCACAATTTACGCGTTACACAAACGGAAATTGTTATAAAGTAACAAAAATGTATCAAGATTTAGCGCATGATTTCGGATTAACAGTAACCGAATTAGCGCTTGCGTTTGTAAATCATCAGCAATTTGTAACTTCAACAATTATAGGTGCAACAAGTATAGACCAGTTAGAAGAAAACATTAATGCTTTCGATGTGATGCTAACAGATGCTGTTTTATCAGAAATAAATAAAATTCAGGAATTAGTTCCAAATCCTGCGCCGTAAATTTTGTTGTTTTTAAACACAAAAGTCACAAAAGAAATAAAACCTGTTTCTTTTGTGACTTTTGTTTTATTTTTTTTAATTAAAAATGATAAAAAGCATCTTCTAAATGTTCGATTTTAAACTCTTTTCCTTCTTTGTAAACCGAAATAATATCAAAGCGGATTTCTAAATCTAAATCGTTCGAAATCACATATTCATTAACCGCTTTGACTAAAAGCTGAATTTTAGCAGGTTTTACAAAATCTTGTGGAGAACCAAAATCTATTGACGAACGTGTTTTTACTTCAACAATGACCAACACATTTTCTTTTTGAGCAATAATATCTATTTCCGCTTTCTGGAAAGTCCAATTGGTTTCCAAAATCGTATATCCATTCTTTTGAAGAAATTCAACCGAAAGGTCTTCGCCTAGTTTTCCGAGATCGTTGTGTTCTGCCATAATTATTATTCCTTTTGTCATTTCGACGAATGAGAAATCTCATCAAATTGTTTGCATTATGAGATTTCTCCTTCGTCGAAATGACAACTTTACCTTAAATTATTCAAAAATCACTGTACTACATTCACCATTTACATTTATATAAACTTTATTTCCCATAATCAATGCACGATTGTCTTGAATGTGTCCTGCTGGGAAATTATAAATAATAGGAATGTTGTATTTTTTAGTAACATCTTCAATGATTTGTAGTGCATCTTTTCCCCAAGGAATATCATTGTCTTTCATTTTTGTCATGGCTCCCACAATAATCCCTTTAATGCTTTCTAGACAACCATTGCGTTGCAGGTTAATCATCATTCTATCTATATGGTATAAATATTCGTCTAAATCTTCCATAAAAAGAATTTTATCATCACAGTTTATCGCCGATTTAGAACCTAACAAACTATACAAAATAGACAAGTTTCCACCTACTAATTCGCCCGATGCATTCCCTAGTTTATTCATGTAATGGTGATCTATTTCGTACCCTAATTTTTCTCCAAACATAGCTTTTCTTAGGGATTCTTTTGCTTCTTCAGTTGCCTTTGAGCTTACGGGCATAATCCCATGAATCGATTTGAAACCCATGGTATTCAAATGATTGTGCAAAACAGTTACATCGCTAAAACCAATGATCCATTTTGGATTTTGTTTAAATTTTGTAAAATCTAACAAATCAATCATTCTCACGGTTCCGTAACCACCACGAACACACCAAATGGCTTTAATATTCGTATTGTCCATTTGCTCTTGAAAATCTTTTGCTCTCTGCTCATCGGTTCCTGCGAGTTGGTCTAAATCGAGTCCTATGGTACTTCCAATTTTTACGTTTAGTCCCCAACTGGTAAGCAAATCGGTGGCGAATTTTAGATTGTCATCGATGTTTTTTCTAGCAGTAGCAACTATAGCAATGGTATCGCCTTTTTTTAAATACGGTGGTGTAATCATTTTAGTTTGAGAATGAAGGATTGAAAGGGTAAAAAGTAAAAGTATGGTAACTATTTTTTTCATTTTATTTTGAATGCTCTAATGACAAATGTATAAAAGTTATTTTTTATTGGCACGCAGATGATATGGATATTACTAATTTATACCGATTTTTTAGCCCCGATAGCAGTGAAAATCCTTTTTTGAGGCTTTTTGCCGAAAAAAAGATTGCAACGAATAGCGGGAATAGCTTCAAATAAAAATTCTATTGCTTATTTTTGCACCTTTATTACATGAAACTATGATTCAGAATCCTAAAAGATATACGATTACGGCAGCATTGCCTTATACAAATGGTCCTATTCACATCGGGCATTTAGCGGGCGTTTACGTACCTTCCGATATATATTCACGTTACTTGCGTTTGCAAGGAAGAGACGTTTTGTTTGTTTGCGGAAGCGACGAACATGGTGTTGCCATCTCGATGAAAGCCAAAAAAGAAGGCATCACGCCACAGGAAGTGATTGATAAATACGATGGAATTATCCGTAAATCATTTATCGATTTCGGAATTTCGTTCGACAATTATTCGAGAACTTCGGCTAAAATCCACCATGATACAGCATCTGATTTTTTTAAGAAATTGTACGATAAAGGTGATTTTATCGAAGAAGTAACCGAGCAATTATATGATGCAAAAGCCGATCAGTTTTTAGCCGATCGTTTTGTAGTGGGAACTTGTCCAAAATGTGGCAACGAAGAAGCGTATGGTGACCAATGCGAAAAATGTGGATCGACATTAAATGCTACGGATTTAATTAATCCGAAATCGACCATTACAGGTGAAACACCGATTATGAAATCGACAAAACACTGGTTTTTACCATTAGATCGTTATTCAGATTTCTTAACGGAATGGATTCTGGTTGGACACAAAAATGACTGGAAACCGAATGTTTACGGTCAAGTAAAATCTTGGATTGACGGCGGACTAGAACCTCGTGCGGTTACTCGTGATTTAGATTGGGGAATCGATGTTCCTGTGGCTGGTGCCGAAGGGAAAAAATTATATGTTTGGTTCGATGCGCCTATTGGATATATTTCGTCAACTAAAGAATGGGCAGCTCGTGAAGGAAAAGATTGGGAGCCGTATTGGAAAAATGAAGATACGAAACTGGTTCATTTTATAGGAAAAGACAATATTGTTTTTCACTGTATTATTTTTCCTGCGATGCTAAAAGCGGAAGGAAGTTTTATCTTACCAGATAATGTTCCTGCCAATGAATTCTTGAATTTAGAAGGAAACAAATTATCTACTTCAAAAAACTGGGCAGTTTGGCTGCACGAATATTTAGAAGATTTTCCGAACCAGCAAGATGTTTTGCGTTATGCGCTTACCGCCAATGCTCCTGAAAGTAAAGACAACGATTTTACTTGGAAAGATTTTCAGGCAAGAAATAATAATGAATTAGCAGCCATTTTTGGAAACTTCATCAATCGTGTGGTAGTTCTTACTAACAAATATTACGAAGGCGTTGTGCCAACACCTAACGAATTTTCGGAAGTAGATGAAGCGACTTTAACAGAGTTGAAAGCTTATCCAGCAGTGATTTCTAGTTCGATAGAAAGATACCGTTTCCGTGAAGCTTTGGGTGAATTAATGAATGTGGCTCGTTTAGGAAATAAATACCTAGCTGACGAAGAGCCTTGGAAAATGGTAAAAACCGATCCAGAACGTGTAAAAACGCAAATGTATGTGGCTTTACAAATTGCTACGGCGCTGCGTGTTTTGTGTGAACCTTTCTTGCCATTTACCGCTGAGAAATTAAATAAAATGCTAAAAATTGATGCTAAATTAAATTGGAATGATGTCGCAACAAATTCTGATTTGATTCTTGCTGGACACAAAATAGGCGAAGGAGAGATATTATTTGCACAAATAGAAGACGAACAAATACAAAAACAAATAGACAAATTGGAAGCTACAAAAACGGCTAATATTGCCGAAAATAAAAAAGCGGAACCACAAAAAGAACTCATACAATACGATGATTTTGCCAAAATGGATTTGCGTGTAGGAACGATTATCGAAGCCGAAAAAATGCCAAAGGCGAACAAATTGTTAGTTCTAAAAATAGATACTGGAATCGATGTTCGTACGATTGTTTCGGGAATTGCCGAAAGTTTTTCGCCAGAAGAAATCATAGGAAAACAAGTGACTGTTTTAGTAAATCTAGCGCCAAGAGCTTTGCGTGGTGTAGAAAGTCAAGGTATGATTTTGATGACCAATTTACCTGACGGAAAATTAGCATTTGTAAATCCTGATGTTGCTGGAGTTGGGAATGGAGAAGGAATTAATTAAAAATAAACCCTCTCAGGGTTCCAAACCCTGAGAGGGTTAAAATAAACAAACCATGAATCTAAAAATAATCGCTTTCGATGCTGACGACACTTTATTCGTCAATGAACCGTATTTTCAGGAAACGGAACATAAATTCTGTGCCTTGATGGAAGATTATTTGTCACATCAAGGATTATCGCAAGAATTGTTTAAAGTAGAAATCGAGAATTTAGATTTATACGGTTATGGCATAAAAGGTTATATTCTGTCGATGATTGAAGCTGCGATGAAAATTTCTAACAATACTATTTCGATAGAAATTATCGAAAAAATAATAGATCTTGGTAAAGAATTATTGCAAAAACCAATCGAGTTGTTAGACGGAGTTGAAGAAACATTGAAAGCTTTAAGCGGAAAATACAAACTCATCGTAGCAACAAAAGGAGATTTAAAAGACCAACAAAGCAAGTTGCATCGTTCGGGTTTGGGACATTATTTTCATCATATTGAAGTCATGGCCGACAAGCAAGAAATTAATTATCAGAAATTATTAACGCGTTTAGAGATAAATGCCGATGAGTTTTTTATGATAGGAAATTCTTTAAAAAGTGATGTTTTGCCTGTTTTGGGAATTGGTGGTTATGCGGTTCACATTCCTTTTCATACCACTTGGGAACACGAGAAAATTAGTCACAAAGTAGAACATCCAAACTTTAGAACATTAGAAAAAATTACAGATGTTTTGCCAATTTTATTGAAGTAATTTTCAAAAAATGAAACAAAAACTAAACCTCGATACTTGGAATCGAAAGGAGCATTTCTTGTTTTTTAAACAAATGGAAGAACCTTTTTTTGGCATTACAACCACTATCGATTGCACGAATGCTTATGACAAAGCAAAAAAGTTAAATATTTCATTTTTCACCTATTATTTACATAAAACATTAGTCGCAGTAAATACTATCGAGAATTTTCGCTATAGAATAATTGATGATGAAATTTACATTTTCGATACCATCGATGCTTCTGCAACCATCATGCGTGAAGACAAAACTTTTGGTTTTTCATTAATAGAATACTCGAATAATATAAACGATTTTGCCGAAGTTACTAAAGCCGAAATCGCTAGAATACAAACCACAACAGGTCTTTTTACTCGAGATTTTCAAGAAAATTTAATACATTTTTCAGCCTTACCTTGGATAAATTTCACTTCGTTTTCTCACGCCCGAAGTTTTACTTTTCCAGATAGTTGCCCGAAAATTTCTTTCGGAAAAATGATGATTGAAAAAGGGAAAAAGACCATGTCGATGTCAGTTCATGTTCATCACGGATTAATGGATGGCTATCATGTAGGACAATTTGTAAATTTGTTTCAAGAACTCATGAATGCTTAAATTCTTTAATCGATAGTTAAAAAACTATTAACTTCTCTATTACTTCCTTGCAAACTTTGTAACTTTGCAACTCAATAACTTTTTTAATACAAAAATTATGTATCCAGAAGAAATGGTAAAACCAATGCGTGCTGAATTATCAGATGCTGGTTTTCAAGATTTATATAGTGCCGAAGCAGTAGAAAACGCTTTAGCAAAAGAAGGAACTACACTTGTGGTTGTAAATTCAGTTTGTGGTTGTGCAGCAAGAAATGCACGTCCAGGAGCAAAAATGAGTTTAGATGGAGCAAAAAAACCTAGTCAGTTAGTTACTGTTTTTGCAGGTGTAGACAAAGAGGCAGTAGATGCAGCTCGTAAACACATGTTCCCTTTTCCTCCGTCATCACCTTGCGTGGCTCTGTTTAAAGACGGTGAATTGGTTCACATGTTAGAGCGTCACCATATTGAAGGTCGTCCGGCAGAACTAATTGCCGAAAATTTGAAAGATGCTTATGCAGAGTTTTGTTAATTAAATTACAACGAATCTAAACCACGTTTCGACGTGGTTTTTTTTATTTAAAAAAGTATCTTTGGCAAAAATTTCTAATAAAATGGAAAAATTTATATCATATCCAATATCTGTTATATACTATCTTTTTTTTATAAGTTGTTTGCTTATTTTTCATCCCATACAATGGATTTGTTTGAATGTTTTTGGATATCAAGCACATAAAGTAAGTGTCGATTATTTAAATTTTTGTTTGCTAAAATGCACCAATCTTTTAGGAACAACATATAAGTTCGAAAACAAAGATTCAATTCCTAAAAATGTTCCTATTATTTTTGTTGCCAATCACCAAAGTATGTACGATATCATTGCTATAATTTGGTATCTGCGTCGTTTCCATACAAAATTTGTGAGTAAAAAAGAGTTAGGAAAAGGAATTCCGAGCGTTTCATTCAATTTGCGACATGGAGGATCAGTTCTTATAGATAGAAAAGATCCTAAACAGGCAATTTCGACTATTGGTCAGTTGTCAAAATATATCGAAGCAAACAAACGTTCGGCTGTAATTTTCCCAGAAGGAACGAGAAGCAAAACAGGAGAACCTAAGAAATTTTCAGAAAGTGGACTCAAAATGTTGTGTAAATATGCTCCATCTGCTTATATTGTCCCAATAACTATAAATAATTCTTGGAAAATGGTTAAATTTGGAAGTTTTCCCATGGGATTAGGAAATAAATTACAATTTATAATTCATGAAGCTATTGCGGTGAAAGATTTTTCTTTTGAAGAAATTATTCAGAAAACAGAAAACGCTGTGATTCAATCAATAAAAATATAACTAGATTTAATGGTTTAGGAGAAATCTAAAATCTAAAGTCTGAAATCTATACTTAAAATGTCTATAAAAAACATCCGTCTAGAAGTAATGCAATTTCTAGAAAATAAAATTGACGGTTTTGTTGACCAATATTTAATTCCAGTGGAAAAAATATGGCAACCGTCAGATTTTTTGCCAGATTCACAAAGTGAAACATTCTTTGAAGAAGTAAAAGAATTACAAGAAATCGCTAAAGATTTACCCTATGATTTTTGGGTAGCCATGGTTGGAGATACTATTACAGAAGAAGCACTTCCAACTTATGAGTCTTGGCTTATGGAAGTGGAAGGTGTCGATAACGAAGGTAGAAATGGTTGGTCAAAATGGGTTCGTCAATGGACAGGAGAAGAAAATCGACATGGAGATTTGCTTAATAAATATTTGTATTTATCAGGTCGTGTCAATATGAAAGAAGTTGAAATTACCACACAATATTTAATCAATGATGGTTTTGATATTGGAACAGGTAAAGATCCTTATAAGAATTTTGTTTACACTAGTTTTCAGGAATTGGCTACTTATATTTCTCATAATAGAGTTTCACAAATTGCAAAACAATATGGAGATATTAAACTTTCTAAAGCTTGTAAAATGATTGCTGGAGACGAAATGCGTCATCATCATGCGTATTCAGAATTTATCAATCAAATTTTTAAAGTTGATCCAAGCGAAATGATGTTAGCGTTTCAATATATGATGAAACAAAAAATTACAATGCCAGCTCATTTCTTAAGAGAATCTGGTCAATCAATCAGTGCTGCTTTCAATCAATTTTCTGACTCTGCACAAAAATTAGGGGTTTATACGGCTAATGATTATGTAGATATCATGCAAAAACTATTAGTAAAGTGGGATATCGACAAAATTATAGGATTAACGGATGAAGCTGAAAAAGCGAGAGATTACTTAATGAAATTGCCTGCAAGAATGGCTAAAATTTCTGAAAGATTAGTATTGCCCGAAGAAAATCATATTTTTAAATGGGTACAACCTTCTTTAATTAAATAATAAAATACAAACTAAATCCTTTCCTAAATAGAAAGGATTTTTTTAATCAAAATTTTATGTCATTACTAGATAAAACAATATTTTTTGTAAAACAAAAACTAGAAAATGCCGAAGGCGGACACGATTGGTTTCATATTGAACGTGTTTATAAAAATGCAATTCTAATTGCTAAAGACGAAAAATGCGATGAAATTGTTGTAAAACTCGGTGCATTGTTACACGACATTGCGGATAGTAAATTTCATGATGGCGACGAAACTGTTGGCCCAAAAGTGGCTAGAGAATTCTTAGAATCTCAAAATGTTTCGGAAGAAATAATTAGTCATGTTATTAATATTATTGGAAATATTTCTTTCAAAGGAGGGAATTTTGACAAGAAATTTACATCAAAAGAATTAGAAATTGTACAAGATGCGGATAGGTTAGATGCTATTGGAGCGATAGGAATAGCAAGGACTTTCAATTATGGTGGTTTCAAAAATCGTCAGTTATACAATCCTGAAATCCATCCAAATCTTAAGATGAATAAACAAGAATACAAAAATTCTGAATCGCCAACATTAAATCATTTTTACGAAAAATTGCTTTTGTTGAAAGACAAAATGAATACCGAAACTGGTAAAAAAATTGCCCAAGAACGCCACCATTATATGGAAACTTTTCTTGAGCAATTTCATTTGGAATGGAATGGAGAACGATAAGTTTTTAACTTATTTCCCTGTAAATACTGCTCTTCTTTTTTCTAAAAATGCAGTAGTTCCTTCTTTAAAATCATCGGTAGCAAAACATTCTCCGAAAGATTTAATTTCTACATCAAAACCATTGGTTCCGTCTTTATAATTGGCATTTATAGCTTCAATCGCTTTAGAAATAGCTGCTGGAGAGTTTCTCATAATTTTACCGGCTAACTGATTATAGGTAGCAAACAAATCTGCTTGTGGGACAACGTGATTTACTAATCCGTATGCTTTTGCAGTTGGAGCATCAATCATTCCTGCAGTCATAATCATTTCCATGGCGCGTCCTTTACCAACTAGTTGTGGCAAACGTTGTGTTCCTCCGTAGCCAGGAATTACACCTAGCGAAGTTTCTGGCAATCCCATTTTTGCATTGTCTGACGCAATACGAAAATGACAAGCCATTGCCAATTCTAGTCCGCCTCCTAATGCAAAACCATTAATCGCTGCAATAACGGGTGTTTTCATGTTTTCGATAAAATTGAATAAAATTTCTTGCCCTTTGGCTGCTAACATTGCACCTTCTTTATCTGAGAAATGAGCAAATTCTGAAATATCGGCTCCAGCTACAAATGCTTTTTCTCCACTTCCAGTAATGATTAGCACTTTAATTTCTGGATTTTTATCTGCCAATTGTAATGTTTCGTGCAGCTCCTGAATAGTAGCTTTATTTAAAGCATTTAATTTTTCTGGGCGGTTTATAAAAATGGTTGCGATTCCCTTTTCGTGTTCTATAATAATGTTTTCTAATGCCATGATTTATTGGTTTGTTATGGGTAATGAAACGTTAAATGTTGTTCCTTTATTTATTTTAGATTCAAAAGTAATAGTTCCGTTATAATTTTCGATAATATTTTTTATAATTCCTAATCCTAATCCCATTCCACTAGATTTTGTAGTAAATTTTGGTTCAAAAATTCTATCAAAATCTGCTATTGCGATTCCTTTTCCGTTGTCTTTTACGGTAATCACAGCGTTATTGGATTCTTCATTTACAGAAACCAAAATTTTCTTGTTTTCTTGTTCTTCTGGAATGGCTTGCAAAGCATTTTTAACTAAGTTGGTAATAATTCTAATGAGTTGTGTTCTGTCTATTTTAGTAATGATTTCGTCTAAATTAGAGTGAAATTCTATAAAATCTTCATTAAAAATATCTAATGATAATTTAACTACATCAACCACATTTATCGTTTCATTTTGCTGTGCTGGCATCGATGCAAAGTTAGAAAATGCTGAAGCCACGGCACTCATCGTATCTATTTGTTGTATTAATGTTTTCGAATAATCATTCAGTTTTTGGGTGACACTTGGATCAGCGGGATCAAATTTTCGTTGATAGCTCTGTACCGTTAGTCGCATAGGAGTTAGCGGATTCTTAATTTCGTGTGCTACTTGTTTTGCCATTTCGCGCCAAGCTCCTTCACGCTCACTTTGTGCGAGTTTGTTTGCGCTTTCTTCTAATTCATCGATCATGTTGTTATATGATCTAACTAATTTATCTATTTCATAACTGTTGCTAACCAGTTCTATCTTTTTATTTTTTTCGGTTAAGCTTGTTTTTGTTAACCTGTTAGAAATAGTTTCTAATGATTTTGTAATATATCTAGATAAATAATAAGCAATCCAAATGGATATGATAAACATGGCGAGATATACAAATCCAAAAATTTTTAAAAATTCTTCTATTTGTTTTTTATAGAATGAATCATCTTCTTTATAAGGCAATCGTATGATTCCAATTGGATTTTTTTCTACATAATCCATAAGATAACTGTATGAAAACTGAAAATTATTTTCCTTGTTTTCAGCAGAGTTAATATACCTGTTTTTTGTAGATTGTTTAACTTTCTCTATAATAGAACTCGAAATGTTAGGTGAAATTTGACCTTTAATTATTGGGGCATTCGAAGTAATAAGAAGCCTTCCGTTTAGGTCATACATATCTATTTCGATATTGTGAATATCTGAAATTTCAAAGATTTTCTCTCTAAAGATAGATGGAATATTAAATGTTGTTAAAGGATGTGGAGTAATTGCCAACACATACTGAAGGTGTTGTTTTATCTCATTTTCTTTACTTATTAATAATTCCTGATTATATTCTTTGCTTTCATATTGAAAATGAATTAATGAAACTCCAGCAATTAAAATGGAAGATATTATAGTAATAAGAATCATCGACAAAAAGATTCTTACACGTAATGACCAAGTTTTAATTTTAAAAATGGAATTCATTTATTTATTTTTTTCACGTATTCGTTTGTAAAACTTAAATCCTAGCATGATTAGTATCGAAAATAAAAAGATTCCAATTACACCATAAATCCAGTTGAAAGCATTTTTTAAAATTACTAAAAAAACAACTGCAAATAGTATTAATGTTGCACCTTCATTCCACAAACGCATAAAGTTTGATGAATATTTGAATTCGCCTTTTTGTAATTGATTATATATTTGATGGCATTTTAAGTGATATAAAAATAAAATAAAAACAAAGCCAAGTTTTACATGCATCCAAGGCATTTGTAACCAAACTGGCATCAACGTTAATAACCAAACAGCAAAAATTGTCGCTAAAACTGCACTAGGCCAAGCAATAATAAACCATAATCTGTAGGTCATTATTTTGTATTGTTTAAGCAAAATTTCTTTTTCTGGCGAAGGTTTTTCGTTGGCTTCAATTTGATACACAAACAATCTAACAATATAAAATAACCCAGCAAACCAAGTGATTACAAAAATTAAGTGTAATGATTTTATGTAATTATAAATTTCCATTTTTAAATCTATTATATATCCGCTTATTATCGTTTAGTCTTTTTTCTGAAAATCCTTAATCCAATCTGTTACAACATCACACCACTCATCATCATCATTCATACAAGGAATGGCCATAAATTCTTCTCCTCCATGTTCTTTGAACTGATGATTGGCTTCCATGGCAATTTCTTCTAATGTTTCTAAACAATCAGACACAAAAGCTGGAGTTACTACTGCTAATTTTTTAATTCCTTTTTCGGGCATTTTGTTTATTTCAACATCAGTATAAGGTGTTAACCATTTGTCGCCAGCCAAACGTGACTGAAATGTCTGACTGTATTTTTCTTCAGGAATTCCCAATAATTTTACTACTTGTTTTGTGGTTTCATAACATTGATGACGATAACAAAATTCATGTGCAGGCGAAGGTGTGTTGCAACAAGAACCATCAATAGTACAATGCGATTTAGTTATATCAGTTTTGCGAATATGTCTTTTAGGGATTCCGTGATATGAAAATAATAAATGATCATAATCAAAAGTATCTAAATGTTTTTTTATCGAATTAGCTAAGGCTTTTATATAATCAGGTTTGTTGTAAAATGCAGGAACAATCGTGAATTTCATTTCAGGAAAATGTTTCTTGCGTAATTCTTCTGCAAGGACTAAAATGGTAGTTGTAGATGCCATAGCATGTTGCGGATACAAAGGAAAAAGCATCACTTCATTTACGCCTTTGTCATGTAATTCTTGTAACCCTTTTAGTATAGACATGGATCCGTATCTCATAGCTAAAGCCACGGGAATATCAATTTTTGCTTGAACTTTCTTATGCATACGCTGAGAAATAACAACCAAAGGAGATCCTTCTTCCCACCAAATTTTAGCATATGCCGCTGCTGATTTTTTAGGTCTTGTTTGTAATATTATACCACGAACCAACAAAGCACGTAATAAGAATGGAACATCTATTACGTATTTATCCATCAAAAATTCATCTAAATATGGTTTTACATCTTTTGGTGTTGGACTTTCTGGTGACCCTAGATTTACAAGTAATACTCCTTTCATTGGTGTTTTTATTTTTTTATAAAAGTAATAATTCTAACTTTTTTTAATTTATGATTAACAATTATTTATTGGTTGTTTTATATAGATAACTATGTGTTTGGATTTATAGACATTAAATATTTTTTTGGTGTTGTAGCAAATTTCTTTTTAAAAGCTGCAATGAAATGACTTCCAGTGCTATAGCCAATTTTTAGTCCAACTTCATTTACATTATATGATCCTGAATCTAGTAATTTTCTAGCAAAATCCATTTTATAATCAAACAGAAAACCATAAACTGTATCACCATATATTTGTTTGAAACCCATTTTGAGTTTTTTTAGATTTAGCCCAATTTCATCAGCTAATTCTTGTAAACCAGGTGGTTCGGCCATATTAGCAATAATAATTTCTTTGGCCTTCTTTATTTTCAAAACATTTTCTTCATCAATCAAAAAAGGGCATTGCTCAGCATTGGGATCTTCATTTCTATTAAAATACAAACTCAATAATTCATAACCTTTTCCTTTATAGTAAAGGTTTTTTATCGAAGGATTTAGATTGTAATGAAACATTTGACTCAAGACAATAGCCATAGAAGGGGAAATATTATCTTCTGTATAGTATTTTTTATCTTTATTATCATCACTTAAAAAAGTAATATAATTGGCTTCAGTAGAAAATAAAGTGTGAAATTTTTTGATAGAAATTATTACCGAAATTACCCAAGAATTTGGTGCTAATTCTAAATTTAATGGCAATTCCTTTTGGGGATTATACAACAGTAAAGATTTTTCTTCTTTAAGGTCTAAAGTATAATTCCCTTGATTAAAAATAAATTTCGCAGTTCCTTTTAGACCAAAATGAAACTGAATCAGTCCGTTGGTTACTTCTCGTTGAGCTAAAAAAGGTTTTTCTGAATCGTTTTGAAAACGAAGTAGGGTAAAATCATCCTCAATTGTTATAACATCTTGTGAACTCATAGCGATATATATATGTATTCAAGTGCATGATATTTTTAATGTTTTATTTAGAATAACTCTAAATAAAACAACTCAAACACCTTTATTCTACTGCAAAAATAGATATTTTTTTATAAAAAGAACGATTTAAAACTAAAATAACATTTAGCGATACAAAAAGAACTTTTAGCGTTGTTTTTATAAATCATATAAATATAACTTTGTTCAACTTTTAGGTAAAAGCCAATATATGGAAAACGGAAACACTTCAAAACACAATACTTTCTACGCAATAGGATTAAGTTACAAAAAAGCTGATGCCGAAATGAGGGGAAAGTTTAGTTTAGATGCCAATGCAAAAACTAATGTGTTATTTCAAGCCAAAAATGAAGGAATAGAATCGCTAATAGTTACCTCTACTTGCAATCGAACAGAAATTTATGGTTTTGCTGAGCATCCATTTCAGTTAATTAAATTACTTTGTGAGAATAGTCAAGGAACTGTCGAAGATTTTCAAAAAGTAGCTTATGTATATAAAAATCAAGAAGCGATATCTCATCTATTTAAAGTTGGAACAGGTTTAGACAGTCAGATTCTAGGTGATTTTGAAATTATAAGTCAAATAAAAATTGCGTTTATAGAAAGTAAAGCTTTAGACCTTGCCAATTCTTTTATGGAAAGGTTAGTAAATGCAGTCATTCAAGCTAGTAAAAAGATAAAAACGGATACCGAAATTTCTTCAGGAGCCACATCAGTTTCCTTTGCATCTGTCCAATACATTATGAAAAATGTAGAAAACATAAGAGAAAAAAATATTTTACTTTTTGGCACAGGAAAAATAGGAAGAAATACTTGCGAAAATTTAGTAAAACACTCTAAAAATGAGCACATCACTTTAATAAATCGAACTAAAGATAAAGCGGAAAAATTAGCTGGAAAATTAAATTTGATTGTAAAAGATTATGCCGATTTACATATCGAATTACAAAAAGCCGATGTTTTAGTCGTGGCAACTGGCGCACAAAATCCAACAATAGACAAGGCTATTTTAAATCTTAAAAAACCATTACTAATTTTAGATTTATCTATTCCAAAAAATGTAAATATTAATGTGAATGAATTAGAAAATGTAACATTAGTTCATTTAGATGATTTATCTCAAATTACTGACGAAACTCTTGAAAATAGAAAGCAACATATACCAGCTGCCGAAGCTATTATTGACGAAATAAAAGAGGAGTTTAATGCTTGGATGAATGGGAGAAAATATGCTCCAACAATTCATGCACTCAAAGCAAAATTAAACACTATTAAAGAAAAAGAGTTAACCTTTCAAAGAAAAAAATTATCAAATTTTGATGAAGAACAAGCGGAGCTTATTAGTAATCGCATTATTCAAAAAATAACCAATCATTTTGCCAATCATCTTAAAGATGAAGAAACAATGGTCGACGAAAGCATTGATTGGATTCAGAAAGTTTTTCAAATAGAAAGAGCCAAATAATGACTAAAATAATTCGTATAGGAACACGTGATAGTGAATTAGCGCTTTGGCAAGCACATCATGTTGAGAAAATATTAAATGATTTAGGCTATATAACAAAAATTGTAGCTGTAAAATCCCAAGGAGATATCATTCTCGATAAACCACTTTATGAACTCGGGATAACAGGGATTTTTACAAAAACATTAGATATTGCTATGATAAATGGTGATATAGATATTGCTGTTCATTCTATGAAAGATGTTCCAACTGCTTTGCCACAAGGAATTGTGCAAGCAGCTGTTTTAGAAAGAGCCAATGAAAAAGATATTTTAGTGTATAACAACAATTTCGACTTTTTAAATACTGATGCAACAATAGCAACTGGAAGTTTGCGAAGACAAGCACAATGGTTGCACAAATACCCAAACCATACCGTTGTTGATTTACGTGGAAATGTGAATACTAGAATGCAAAAACTAAAAGATAATGATTGGGATGGTGCTGTTTTTGCAGCTGCAGGTTTAGAAAGAATAAATATAAAACCAGAAAATTATATCAATTTAGATTGGATGATTCCTGCGCCAGCACAAGGAGCAATGATGGTTGTTGCCATGGGAAATGATACTTATTCCTTAAATGCTTTAGCTGAACTCAATCATATTGAAACTGAAATAACAACCTATATCGAACGTCAATTTTTAAGAACTTTAGAGGGTGGTTGTACTGCACCAATTGGAGCTTTGGCAAAATTTAACGAAAAAGATGAAACAATCCATTTTCAAGGAGTTTTATTTTCTATTGACGGAAAAGAAAAAATTGAAGTAAACAAAATAGTTGAAGTACAAGAATGGAAGCAATTAGGATATAATGCTGCCCAAGAAATTTTTGAAAACGGTGGTGCAAAATTGATGGAATCCATAAAAGAAAAACTAAAAAAATAATGAGCACTTCAATCAAGATATTATCTACAAAAAAACTTTCAGCTATTCAAAAAGAAGAATTAGTAAAAGCAAACTTCGATGTTATTGAGGCAGATTTTATTAAAACAGAAAATAAACCTTTTGAGTTAAAGGAAGTAAATGATAACTTAATTTTTACCAGTCAAAATGCCGTTCATAGTATTTTGCAACATTCAAAATGTGCCGAATTAAAAACAAAAAACGTTTTCTGTGTTGGATTAAAAACAAAAATATTATTGTCAGAAAATGGTTTTAATGTTGATGTTTATACAGGTTATGCTTCCGATTTGGCCGAAATTATTACGCTAATTCATCCAAACGATAGCTTTACTTTTTTCAGCGGAAACCTACGTAGAGAAACATTACCCGAAGCTTTAAAAGAAGGAAATGTTACTTTCAATGAAATTCAAGTGTATGAAACTACATTAACTCCTCAAAAAATAAAAGATTCAGTAGAAGCTATTTTGTTTTTTAGCCCATCTGGCGTAGAAAGTTATTTAAAAGACAACACAATCAAAAAAGAAACTTGTTTCTGTATTGGCGAAACCACTGCTGAAGCTTTACAAAAAATTACAAAAAATGTCATCATTGCCGAAAATCCAACTATCGAAGATGTGATTGAAGAATGTATAAATGAATATCAATAAAAAACTTTGCAACTCTGAATCTTTGTCACTTTGCAACTATAAAATAAAAAAATGATCAAAAACGACCTATTTCTAAAAGCATTAAAAGGAGAAACCGTACAACGTCCACCAGTTTGGATGATGCGTCAAGCAGGAAGATATTTACCAGAATTTATCGCTTTACGTGACAAATATGATTTTTTCACTCGTTGTCAAACACCAGAATTAGCTGCCGAAATCACCGTGCAACCCATTCGTAGAATTGCGCCTGATGCTGCCATTTTGTTTTCAGATATTTTGGTCGTGCCACAAGCTATGGGAATTGAAGTATTAATGAAAGAAAATATAGGTCCATTTTTACCTAATCCTATTCGTACGATTCAAGATGTAGAAAGAGTCATTGTTCCAGATGTTCACGAAACATTAGGTTATGTTTTTGATGCCATCAAACTAACAAAACAAATGTTAAATGATGAGGTGCCGCTAATTGGTTTTGCAGGTTCACCATGGACCATTTTCTGTTATGCTGTAGAAGGAAAAGGATCAAAAAGTTTCGATGTTGCCAAAGGATTTTGTTTTTCAAATCCTGTTGCAGCTCACGTTTTATTACAAAAAATTACAGATACAACTATTGCTTATTTAAAAGAAAAAGTAAAAGCGGGTTGCAATGCTATTCAGATTTTCGATTCTTGGGGAGGAATGTTATCTCCTTTTGATTATCAGGAATTCTCATGGAAATACATTAACCAAATTGTCGAAGCATTAGCAGATATTACACCTGTTATTGTTTTCGGAAAAGGCTGTTGGTTTGCATTAGGCGAAATGGGGAAAAGTAAAGCTTCGGCATTGGGTGTAGATTGGACTTGTTCGCCACGTAACGCAAGATATTTATCTGGTGGAAACATTACTTTACAAGGTAATTTTGATCCAAGTCGTTTGCTTTCACCAATTCCTGTTATCAAAAAAATGGTGCATGAAATGATTGACGAATTCGGAAAAGACAAATATATTGTGAATTTAGGTCACGGAATTTTACCAAATATTCCTGTAGATCATGCGAAAGCATTTATTGATGCAGTGAAAGAATATAATCAATAACTCATGAAATTTACTAACTGGAAACTTGACAAAATAGAAGATATTCTTGCCGAAGATTTTTTTTGGTTGATTGATAGAAATAGAAATCATATAGGTAAAACATTTCCAGTTACAGTTACAAATTGTCTCGATTTAGAAAAAACAACCGAATTTATTGCCAATAATATTCAGATCGAGAAACAAAGAACTGGTTACTATTTCTATATCAGAAATTTAGAAACCAATAATTTGATAGGATATATCTGTATTAAAAAAATAGATTTCAATATTTCTAAATGCGAATTAGCCTATTTTGTTGACAAAGATTTCGAAGGAAAAGGAATTATTTCAAAAGCAGTTTCAGATGTTATTGCTATTTGCTTTAAAGAATTATCGATGAATAAAATTTTCATCTGTACTTCAAAAATTAATTTTGGAAGCCAACAAATAGCATTAAAAAACGGATTTATTCAAGAAGGGATTTTGCGAGAAGAATTTAAAAATGGAGAAGGAATCTTAGAAGATATTATATATTTTGGGTTGTTGAAATCAGATTATATTAAAAATGAAAAATAAATTCTACACCTACATACAAAACCTGCAAGATCAAATCTGCAAAGGATTGGAAATTTCTGATGGTACAGCTAAATTCCGTGAAGATATTTGGGAACGTCCAGAAGGTGGCGGCGGAAGAACTCGTGTTATTGAAAATGGAAACGTAATCGAAAAAGGTGGTGTAAACATTTCCGCTGTCCATGGTAAATTACCAGATTCGATGCAGAAATTATTCAACGTTGGCGAAGCAGATTTTTTTGCTTGCGGATTAAGTCTAGTCATTCATCCAAAAAATCCAATGGTGCCAACTGTTCATGCTAATTGGCGTTATTTCGAAATGTATGACTATAACGGAAACGTAATCAATTCGTGGTTTGGCGGCGGACAAGATCTCACACCTTATTATTTATTTGAAGAAGATGCGATTCATTTTCATCAAACGTGCAAAACTGCTTGCGACAAACACAATTTGGAGTTTTATCCAAAATACAAAAAACAATGTGATGACTATTTTTGGAATGCTCACAGAAATGAAGCACGTGGATTAGGCGGATTGTTTTTTGATTATTGCAAGCAAACCGACACCATGAAAATGGAAGATTGGTACAATTTCGTAACCGAAGTTGGAAATTCTTTCCTAGAAGCGTATGTTCCAATTATAGAAAAAAGAAAAAATTTATCCTATACTCCAGCGCAAAGAACGTGGCAGGAAATTCGTCGTGGTCGTTATGTAGAATTCAATTTAGTTCATGACAAAGGCACGCTTTTTGGACTAAAAACCAACGGAAGGATAGAAAGTATTTTAATGTCTTTACCGCCACATGTGCAATGGGTTTATGATCATCACCCAGAAGCAGGAAGTGAAGAAGAAAGATTAATTCGAGTATTAGAAAAACCTATTGACTGGATTTAATTATCCATTGTTAATTATAAAATATCAATTACTATGTTCCCATTACAAAGAGGCAGAAGATTAAGAATTAACGAAAGCATTCGTTCATTAGTTCGCGAAACTACATTAAGTCCAAGTGACTTTATGTTTCCCATGTTTATCACTGAAGGCGAAAACATAAAAGTAGAAATTCCTTCTATGGTTGGCATTTATCGTCGTTCTATCGATTTAACAGTCGAAGAAGTCAAAGAAATATTCGCTTTAGGAATTCGTGCAGTAAATATTTATGTAAAAGTAAATGAATCACTAAAAGACAATACCGGAAAAGAGGCCTGGAATCCTGATGGATTGATGCAAAGAGCCATCAAAGCGATAAAAGCAGCTTGTCCAGAAATGGTTGTCATGCCAGATGTCGCTCTCGATCCATATTCTATTTACGGCCACGACGGAATTATCGAAAACGGAGATATTGATAATGATGCTACAAATGCTGCGTTAGTAAAAATGGCGGTTTCTCATGCTCAGGCTGGAGCCGATTTTGTTGCGCCAAGCGACATGATGGACGGACGTGTATTGCGTTTGCGACAAGGTTTAGACGCTGCTGGTTTTCACAATGTGGGAATTATGAGTTATTCTGCAAAATATGCTTCGGCATTTTACGGACCATTTCGTGATGCGTTAGACAGTGCCCCTGTTGACAATGCTGAAATTCCGAAAGACAAAAAAACCTATCAAATGGATTATGCTAATCGTATCGAAGCCATCAAAGAAGCCTTAATGGATGTTGAGGAAGGTGCCGATATGGTCATGGTAAAACCAGGAATTGCTTATTTAGATATTGTTCGTGAAGTGAAAAATGCAGTGAATGTTCCTGTAACAGTTTTTCACGTTTCTGGCGAATATGCGATGATAAAAGCTGCTTCCGAAAGAGGTTGGTTAGATCATGACAAAATTATGATGGAACAATTAATGTGTATAAAAAGAGCAGGAGCAAGCCTTATTTCTACATATTTTGCTAAAGAAGCAGCAATACTTTTAAATAAATAATAATGAAAAATTTATTTTTTTTGAGTTGCTTTATTGCCCTAATATCCTGCAAAAAAGAAAGTGAAGAATCTTTTGGAAAACCAACGGAATCCAACACCGAAGTTAAAGCCCCAGAAGCATTAGGAAAAGAAATTTTTGAAGGGAAAGGAAATTGTGTTGCTTGTCATCAAGCAGATCAAAAGATTATTGGTCCCAGTATTCAAGATATTGCAAAAATTTATAAAGCCAAAAACGGGAATATTGTCGATTTCTTAAAAAATGATGCTAAGCCACTTGTTGATCCAAGTCAATATGAGGTCATGAAAACAAATTTTGCGATTACAAAAACAATGTCCGATGAAGAACTCAAAGGTTTAGAAACTTACATTTTAAGTTTTTCGAAATAAAATCAAATCATCTTCGGATGATTTTTTTGTTTAAAATTATTACATTTAGAGCATGAATACAGTCTTTATAAATTCGCCATTAGGGATTACAAAAATAGAAGGTGATGAAAACGGAATAACTATTATTTCTGTTTTGTCCGAAGGCATGGTCTCCGAAGAAATTCCTGAAAATCTCAAAGAAGCTGTGAATCAACTTCGCGACTATTTCGACGGAAAAAGAACTGATTTTACTTTAAAACTCAATCCTAAAGGAACCGATTTTCAACAAACAGTTTGGAAAGAATTAAGTAATATACCTTTCGGGAAAACCATGTCTTATCTCGATTTGGCTAAAAAATTAGGCGACCCAAAAGTGATTCGTGCAGCAGCATCGGCAAACGGGAAAAATCCACTTTGGATAGTTGTTCCGTGTCATCGTGTCATTGGAACCGATGGTTCCCTTACAGGATACGCTGGTGGTTTGTGGCGTAAAAAATGGTTGTTAGAACACGAAAATCCAACAAATCAGCAAAGTTTGTTTTAAATTAGACTCCTTAGAAAGTTAGATTTATTAGATTTGTATAAAGTGTAAAAAATCTAAGCCATCTAAAAATCAAATTTATGATAGAAAAAATCAACCTCAACAACATCCTTTTCCTAGATATAGAAACCGTTCCAGAAGAAGAAAATTTCAATTCACTAGATGATGAAATGAAACAACTTTGGGAACAAAAAACACAATACCAACGCAAAGAAGATTTTTCGGGCGAAGAGTTTTATGATCGTGCAGGAATTTGGGCTGAATTTGGAAAAATTGTCTGTATTTCGGTAGGTTATTTTACAATTAAAGGAGATATTCGAAACTTTAGAGTCACTTCTTTTTTTGGAGAAGAAAAGAAAATTTTACATGACTTTATCAATCTTTTAAATAATCATTTCAACCAACCACAACATGTTTTATGTGGTCATAATGCCAAGGAATTTGACATTCCGTTTATCGCTCGTAGAATGATAATCAATCAAATTGCGATTCCAAACAAGCTGAATTTATTTGGCAAAAAACCTTGGGAAATTCCGCATTTAGATACTTTAGAATTATGGAAATTTGGTGATTATAAACATTTCACTTCATTAAAATTGATGTGTAAAGTATTAGGAATTCCATCATCAAAAGGCGATATTGATGGTTCGCAAGTAGGTCATGTTTTTTATGTAGAAAAAGATATCGACCGAATTGTAACTTATTGTGAAAAAGATACTATTGCGGTTGCTCAAATTTTTTTACGATTACGAAGAGAAGATTTGTTGATTGAAGAAGAGATTATTCATGTTTAATATTTAAATTATTGTCATTGACATTGATTTATTACATTTACAAAAAACAAAATTATGGTATTAAGTAGATTTTGGTTGGCGATTTTTATTTCTTCAATTGTATTTGTTGTGTTCAGTTTATTTTCTGGTAACAGTTACACGATCGATTTTATTTTGAATGGAAAAAAAGATGATCCCATTTTAATATCTGAAAAATACCTAAATCAAATTCCAAAATTTGTAAAAGACAGCATCCAAAAAGCACCTGACCAAACTATGGTGATAAATCGTGATACAATAAATGCCGATACAACTTATGTTTACAAAAATAAAACGGTAAAAATATATAGTGGTATTCAAAAATCGGATGGGTTATTACCAACATGCAAAAATACATTACTCGATTTAATTTTGCCTCTTATGGCCTATTTGGCTTTTTTCTGCGGATTAATGGAACTTTTAATCATTTCTGGAGCAACAGAAAAACTAGCAAAAGTTTTGAGTCCAGTATTCGTAAAAGTATTTCCAAGTATTCCAAAAAACCATCCATCGATTTCGTATATGACCTTAAATTTTGCTGCAAATTTCCTAGGATTGGATTCTGCCGCAACACCTTTTGGATTAAAAGCCATGGAAAGTTTACAGGAAATAAATCCAGAAAAAGATAAAGCTAGTGATGCTCAAATTATGTTTATGTGCCTTCATGCTTCGGGGCTTACCTTAATTGCAACTTCTATCATTGGTTATCGTGCGGCTGCCAATGCTGCTAACCCTGCCGATGTGATGTTGCCTTGTATTATCACCTCTTTTATTGGTACCATTGCTGCGTTTCTGATTGTTGGAATTAAACAAAAAATTAATTTCAAAAGTGCTTCTTTGGTAGTTGGCTTAATGACGTTAATAGCTGCAATAGTAGGTTTATTAATGTATGTAAACCATTTGGATCTAATAGGTAAAAATTATTTCACATCAAATCTTTCAGCTTTAATCTTAGTCGGAATTATTGCCTTTACATTGATTCTTTCTGTTATTAAAGAAAAGAAATTTGCAGAAGCGAATACTACTGTTTATGAGACCTTTGTGGCAGGAGCCAATAATGGTGTTAAAACAGGTGTTACCATTTTCCCTTATGTTTTGGGAATGCTGGTGGCTATTTCTTTATTCCGAAATAGTGGTTTATTTGAAATTATTAGCCAATGGATTGCTTTTGGTTTTTCTAATTTGGGCGTAAGTAAAGAAATTACCGATGCTTTACCAGTAGCATTACTTAGACCTTTTAGTTCTGCTGGATCACGTGGATTTTTAATTGATTCGATGAATACTTTTGGCGCCGATTCTTTAACCGGAAGATTAAGTAGCATTTTTCAATGCAGTGCCGAAAGTACTTTTTATGTGATTGCAGTTTACTTTGGTTCTGTTAATATAAAAAATACCCGTTACGCTTTAGGAACAATGCTTATAGTAGATTTAATTTGTGTAATAACAGCTATTTTGGTAGCAAGTTGGTTCTTCTAAATCTTTTCGTAAAATAAGTGTCCTGTTTTCATAATCTTATCTAAAGATTACTATTTTTGTTATTCCCAAATTTAGTAAAATATGAAACACCTAAAAAAAACACTTCCGTTAGTGTTGATTATTTGTGCAATTTTTTCTGTAAATGCACAAGAAGCAGAAAGTCGTTCTATGGACGAAATTATGAATGCACCAAATCCAGAAAAATACAAAGAGCTTAATTTAAACAATAGAAATCTTACGAAACTCCCTATCGAAATTAGTAGGTTTGTGAATATTGAAAAACTGTGGTTAAACTATAATAATTTACAGTCGTTACCTATTGAATTAGTAAAACTGACTAAGTTAAGGGAGTTGTATATAAATAATAACCTACTTGTTAGATTTCCAATAGAAATTGGAAAAATACCAAGCTTAGAAAAATTAGAAATACAGAAGAATAAATTAGAATATATTTCGCCTGTCATTGGCAGGTTGGTTAAACTAAGAAAGCTAAACTTGTCTTTTAACAAAATTGAAAGTATTCCCCTTGAAATTTCAACGTTAAATAGCTTAACTGAGCTAGTTCTTTTTGACAATAAAGTAAAAGAAATCCCATTAGAAATAGGGTCATTATCTAAATTGAAAGTTTTAAACTTACAAAAAAACACTATTGCTATTTTGCCTTCAGAAATAGGTAGCTTATCTAGTTTGACAACACTTAATCTTAAAGAGAATTTAATTTCTGTTATTCCAGTTGAGGTTGGAAAGCTAATTAATTTGACAAGTTTAACTTTAGATAAAAATCAAATTAGAAAATTTCCTGTCGAATTATGTACACTAACCAATTTAACATTATTAGATTTAGATGGAAATTTACTTAAAACTCTTCCGCCAGAAATTGTGAATTTCATTAATATGAAAGAACTTTATTTAGGGGTTAATCCATGGGTTAGCCTTCCTGAAACTACGTATTCTTTTTTAGAAAAGCTAGAATTTGGGCAATCTGAAAGTGTTAGGAAAATCATTAAAACAAAAATCTAATTACTAAAAAAAATGCCTCACAATTTGTGAGGCATTTTAGTTTCAATATAAAAAGATTACTTTTTAACGAATTTTTTAGTTAGTGTTTTTTCTCCATCATTTAGTTCAAAAATGTAAAGTCCAGATTCAAGATTAGAAATGTTAATTTCACCTTGATTAAGGTTTCCTGATTTTACATCTTGCCCAATCATGTTGTAAATTCTATAAGTTGTTTTTCTGTTATCAATCACAGAAACATTCAACACGTTTTCTACAGGATTAGGATATAAATTAAATGATAATCCTTCAATGTCGTTAACTGATGATATTGCAGTTACAGCAAAAGCAGCTGTGATGTTTACGGTATAATCTTCAACTTGACCATAAGTAAATGATTCACAAGAGGTAGGAATAGCGTTATACTTCATAGAAACTCTCATCCTAGTTGCTCCTAATGTTGCGGTAGCAGGAACAGTAAATGATCCAGTAGCTGGTGTTGCTGTTGAAGCTGCTTTAGAGAAAACTAATTCTCCTGCATCTGTAAACAATCCGTTTTTGTTATAATCAATCCAAACGGCATAACCTTCTGCATAAACTGTCGATGTCCAAGATGGTGTGATAGTAATTGTATTTGCAGTAGATCTAACTAGGTTAGTAGATAAAGCAGTAAAGTTTTCATAACCAGTTGTTCCAGTTGACGTATTACTTATAGATCCTAAAACAACTTTTCCTATTTTTTCATCAGCTGTATTTGTGCTTGCAGAAGTACAGTAAGTAACTGCCGAACCAGCTAAAGTTGTAACACTTACAGCATTACTTGCAGCTGAAAGATTACCCGCTGCATCTTTAGCTTTTACAGTAAATGTATAAGCAGTGGAGCCTGTAAGTCCTGATATTGTTGCAGTTGTTCCTGTTACTGTTGTTGCTAAAGTAGCTCCGTTATAAACATTATATCCTGTTACAGCAACATTATCTGTAGATGCTGTCCAAGATAAATTAGTAGAAGATGATGTTGTTCCTGAAGCGGCTAAACTAGCTGGGACAGAAGGAGCAACAGTATCTGCGGAACCTGCATAAGCAGCTCCAATTCCTACTGCGTAAAACGCATTTGTAGTTGCAATAACTTCTGCAGAACCGGCTCCATATAAATCTATTGCTGATTGAATTCCAGATGTTCTTGCACTTGCATAAGTTGAATTTGCAGTTAAATAAACACTTTCTAAACGATAGGCAATTTTAGCGGCTTTAGTAATTGTTATTCCTGTAACATTGTAGGTACTTCCAATATCATTTGTGCCAGATTTCCCAACAGATAAAATATAAAACCAATGGTTTAATACCCCAGAGTTTGTGTGTACTCCACCAGAATCTGCAGTTCCTGTATACCATTTTAATCCTTTGTAAGTATCAGGTTGGTTTTCGGTTTTTGGATTACTCATTGAACGTAATGATAAGTGACCAGATCTTCTTTCAATATCTTCACCAATTAACCAAATTGATTTTGTTGGTGCAGCATTGTTTTCTATACAAGCTCCCCAGATATCTGAAAAAGCTTCATTCATTGCTCCTGATTCATTTTGGTATGTTAAGTTTGCAGTATAAGTACATACAGCATGACCAATTTCATGACCAGCAACATCAATCGCAGTTAGGATATCAAAACCTCCTGTGCCACTTCCATCTCCGTATGTCATTACGCTCCCATTCCAAAAAGCATTATTGTTATCAGGATATCCAGCAGCTATTAGGTTGTAATGAACATAACTTTTAATTTTTGCTCCTGCATTATCATAACTATTTCTAGCGTGAACAGTAGACCAATAATCATAGGTTTTTTCAGCACCCCAATGTGCATCTAAAGCACCGTTGTCTTTATTAGTATTATTAAATTCGGTTGCAGTCCAATTGTTATCTACATCTGTAAAGTTTGTAGTAGGATAAGTTGCTGTTCTGGCTGAGTTAAATGTTTGTACTCCTAATCCTCTCGTAGCATCTGATAAGATATATGAAGAACCACTTAAAGTTGTTTGAATGCTTTGTGTTCCGCTATAGCGAGTAGCTGCATTTGCTGCTACAAAAGCCAAATTATTATTTTTTGTATTTTTCTCATCTGAAGCAACAGATTTTCCACCATGGCTATATTCGCCTAAGTGTTTGATTGTTGCGTTATAAAATAAACGTTCACCAGTATTGGCATCAATATACAAGTCACCACGACTAATAGGATTTGTTGCATATATGTCAAATTTGTAAGCTAAACGTAAATCGTCTGTAGCTCTTTTTTGACCTTGTTCTGGCATGACTGGTAATAAAACCAATTCTCCTTGTGGTTTTTTATAACCTATATTATCTGCGTCTGATTGGTTTTCCCACAAATAATGTTTTGCTCCAATATAGCTTAGCGCTTTATTAAAAGCTGATTCAGCAGACATTGATGGAACAATATTTATATCCTTGATATTATAAAATTCACCACTCATAGAGGCTACTTTGCCATTTTTTGAGTGTAATGTGTAAGTTGAAAATTCTACTTTAATTCCTTGGTGAAATAATTGAAATTTCTCGTGGGTAAATCCTTGTGGATCTGATTCATTTTTAATTTTAGAAAAGGATTCGTTTTGTTTTAGACCCAATTGATCTTTAAAGACTTGTTGAAAATCAGAACTTTTATAAGTTGATTTTTCATTAAATGTAATTAAGTTTGGCAAACCGTTTTCGCCAGAAGATTTTTGATTTACGTTTTTATCCTTTTCTTGAGCAAAACTGGATAGCGTAAATAAGGACAACGCAAACACTGAGGCAACGCCTCTGAATTGTTTTTTCATAATTAATTTGGTTTTTGGTTGGTTAGTATTATAAAAATGTAAAACTATTTTGTTTATATAAATTATTTTACGGGTTTTCCTCACATTGTGTTAAAATTTAACCGTAAAGCTATAATTTATAAAAAAATAGAATAAAATATGTTTTTATAAAATGCAGGACGAATCTATTAAATAATTGTGAATAAACTAAAATTAATTAATTTATTTTAAAATTTTCTTAATATAATCGATAAAATGAAGTCAATAATCGATAAAATGTAAAATAATAAGTTTTTAAAAACTCTTAAAAAAAATAGCAATACTAAAAAGTATTGCTATCTATAAAAAATTATTTAAGTATATTTTATATTACCATCTCGGGAATTTCTCCATCTATAATTAACGTTGCTTCGGTGGCTTTTATAATGTCATCTACTGAAACTCCTGGTGCGCGTTCTAGTAATCTAAATCCTTTTGGTGTAATTTCCAAAACGGCTAATTCTGTAACTACTTTTTTTACACAACCAACTCCGGTTAGTGGTAAAGTACATTTTTTTAGGATTTTACTTTCGCCTGCTTTATTTACATGCATCATGGCAACGATAATATTTTCGGCAGAAGCAACTAAATCCATTGCTCCTCCCATTCCTTTTACCATTTTTCCTGGAATTTCCCAGTTGGCAATATCACCATTCTCAGAAACTTCCATAGCTCCCAAAATCGTTAAATCTACTTTTTGTGCACGAATCATTCCGAAACTAAAAGCAGAATCGAAGAAACTAGCACCTGGCAATGTGGTAATGGTTTGTTTTCCTGCGTTGATAATATCAGCATCTTCTTCACCTTCGTATGGGAAAGGTCCCATTCCTAGTACTCCATTCTCACTTTGAAATTCGACTGAAATATCCTCACGAACATAATTAGCCACTAGAGTTGGAATTCCAATTCCTAAGTTTACGAAATAATTGTTTTGTACTTCTTGCGCAATGCGTTTTGCAATTTGATTTTTATCTAAAGCCATAATTATCTTGTTCTAACGGTGCGTTGTTCTATTCTTTTTTCAAATTTTTCCCCTTGAAAAATACGATTGACCATAATTCCGGGAATATGAATTTGATTTGGATCTAATGCTCCAGCTTCTACTAATTCTTCGACTTCAGCAATGGTTATTTTTGCTGCACCAGCCATGCATGAATTAAAGTTTCTGGCCGTTCCTTTAAAAATTAAGTTTCCAGCTGTGTCACCTTTCCAAGCTTTTACTATAGAAAAATCAGCTTTATAAGCAAGTTCCATAATGTGCATTTTGCCGTTAAATTCTCTAGATTCTTTTCCTTCAGCCACTTCGGTTCCGAAACCTGCTGGCGTAAAAAATGCTGGAATTCCTGCTTGTGCAGATCTGCATTTTTCGGCAAGTGTGCCTTGTGGTGTGAGTTCGACTTCAAGTTCTCCTGATAACATTTGGCGTTCGAACTCGGCATTTTCTCCTACGTAAGATGAAATCATTTTTTTGATTTGGTGTTTTTCTAAGAGTAAACCTAGTCCGAAACCATCGACTCCCGCATTGTTAGATATACAAGTTAGTTCTTTTATATCTTTTTTTACTAGTTCGGCAATGCTGTTTTCCGGGATTCCGCAAAGTCCGAAACCACCTAACATGATAGTTTGTCCGTCTTGTATATCTTGTAATGCTTCTTGTACATTACTTACTTTTTTGTATATCATTTTTATTGACTTACATTTTATTTTAGTACTTGTTTTTACCTTTTTGCCCTAGCCCTGATAGTAGTGAAATCCTTTTTCTTTAAAAAGTAAAAGATTACTTCACTTAACGTTTATTTAAATGGAGTTCAGTGAACTTCGTTTGGAACGGATAGCAGGATTAGCTCCTAATAATTAAATACCAAATTCGTCTGTGTTTTGTTCTTCTGGTTTTACTGCTGTTGAATCTCTCGCTGTAGTGTCTCGAATTACTCTTCTTTCGGTGGCACAATCGACATTTATCGTTAGGTTTTTTGGGCGTTCAAAATCTTCTTTAGAGACATGTAAATTAGGATCAGCATAACATTTTTTCATAAATAACCCCCAAATAGGCAATGCCATAGTGGCTCCTTGTCCGTTTGCGATGGTTCTAAAATGTGCAGAACGGTCTTCGTTTCCTACCCAAACACCTGTCACAAGATTGGGAACCATTCCCATAAACCAACCATCTGATTGATTTTGTGTGGTTCCTGTTTTCCCCGCAATTGGATTTGTAAATCCGTACGGATATCCTGTTACACGTTTGTAAGCATAACCTCCTGAACCTGTTCCTCTTAGTCTAGCTCCTGAACCAGATTCTGTAACTCCTTCTAATAATTTGATTACTGCATAAGCAATATCTTTACTAAGTACATCTCTAGATTCCATTTTTGGTTCGTAGATAACGTTTCCGTTTTTGTCTTCTATTTTCGAAATCACTTGTGGTTTCATGTATATTCCTTGGTTGGCAAATGTGCTATAAGCTGCTACCATATCTTTTACAGTAATATCGACAGCTCCCAATGCGATAGATGGTTGCGATGGAATTTCGGAATTTACACCTAGTTTTCTCATTAAAGCAATGACTGCATCTGGTCCTGTTTTGTCTATTAGTTTTGCCGAAACAGTATTAATAGAATTTGCTAATGCTTTTTTAAGCGTTACCATGCCTCGGTATTTTCCGTCAGAATTCCTTGGTTCCCAGTCTTCGGTTACGTTGTGTTTCCCTTTGCGAATTATAAATGGTCCGTCGATAATTGTATCACACGGTGACATTCCTAATTGTTCGATCGCAGTTGCATACACAAATGGTTTGAATGTAGATCCTACCTGACGTGCTCCTAAGCCTACGTGATCGTACTGAAAATATCTGTAATCGATACCACCAACCCAAACTTTTACTTGCCCTGTTTGTGGCTCCATAGACATTACTCCTGGTTGCAAGAAATGTTTGTAATATCTAATAGAATCCATTGGAGTCATTTCGACATCTTTGTCTCCGTCCCAAGTAAACACAGTCATTTTAGTTTTGATACTAAATGATTTTATAATTTCATCTTCGTCTTTTCCTTCTTCCGACATGATTCTCCAACGCTCTGTGTTTTTCATAGAACGCATCATCAATTTGTCTATTTCTGGTTGCGTAATTCTAATAAATGGTGCAGTTTTGTTTTGTTTGGCTTCTAAGAAAAACTCTTCTTGTAAGTTTTTTAAATGCTCTTTTACCGCTTCTTCGGCGTACAATTGCATTCTAGAATCGATAGTGGTATATATTTTTAATCCATCTGAATAAATATTATAATCGGAACCATCTTCTTTTTTGTTTTCTAAAGCCCATTTTTTCATATAATCGCGAAGATACTCACGGAAATAAGTAGCTGAACCTTCGTTATATTTTTCGGGTGTAAAAGTTAACACAATCGGTTTGCTTTGGTATTTTTCTTTATCTGATGTAGATAAACAACCATTTTTCTCCATTTGTTTTAGAACCACATTTCTGCGTTCTCTTACTTTTTCTTCTCTTCGCAAAGGATTAAATAACGATGGATTTTTTAGCATTCCTACTAACATGGCAGCCTCATCGACTGTTAGTTGTTTAGGCTCTTTAGCAAAATATACTTTTGATGCAGAACGAATTCCTACTGCAGTATTAATAAAATCGGCTTTATTAAGATACATAGCAATAATTTCATCCTTTGTATACTGACGTTCTAGACGAATAGCAATAATCCATTCTTTTACTTTTTGAATCATTCTAAAAGGCAGAAATTTAGAGCCTTCTCCGTGAAAAAGTAATTTTGCTAATTGTTGTGTTAATGTACTTGCTCCGCCTCGTCTTCCTAAGCTTAAAGTGGCGCTTAAGGTTCTTTTTCCGTCAATTCCTGAATGTTCTCTAAAACGTTCATCTTCGGTAGATATTAAAGCATCTACCAAATGTTTGGGTAAATCTTTGTATTTTATTGGTGTTCTGTTTTCGTTGTAAAACTTACCTAGTGTTACACCGTCGGCAGAAATTATTTCGGTAGCAAGATTAGATTCTGGGTTTTCTAACTCAGAAAATGAAGGCATTGAGCCAAAAAGACCCCAAGAGGCAAATAGAAAAAACAATAATATTCCGCCAAAAGCGATGAAGAAATATTTCCAAAACTTTTTCACATATTGTGAATAATCTGGTTTGCGAGTATTCAGTTTTTGTGCCATTTTTTTATTGTTTTTCTAACGATTCTATTCTAAAACCTATTTCTGTAATTCCGTCTAATTTTTCAACTCCTTTTACTTTTCCAGTTTGCCTTACAGCTTGTTGTATAGAGAGTTTATATTTTCCTTTTTTTGGAAACATCATTTTTTCTTTATACCACAATTTACTTTCTTTTATATCGGAAAATCCTTCGCCAAGAAGACTTCCGTCTGGATTTGCCATTTGATATTCTAATGTATCAATTTTTGTTAAGCCATCTGGATGTTCTAATTTAACAATCAAAAATAAATTACTAAATTCATAATCATCGTTGTCACGAATGTTAATGAACAAATTATAAGGTTTTTTTGAAACCTCTTGGTTGAAAGTAAAATTGATGATGCTGTTTTTTTTCCAACCATCTTCAAAGGTATGATACTCATCAAAAACTTGAGATTTGTCGCACGAAATAAATCCAAAAGCGACAAAAAACAATAAAAAACTATTTGTTAGAATCTTTCTTTTCATTTCTAATTTTTGGGCCGTTTGTGTTTGGTTTATTTTGGTTTTGGTTATTCTGGTTTGAATTAGGAGTAATTTTTTGAATTACCTTTGGAGCTGCATTTGTATTTTTTTCTTTACCAGCAACTTCTGGGCGACGATTTTTATTGTTTTTCTTGTTATTATTACTCTTTTTAGGCTGGTCAAAACGAGTTAAACTATCTTGCCCCATTGCATTTTGAAAAGTTTTCTCTACTGCTGGTTTTTCAATCTCGATAGCAAAGTCTTCTAATGCAGAGACTTTAATTTTTTGTTTATTTTGCTCTATGATTTCTTTAACTTGAGCAACTTTAAGAATATGCCATTGCGCAAAATTCCCTATGTAAGCAAACCACATTAATCCCTTAAAAATATCTATTTTTTGGCAAATTGCATCGCCTTTTTCGGTAGAAAGTTTGGTTTCCATGTCTGGAATATCTTTCAGAGCATCCATATAAGTATCTAACTCATAATTCAAACAACATTTTAGTTTTCCGCATTGTCCTGCTAGCTTTTGAGGATTTAATGATAATTGTTGGTAACGTGCTGCCGATGTATTTACACTTCTAAAATCGGTTAACCAAGTAGAACAACACAACTCACGACCACAAGAACCAATTCCTCCCAAACGAGCGGCTTCTTGACGAAAACCAACTTGTTTCATTTCGACTCTTGTACTAAATGCAGAGGCAAAATCACGAATTAATTGTCTGAAATCGACTCTATCTTCTGCGGTATAATAAAAAGTGGCTTTAGATCCATCACCTTGAAATTCTATATCCGAAATTTTCATTTGGAGTTTTAAACCTATTGCAATTTCTCGAGCTCTAACCTTCATAGGTTCTTCTTTATCACGAGCTGTGCTCCAAATATCGATGTCTTTCTGAGATGCTTTTCGGTATATTTTTGGTATTTCACCTTCGTGATTTACTGCTTTTTTCTTCATTTGTACTTTAACCAATTCCCCTGTTAAAGTCACAATTCCTATATCATGTCCTGGAGAAGCCTCGGTCGCCACAATATCTCCAATACTAAGAGTTAGCTTTTCTGAGTTACGATAAAATTCCTTTCTTCCGTTTTTAAAACGAATTTCCACACAATCGAAAGGTGCTTGTCCTCCTGGTAAAGTCATGTTAGAAAGCCAATCGAAAACAGTTAATTTGTTGCAGCTATCGGTGCCGCAAGTCCCATTATTTTTACACCCCTTTGGTGCACCACCATCGGAAGTTGAACAACTTGTACATGCCATAATTTTGAATATATATTGGTCATTCCGATTTTGAATCGGAACTACTTTTAGTAAAACGTTTTGAGTGTAAAGATAGTATTTTTTAGTTTGAAGATTTTGTTAAACAAAAAAAAACCTTTTGTTCGTTTATTTACAAAAGGTTTATTTACAAAAGACTTCTTTTTTTATGTTTCTTTAATAGTAATAATATTGACTGGGCATGCCTTTACAGCTAATTCACAATTTTCTACAATGGTATGATCAGATGATTTTAAAGTGTAAAAACCTTTGGCATTTTGCGAATGAATAAGTACCGATTTTCCGTCTTTTTTAGACATCTGAAATTGTATTGGTGCCATTTCTACACAATAATTACAGCCAATACATTTGTCTCTTTGTAGCGTAACAATGACCATTAGTTTTCTACGATTTTGTACATTTTATCCGACAATCTGATTCTAAAAGGCACTCTTAATGTACAACTATCTCCTTTAGTTGCTTTTTCAGCATCTATATCATTAACAAACATTTCTTCAATTATTAATTCTTGAGCTCCAGTACTTGAGCCTGTAATTAAAATTTTATCTCCTTTTTTGATATCGTATGCTTCGATTTTAAATTCAGCAATATTTGCTTTCGGAAAATAATGAACTCCTTTGCCTACATATACTTTCTTTTGCGTTGCGTTAGATCCAGAAGTATTACTCCATTCTCCTAATTTTTGTCCTAGATAATACCCGCTCCAAAAACTACGATTGTAAACAGTAGCAAGTTCTTCCATCCAAATACTGATTTTTTCTTTGGTGAAAGTACCTTCATAATAAGCATCGATAGCTTCTCGGTATGTTTTAATTACAGTAGCTACATATTCTGGGGCGCGACCACGACCTTCAATTTTGAGAACTTGAATTCTAGCATCAATCACTTGATCAAGAAAATCGATGGTACACAAATCTTTAGGAGACATTAAATATTCGTTATCCACTTCGATTTCAAATCCAGTTTCCTGATCGATAACCGTATATTTTTTTCGACAATTTTGTTTGCAAGCACCACGATTTGCAGAGGAATTATTTGAATGTAAACTCAAGTAACATTTTCCAGAAACTGCCATACACAAAGCACCATGACCGAAGATTTCAATTTCTACTAAATTCCCACTTGGTCCTTTGATTTGGTCTTTTATAATATCGTCGGTAATTTTTTTAACTTGACGCAAACTCAACTCCCGAGAAAGGACAATTGTGTCGGCAAATAAACTGTAAAACTTTACAGTTTCTATATTAGTAACATTCAATTGGGTTGAAATATGAACTTCGATTCCCATCGTTTTTGCAGTCATAATTACCGCTTGATCGGAAGCGATTACTGCTGTAATTCCAACTTCTTTAGCCTTAGTTAATAATGTTTTTACGACAGATAAATCATGATCGTAAATAATGGTGTTTAAAGTCAGATAGGTTCTAACATTTTTTTCTTTGCATCGGCGAGCAATTTCTGGTAAATCGTCTAAAACGAAATTTACTGTTGCTCGGGCTCGCATATTTAATTGTTCTACACCAAAATAAATAGAATCACAACCGTTATCTAAAGCTGCTTGCATCGATTCGAAATTTCCGGCTGGAGCCATTAGCTCAATTCTTCCAGAGGTTGTCATTAGCTAATGATTTTAAATAATGTATCTGACAAACGCACTCTAAAAGGAATTTCAAAAGTTACTTTATCGCCTAGTTTTGCTTTTGTACTTTCAATTCCATTAACAAACATTTTTTCTAGAATTAATTCTTCATTTCCAGTAGTTGGCCCAGAAATTAATATTTTATCGCCAATGGTTAATTCTTTATTTTCAATAATAAAAAGCCCGACTTGTGCTTTTGCGTAATAATGTTCTACTTTTCCAATTAAGACTTTTTTCGTTTTAATTTTTTGACGAATATCGACCGAATTATTTGCGACAGCCAATGGTTTGTCTGACAACTCTCCAGAATGTTTGAACAATAATTTCTCGGATTTTCCTTTTCGGAAAACTTTATTTCCTACTTGAATTCCTCTTCTTAGTTTTACTTGTTCCACTAATGGCAAATGAATGGTATCTAAACATTCGGTAGAACAACAATTTTCCATAGCTATTTTACATTCTTCACATTGAATGAATAATAAATGACAACCGTCGTTCTCACAATTCGTATGATTGTCACACGGTTTTCCACATTGATGACATTGTGAAACAATATCATTAGTAATTCTTTCTCCTAAACGATGGTCGAAAACGAAATTTTTCCCAATGAATTTACTTTCAAGATTTTCTTCCTTAATCTGCTTAGCATAATTGATAATTCCGCCTTCTAATTGGAATACATTTTTAAATCCTTGATGTTTAAAATAAGCCGAAGCTTTCTCGCAACGAATACCACCTGTGCAGTACATGACTAGGTTTTTATCTTCTTTAAAATCTTTTAATTGTTCATTGATGATGGGTAATGATTCTCGAAAAGTCTCCACATCGGGAGTAATAGCGCCTTTAAAATGACCAATTTCGCTTTCATAGTGATTTCTAAAATCGACCACAATCGTATTGGGATCGTCTAATATTTGATTAAATTCATTGGCTTTCAAATGAACTCCGATATTCGTTACATCGAAAGTTTCGTCGTTTAATCCATCAGCTACAATTTTGTCACGGACTTTTACAGTCAGTTTCAAAAATGAATGATCATCATGTTCAACAGCGACATTTAATCGAATGTTTTTCATAAAGTCATACGCTTCTAATGTTTCGCGGAAAGCTTCAAAGTTTTCGGCAGGAACGCTCATCTGAGCATTAATTCCTTCTTTGGCTACATACGTTCGACCAAGAGCGTCGAGCTTGTTCCAAGCTATAAATAAATCGTCGCGAAATTGTTGTGGGTTTTCGATTTTGGCATACGCATAGAAAGACAACGTAAGGCGTTGTTTGCCAGCTTGATCTATCAGCTCGGCTCTTTCTTCTGCGCTTAAGGTGTTATACAGTTGCATGCTATAAACGTTTAAGTGAGAAATATGTTGTGAGTTCTAAATGGAAGAATTCGAGTGCAAATTTATAACTTTTTATATAACTTCAAACAATTTTCCAGGCAAAGGTCTCATCACACCTTTTAGTTCCATATTTAATAATAATGAAGATAATTTAAAAACAGGGAAATTACATTCAATGGCGATGGTATCCATGAGTTCTTTGCCGTTTTTTTGAAGGAAATCATAAATTAACTGTTCCTCGGGTTCGAGGGTAACAAATAATTGTTTTTGTACTGATTTCTCTTTCCTTTCTAATTCCCAATTAAGAATATAAACTAAATCGGCAGCACTGGAAAGTAAATGTGCTCGTTGGGTTTTTATCAAATTATTACAACCTTGACTGTACTTATCGGAAATTCTTCCTGGAACAGCAAAAACATCTCGATTGTAATCATTTGCCATGTTTGCTGTGATGAGCGATCCGCCAGAGTCGGCACTTTCTATCACAATAGTTGCTTCCGATATTCCTGCCACAATACGATTTCTTCTTACAAAATTTTCTCTTTCGGGGCTAGAATTACTCCAAAATTCAGTCATAAAGCCGCCATTTTCTTCGACTTTAGACATGTGTTTTTTATGTGTTTTCGGGTATATTTGATTTAATCCGTGGGCAAGAACGCCAATAGTCTGCAAGTTATTTTCTAAAGCGGCTTGGTGTGCTACAATATCTACTCCGTAAGCAAAACCGCTAACAATTATTGGGTCGAGTGGTGCTAAATCGGCGATGAGTTTTTTACAAAAATCAATTCCGTAAGAGGTAATTTGTCTTGTGCCAACTATACTAATAATTCTTTTTTGTTTCAAGTTGATATTTCCCGCAGTAAATAGTAGTACAGGACCATCAATACAATGTTTTAATTTTTCGGGATAATTCTCCTCTTTAAAATAAGAAACAGTAATATTATTGTTTTGGATATATTTTAGTTCTATTTCGGCTTGTGCAAAAATAGTTTTGTCTTTTAGATTGTTTAATAAAGTTCTGCCTATTCCATCTACGGTGGCAAGTTGACTATTTTTAGCAGAAAAAATAGCTTCCGCAGAACCAAAGTGATTCAGTAACTTCTTAGCTATAATATCGCCAACTCCATCTACTTTTTGTAATGCTAATAAATAATGTAACTCAGTTTCTGTCATAAATTCTTTAAATATTTTTTCAAAGCACCAAATAAATGCAAAATTGTTAATAACATTTGTTAATAACATTTGTTAATAACATTATTTTTTTCGCTTGCGTTTTATAATTTTGCTTTAATGAATATAGCCGATCACATATCTCAATTATTATATCGTTTCCAGTGTGTTACCGTTCCTGGTTTTGGAGCTTTTTTAGCCGAAACTATTCCTGCAAACATACAAGAAAGTAATCAAACTTTTTATGCACCAAGGAAAGTAATTTCTTTTAATTCTCATTTAAAAAATAATGATGGATTATTAGCTAATCACATTTCGGTTTCAGAAAAAATGAGTTACGAGCAAGCTGTATTTGCTATTGAAAAAACTATTTTATTGTGGAAAAGTGAGCTAGAAAGTAATCGTTTTTTATTACTTAAAAACATTGGTGAACTAAGATTAAACCAAGAAAATAATTTGGTTTTTGAACCTTCAAATCATTTAAATTATTTGACGGCTTCTTTTGGATTAAGCTCATTTGTTTCTCCATTAATAAAAAGAGAGTTTTCGATTGCTAAAGCAGAAGAATTTGAAGAAAAAGAAGTTATTTATCAAATCTCAACTACTGAAAACAGAAGGTATTTAAATCCGTATTTAAAATATGCTGCTATTTTTATATTATCATTAGGTACAACAGGTTTTGGTTATAAAGCTTATATAAATCAGGCTGAACAACAGGAAACGCTTATCGTACAAGCCGATGTTCAGAAAGAAGTAAATGCTAAAATTCAAGAAGCTACTTTTTTTATAGATAATCCTGCAGTTACAATTTCTGAAATTGAAACTAAAAAAACATTGCCTTTTCATATAATGGCTGGCGCTTTTAGAAATGAAAGAAACGCTAATAAAGAATTAGAATTTTTAGTCTCTAAAGGTTATAATGCTAGAATTCTTGATAGGAATTCTAATGGTTTAATTCCTGTAGTTTACGGTAGTTTTGCTACTTATACCGAAGCGCAATACAAGATGACTCAAATACAAGATTCGATCAATCCTGCCGCTTGGCTTCTCATTCAGGAGTTATAATAAAATAAAAAGACTTATTTATATTTTAGCCACAAGTTTTCTAATTTGTGGCAATTTTTTTTCTGTAACATATACTTTCCGTTTATCTTTGCAAAAAAAATAATCTCATGCAAGCAAAATTTCCTTCAGAATCATTGACAATTCTTACAGATATGGTTTTACCAGGCGAAACCAACCCATTGAACAATCTTTTTGGAGGTGAATTATTAGCCAGAATGGATCGTGCGGCAAGTATATCTGCTAGAAGACATTCTCGTAGAATTACTGTAACAGCATCTGTAAATCATGTTGCTTTTAATAAAGCTATTCCTTTAGGAAGTGTAGTCACTGTTGAAGCAAAGGTGTCTAGAAGTTTTAGAACTTCGATGGAAATTTTTATTGACGTTTGGGTTGAAGATCGTGAATCTGGGAATAGAAGCAAAGCCAATGAAGCAATTTATACGTTTGTAGCTGTTGATGAAACTGGACATCCTGTCGAAGTTCCTGCAATTGATCCTCAAACCGACGAAGAAAAATCTAGATTTGATGCTGCTTTGCGAAGAAAACAATTAAGTTTAGTTCTAGCTGGAAAAATGAAACCGAGTGATGCAACTGAATTGAAAGCTTTGTTTTTGTAATAGATAAATTATTTTATTAAATCATCTCCATCAATTCTAGCGCCTTTTTAATACTTTTTACATTTTCGAAAGTTAATAGTAACCTCAACCCATTTTTGGTTTCTTTTTCTTTCATTTTGCACAATTGCGGTTGTTTTTGTACAAATTGTAATACTTGATGAAAACGTTTCGATTGGTAATAATCACTTTGCTGGTCTGACACAAAATAGCAAACCATTTTGCCTTGTTTTAGGATTAGTTTTTCAACCCCAATTTGGGTAGCAATCCATTTTATACGCAAACTATTTAATAAAGCAATGGCTTGTTTTGGCAAAGGACCAAAACGATCAATAAGTTGTTTTTCATATTCTAGTAATCCTTTTTCGTCTTTAATAATTGCTAATGCATTATACAAAGCCAAACGTTCGGTCACACTATTAATGTAATCGTCTGGGAACAATAATTCGAAATCAGAATCAATTTGTAAATCTTTTACATATTCCTTTTCTACCGTTTCGTCGTCGTTTTCATACAAATCCTTAAATTCATTTTCTTTAAGTTCTTCGATAGCTTCATTCATAATTTTCTGATAGGTATCAAAACCTATTTCGTTTATGAAACCGCTTTGTTCACCACCTAATAAATCTCCTGCACCACGAATTTCGAGATCTTTCATGGCAATATTTAAACCACTTCCCAGTTCCGAAAATTGCTCTAAAGCTTGAATTCGCTTTCTAGCATCTTCGGTCATGACAGAATAAGGAGGCGTAATAAAATAGCAAAAAGCTTTCTTATTGCTTCGACCCACTCGACCTCGCATTTGATGCAAATCGGATAATCCAAAATTATTTGCATTGTTAATAAAAATCGTATTCGCATTCGGTACATCTAATCCGCTTTCGATGATTGTTGTAGCGACCAGAACATCAAACTCACCTTCCATAAACGCCAACATGAGCTCTTCGAGTTTTTTACCGTCCATTTGTCCGTGACCAATACCCACTTTGGCATCAGGAACCAATCGCTGGATCATACCTGCGACTTCCTTAATATTTTCAATTCGATTATTAATGAAAAACACTTGTCCGCCACGTTCAATTTCGAAAGAAATAGCATCACGAATCGTTTCTTCATTAAAACCAACCACATTGGTTTCGATAGGATAACGATTGGGTGGTGGCGTGGTAATTACAGATAAATCTCTTGCTGCCATGAGCGAAAACTGTAAAGTTCTCGGGATTGGTGTTGCCGTTAGTGTTAATGTATCGACATTTTGAGTAATGGTTTTGAGTTTGTCTTTTACATTAACCCCAAATTTTTGTTCTTCGTCAACGATAAGTAATCCTAAATCTTTAAAAATTACATTTTTACTTACTAATTGATGCGTTCCTATAATAATATCAAGTCTTCCCGATTCTAAATCTTTTAGTGTTTCGGCTTTTTGTTTGGCAGTTCTAAATCGATTTACATAATTAATAGTCACTGGCATATCTTTTAACCTTTCGCTAAATGTGCGATAATGTTGGTATGCTAAAATGGTTGTTGGTACTAATATAGCAACTTGTTTTCCGTTATCTACCGCTTTAAATGCTGCGCGAATAGCGACTTCTGTTTTTCCGAAACCTACATCACCGCAAACCAATCTGTCCATTGGGCGATCACTTTCCATGTCGGCTTTTACTTCTTGTGTCGATTTTAACTGGTCTGGTGTATCTTCGTAAATAAAAGAACTTTCTAACTCGTGTTGCAAATAACTATCGGGTGCAAAAGCAAATCCTTTGTCTAATCTTCGTTTGGCATACAATTGAATTAAATTGAATGCAATATGTTTTACTCGGGCTTTGGTTTTTTGTTTTAAAGCTTTCCAAGCGCCAGAACCAAGTTTATAAATCTTGGGAGGTGAGCCATCTTTACCTGTATATTTTGAGATTTTGTGCAGCGAATGAATACTTACATATACAATATCATTATCAGCATACGCTAGTTTTATAGCTTCTTGTGTTTTGCCTTCAACTTGTATTTTTTGCAAGCCTCCAAATTTTCCAATTCCGTGGTCAATGTGCGTTACATAATCGCCAACTACCAGTGAAGTCAGTTCTTTTAGCGTTATGGTTTGTTTTTTTGAATAACCATTTTTGATGCTAAATTTATGATAACGCTCAAAAATTTGATGGTCAGTATAACAAGCAATTTGATTTTCTTCATCAATAAAACCTTGATACAATGGCAAAACAATAGTTTCGTATTGCTTGGTTATGGTTTCGTGATTTTGTTCATCAAGACTCTCAAAAATATCATGAAAACGTTTGGCTTGTTGCTGATTCGAACAAAACAAATAATTTTTGTAATTGTGTTCTTGGTTGTCTTTCAAATTATTTAACAACAAATCGAATTGTTTATTGAAAGAAGGTTGTGGTTTGATATGAAACTCGAAAGTTTCCGATGTTCTAAAAGTAGGTTTCGAAGCCGTTTCGACCACACAAAAATTTAAGGCTTGCTTGATGAATGCCTTCTGATTTAGAAATAATTGTTCTGGCGAAGCGTGCTTAATATCTTTGTTTAACTTCTCGAAAGTTTCTTCAGCTTTGCTAAATAATTTGTCAAGATGAGTTAATAATAAATCTGTATTTTGAATAAAAATAGTTGTTCTAGCATTTATATATTCTAGAAAACTTTCTCTATTTTCTTGTAAAAATTTATTTTCGAAATTGGGTATAATCGCAATTTTGTTTTTCTTTTCGATTGATAGTTGTGTGGCCACATCGAAAGTTCGAATGCTATCTACTTCGTTACCAAAAAACTCGATTCGGTACGGATTATCATTGGAAAAAGAAAATACATCTAAAATTCCGCCACGAACAGAAAATTCGCCAGGTTCTGTAATAAAATCGACTCTTTTGAATTCGTATTCAAATAAAACTTCATTTATAAAATCGATAGACACTTGGTCTCCAACCGAAATTTTTAAAGTATTTTTTTCTAATTCTTTCTTAGTTACCACTTTCTCAAAAATAGCTTCCGGATAAGAAACAATAATAGCTGGTTTTTTGCGAGAGTTTATTCTGTTTAAAACCTCTGATCGGAGTAAAATATTTGCATTGTCCGTATCCTCAATTTGATAAGGTCTTCTGTAAGAGCTCGGATAAAATAACACATCCTGATCGCCAACGAGCTGTTCTAAATCATTCAATATATAAGCAGCTTCTTCTTTTTCGTTACACAATAACAAAAAGGAATTTTCGCTTTTTGCAAACAAAGCTTGAATGACAAATGAAAATGAGGAACCAACCAATCCTTTAATATGAATTTTGTTGTCGCCAGTAATTGCTTTAGATAGATTAACAATTTTGGCTTGTTCGCTGTATTTTTTAGAGATGATTTCGGTGCTCAATGGAAATTATTTTATGCAAATATACTTTGACTTTTTATGCAAAAAAAATCCTGTCTCATTTCTACGATAAGACAGGATTTTTTATTGTACAAATGAAATTAAAAAATCACTTTTTTAGTTACTATTTGATTGTTTTCTAATTCGATTTTAATGATCAAAGCTTGGTTTTGTTTTCTGATACTTGCAATTGAAAATTTATTTTCTTTTACATTTTTTTCATCAAAAATTAAACGACCTAAAACATCATAAACTTGAATAGTTTTTATTTTTTCAGAAATAGAATTAATTTCAATTTCGTTATTACTTGTATTTACCAAAACTGAATTTGCAATTATAGTAAAACCATTGTTACTCAATAATGGGTTTTGGTAATGAATTTTAAGCCTAGAATTAAATATGCCAACTGCAGTATTAAAATTATATGGAGCAGTTTTTAAATTGTGATATGTTCCCAAGGCTGTATCTTCAATAAAAATATCTTGGGTATCAAAAAAAGGATTCACATGATCGATAGCAATGGTGTAATCGCCAGCAATTGTAGCATTGAATCCCAAGTCTATGACATCATTTATATCCCAAGGGTAAGAACGACCTTGTATTCCAAAACCAAAAGTATAAGGACTAATTAAAGAATAAAATGTAATGGCTCCTTCTGTAGAAGCCAATGCATCAGTTCCAAAATCGTAACCATTTGTTGCTAACTCTTCATATCCAAAAGCAATTTGTTTAAATGCGCCAGAAGTATTCGTTAGGTTAAGGTGAATGTAGTAATTTAGAGGAACTACTTGTGAGTTTTTGTAAAACTGAGAATTACTATTGGCAACTCTCATAATGTTTTTAAATGTTAAAGTTGTGGTGGTAGCTGCCGATGCGAAAAAACCTTGCCCTGCCGCTATAAATAATCCAGGCGCTGCTCCGCCAGATATAGCAGCTGTTCCCGTTGTTCTCGTTCTAATTGCATAATCATTAGTTGTAAATGAATTACCCGCAATTGCTGTATTATGTGTCCAAAAATACATAGTTCCTAGGTTAGAATTATCTAACAAACTAATTACACTAATTGCTGAAGGATAAGGATTTCCAATAAAATTATAATTTAACAAACCAGGATTAAACGCAATTACGGTTGTTGGAATATCGCCATTATTGGGCACACCAATAAATTCTCCGTTAAAAGTTTGAGGTGTCGTTGTGTAATCGTCTGGAGATCTAATAGCGTAGCCTCTTCCGGATTGCATCGTGTTTGTTGGGGATTCATTTACCCAATTGTTTATCGTCGAATCATAAGAGTGAAACCTACTAGGACTTGTTAGTGGAGAAAAACCTACTAGAGTTTCCCCTGCAACTGGTGTTGACCAATAGGTATATTCGAAAAATTTCATGGGAGACGAATCTCTTTTGTAATTTATATTTCCAGTGTTTATTGCAGTAGGATTTATTTGTAATAAACTAGCATTGGTTTCAAAAATTAAATTTGAACCAACAGCAACTGTAATATTGTTTTCAATAGTAAAAGTATGATTGCTAGCAATTGTTACTTGAGCACCTCCAGAAACTAAAACAGATTTTGCTGAAATATTTGAAGGCGATGTGTAATTTGCAGTAAAAATCACATCTTTTGTAATGTCTGGATCACCATTATCCCAAGAACCCGTCCAGGTGGTGGTTTGTGCTTGACTCATATTTGATAACAGAAGCATTATCAGAAATGAAAAAGCATAAAAATAGTTTGTATTGTAATTTTTAGTCATGTCTTTAATTTTTTACAAATATAAATATAATCTACTGAAAATCAGTAGATTTAACATTTTTATTTGGGTTATTTACTGGCTGTGAACCATTTAATGAGTTTAACATTTCTTGCTCTCCTTCTTCTTTCTGAATATGGCTACGACGCACAATTTCTTCTATTTGATCTTGAAAAGCAATTACCTCAATATTCAAGTCAGTAATCAAAGTAACTACTTTTTTTTCTGGAATTCTATCTAAATTTATAAAAGTATGTAGCGCTTTCACTTTTGTAATTATCGCCATCAGCCTACTTTTTATTTGTGGCTTGTTTATTCTTTCAGGGATAGTATTGTTTAAAACCTCAACTTTTTGAGTTAGATTTTTTGTTTTTCGTTGAAAAGCGCCAATTGTACCTTTTGGCTTTTGATATAATTCCGAAGTAAATAATCTCCATTCACTCCAGTTATTTGTGATGGCTTGCGCTTC
>NZ_JBJXEN010000093.1:0-18062 GCF_046153165.1 Flavobacterium sp. | reverse complement strand
TTTTCAATCCTGTTTTGTCTTGAAAATCTTTGTAATACATAACTTCGGTCGAAAGTCCTTTGAAATCAAGCTCTCCAACAGGGTTCAAATAAACAGTATTCGCAACTGAGTTTAAGTAATAATCTTTTTGAGAATATACATTTCCATAAGCCATTACAAATTTTCCAGATTTTTTAAAATCTTCCAATTGATCACGCAAGGCTTTGGTTTGTGCAACACCTAGTTCTAAAGTATTGTTTAGAATTGAAATTCCTTTTATTTTATCATCGGTCTTTGCTGCTTCAATAGCTTTTAGAATATCTGTTAAGCCGTCGTGATTGGCTTCATAAAAACCTATATCTTCATAATTAAATTTTCCTCCATAATCATTTGTCACTTCTTCTAAATTTAGCTCTAAAACTGAATTATCCTCGACAACAGTTGTTGCTGAATTCCCACCAAAAACAGCTGCAATAAGCAATAATCCGAAAAAACTTAACATGCAAAAAATAAACAAACCAACAATGGTTGACAATACGTTTCCTAAAAATCTCATAATTAAATATTTATACCTATAAGTCGTGTTTTTATTGAATTTGTTACAACTTAAATTAGTTATTAACACTTAGCAAATATAATAAGATTGTAAATTTCTTTTTAGTTAATTTGCTTTATATATGAAAATGCAGCAAAAAGTAGTTTTATCACTTGGTAGTAACCAGGGAAATCGTCTAGAAAATATCGAAAATTGCATCCAATTAATTCATCAGAAAATTGGATTAATTTTACGTATTTCCAATCTATATGAAACACCATCTTGGGGTTTTGACAGTGATCCTTTTTATAATTGCGCCTTGGTTTTACACACTCCATTTTCTGCTGAAAAAATATTGCGAAAAATTGGTTCAATCGAAAAAAAATTAGGCAGAATTAGAAAAGATACCAACAACTATCAAGCAAGAATTATCGATATTGATATTATTGCGATTGATGAACAAATGCACAATTCTGAAGTATTAAATATTCCGCATCAGCAAATGCAAAATAGGCTTTTTGTATTATTACCTATGCTAGATTTGAAACTCGAATGGAAGCATCCAATTCTTAAAAAATCAATTAAAAAATTGATTGAAACTTGCGAAGACAAAAGTGACTGTAAAATTGTTTCAAATTTAGATTCTGTATTAAAAAAATATAGTGTAAATCAATTAAATTATATTGCTATTGAAGGGAATATTGGCGCGGGAAAAACAACTTTATCTACAAAAATTGCTGAAGATTTTAATGCTAAAACAGTTTTAGAACGTTTTGCTGACAATCCTTTTTTACCCAAATTTTACAACGATCAAAATCGATATGCTTTCCCTCTAGAAATGTCCTTTCTGGCTGATAGATACCAACAATTATCCGACGATTTATCTCAGTTTGATTTATTTAAAGATTTTGTTGTTGCCGATTATCATATTTTCAAATCATTAATTTTTGCAAAAGTGACATTGCAAGAAGACGAATTTAGACTATACAAAACTCTTTTTGACATTATTTATAAAGAAATGCAAAAACCTGATTTGTATGTTTATTTATACCAAAATACGGATAGATTGCTCAAAAACATCAAAAAAAGAGGCAGAAGCTACGAACAAGAAATTAAAGCAGAATATCTAGAAAAAATAAACCACGGTTATTTAGATTATATAAAATCACAAACAGACTTGAATGTCTTAGTAATTGATGTTTCTGATTTTGATTTTGTAAAAAAACAAGAAGATTACGTAAAGATTTTAGAAGCAATTGAAGAGAAAATTAGAAAATAGTCAATCAATTTTTAAAAAAGAAATCTACAAACTAATCTTAACTACATAACCTTCAAAAGTTCTCACATTAAATACTGTTCCGTCTTCAAAAATTAAGTATTGTCCTTTTATACCAGATAATTTTCCTGAAAAATTAGGAGATTTATCTAAGTTTAGACTAGAAACTTTCTTAGGATATTGCAATACAGGGTATTCCAATTCGTACAAATCATTTTTATCTTGATTATAAAATTCCTGCACCTCTTTTGGTATCAAGTATTTTAAACTTGCTCTTTCTTTTATTAAATCGGCAACTGGAACTTCATTTTTTAGCATTTTCTGCCAATTGGTTTTATCTGCATAAAGTTTTTTTAATGCTACTTCTGTAATACCTGCTAAGTATCTATTAGGCACTTCTACAATAGGAATGGCTTGCACGGCACCTTGGTCTATCCATCTAGTAGGAACTTGCGAACCTCGAGTTACCCCAACTTTTACTTCACTAGACAATGCCAAATAAACAATATGTGGTTGTAATTGTACTTTTTTCTCATAAACTAAATCTCGATCTTCAATATCTAAATGTGCTGTACTTAGTTCTGGTTTCATAATCCAATCTCCCGCCGATGCACTTCCCATAAAGCAATCGTAACAAAATCCTTGTCTAAAAATTTTCTTTTTTTTGTTACAACTCAAACATTGATAACCTTGAAAACTGATCTCCAACTCTTTCCCAAGCAACTGATTTACATTTAAAAAACTGTTCTCAAATATCAAATAATATTGAATTGGATTCCCAATTTCGGTTTGCATTTTGGTTAAAACTCCTTCGTATTGCATTTGCTATTTTAGATTTAATGAATTAGGATTTTTAAAAAAAAATCTTATTTTTGGTAAAGTTATAATTCGTAACTCATAATTCATAATTCGTAATTCAGAAAATGCCTTTACCAATCATAAATTCTATTGCTTCATGGTTTTTGAAACAACGTATTCATCAAATTGAGTTGTTTCTAAAATACCCTAATGAAGTGCAAGAAGAATTACTGATGAATCTTATAAGATTATCAGAAAATACAATTATTGGAAAGCAATATGATTTTGATTCGATGAAATCTTACAATACATTTCAGGAACGAATTCCAATTTCGAATTACGAGGATTTAGAACCACTCATAGAACGAACTAGAAAAGGAGAACAGCACGTTTTTTGGAATGAACCAATCAAATGGTTTGCAAAATCGAGCGGAACTACTAATGCAAAAAGTAAATTTATACCTGTAAGCAATTCTGCATTAGAAGATTGCCATTACAAAGGAAGCAAAGATTTGTTATGTTTGTATTTAAATAACAACGAAAACTCACAACTATTTACTGGCAAAAGTTTACGCTTAGGCGGAAGCAAGCAATTGTATGAAGATAATAATTCCTTTTTTGGTGATTTGTCAGCAATACTAATAGATAATATGCCGTTTTGGGCTGAATTTAGTAGCACACCAAGTAATAAAACATCGCTCATGAGCGAATGGGAAACTAAACTACTCGCTATTGTAAACGAAACAAAAATAGAAAATGTAACTAGTTTTGCAGGTGTTCCGTCTTGGATGATGGTATTATTAAATAAAATATTAGAAGAAACTGGGAAAAGCAATTTATTTGATATTTGGCCCAATCTTGAAGTCTATTTTCACGGTGGTGTAAGTTTTGATCCTTATCGTGATCAATACAAAAAAATATTACCAAAACAAGATTTTAAATATTATGAAATATACAATGCTTCTGAAGGCTTTTTTGCTATACAAGATTTAAACAATTCTAGTGATTTATTATTAATGTTAGATTACGGAATCTTTTACGAATTTATTCCAATGGATGCTTTTGGCACACCAAATGAGAAAATAGTTCGATTAGCTGAAGTAGAAATCAACAAAAACTATGCAATTGTTATTACTACAAATTCTGGATTATGGCGTTATTTAATAGGAGATACGGTGAGATTCACTTCGCTAAACCCTTACAGAATAAGAGTTACTGGAAGAACAAAGCATCATATTAATGTTTTTGGCGAAGAATTGATGGTCGAAAATACTGATATGGCTATTGCTAAAACCTGTAAAGTCACAAACTCAGAAGTTAAAGACTACACAGTTGCCCCTATTTTTATGAAAGATAAAGAAAAAGGTTCGCACGAATGGATTATCGAATTCAGAAAAAAACCAGACAATGTAGCATTTTTTGCAAAAACTTTAGATGAAAACATTCAATCACTCAATTCTGATTACGAAGCCAAACGCTACAATAATATGACCCTAAATCAGCTAACGATAAATATAGCACGTGAAAATCTTTTTTACGATTGGTTAAAAAATCAAGATAAATTAGGAGGACAACACAAAATTCCTCGTTTATCAAATAAAAGAGATTATTTAGAAGAATTATTATCTTTATAATCAGATTATTAATTTGTTGATCTTAAGATTATCCCTCATTTATTACTGTAAAAAGATCACTATTATTGCAACAGCTTGTTGTTTATCGATTATTTTTACACTTCACCTATTTTCATGCATATAATTGATTGGAAATGATAATTTTGCGCCACATTATCAAAAACAACAAGTTTTTCAATTATATTTTTATGAAAAAATCAATATTTACAATTATAACTTTATTTATCTCAACCATAAATTTTGCTCAAGATTCATTTATTAAAAACGAAGATTTAGAGACCTCGCCTATTTCTAATTTTGACGAAACAAAAGATTTATATACTGTAGTTCCAACTGCAATAAATACAAAATTGTCAGACATAGGATCTACTTTTTTTATGGGTAAATACATTATGTATTCATCTAGAAAAACTGGAGCAATTGGGGCAGGAAAAGACGAATACACTAACAATCCTTATAACAGTTTATATTGCTTAAACATGGATAGAACAGGAAACTTATCTAGACCAAATTTCTTTGCGTATGCTTTAGATTCTAAAGGAAATGAGGGAGGATTAGCTTTTTCTATCGATGAAAAAACAGTATACTATACTAAAAGTGCAGAAGGAAATTCTAAAAATTATCAGTTATATAAGTCTGTTTTTGATTCTAATAAATATACATGGATTAATGAGATCGCAATTGATTTTAATAGTGTAAGTTATTCTATAGAAAACCCTTCTATTACTCCTGACGGCAAAAAGATGTATTTTTCATCAAATATGTCTGGTGGTTTTGGAGGTTTTGATATTTATGTTGCCGAAATTAATACCGATGGAATACCTGTAAACCCTATTAATTTAGGAGAAGTTATAAATACGAACAAAGATGAAAAATTTGCTTACGCCTCACCAACTAATAAAGAAATATATTTTTCTTCAAATGGACACAACGGTTACGGCGGACAAGACGTGTTTATATCAAAAATAAAAAAGACTCGATATACAACACCTTTAAATTTAGGAAAAACAATTAACACATATTCAGATGAAATTGCTTTTATCCTTGCTACAAAAAACAGTGGTTATGTAACTTCAAACAGATCAGAAAGTGCCGGATTATACGATATTTACCATTTCGAATTACAAAAAACACCTTTAAACTTAAAAGGTTTAGTAACTGAAAAACAAAGTGAAATTGTTTTACCAAATACTAGAATTAGTTTAGTAGATGAAGATGGAAAAGAAGTTGCTACACAAATCTCTAGTAATAATGGAAGTTATAATTTTGATGTTGAACCGTCAGAAAATTATTTGATTGTTGCCAAGAAAGATGGTTATTTAGATTTTGAAATGCCAATATATACTACAAATAGTAATTCAAATATAAACATTGAATTAAATCAGACAAAAGCAGAAATTAAAGAAAATATTATTACCGTAGAGAATATTTATTTCGATTTTAATAAAGCATCTATAAAAACAGAATCTACATTGTCATTAAACAAAATATTTGACGTTTTAAACGCCAATCCAGAAATGAAAATTACAATTAATGCTCACACAGATTCTAGAGGTTCTGATAAATACAATATGGTTTTATCTAACAAAAGAGCACAGGAAGCCAAAAAATATTTAATTACAAAAGGAATTAATAGCGATAGATTAGAAGCTAAAGGTTATGGAGAAAGCAAATCACTCTCTAATTGTAAAACAAACTGTTCTGAAGCTCAATTTGACACTGACAGACGTATTGAGTTTGTTATAAGATAATTATTAAATATGTATTAAAAAAGAAAGTCCCTGTTTTGTAATGAAACAGGACTTTCTTTTTTAATTTAGAAATGGTATTTATATTATTACTTATTTCTATTTCTACACTTTATAAAATTCTAAAGACAAATACATTTCCGTCCGATATTATCATAAAAATCTATTTTAGAAACATATTTAGAATAAAATTTCATCTACATTGGAGATTTAAGATAAGCTCGATTTATAATCATCCTAGATAATAAAAAGACATAAGTTCCCAGAGACTATTAAATTCCTAAAAAAACATACCCTAAAATTGCAGCATAAAAAAATCGGAACAAAATTAATTCTGTTCCGATTAAGCTATTTTTGAAAATTAATTTAATTAACCTTTTTAAGGTAAAATTATATTATTAAAATTTCAATTCTTTTTTTACATCTTCAAATAAATTAGGACCATCAGCAAGAATTAAACTTGCAGAATCCATAACATACTGATATCCTTTTGCTTTTCCAACTTTTACGATTGCAGCTTTAGCTTTATCCATAATTGGTTTTACAATTTCTTGTTCTTTATCTTGCAATTGTTTTTGAGCAGAATCTCTGTATTGTTGAATACGTTGTCCCATGTCTTGCATCTCTTTTGCACGAGTCTCATTTATAGCTTCAGTTGCAGTTGCAGCTTCACCTTCGTATTTTTTCATTTTTGTTTGGTATTCAGTTACCATTGTACCATATTCTGCATCGAAAGTTTTGCTTAGTTTATCCAACTGTGCTTTTGCAGATGTCATTTCTGGCATTTTAGATAATAAATCGTTAACATCGATGTGTGCTGTTTTTGTCTGAGCATTCATTGTGCTAGCACCAAAAAACATAACTGCTGCAATAAGTAAAGTTTTAATCTGTTTCATCATTTTTAGTATTAGTGTATTAATTAATTTTAAAGTTTTGCTTTTTTACTATTTTTTTTCTTTTGCTTGTTTTGCTATTTCTCTATCAGCCATTATTTTTCTCTTTTTTTCTTCTAATGCCTTTTTACGCTCTTCAAGTGTTTTTTTATTATTTTCTATACTTTTTAGGCGAGCTGCTTCTTTATTATTTTTAATAGAATCTTGAGCTAATTTGCGATCTTCTATTTTATTGTAATCATCCAATGCTGATTTTTTAGTCGAAGTAGAATCAATAGTTGTACTAGGTTTGTTTCCTTTTTGTTCTTCTAATAGTCTTTTTCGTCTCTCTTCAAAATCTTTTTTCTTTTGAGCTGCCGTTTGTTTACGCTCTTCAATCGCTTTTTCTCTTAAAGCTTTTTTATCGTCAAGTATTTTTTGCCTTTCAGCTAAAGCTGGATTGTCTTCTGTTTTTTCTTTTTCATCTTCTTTTGCTTGAATAGCTTTAAGTTGTTTTTTACCTATTTGCTCTCTTTTCTCTGCATTAACAATGGTTTTTACAACTCGATCACTAATATCAAACTTTTTAGCAGAGAAAAGCATAGTTAAATCGGACGATTTATCAAAAATAAAGTCATATCCTCTTGCTTCTGCTATATCTTGAACTACCGTAAAAACTTGATCTTGTACAGGTTTTGCAATAGATATTTTTTGAATCATAAAATCCCCATTCGAACCAAATCTCTTTTGTTGATAATCTATCAAATCATTTTCAAGGAACTTAATTTCTTCTTCTCTTTCGTCTATAAGTTCTTTTGTAAGTAAAGCCCTTTCAGATTTAAGAACTTCTTCTAATTTTTTAATTGCATTTTTCTTAACTTCAATATCTTGTTTCCATTTTTGAGCTTTTTGCTCTAATTGCACAGATGCTTCTTTGTATTCAGGTACATTTTCAAGGATATAATCCATATCAATATATCCAATTTTAGCTCCTTTTGCTTGCGCATTACTTGTTAAAGTAATTCCAAAAATTAGTAACAATAAAAAAAACTTTTTCATAAACTTGAAATGTTAAGTTCAACTATCGTGCCAAATATAATTAAAATTGTTGACCTATTATAAAATGTGTTTCCCATCCGTTTTTAACTGTAGTTCCTTGAGGCGCATCAAAACCATGTCCGAAATCTATCCCTAACAACCCAAAAGCAGGCATAAATACCCTTAATCCTAATCCTGCAGAACGTTGTATTACAAACGGATTATATGTTTTAAAATTACCATATGATCCTGCTCCTTCTACAAATGTAAGAGCATAAATTGAAGCTGTTTGCTTTAATGTAATTGGATATCTTAGTTCTAATGAAAATTTATTATAAATAGGATCTCCATTATTCCCGTTTACAGACAAACTTCCATTGTTTTTATAACCTCTTACTTGTATGTTTTCATTACTAGTCATGTAATTTCCGCCTAAACCATCTCCTCCAACTACAAATCTTTCAAAAGGAACAATTCCTCTTCCTTGATTATATGCTCCTAAATAACCAAATTCTCCAAGTGTACGTAAAACTAATTTACCATAAATTTTTGTAAACCATTCTGCTTTAAACTTAATTTTATAATATTCTAACCAATTAAATTTTTTCTGATCTACTTTACCTCTATCGACAGCAGCTAATCTATAATCAACAACTTTATTACCATAAGCATCAATATAATCACCTATTTGAACTATATTTCCGTTACCATCTAACGAATTTGAACGGTCAACAGTGTTCTTTAGCTTATATTCCTCTTGATTTTCTAAATCTCCGTAGTTAAATCCACTAAATGAAGAGTAAGGCAAAGTAAATTTCCCAGTAAGACTAAACTCTGATCCATAGGTAGGGAAAATTGGATTTGTTCCCTTATTATTTCTGCTTAATCCTATTGTATAAGCTAAATTTCTTGAAGCCCCATTTCCAAAGGTAAATAGAGAACTACTATAATTATTTAAATCATAATGTTGATAACTTATAGCATGCGACAGTACGAAGAAATCATCTGGAACTTGCAATCTTTTTGCAATACCTACCGATACTGAAAAAATGTTCATACTTTTTGATTTATCTGCTCTATAAGATGAATTATAACCAAATTGTTTAGTGTAGGCCAATGATGTTGAAAAACTTATAGGTTTTTTTCCACCAAACCATGGTTCTGAAAATGAAAAACTATAGGTTTGAAAATTTGTACTTCCTTGTAAACGCAATGATAATTTTTGACCATCTCCCATAGGTAATGGATGATAAGCTTCTTTTTTGAAAATATTTTTTATAGAAAAATTATTAAAAGAAAGACCTAATGTTCCTATAAATCCACCTCCACCATAACCACCTTGCAATTCTATTTGGCTAGCTCCTTTTTCAACTAAATTATATTTAATATCGACAGTTCCTGCGGCCGGATCTACGTTTTCAAAATCTGGTTTGATTGCTTCTGCATCAAAGAAACCTAATTGTCCTATTTCACGAATCGTTCTAATTAAAGTTTCCTTACTGTATATATCTCCTGGTTTAGTTCTTAATTCACGATAAATAACCCTATCATTTGTTTTATCATTTCCTACAACAGATATTTTATTAAAATAAGCAAGTGGTCCTTCTATTACACGAATTTCCATATCTATAATATTGTTTGACGTACCTACTTCAACAGGATTAATTGTAGAAAAAAGATAACCATTGTTTTGATAAAGATTGGTTAAATCATCTCCATCAGGTTTCGATTTGTCTGCAATTCTTTCCTCTAAAAGAACTCCATTATATACATCACCTTTTTTAATACCAAGAGAACTACTTAAAAGTTGGTCGCTATAAACAGTATTTCCTAAAAACTTAATATCTCCAAAATAGTATTTATTACCTTCTTCGATATTTAAACTTATTGCGATTTTGTTTTTTTCTTTATCAAAAGTCACAGAATCTGACACGATTCTTGCATCACGATAACCGTTCTGCTTGTACTTGTCTATAATTGAAGTTAAATCTTCTTTGTATTTTTCTTTAATATATTTTGATGATTTTAGTATATGAAGAACACTTTGTTGTTTCGTGTTTTTCATAGCACCACGAATTTTCGAATCTGAAAATTGTGTGTTACCGTTTATTGTTATTTTTCTAACCTTAACTTTTTTACCTTTATCTACATTTACAACCATATTTACATGATTTATAGTTGCTGTATCTTCGGTAGTTACAATATTTACTTTTGTATTATAATAACCTTCTTTTTTATATTTATTTTCAATATAATTTTTAGTAGTTGTTATAAGATTTTCATTAACTATTTTTTCTGATGTTAGTTCTGTATCTTTAGTTATAGCTTCTAGCTTTCCTTTTTTGATACCTACAAATTTTACTTCTTTTAGTTTAGGTAGTTCATTAATATTTAGTTCTAACGAAATGCTATCACCTTCTATCTTATCTACATAAAAATTAACATCATTATAGAGACCTAATTTCCAAAGTTTTTTTATCGAATTACTAATTTCCTCTCCAGGAATTGTAATACTTTGCCCTTTTTCAAGACCTGCAAAAGTAACAATAGTTTGCTCGTTATAAGTGATTTTCCCCGTAACACTGACTTTTTTTAATATATAAGTCTTACCTTGATCAAAAGGAACGCGATCTTGTGCATTAACTTGTACCGCGCTAACTAAAACTAAAAATAACAATACTAATTTTGTATTGTTTACTGTATTAAATAAATTATTTAATTTGTTCACTTGTTTTTCCAAATCTACGTTCTCTTTTTTGATAGCTAATAATGGCTTCATATAAATTTTCTTCACTAAAATCTGGCCACAACACATCGGTAAAATAAAATTCTGCGTAAGCTATTTGCCAAAGCAAGAAATTACTAATGCGGTGTTCACCACTGGTTCTTATTACTAAATCTACGTCGGGCAGATTGTGCGTGTAAAGATGCTTATTAAATATTGAATCGTCAATAGAATCTATTGAAATTATATTATTTTTAACTTTATCACTAATTTTTTTAACAGCATTTATGATTTCTTCTCTTGATCCGTAGCTTAATGCTAAAGTAAGAGTCATTCTGGTGTTATCCTTTGTTTTCTCGATTACTTCTATCAATTCTTTTTGAACAGATTTTGGTAAATTTTCAAGATTTCCTATCGAGTTTAATTTAATATTATTTTTTACTAGAGTAGCTAATTCTTTTTTTAAGGAATTAATTAGTAACTTCATTAATAAATCTACTTCCAGTTTTGGTCGATTCCAATTTTCGGTAGAAAAAGCATATAATGTAAGATTTTCTATTCCTAGCTTCGCACAAGCTTCTACAGTTGTTCTTACAGATTTTGTTCCGTTTTCATGACCAATAGCGCGTAACATTCCTTGTTTTTTTGCCCACCGACCATTGCCATCCATAATAATAGCTAAATGTTTGGGAAGATTGTCGGTATTTATAGAAGTTAGCAAGCTCATTTTAATTAGTCGTTACAATAACAAGGTTTATTTCCAAAAGTATAAGTTAGCGTAAGTCCAGTAAACACGTACCAATCTTTACTATTTATATTTCCAAATTTCAAACTTTGTAAATTTCCATTTTTAGGTAAACTTCCGTCAATATCGTCTGAGAATGTATATCTAGCTCCAGCTTCAATTCCTAAAACAAAACTATCGGCAATTTTCATTTTTAAACCGCCAATAATAGGCAATGCCATTCCTCCAGAATTCCCATTCGAGATATACTTTTTATTCACAACATATAAGTCATCAGAAATAAAATAACTTAAACCAGTATATAAATAAGGAGTTGAGATGAATCCAGATTTATGTAAATTAAAATCAAACCAATTAAATTCAAATCCAGCAGAAAACTCGGTAATTGTATTCTCGAAAGTAAAATTTCTTTCCTTACGGGAGTTTAAATCAGAATTTGCATCTATTCCTTTTAGTTTAGATTGCATTACTGAAAATCGCCATGAATACCTTGGGTTTTTATTCCACTTATACAATACTCCAAAAGCAGGCATGTTTGGCGCAATATATTGAGTACTTCCTACATCACCTATAAAATTACTTCCTCCAGCAAAAACACCAATCTCATGTATTTGTGCGTTAGCAATCTGAAACAGAAAGAATAAGCTTAAAATGTAAGTCGTTTTTCTCATTTATTTTTAATAAGGGTGCAAATATACTAATTCTGAACTCTTAACAAAGTGAAATTTGTTATCCAGAGAAAATAATTAGTAGTTTTTTATAGATGTAAAAACGAAAAATAAATGGTTGTAGTATTTTGATATAAATTAATTTCGTTTGTCTTCTCCCCAAAGTAGTTTGTTACGTAACGTTTTTAAGAAGGTTTCCTCAGGGATTTCTACCATATTAATCTTAAACGGTGTTTTAGAAACAATCAATATAGTATCATTTTTTATCGATGTAATTCTAGAATCTAACGAAACAAGGTATTGCTCTTCTCTACCAGAAACTTTTAGTCTAATTTTGGTTTTATCTGTAATAACAAGCGGTCTAGCATTTAGATTATGAGGTGCTATAGGTGTAATTACTAAACTTTCTACATCTGGAGTTAAAATAGGACCACCACAACTTAATGAATATCCTGTAGATCCTGTTGGTGTTGCAATAATTAAACCATCTGCCCAGTAAGAATTTAGAAACTCATCATTCAGATAAGTATCAATAGTAATCATCGAAGTAGTATCTTTTCTACTTACTGTAATTTCGTTCATAGCAAAATTAATATCCTGAATATCTGGATTTTCTGGAATACAAGTCAAACTCAGTAAAGTTCTTTCTGATATAGAATATTTTTTATTAATAACAAATTGCAAAAAAATTTCGATATTTTCTTTTTGAACCATGGCAAGAAATCCTAATCTTCCAGCATTTATTCCTAGAATTGGAACACCTGAATCCCTTACTAATGTTGCAGCTCGTAAAATTGTCCCGTCGCCACCAATGCTTATCATCATATCAAAACTACTATCAAGTTCTTTGTGAGAAGCAAAAGTATTATATTCTCTTTTAACGATTTTTTTTTCATAAAGCATGGCCAAAAAACTCTCTTCTATGACCATCTCCACTTTATTTTCATTAAAAAAAATGAAAATATCTCTAATAATAGGTTCTGTACTATTTTGATAATATTGACCGTAAATAGCTACTTTCATTTTAATGTTTATTTGTTTATTCGTGGATTTATTTGTCTAGCAAATCCACAAATATCTATATATTAAGGTATTTGTCTAAATATTCCGAACGCTCTTTTAGATTATTTATGTAATTATCTTCTTGATGATCAGAAATAATTTCATACTCGTAACGACGAAAAGTTTGAATAATTTCATTCATTCCGCCGGCAGCGATTTTAACTGTTATTTGTATTTTTCCATTTGTAGAATCGGAAATAAACAACCCTAAAATTCGACCATTATTTCCTTCTACAATTTGTGAAACCTGACTAAAAGAATATTCGGTGATATTTTTTTCGATGATAACAATTCCTCCAGATTCTTTTAAAAATGGTGTTTCATTAAAAAAACGAATAACATCTATAATTTCATAATAACCCAAATATTTATTGCTCTCATCAAGAACAGGCAAAACAGTGGTTTGATTTTTCGCAAAGCCTTCTAGTACATCTATCCAAATCGAATTACTTTTAGCAAAAAAACCTTCAAGCGTATATTTATAATCGATAATTTTTTTATCAAAATCGAAAGTTTCTACATCCTCACTAGATAAATTTCCTACAAAAATACCTTCTTCCATAACAGGAAAATGAGAAAATAGAGTTTCTAAAAAAAAATCCTGCGCAACGGCAACACTTTCGTGAATGTCGAGCGGCTTGTAATCGTTATTAATATAGTCTGATAAAATATTCATAGCGGTATAAATCTACTGCAAAATAATTAAAAAATAAGTTACTAAGCTTGTTTTAGTTTGTATTTTTGTGATTTACAAATACAAATTAAGTTATAATGACTAAAAATCAATGCAAGTTAAGTGTAAATATTAATAAAATTGCCACTTTACGAAATTCTCGTGGCGGAAATGTGCCAGATTTACTAAAAGTCGCTGCCGATATTCAGAAATTTGGAGCGCAAGGAATCACAATACACCCACGCCCTGACGAAAGACATATTCGTTACCAAGATGCACGAGATTTAAAACCAATTGTTTATACCGAATATAATATAGAAGGAAATCCATTAGAACAATCATTTATAGATTTAGTTCTAGAAACAAAACCAACGCAAGTAACATTGGTTCCTGATGGAAATGATAATTTGACATCGAATGCAGGTTGGAATACCATTAAAAACAAGGATTTTCTGACGGAAATTACGCAGGAATTTCAACGCAATAATATTCGAGTTTCCATATTTGTAGATCCCGTTCTCAAAATGATTGAAGGCGCAAAAATTACAGGAACCGACAGAATCGAATTGTATACCGAAGCTTTTGCACACCAATATGGTTTGGGAAACAAAAACGCTATCGAACCTTATACAAAAGCTGCCATTTTAGCCCATGAACTCGGAATTGGGATAAATGCAGGACATGATTTAAGTTTAGATAACATTCAGTTTTTTAATCAAAATATCCCAAATTTGATGGAAGTTTCTATTGGTCACGCCCTTATTTCCGAATCATTGTATTTAGGTTTGGATAATGTGGTGAATATGTATTTGCAGAAATTAAAATAAGATGCTATACTCAAAAATAGAAGGTCAAGGCAAGCCACTCCTAATTCTACACGGATTTTTAGGAATGTCAGACAATTGGAAAACACTCGCCACAAAATATGCAGAACAAGGATTTCAGGTTCACACATTAGATTTACGAAACCACGGAAAATCTTTTCATTCCGACGATTTTAGCTACGAAATCATGGTACAAGATGTGGTTGATTATTGCGCATTTCATCAATTAACTTCCGTTGATGTGATAGGACATTCGATGGGTGGAAAAGTAGTCATGCTTCTCGCTACGACTTATCCAGAATTAGTACATAAATTGATAGTTGCGGATATTGGTCCTAAATTTTATCCTGTTCATCATCAAACCATTTTAGCAGCACTTAATGCTGTCGATTTTTCAAAAAAACCATCACGCGCAGAAGTTGAAGCAATCGTTTCTGAATATATTTCCGATTTTGGAACTCGACAATTCTTGCTTAAAAATTTATTTTGGGAAGAGCCAGGACAATTGGCTTTTCGTTTCAATTTGAAAGTTTTCAATGAGAAAATCTCAGAAATAGGCAAAGCTTTACCTTTTGAGAATAAATTTGAAAAAGAAACCTTATTTTTACGTGGCGACAAATCCGATTATATACTAGATTCAGATTTTGAAACCATTTTACATCATTTCCCGAAAGCCGAAATAGAAACTATTTCAAATGCAGGACATTGGCTTCATGCCGAAAATCCTGTTGCATTTTTTGAAAAAACGGTACAATTTTTGAAGAAATAATTATTAATTTTAAACAAACAAAACATTATGAAACTACTTTTAAGTTTACTAATCACAACTATTATAGTTGTAGCACTTTCCTATTTTATGGGCGGAGTTCAAGTTGACAATATCACGACAGCTATCAAAGTTGCCGTTGTTTTAGCATTGCTAAATACCTTTTTGAAACCAGTTTTAGTATTTTTTACATTTCCTATTACAGTGTTTACACTAGGATTATTTCTATTAGTTATAAATGCTGGAATGGTTTTATTGTGTGATTATTGGCTAGACGGATTTACAATAAGTTCATTCTTAACAGCATTATTTTTTAGCATTTTATTATCCATTTCACAATCAATTCTGTATAAATTTATTCCAGATAATAAATAGCAAAATTCGATAAGTTAAAAATTTGTTGGGTGGCAGAAATTTTGTAATTTTGCCACCCAATTTTATTATGTAAATTAAAGAGAAGATGGATATTAGAAGAATAGCAATAAACGCTGTAACCGAAATTATCGAAATTACAGTAATGCCTACTGATTACAAAGGTCAAGTAGCAAAACGTATCAACGAAAAAATGCCTCTAGCTACTGTAAAAGGTTTTCGTAAAGGTGCTGTACCAAAAGATTTAGTAGAAAAACAATACGGAAAAGCGATAAAACAAGAAGAAGTTAAGAAAGTTGTAGATCTTGCTTTAGAAAGATTCATCACTGCTGAAAGATTAGCGCTTCTTGGAACTCCATTAGCAATAGAAAAAGAAATTTTTAATTGGGAAGTAGAAGAACTAACTTTTCAATACGAAATAGGATTAGCACCATTTTTTACGTTAGATCTTGATGCAAAAACTGATGTAGTTAAATATATTGTTACTGCTGATGATAAATTAATCGATGGACAAGTAACCCGTATTCAAAAACAATTTGGAACTGCCATTCCAAAAGATGTTGTTTCAGAAAAAACAGAAGTTTCAGGGACTTTTACAAACGAAGAAAAAGGAATAAACAATCCTATTACTATTTCTTTAGATATTTTTAAAGATAAAGCAACAGCTAAAAAATTCATCGGAAAAAAATCTGGCGATGTAGTTACGGTAAACACAAAAGGTTTATTTGAAGACGATCATCAGTTAATGGATTTCCTAAAAGTAAGTCATGATGACGTACATGGTTTAGAAGTTGATGTAAACTTTACTATTGAAAACATTAACGAAACTGAACCAGCAGAACTAAACCAAGAATTGTTTGATAAACTTTTTGGAGAAGGAAATGTAGCTTCTTTAGCAGACTTGAAAGCAAAAATAAAAGAAGATGCTGAATCTCAGTTTGCAGAGCAAGCAGAGCAAAAACTAACAGATGATGTAATTAATGCATTAATCGAAAATACAAAATTCGATTTGCCAGAAGCATTCCTAAAAAAATGGTTGCAAACTGTAGGTGAGAAAAAATTATCGCCATCAGAAGCGGAAGCAGAATATTACCGTTCAGAAAAAGGATTGCGTTTTCAAATGATTGAAGGTCGTGCTTTGGCTCAAAGCGACATCAAAATCAATTTTGAGGATTTAAAATCTTTTACATCAAGATCAATTCGTCAGCAAATGGCACAATTCGGACAAACAAATCCAACAGAGCAAGAAGTAGAAGGAATTGTAGCAAGAGTTTTGTCTAACCAAGAAGAAGTAAAAAGATTGTCAGAACAAGTAACAAAAGACAAACTTTTACAAATGCTAGTTGAAAAAGCAAATCCTACTACAAAAGAAGTTACTTATGAGCAATTTGTTGCAGCTATGTACGGCGAATAAATTATAAATAATTAGTATATTTGAGCGTCTGAATTATATTATTCAGACGCTTATTTTTTTTTAAGTTTCTAAATTTAAAAAAAATAATAAGACAGTTTGTCACATAAAATAAAAGGTACGAACTTTGCTTTAAGATTAAAAAACTACAAGTTTTAGTCCAACAACTTTAAACTTTTAAATACATAAACTTTTAAACTAAAATTTAAATGAACTACGGAAAAGAATTTAAAAAATTTGCTACCAAACACCAAGGTGTAAACGCAATGTATTATGATAAAATAGTGGGTGCAATGACACCAACAAACATGACACCATATATTATAGAAGAACGCCAGTTGAATATATCTCAACTAGATGTTTTTTCTAGATTAATGATGGATAGAATTATATTCCTAGGAACAGGAATAGATGATCAAATTGCAAACATCGTACAAGCACAATTACTTTTCTTAGAAAGTGCCGATGCTAGTAAAGATATTCAAATCTACTTAAATTCTCCAGGCGGAAGCGTGTATGCAGGATTAGGGATTTATGACACCATGCAATATATCAAACCAGATGTAGCTACAATTTGTACAGGAATGGCGGCTTCAATGGGAGCGGTTTTATTATGTGCTGGAGCTGCTGGAAAACGTTCGGCTTTACCACATTCTCGAGTAATGATTCACCAACCATCGGGCGGAGCACAAGGCGTTGCAACTGATATGGAGATAAACTTACGTGAAATGTTGAAACTAAAAGACGAATTATATAAAATAATATCACACCATTCAGGACAAACTTTCGATAAAGTACATACGGATTCCGAAAGAGATTATTGGATGATTGCCGACGAAGCAAAAGAATACGGAATGATTGATGAAGTGTTGAGAAGAGGTTAAATTTAAGTTCAAAGGTTCTGCCTTTGTAACTTGCAACTAGAAATAATGGCAA
>NZ_JBJXEN010000074.1:0-78706 GCF_046153165.1 Flavobacterium sp. | reverse complement strand
AACAATTAGACAGAATAAAAGCAACTCGTGATACTGAAAAAGTTCAAGATTCACTCAAAAAATTAACACTTTGTGCACAAACTGGCGAAGGTAATTTGCTAGAAATAGCGGTAGAAGCGGCTAGAAACAGAACCACTTTAGGCGAAATTTCAGATGCATTAGAAACCGTTTTCGGACGATACAAAGCACAAATTAAAACATTTAGTGGCGTGTATAGTAAAGAAATAAAAGACGACAAAAGTTTTGAAAAAGCAAAACAACTAGCCGACGAATTCGCCAAAAAAGAAGGCCGTCGTCCTAGAATCATGATTGCAAAAATGGGACAAGACGGACATGATCGAGGTGCAAAAGTAGTCGCTACAGGTTATGCCGATGTTGGTTTTGATGTCGATATAGGTCCTTTATTCCAGACGCCTGCCGAAGCTGCCAAACAAGCCGTAGAAAACGACGTGCATATTTTGGGTGTTTCCTCACTTGCCGCTGGACACAAAACATTGGTTCCTCAAGTGATTGAAGAGCTCAAAAAGTACGGTCGTGAAGACATTATGGTGATTGTGGGTGGTGTAATTCCCGCACAAGATTACCAATATTTGTTTGATGCTGGAGCCGTTGCCGTTTTTGGTCCTGGAACAAAAATTAGTGAAGCTGCAATTAGTATTTTAGAGGTTTTGATAGCCGAATAATATAACACTCAACACCTGACAGGTTTTAAAAACCTGTTAGGTGTAATTTTATAAGCCAATAGATTTTTATGCAAGCCGTACAACCACTAGAGAATGGAAAATATTATCACATATACAATCGAGGTATAAACAGTGATACTATTTTTAAAGAGAATGATAATTATGAGTATTTTCTAAGATTATATGACACACACATTGACCCAATAGCCGAAACTTATGCTTGGTGTTTAATGAAAAATCATTTTCATTTTTTAGTTAGAATAAAAGATATTGATGAGCTGAATACTGAAAAGAAAATCCAACCTTCACAATCTTTTTCAAATTTATTTAATGCATACACGAAAGCTTTTAACAAAAGTTATAACAGACATGGCTCTCTTTTTGAGAGACCTTTTAGAAGAAAAGAAATAAATCATAATAAATATTTTCAGAATGTTATAGCATACATTCATAATAATCCCGTACATCATAATATTTGTGACCATCCTTTAAATTATCCTTGGAGTTCTTATATTACTTGCCTCTCAGATAAACCAACAAAACTTAGAAGGAATGAGGTTATTGAAATATTTGAAGATCTAGAAAATTTCAAATATGTTCATGAGTTAAAAAGTAATGATTTTTCAATTGAAACAATATTAGGAATTTAAATTTTAGTTGAGACAAAATGAACACCTGACAGGTTTTAAAAACCTGTCAGGTGTAGAAACCGAAAAACTAAAATTAGCGAAGCTGCGATTAGTATTTTGGAAGTTTTATTGGCAGATTAAAATAAATAGAAACAAAATAATTATAAAAGCACCGACTGAGAAGTTGGTGTTTTTTTTGTGCTAAATCCTAATGCCACATGATAATTTTAAATACCGAATGAGGTCAACTGTCATCGGGTCAATTGTCCACACAAGCCTAAATTTACAGCATATGAGTTTAAAAGAAAAATTCGGGAATAAAATTAAAACTTTAAGAGAGCAAAAAGGCTATTCTATTGAGTATTTAGCTAATATTTCCAATATAGATAGAACCTATATCTCTGATATCGAAAAAGGAACAAGAAATGTTTCCTTACTCATCATTGAAAAACTTGCAAAAGCATTTGAAATTAAAATCCAAGATTTATTTGATTATGAAGAATCTTAACTTTATAGATTTGTTTGCTGGAGCATCTGGAATGTCTGAAGGTTTCATAAAAGCAGGCTTTAATCCCGTATCTCATATTGAAATGAATCCAGAAGCATGCTTAACTATAAAAACTAGAGCTGCTTATCATTATTTGAAATCAATAAATAACCTTGAATTATATTATAAATATATCAAAGGTGAAGTTCCACAAAGTGAATTGTATCTTCAAATTCCTGAAGAAATTCTAAATTCAGTTATTAATATTGAAATAAATGACGAAACTATTTCTGGAATTTTTAAAACTATTAAAAAATCTGGAAAAGAAATAGATTTAATTATTGGTGGTCCACCATGTCAAGCATATTCTTTATTGAGAAGACATCAAGAAGATATTGAAAAAGACCCAAGAAATAAATTATACATTCAATACGGTAGATTTTTAAAAGAATTTCAACCAAAAGCATTTATTTTTGAAAATGTCCCTGGACTTCTAACAGCTCAAAAAGGAGAACATTTTAAGAATCTTAAAGCTTATTTTAGAAGACTTGGATATGAAGTACATCATGAAACTCTAACAGCTTCTGATTTTGGTGTGATGCAAGCTCGAAAAAGAATTATCATTGTTGGATGGAAAAAAGAAAATGATTTTGGATTTCCAGAATTTGAAAAAATAATTCAAGATTTTAAAGTTAATGATGCTTTTGAAGATTTACCAAAATTAAAACCAGGTGAAGGATTTAAATCAACAAACTATACAACAAGCAAAAACGAATATCTTCAAAAATTTGAATTAAGAAATGGTGTAGATTTTGTCACACAACATATTTCAAGACCTCATAATGATAGAGATTTAGCGATATACAAAACCGCTATTGAAAAATGGAATAAAGGAAAAGAAAGATTACGATATCCTGATTTACCAGAAGAATTAAAAACACACAAAAACGAAACATCCTTTACTGATAGATACAAAGTAGTCGATGGCCTTGGTGTCTCACATACTGTTGTGGCACATATTGCTAAAGATGGACATTATTACATTCATCCAGATGCAAAACAATGTCGCTCTATTTCTGTTCGTGAAGCAGCAAGATTACAATCCTTTCCAGATGATTTTTTCTTTGAAGGTTCACGCTCAGCCGCATTTAAACAAATAGGCAATGCAGTTCCGCCCTTAATGGCGAATGCTATTGCTAAAAAAATGAAAGAATTATTATGTCAGAAGAAAAACTAATTTTAAAATTTGACCCTAATACAATTGAACATTTAGGAATCTCATTATATTCAAAATTACCAAGTGTTTTATCAGAATTAGTGTCCAATTCTTGGGATGCTGATGCAGATATTGTTAAAATTGAGTTTTTAGATAATGATAGTGAAAAAGAGATTATATATAGTGACGACGGGACAGGTATGACTTTCCAAGAATTAAATGAAAAATACTTAGTTATTGGCAGAAATAGAAGAAATGAAATCAACGAAAAACAAAGTATAAAAGGAAGAAAATTTATAGGGAAAAAGGGATTGGGTAAGTTATCAGTGTTTGGAATATCTGATATTGTTGAAGTAATTTCTGTAAGAGATAACGTGAAAAACCATTTTAGGATGGATGTTGCTAAAATAAAAGAAAGCAAAGGCGGTATTTATTCTCCAGAATTAATTTTAGAAAAAAATACACCTACAAACGAAAAAAATGGAACTATAATAAAGTTAAAAAAAATTAGGAGAAAATCTTCTTTTGACCTAAAGAATATTTCAATAAGTCTTTCAAAAAAATTCTTAATTTTTGATAAAATGAAAGTTTCTCTTTTAGAGAAAAACAAAGACAATATAAATGTAACTAATGAGTTAAAATTTGAAGGTTTAAATAATCAGTTTGAATGGTTATTTCCCGACGAAAAACACTTAGATCTTTATGAATATTCGACCGAAGTAAAAGGTAAAATATTTACTACTGAAACACCTATAAAGGACACTGAAATGTCAGGTGTATATTTAGTTTCCAGAGGAAAAATAGTAAATACAGCCAGTTTTTATGGGTTAAGAGATAATGACCAATTTCATACATATGTTACTGGTTATCTAGAAGTAGATTTTATTGATGACTTCGAAGAAGATGTAATTTCAACTGATAGGCATTCATTGAACTGGGAAAATGATAAAACAAGAGAATTACAAAATTATCTTCAAATTATAATTAAAAAAATAGGTAATGAATGGAAAACCAAAAGAAGTAATTCAAAAATTGCAGCTCTAAAAAGCACTAAAGATTTAGATATTTTAGATTGGAGAAACAAGCTGCCTCCATACGAGAGAGAATTAAGCGATAAAATAATCAATCCAATTTTAGAGAATTCAAATATTGATATTGATGAATCTTCAGATATAATTGGTAATATAATTGACAAATTTGAAAATAAGACTTTTAAAGATTATGCATCAAAAATAGCTGATATTTCAAGACCTGAAGATATTCCAATTTTATTACAATTAATGGATGACTGGAAATCAATTGAAGCTAAGCAATATAGAGATTTAGCAATAACACGAATAGAAGTAATAAAACAATTTGAAGAATATATAAATACTAACACTAAAGAAGTCCCTACATTACATAATTTTCTTAAAAAATTCTCTTGGCTACTGGATCCAAGGATTCTAGAATTTAGAGATGAAGTTACGTATACTAAATTATTAAAAGAAAATTATCCAGATGATAACTTAGATATTAAGGATAGAAGAATAGATTTTTTATGCAGTAATGCATTGGGAGAAATTTTATATGTAATAGAAATTAAAAGAAGTAATTTTAAAGTTAATAAAGATGCATTAGAACAAGCGTATGAGTATGGTGCTTTTTTAAAAGATAAGTATTCTTCGGTAAGTGGCTTTTCAAAAGTTGTTTGTTATGTTGTTGGTGGTGAAAAATCTGGAGACAACCTTTATAAGAATAAAGAAAAGACATATGCATCTTCTGGTGAGGTATTTGTTAAAACTTATAGAGAATTATTAGAACAATCAAAGGAATATCATAAAGAATTTATTGAAACATATAATGAACATACAGCGAAGTAAAAGCAATTTAAATCAAAAACTACACAATTTTTTATTTACTATGCATGCATAATAAATATTTTTACTACATTTGAAAATCAAAATAAAAAACTATGAATTTTTCAGCAAAAATGCTTCGTGATAATGCGCTTTCAGACAAAGTAATTGTAGTAACTGGTGGCGGAAGTGGCTTGGGTAAAGCCATGACAAAATATTTTCTAGAATTAGGAGCAAAAGTAGCCATTACTTCTCGTGACTTAGAAAAATTGCAAAATACAGCCAAAGAATTAGAAACCGAAACTGGCGGAAAATGCTTGCCATTGCAATGTGATGTGCGTCATTATGACCAAGTAGAAGCGATGTTGGCCGAGGTTCTAAAAACGTTTGGTCGTGTAGATGTGTTGTTAAACAATGCCGCAGGAAACTTCATCTCTCCTACCGAAAGATTATCGGCAAATGCTTTTGATACCGTAATAGACATCGTGCTAAAAGGTTCAAAAAACTGTACGCTAGCTTTTGGAAAACATTGGATAGATGCCAAACAAACCAATTGTAATGTTTTAAATATTGTAACTACTTATGCTTGGACAGGTTCTGCTTATGTCGTGCCAAGTGCTACAGCAAAAGCTGGTGTTCTTGCTATGACTAGAAGTTTGGCGGTAGAATGGGCAAAATACGGAATACGTATGAACGCTATTGCACCTGGACCATTTCCTACAAAAGGAGCTTGGGACAGATTATTGCCTGGAGATCTTGCCGAAAAATTTGATATGGCTAAGAAAGTGCCTTTAAAACGTGTGGGAGATCACCAAGAATTAGCCAATCTAGCAGCTTATTTGGTTTCCGATTTTTCTGCTTATATTAATGGTGAAGTAGTCGTGATTGATGGTGGTGAATGGCTAAAAGGTGCTGGACAGTTTAATATTTTAGAAGAGATTCCAGCAGAAATGTGGGATATGCTAGAAATGATGATTAAAGCAAAGAAGAATAAATAGAAGTTTTTCAAATTATAAAATAACAAAGTCAGATTAAATTTTTATTCTGACTTTTTTTTATCAAAATAAGTGACTAAAATCAATCGTTTTTAATCCAAAATTTGAGATTTAAAATCTGAAATCTGAAATTTCCAATTTTGTTAACAAATAAGATTTCCTAAACTCATAAAAAATTGTATTTTTACGACTCAAAATTTCAAAAATAAAATGGGTAAAATCATTGCAATTGCTAATCAAAAAGGTGGTGTTGGAAAAACTACAACATCTATAAACTTAGCAGCATCACTAGGTGTTTTAGAACAAAAAGTCTTATTAATTGATGCTGATCCGCAGGCAAATGCCAGTTCTGGATTAGGAATTGATGTAGATAATGTCGAGATTGGAACTTACCAAATCCTCGAACACAGCAATACTCCCGAAGAGGCTATAATAAAAAGTACGGCACCAAATGTGGATGTTATTCCTGCTCATATTGACTTAGTCGCTATTGAAATTGAACTAGTAGATAAGGAAAATAGAGAATATATGTTTAAACAAGCATTAGCTTCTGTTAAAGACAAATACGATTATATCATTATAGATTGTGCGCCATCATTGGGTTTACTAACGTTAAATGCTTTGACTGCTGCCGATTCTGTAGTGATTCCTATTCAGTGCGAATATTTTGCATTGGAAGGTTTAGGAAAATTATTAAACACGATAAAGAGTGTTCAAAAAATACACAATCCTGAATTAGATATTGAAGGTTTGTTACTAACAATGTATGATTCTCGTCTTCGATTATCTAATCAGGTAGTAGAGGAAGTTCAAAAACACTTTAACAATATGGTTTTTGAAACTATTATTCAAAGAAATACTAAGTTGAGTGAAGCACCAAGTTACGGAGAAAGTATCATAAACTATGATGCAACAAGTAAAGGAGCTGCAAATTATTTGAGTTTGGCTCACGAAATTATTAAAAAAAATGCTAAATAATATATGGCACTAGCAAAAAAACAAGCAATGGGTCGTGGTCTTTCCGCTTTATTGAAAGATCCTGAAAATGATATTACCTCTGTTAAAGATAAAAATGCAGATAAAGTTGTTGGAAATATTATCGAATTAGAGTTAGATCTTATCGAAATAAATCCGTTTCAACCTAGAACTAATTTTAATGAAGATTCTTTACAAGAATTGGCTACTTCTATTAGAGAATTAGGTGTTATTCAACCCATTACAGTTCGTAAAACAGAGTTTAACAAATACCAATTAATTTCTGGAGAACGTCGTTTGCGTGCTTCAAAAATTGTGGGTTTAACTACTGTTCCCGCTTATATTCGTTTGGCCGATGATAATGAATCATTAACCATGGCTTTGGTCGAAAATATTCAACGTCATGACTTAGACCCAATCGAAATTGCTTTGTCGTACCAAAGATTAATCGACGAAATTCAACTTACACAAGAACAAATGAGTGATCGTGTAGGTAAAAAACGTTCGACAGTGGCTAATTATTTGCGTTTATTAAAATTAGATCCGATTATTCAAACAGGAATTCGCGACGGATTCATCTCCATGGGACACGGTCGTGCAATTATAAATGTCGAAAATCATGACATTCAAACTGATATTTATCAAAAAATTGTCAGTCAGAACCTTTCCGTTCGTGAAACCGAAGCTTTGGTAAAAAACTACCAAGAAGGATTGAAACCAAAAATGGAATCGACAGTAAAATCATCTTCATTTGAAATTAATGAAAATGAGAAAAAATCATTTAATGATTATTTTGGTACTAAAGTAGATGTAAAAGTAGCTGGAAACGGAAAAGGAAAAATTACAATTCCTTTTCACTCTGAAGAAGATTTTAATAGAATTATTAAACTAATAAAAGGTTAGTGAAAAATTGGTTTTACATAGTGTTTTTTGTCACTGTTTTCGGGAATTTTTCTGGATTTAGCCAAGATGATTTAAAACTAATTGCTTTAGACACTACAACAACAAAAATTAACCCATTAGCACCTGCCAAAGCTGCTTTTTATTCGGCACTTTTACCTGGATTAGGACAAGCGTACAATAAAAAGTACTGGAAAGTACCTATTGTTTTTGCAGCTATTGGAACAGGAATTTATGCTTACTCTTGGAACAAAAAAAAATACACTGAATATCGTGATGCCTACAAAGAGCGATTGCTTTTAGGCACACAAAGTACCGATGCGTTTAATAATCAAAACAATGGTGGCGTATATTTAAGTGAAGCAAAACTAATTGATGCACAAAAACAATTTCAACGTCAAAAAGATTTGTCTTTGCTTGTAACTGTTGCTCTATATATTTTAAATATTGTTGATGCTAATGTTGACGGTCATTTACGCCAATTTAATGTAAATGGAAAATTAACTGTTAGACCCGATATTTATAAAAGTGATACCGACTATACTCAAAATTTAGGTGTAACCATAAATTATAATTTTTAATTATGAAAAAGCTAAATGTATTTGTTATAATTTTTTTTCTAATTGGAGCAATAGTTAGATATAGTTCATCCGAAATCGCTTCATCAATTAGGACAATCGATTTTTTACAAATTTTCACTATCGGATTACTTAGTGGTGTTTTATTAGTTATATTAATAACAAAATTTAAAAATAGAACTTAATGAAAATTGCATTGCTAGGTTACGGCAAAATGGGCAAAGTGATAGAGCGAATTGCTTTAGAACGTGGTCACGAAATTGTATTAAAAAAATCAAGCACATCAAGCTATGAAGGCCTTGAAAATGCAGATGTTGCTATCGATTTTAGTATTCCAGACAGTGCCGTTTGTAACATAAAACAATGTTTTGATACTAATATACCAGTAGTATGTGGTACCACAGGTTGGCTAGAACGTTATAACGAAATCGTTTCGCTTTGTGAGTCCAAAAATGGAAGTTTTATATATGGTTCAAATTTTAGTTTAGGTGTAAATATCTTCTTTGAATTGAATAATTATTTGGCAAAAATGATGTCAAATCTAAAACAATACAAAGTTTCGATGGAAGAAATTCATCACACGCAAAAGTTAGATGCACCAAGTGGAACAGCAATTTCTTTAGCAAAAGATATTATAGATAATTCCGATTATACTAGTTGGACATTAAATAATCCTACAGAAAATGATATTTTAATTGATGCCAAACGAATAGAAAATGTACCTGGAACACACAGCATCTTCTATGATTCTAGTGTAGACCAAATAGAAATAAAACACACTGCTCACAACCGTGAAGGTTTTGCGCTTGGAGCTGTTGTTGCTGCCGAATGGCTTGTTAATAAAAAAGGCGTTTTTACGATGAAAGATGTCTTAAATTTAGGTAATTAGATTGTTAGCCTTATATTACAAATAAACGATTAAACAAATAAACGAATAACCAAATCAACAGATTATGACAATATTACAATGGTTTATCTTTTTCCTAGTACTTCAAGTAGTACATTATTTAGGAACATGGAAATTATACGAAAAAGCAGGTAGAAAATCATGGGAAGCAGCAATTCCTGTGTATAACGCCATAGTTTTAATGAAAATCATCAATCGTCCAACATGGTGGACAGCTTTATTATTTGTACCTATCGTAAACCTAATTATGTTTATCATAGTGTGGGTAGAAACTTTAAGAAGTTTTGGAAAAAACAGTACAAAAGATACTATTCTTGGTGTAGCTACACTTGGTTTTTATATCTATTACATCAATTATTTTGAAAATGTAGAATATAAAAGAGATAGAAGTCTAGTTGCTACTAGCAAATCAGGTGATACTATAAGTTCTTTATTATTTGCTATTATAGTAGCAACTTTAGTACATGGTTATGTATTGCAGCCGTTTAACATCCCAACTTCTTCTTTAGAAAAATCTTTATTAGTTGGTGATTTCTTATTTGTGAGCAAATTTCATTACGGAGCAAGAACACCTAAAACAGCGATTGCCTTACCAATGGTTCATGATAGTATTCCATTTATTAAAACTAAATCATACCTAAACTTTCCGCAATTACCATCATTTAGATTTCCTGGATTACAAGCTATAAAACGCAATGATATTGTCGTTTTCAACTGGCCAGCAGATACAGTTTATATGTTCCGTGATCCTTCAGGAAGACACATAGACAAACCTCTTGATAAACGATCAAATTATGTAAAACGTTGTCAAGGTATTCCTGGTGATAATCTATCGATAAAAAATGGTGATGTTTATATTAATAATAAAAGATTAATTCTTCCAGAAAGAGCAAAACCACAGTATTCTTATACAATTATTACTGATGGTTCTAATTTGGATGCAAAATATATAATTGAAGATTTACAAATCACAGATGGAATATATCCAACTGGTCCAAACAAATATGTATTTGCAGCAGTTACAGAAGATGCAGCGAAAAAACTTAAACAAATTCCTGCTATAAAATCTATCGTAAGAAATAACAGTACAGAACCTGATCATAGGCTTTTTCCACACAATCAAAATTGGAGTCAAGATAATTATGGTCCTATTTATATTCCGGAAGCGGGGAAAACAGTAGCACTAAACAAAGAATCTTTACCTTTTTATAGAAGATTAATTACTGTTTATGAAGGAAATAAATTAGAAGAAAAAGGAGGTCAAATATATATAAATGACAAACCCGTAGTAAACTATACATTTCAACAAGATTATTACTGGATGATGGGAGACAATCGTCACAACTCAGAAGATAGTCGTTATTGGGGATTTGTACCGTTTGATCACGTAGTGGGAAAACCAGTATTTATTTGGTTTAGTTTAGATCCTAATTTACCATGGTCTCAAGCCTTAGATAAAATTCGTTGGAATAGATTGTTTTGTACTGTTGGAGGAGACGGGCAACCAACTTCTTACTTCAAATATTTCTTAATACTTTTAGTAGGCTGGTTTGGATTCGATTTCTTTAGAAAAAGAAAAAAAGCATAATTCGGTTATTTGTTTAATAGTTTAATCTGAAATGTGTTTAGTTAGATTAAACTATTAAATAAAAAACAAATAACCAAATCCACAAATAACCGAATGAACATATTACTACACCCAACCTATTTTCCATCTATAAGTCATTTTGTGGCAATGGCAAAAGCTGATACTGTTACGCTTGAAATGGAAGATAATTTCCAGAAACAGACGAACAGAAACAGAATGTATTTGTATAGTCCAAATGGATCTTTTATGCTGAATATTCCTGTGAAAAACTCGAATAGCAAGCAAATGACTAAAGATGTAAAGCTAGAAACGGCTTTCGATTGGCAAAAACAACATTTCAAGACACTAGAAGCTTCCTACAGAAATTCTCCTTTTTTCGAGTATTATGAAGATGCGCTAATGCCAATTTTTACAAAAAAACATACTTTTTTGATGGATTTAAATATTGAAACCATAGAAATTGTATCAAAATGTTTAAAGCTTGATTTTGCACCACAAAAAACAATAGAGTATTTTCATGAAGCTAATGGTTTAAATGATTTTCGCGTTTTAGCAAACGGAAAAAAAGATACTAATACTTTCGATTCTTACACACAAGTATTCCAAGAAAAACAGGGTTTTATAAACAATTTAAGCATTCTAGATTTGCTGTTTAACGAAGGACGATTTGCATTAGATTATTTAAAAAATCAAACGTTGCAACTTTAGTCAATAGACAATCTTGTCATTACTGGAAGATGATCTGAGTTTACAAAATCAGGGAAATTAGTGAATTTTTTTACATGCATTTTGCTGTCGGCAAAAATATAATCTATACGTGCAGGATAATATCTGAAACTATATGTTTGTCCGAAGCCTTTTCCTGCTTCTTCAAAACAATCTTGCATATTCCCTTTTATACTTCGATAAACATAAGAAAAGGCACTGTTATTCATGTCACCACAAATTACAATTGGGTATTTGCATGATTTTTTATGATTCATAATAATCTCACCTTGTTGCTGTTGCTTTTTAAAAGCTTCACTAATTCTATTAAAAATAATTTGAGATTTTTCTTTATTTATTCCTTCTACGTTTTCATTAATTTCTTTAACATCGGGAGAAATTTTAATAGACTGTAAATGGATATTATAAAATCTCACTAAGTCTTTTCCAATTTTGATATCTGCAAAAATGGCGTTATTATTAGATTCTGGAAAAACCAATTCTCCTTCGTTTACAATGGGAAATTTAGAAAAAATAGCTTGTCCAGTTCGTATTTTATTTCCGTGCATGAATATCGCTCGGTATGGATATATTTTTAAATCAATTTTAGCAGAAGCAGAAGTCGAATATTCCTGAATACTCAATACATCTGGGTTGTTTTCGTTTACAAAATGCAAAATATCTTGCGCTACGTTATCTCGTGGAATCCAATTAAAAAGATTTAGCAATCGGACATTATAACTCATAACAACAAAATCTTTATCGGAGGTCTCTATATCTTTTGAAGAAAATTTATAAAATTTATTAACGAAGGTAATCCCTAAAATAAGAACCAATCCAGACAAAATCATTTGTCTTTTAAATTGCATAAACCAATACACAAAAAACAAACCATTAAGTATTAAAAAAAAAGGTAGTATTAGTGTAAGTACTGATAAAAATGGAAACCAATTAGGTGCCAAAAATGGTAAAAAATAAGCAAGGAAAGTCAATATAGTTAAAACTATATTACAAAAAAAAGCTAATTTATTAAACCAAGAGAGGTTCTTCATCTTCTTACTTTATTGAATTCCAGTACAAATAAACGATTTTTTTGTCAGAAATTTCGAATCTTATTTCCCTGCTTTAAATAAAAACTCTTTTTCGTCAACAGTCAAACTATCATAACCTGATTTACTAATCTTGTCTAGAATTTCGTCTATTTGTTGTTGGGTTTTGTCTTTTGTTACAATTTTGCTCGCTGTTTTAACAACGTTTATAGGTTTTGGGTTGCGATGTACTTTTTTAAATGGTGTTGCTTTTTTTGATGAAAACAAATTGGAGAACCAATTGATTATTGCATTAAATCCACTAGTTAAATCGGTTCCGTTTTGCAAAAATTTAACCCAAATAAACCCAAACAAAGCACCGCCAAGATGTGCAAGATGTCCACCAGTATTTTCTAGAGGCAATTGAATTAAATCGACAACCAAATACAATATCGCAATATGCCAAAGCTTGACAGAACCTAACAACGCTAAACGAATATCCATAAAAGGTTGGTAAGTCATTGTCGCAAAAAGAATTGCCATAATAGATGCTGAAGCACCTACTAGAAGTGTGTTTTGATTAGATAATGATGGCAAGAAAGTATAACAAACTAAGTATATAATTCCTGCAAATAGGCTACCCAAAACATACAAACCAAATAATTGTTTTTGCGTAAAAAACGTAACAAACAATCTTCCTGCAAAATGAAGCATTATCATATTAAAAACCAAATGCAAAATACCGCCGTGAAAAAAAGCATAAGAAATAATTGTCCAAGGTTGCAATACTAAATCGCTAAAATGATTGGACAAGGCTACATAATTAAAATAATTAATATTAATATGGAACAATTGTAAAATAGCAAATACTATTTCGGGAATAGCAAATAGCAATAGATTCCAAAAAATTAATTTGGTAGCCATATCGCCATTTTTATATTGCAGTTTTAAATCGTCTAAAATATTCATTTTTATTTTTTGAAATTACTAATTAGTACTTTAGTTCCAACGTTTGTTATTAAAAGAGTTTTTCTTCCAATACCACATGATAATAAAACCTATTAATGCACCACCAACATGGGCAAAATGGGCTATCCCTCCTCCAAAAATCGAATAACCTGTTAACCCTGAAAATAAATCTAGACCAACCAAAACTGGAACAAAATATTTTGCTTTTATAGGAACTGGAATAAACATTAGTGCTAATTCTGCATTTGGAAACATAAAAGCAAAAGCTATCAATAATCCGTAAATAGCACCTGAAGCACCTACAGCTGGAACAGAAAATGAAGATATTAAATTGTCAAATTGTGAAGTTGATAAAACCTCTTGCCAAGAAGTGTCGTATTTCCCCTCAACTAAAATCCTTAAAACATCTGGAACTTTATTTCCATTTATTTCTAGAATATTTAAACTATCATGAAAATAATAATAATTCATTCCTGAATGTACTAAAGCAGCTCCCAATCCACATGAAAAATAAAAAAATAAAAACTTTTTGCTTCCCCAAATATTTTCTAATAAACTACCGAAAGAAACTAAAGCAAACATATTAAAAGCAATATGCATCAAACTACCATGCATGAACATGTGTGTAATAGGTTGCCAAAACTTAAAATTTGGATTTTCAAAATAATACAAAGCTAAAAGTTTCTCGGCATTTGGCACAGCCATACTTCCAAGAAAAAATATAATATTAATTATCAGTAACTGTTTAACTACTGGTGTCATATTGTTCATCATATACTAAATTTTTTATCTAAATCTTCTACACTTAGCGTGATAAAAGTTGTTTTATTAAAAGGAGAAACTGTTGCTTCTTTACACGCAAATAAATTATTTACTAGGTTTACTTGTGCTTCTTCGGTAAGATAAGTTCCTGTTTTTACACTCAAACTTCTTGCCATACTTTTTGCCATACTATCCATTTGGCTAAAACTACTATCTGGAACTTCTTCTTGCAAATCGCTTACTAATTGCTCTAAAACTATTGAAGCTTCACTTTCAGAAACCGTAACTGGTAATCCCGAAATAACAATCGAGTCATTATTTATGGATTCAAAAACAAAACCAGTACTTTCTAGCGATTGTTGTATCACTTGTATTAATGCGATTTCGTTTCCTGAAAAGTATAAAGTTATCGGAAATAATAATTGTTGACTATTGGCTTGATGAATTGTGATATTGGTTAAAAATTGTTCATACAAAATACGTTGGTGCGCTCTTTGCTGATCTATAATTAACATTCCTGATTTTATAGGATTTACAATGTATTTTTTATGAATTTGATAGGTTGTTGTTGGTGCTTTTTCTACCTCCGAATCAGAAAATAAAGAACTTGTAACTGTTTCCGATTCAAAACTCATCTCGCCAATATCTATCGATTTTGTATCTAAACCAACATATAAACTTTCCCAATGTGGCAAGTTCTCTGTTTTTGGTTTATACCTAAAGTTAGATTGTTTTTTTTCTTCTTGAAATGGATTAAAATTACTATCTACCTGAATTGTTGGCGTTTCTGCCTCTTTATTTTGGTAACTATAAGGTGTATCTAGATTAAAATCTCTTTCGAAATCTAAAACTGGAGCGACATTAAATTGTCCCAAACTATGTTTCGCTGCCGAACGTAAAATAGCGTATAAAGCTTGTTCGTCATCAAATTTAATTTCTGTTTTTGTGGGATGAATATTAATATCAATAGTATGTGGAGGTACATTCAAATACAAAAAGTAACTTGGTTGTGCTCCGTCGCGAAGTAAACCTTCGTATGCATTCATAATAGCATGATGCAAATAGCCACTTTTTATAAATCGATCATTTACAAAAAAGAATTGTTCCCCTTTACTTTTTTTAGCAAATTCTGGCTTTCCTATAAATCCTTGTATCGATAAAATATCGGTAGTCTCCTGAATTGGAACCAATTTCTCATTGGTTTTACCCGAAAATATATTTACAATTCGCTGTCTCGCATTCGATTGTGGCAAATTAAACAATTCGCTTCCGTTATGATAAAAAGTAAAATGTATGTTATGATGTGCCAAAGCTACACGTTGAAATTCATCGATAATATGACGCAATTCAACAATATCCGATTTTAAAAAATTACGTCTCGCAGGAATATTAAAAAATAAATTTTTGACTAAAAATGAAGTTCCTTTGGGCAAAACAGCCACATCTTGAGATACAAATTTACTTCCTTCAATAATAATATGAGTACCTAATTCTTCTTGATCTTGCTTGGTTTTCATCTCTACATGAGCAATGGCAGCAATAGATGCCAAAGCTTCTCCACGAAAACCTTTAGTATGCAAATCAAACAAATCTTCTGCTTGACGAATTTTTGAAGTAGCATGACGTTCGAAACACAATCTCGCATCAGTAACCGACATTCCTTTACCGTTATCGATCACTTGAACCAATACTTTCCCTGCTTCTTTACAAATTAGTTTAATATCGCTTGCTCCTGCATCGATAGCATTTTCCAACAATTCTTTGACCACTGATGCAGGTCGTTGAACGACTTCTCCAGCAGCAATCTGATTGGCAACATGATCAGGAAGTAATTGTATTATACTTGACACTATTGAATTTTAGGTTTTGAGTTATTAAGTAAGGTATTGGTTTAAAAACCATCGCTTACAAATTTAAGGAAAAGGTTTTGGATTTTGTTCCTAAAGGTTTCTTAAAAAAGAAAAAACCTACTAAAATATCTAGTAGGTTTTCTTATTTTGTAATTTATATAATTTACTCCTCAATCTTCAAAGGCAAACCTTCTATTTGTAACTGATTTGCACTTAATAATTTTTCACTTTGAAACTGATGTCCCAAATTAGCTTGTTGTCTCAAATAAGCCATCTTTATTGCTGCAATTGCAGCTTCGGTACCTTTGTTTCCGTGTATTCCTCCACTTCTATCAATAGATTGTTGCTCGGTATTATCAGTTAGCAAACAAAAAATAGTAGGAACGTCAGACAAAACATTTAAATCTTTTACACCTTGTGTCACGCCTTCGCAAACAAACTCAAAATGCATTGTTTCTCCTTTTATCACACAACCTATTGTGATTACTACATCAGGTTTTTGTGTTTCAATCATTTTTTTTGCTCCGTAAACAAGCTCAAAGCTTCCCGGAACATTCCAACGGATGATATTTTTGTGCAACGCACCACAATCAGTTAACGCTTCAATTACACCCGAATATAATCCTTCGGTAATATGATCGTTCCATTCTGAAACAACAATCCCAAACCGAAAATCTTTCGCGTTTGGGATTGTGTTTTTATCGTAATTAGATAAATTTTTATTTGCTGTAGCCATCTTTATTTAAGATTGCAGATTAAGGTTTAAAATTTCAGAAAAATCTGGAATCTAAAGCCTAAATCTAAATTTATTGTGCCATTCCAATTAAAGCATCTATATTTTGAGCTTCCGGAGTTGCTTCAAAATTGTCTTTAATATCTGTGAAATATTTTAATGCATCTGCTTTTTTACCTAAAGACATGGATGTTTGACCTGCTTTTAGTAAAAAACGTGGTGTAGTCACATCATTTTTGTTACTTTCTGCTGCTTTTATATAAAACTCTAAAGCTTGTTCTGGTTTTTTTAATTCAGAATAAGCATCTCCTGTTGCTCCAAGTGCTATAGCATTTGTAAAAGCATCATCTGATTTAAAATTTGCTAAATGATCTATTGCTTTTTGATATTGTTTTGTATTTAACAAAGCCATTCCTGCATAGTATTCTGCTAAGTTTCCAGCATCAGTTCCTGAATGAGATTTGATAATATCAAGAAAACCTTGTTTTCCATCTCCTCCATTTAGAGCTAAGTTATACAATGAATCGCTTGCAGTTCCTTCTACAGCTTTCTTAAAATACTGTTGTGCTTGGAACATATCACTTGCAGCTTCACTTTCTTTTGGTCCAGAAATAAATTTATTATACAATAAATATCCTGCTGTAAGCAACGCAATACCACCTACAATAGATAAAATGATATTCTGGTTTTTTGCTACAAATTCTTCTGTTCTAGAAGCAGTTTCGTCTAATGTATTAAAAACACCCGCAGTTGCGCTGTCTTTTTCATCAATATTGATTGCATTTTCAATATCATTTACGTCAGTTTCTACTTTTTCTTCTTCAGGTTTTGGAGCTTTATATCCTCTTTTATTATAAGTTGCCATTTATAGTTTAATTTAATGAGTTGCAAAAATAAAATTTTTATTCATAAATAAAAGATGTTTTACGGTTATTTTTAATAATTTGCAATCCTAATTGAAATGTCCCACAATATATAGTCTAAAAAGGACATTTCTACCTATTATATGTATCTAAAAAAAATCTCTTTATTTAATTTTAAAAATTTTAACGACGCTAGTTTCGAATTTGAACATAAAATAAATTGTTTCGTAGGGAAAAACGGCGTTGGAAAAACAAATGTACTCGATGCAATTTATCATTTATCGTTCGGCAAAAGTTATTTTAACACATTGGCTGTTCAAAATATAAAACATGATGAGGATTTTTTTGTAATTGACGGCGAATTCGAAAAACAAGAAAGAACCGAAAATATTCTTTGCAGTTTGAAAAAAGGGCAAAAGAAAATTCTGAAACGCAACGGAAAAATATATGAGAAATTTTCTGATCATTTGGGTTTTATTCCATTGGTAATTATTTCTCCAACTGATGCTGATTTAATTCGAGAAGGAAGCGAAACGAGAAGAAAATTTATTGACAGCGTAATTTCTCAATTAGACAATCAATATCTACAAGAATTAATTTTGTATCAAAAAGTATTAAGTCAGCGTAATGCATTACTCAAATATTTTGCAGTAAATCGTGTTTTCGAAACTGGAACTTTAGATATTTATAATGAACAATTGAATGATTTAGGAAAAAATATTTTCAAAAAAAGAAAACAATTTTTAAACGATTTTATTCCCATTTTCAATTCATTTTATCAAAGTATTTCTAATTCAGCCGAAACGGTGCAATTAGAATATGAAAGTCAGTTAGAAAATCAAGATTTATTATCTCTTTTACAAGAAAACATAAGTAAAGACAGAGCTTTACAATATACAAGTGTTGGAATTCATAAAGATGATTTATCCTTTAATATCGAGCATTATCCTATTAAGAAATTTGGTTCACAAGGACAACAAAAATCTTTTTTAATTGCTTTAAAATTAGCTCAGTTTGAGTTTGTAAAAAAACAAAGTGGAGAGAAACCTATTTTACTTTTCGATGATATTTTTGACAAACTAGACGAAACTCGTGTCGAAAAAATTGTAGCTATGGTAAATAATGATGATTTTGGTCAATTATTCATTTCCGACACACATTCCGAGCGAACAGAAAATATTGTAAAAATGACTCATCAGAGTTATAAAATATTTAATCTTTAATTGTTATATTAGCTAAAAAATTTAAAATGAAAAAAATAATTTCTATTCTACTTATCAGCTTACTTTTTACAAGTTGTAAAGGGCAAACTTCAAAAGCAATACAAACCATCGACGTAAAAGCTTTTGCAGAAAAACTACAAACGACCGAAAACCCTCAATTACTCGATGTTAGAACACCCGAAGAGTATGCTGTAGAACATATTGGAAATGCAACAAATGTAAACTGGAACGGAAGCGATTTTGTAGCTAAAGCCAGTAATTATGACAAAACAAAACCTGTTTTTGTATACTGTAAAGTGGGTGGAAGAAGCGGTCAAGCAGCTAAAAAACTAGCAGAATTAGGATTTACAACCATATACAACCTAGATGGTGGTATTATGAAATGGAACGCTAGCGGCATGGCCAAACCAAGTGACAAAATTATAGGAATGTGTGATCAAGAATTTAAGGAATTATTAAAATCTGACAAAAAAGTAATGATTAATTTTTATGCTGAATGGTGTGCTCCTTGCAAAAAAATGGGCCCATACATCATCAAAATGCAAGAAGAAATGAAAGGCAAAATAAATATCGTAAGATTAGATGCAGATAAAAATAAAACTCTTGTAGATGCTCTAAAACTAGATAGTTTACCTGTAATCATACTTTATGAAAACGGTAAAGAAGTATGGAGAAATGTCGGTTATATTACTGAAGAAGATTTAACAAAACATTTATAAAATGATTACCCTAGAAGCAATTCAGTTTATTGACGACCTAAAAGCCAATAACAATACCGAATGGATGCATGCCAACAAAAAGCGATACGACAATTATAAAAAAGATTACCATCAGTTTGTTGCATCAGTTCTAGAAGAAATGAAACCTTTAGACAAATCGTTGGATCAATTAGAAATTAAAAATTGTACTTTTCGTATTAATCGTGACATCAGATTTTCTAAAGATAAGCAACCTTACAAAACCAATATTGCACTTTGGTTAAGCACTAATAAAAATAGAAAAAATAGCCCTGGTTATTACATTCATTTTGAAAAAGGAAGTTCTTTTATAGCTGGTGGTGTTTGGTGTCCCGAAGCAAATGAACTAAAAAGCATTCGAAAAGAAATTGCTTTTTTCCATGATGATTTAGAAGCGATTGTAAACAATCCAACTTTCAAAAAAGAATTCAAAGAAATTACTCGAGAAGAAAATAATTTATTAAAAAAAGCCCCAAAAGGCTACGAACCAAACCATCCTGCTATCGAATTTCTAAAACTAAAAAGTTATACTTGTTCGCAAAAAATTGACGATAAATTATTTTTAGATAAAGATTTTTCAAAAAAAATAGCACAAAAATTAATTGCTTTAAAACCATTAAACGAGTTTTTAAATCGAGCTTTAGAAACTGAAGAATAAAATATTATAATGCAAAAAAGAAGAATTCTTTTCCTTGGAGAAACTTATAGAGCCGATGCAATTACTTGGATGAATGGCTTGAAGGAGTTTGGTGATTTCGAAATTGTAACTTGGGAACTACAAACCCGAAGCACAGGAGTTTCCAGACTAAAAAGACTTATGGAGCTTGCTAAATCATTTCTAACGATAAAAAGCGCTGCAAAAAAATTTGATGCAGATATGGTTATTGCAGAAAGAACTACAAGTTACGGATTTCTTGCAGCACTTTCAGGAATAAAACCAATAGCTATTGCCCAACAAGGAATAACGGATTTATGGCCAAAAAACTCACCATTGTATCCCTTAAAAAAAATTCTTCAAGATTATGCTTTTAAAAAAGCTGACTTAATACATGCTTGGGGACCTGTTATGGCAAAACACATGGAAAACAGCAATGTAGATATGTCTAAAGTAATGATCCTACCAAAAGGAATTAATTTAAGCTTTTTTGAATTCGAAAATAACAATAATCAACCCATAATAAAAGCAATCGTTACAAGATCTTTATTACCAGAATACAAGCATGATATTATTTTAAAAGCTTTTGCTATTTTAAATAAAAAAAATATTCCATTTGAATTAACAATTGTTGGAGGTGGAATTATGCAAAAATCACTTATATTGCTTTCGGAAGAATTAAAAATCGAAGACAAAGTAATTTTTACAGGAATAATAAACAATCACGATTTGCCAAAACTTTTACAACAATCAAACTTTTACATAAGTATGCCTACAACTGAAGGTGTTTCTGCATCATTATTTGAAGCAATGGCATGTGGAAGCTTTCCTATTGTAACCGATTTGCCTGGAAATAGAAGTTGGGTTAAACAAAAAGAAAACGGAGTCCTAGTTGAATCAGAAAATATTGAAATATTAGCAGATTCAATTATTTGGGCTTTTCAAAATTCAGAAATTAGACAAAAAGCAGTTCTTGAAAACAGAAAATTTATAGAAGAAAATGCCAATTATACTGTTAATATGAAAAAAATAGCAGATGAATACCATAAATTAATTAGTAGAAAAATAAATTAATATATGTGTGGTATAAACGGGATTCTACATTTAAACAATAAATCTGTTGATGAAAATCAACTGTTAAAAATGCGAGATGTTCTTGAACATCGAGGACCCGATGATGCTGGTTTTTTTATCGACAAAAATATTGGTCTTGGTCACAGACGATTATCTATCATAGATACTTCATCAGCAGGACATCAGCCATTTTATTCTGAAAACGGAAGATATATTCTCGTTTTTAATGGAGAAATATACAATTATAAAGATTTTTATCCTGAATTAGAAAATAAAGGAATTAAACTAAAATCAGGTTCCGACACAGAAGTTTTACTCAAACTATACGAACTATATGGTTTAGATATGTTACCTCGTCTAAACGGAATGTTTGCTTTTGCTATTTGGGATAAAGAAGAAAAAAAACTCGTTCTTGTAAGAGATCGAATGGGCGTAAAACCTCTATATTATTCTTTATATCAAAACACCTTATACTTTGCATCAGAACAAAAAGCACTTTTTGCAGCTGGAATTCCAATACAAATATCTGCAAACGGACTTGAAGAGTATTTCTTTAACAGATTTGTGGCTGGGGAAAATACTTTATACAATAATGTAAATAAAATTTTACCAGGACACTATATGATTATCCATGAAAATGGAAATACAAAAACTAAAAAATGGTGGAATCTCAAAGAAGAAATTCAAAATCATAGTCCTATTCTTAATCCAAAAAAATGGTTTGAAGAAACATTTTTCGAATCGGTAAAACTACGTATGGTAAGTGATGTTCCTGTTGGTATTTTACTTAGTGGAGGATTAGATTCTTGCTCTATTTTATCTTCATTATATCATCAGAATTACAAAAATATTCAAACATTTAATATTGGTTTTTCAGAACAACAACACAACGAGTCCTATTTAGCAAAAAATATTACCGAAGAATATAATTATCAATTTAATTCTATAAAAGTTGAAGGAGACATCCTTTTTGATAGTTTATTAAACTCAACCTATTTTCAAGACGAACCAATAATGCATCTAAATGAACCTCATTTACTTGCAGTGTCTAAATTAGCAAATTCTAAAGTAAAAGTGTTGCTTTCTGGCGAAGGTGCTGATGAGCTAATGGGAGGTTATGTTCGTTATAAAGCTTTAAAAAGTCCCTCATTACTAAACGCTATTTCTCACCTAAGACATTTAGAGTATTTCAATAAAAACCCGAGATATAACAAACTATTACGATATTCGAATATTAAAAATAATTCAGATTTAATTCTCTTTAATAGTACAAGCATTTATCCTAATGACATTAACACATTTTATGGAGAAAAGGAAAAGCCTGCTAATGAATATCGTTATCAAATATTAAAAGAAGCAAAAGAATTATATCCTAAAAGTTTGCAAAGACAAGCGTTATATTTTGACCAGCATACTTATATGTGTTCACTTTTAGATAGAAATGATCGTTGCACAATGGGAGCATCTATAGAATGTCGAGAGCCTTTTTTAGACCAACGATTAATCGCTGGATTAGGAACCCTAAATGATAAATTATTATTTTCTGGAAAAAAAGGAAAATACATCTTAAAATCGACGATGGAAAACAAACTACCTCAAGAAATTCTGAACTTTAGAAAAATAGGTTTAAGTTCTCCTTGGGAAAATTATTTAGTCTCTAATTCAAAATTTAAATCTGAATTACAAGATTTTGCTAAAAGTGAGATTTTTAATATGCCTTTTTTAGAAAACATAAATGGTAAAAAAATTGTCGAGCAAATAGAAAAAGGCGACAAGAAAATAATACCTTACATTTTACCATTATTTATGCTACATATTTGGCAAAAAAATTACTTTGAAAAGTTTGTTTAAAATTCTTTATGCTATTTTTGCATATAAATTCATTTTTGATGACTATAATTCCTAATTTCTCTTTAAAAAAGCACAACACTTTTGGTATCGAAGCCAAAGCAAAACAATTTGTAGCCATACATTCTATCCCAGATTTAAAAGCTGTTTTGCACGAAAATCCAACTGAAAAAAAATTTATATTAGGTGGCGGAAGTAATATGTTACTCACACAAGATATTAATGCATTGGTTATTCACATCGATTTAAAAGGAAAAAAAATAATCAAACAAGATGACGATTTTGTTTGGGTAGAAAGTCAAGCAGGCGAAAACTGGCACGAATTTGTTCTTTGGACTATAAATCAAAATTTCGGCGGATTAGAAAATATGTCACTCATTCCTGGCAATGTGGGTACAACTCCAGTGCAAAACATAGGTGCATACGGAACCGAAATAAAAGATACTTTTGTCTCTTGTGAAGCAATAAACATTGCCACTCAGGAAATGAAAACTTTTACAAATACCGAATGTCATTTTGGTTATCGTGAAAGTATTTTTAAACATGATGTAAAAGACCAATTTATTATCACATCGGTAGTTTTTAAATTAACAAAAAAAGATCATAAAATAAATATTTCTTATGGAGATATTCAGTTAGAATTAGCCAATAAAAACATCGAAACTCCGAGTTTAATTGACGTTTCTAATGCTGTAATTGCCATTCGTCAGAGCAAATTGCCAGATCCAAAAGAATTAGGTAATAGTGGAAGTTTTTTTAAAAACCCTATTTTATTAAAGTCGGAATTCGAACCTATTCATAAAAAATTTCCAGAAATGAAGTTTTACGAAATTTCAGAAACCGAAGTAAAAGTCCCAGCAGGTTGGCTTATTGAGCAAGCAGGTTTCAAAGGAAAACGCTTTGGTGATGCCGGAATTCATAAAAACCAAGCCCTAGTTTTAGTAAATTATGGTAATGCAACTGGTCAAGAAATTCTGAATGTATCAAAAAACATTCAAAAGACAGTTTTCGAAATGTTTGGTATTCATATAGAAGCAGAAGTAAATGTGATTTAAAAAACGTGATTTCGTTTTAAAATCAAAATACATAATTAATATACAATGTACATTCCAGCCATTTACAAAAACGAAAATCGGGAAGACATAATCAGTTTTCTTCAAAAAAACAGTTTCGGAATTTTAATAAATCAAAATGACGGAAATATACTGGCAACTCATATTCCATTAGAACTTGAAATAAAAGAAAATGGAGAACAATTTCTAGAAGGACATATATCTAAAGAAAATCCGCAATGGCAAACTTTCGAAAATGATAATCGAATTTTAGCTATTTTCTCGGGTCCACATACTTATATTTCTTCTTCTTGGTATGATCACGAAAATGTTCCTACTTGGAATTATATTGCAGTTCATGTATACGGAAAAGTGAAAATTCTAAATTTTGAAGAAACAATCCTTTCATTAAAAAAACTAGTCGATAAATACGAAGTCAATTCAAAAAATCCAATAAGAATTGAAGATTTATCAGAAAAAACGATGAGACAAGCTAAAGGAATTATTGCTTTTCGAATCGAAATTACTTCGATAGAAGCTGTAAAAAAAGTTTCTCAAAATCGAGACGAAAAAAACCACCAAAATATTATTTCTGAGTTAGAAAAAACGAAAGATTATAATGCTTGCCAAATAGCACAAGAAATGGCAAAAAATAAAAAATAATCTTTTACAAACAATCTGAATTCTAAAATCTGAAATCTAAAATCTTTTAGTACCTTTGCAAAATATTTTTTGACTCATTTTATGACACAATTTTTACTCATTTTACTTTACATTTTTATAGGAATTGTAGTTATTCAGGTAATTTACTATTTATTTATTTTTGGCAAATTTTCTTTTGCAAAAACTCAAGAAAGTACTACTAAGCACGTTTCGGTTTCGGTAATTGTATGTGCAAAAAACGAAGAAGAAAATGTAAAAAACTTTATTCCTCTTCTGGCAAATCAAAATTATTCAAATTTTGAAATTATACTAATAGATGATGCTTCTAGTGACGATACTTTAGAGATTTTCGAACAATTTGAGAAACAGTATGCTAATATAAAGCTAGTAAAAGTTGCTAATAATGAGGCTTTTTGGGGAAACAAGAAATTTGCATTAACCCTTGGTATCAAAGCAGCTACAAAAGATTATTTACTTTTTACAGATGCCGATTGTTATCCAAATTCTGAAAATTGGATTACCGAAATGTCTTCTCATTTCACTCTACACAAAACCATTGTTTTAGGCTACGGTGCATACGAAAAAGAACCTAGTTTTTTAAATAAATTAATTCGTTTCGAAACTTTACTTACCGCAACACAATATTTTGCTTGGGCAAAGTTAGGAAAACCTTATATGGGTGTAGGTAGAAATTTAGGTTATAAAAAAGATGAATTCTTTAAAGTAAATGGTTTTATAAATCACATGAAATTACGTTCTGGTGATGATGATTTATTTATAAATGAAGCAGCAAACAAAGACAATATTGCTGTTGCTTATAACTCTGAAAGTTTTACTTATTCGAAAGCGAAAGAAACTTTTAAAGATTGGATTATGCAGAAACGTCGCCATATTTCTACAGCAAAATATTATAAATCTTTTGACAAAACACAATTGGGAATTTTTTATTTTTCTCAATTATTTTTCTTTCTCGTTCCTATTGTCCTATTAGCTTTTCAATTTCAATGGATTATTGTAACTTCAATAATTATCTTTAGATATTTAGTAGCATGGATATCTTTAGGATATTCTGCAGGAAAATTAAAAGAGAAAGATGTCATCTATTGGTTCCCAATTCTAGAAATTATTCTTATATTCACACAATTAAGCGTATTTATTAGAAATATTTTCTCAAAACCAGTCACTTGGAAATAAAACAATATATAGACAAAGCCAAATTAGGCGATCAAGTTGCTTTTACTTTTCTACTAGATAATTACTGGAACGAAGTATATGGTTTTATGTTGCAACGAACAGAAAACGAAACTGATGCCGAGGACATTACAATCGAAACTTTTTCTAAAGCTTTCGACAAAATTACTACTTACAACCCTGAATTTCAGTTTAACACTTGGCTTATTGCAATCGCAAAAAACGTTCATATCGATTTACTTCGAAAAAAGAAATCATCTCTTTTTATAGATATTACTGATGAAGAAGATGATATTGCTTATTCTATTGCAGATACTTCCCCTTCGGCAGAAGACAAATTAATCACCGAGCAAAATTTATCTCGATTACTACAATTCATCAAAGAATTAAAACCAGCTTACCAAGAAGTTATCCAAATGCGCTATTTTCAGGAAATGAGTTACCAAGAAATTGCAGATGATTTAGAAGAACCTCTAAATAATGTAAAAATTAAACTTCTTAGAGCAAAAAAGTTATTAGCTGAAATTATCACAAAAGCATAATTAGTAGTCTAAAATTAGTTTTGTTTGAATTATAATTACAAATTTAATCACAATTCAATATTTTACATAAAAATCAACGCTTTTAATACATTTAACAAAATTTTGGCACGGTTTTTTCAATTAACTAATCAAAACACTAGAAGATTATTAATTATAAAAACCGAAAATTATGTCAAAATTAAACATTAACAAAAACGAATGGTTAGAGTTGGTTTTTGAAGGAAAAAACAAAGAGTACGGAGCGTACAAAATGCGTCAAGAAGACGGCAAAACAACAATGAAAGCTTTTTTAAGTGCCATTGTATTAATTTCTGGAATTGCACTATTACCCGTTTTATTAAGTTCATTTACTGACAAACCAATTGCAAAACCTATAGAACCTGATATTGTACTTCATGTTACAGATTTAACGTTACCTCATAAAGAAGATATAAAAAAAGAATTACCAGCATTAAAAAGTGAGCCACAAAAACCTATAACAACTGAGAACTTAGTAGACCCGACAATTGTTGAAGCTACAAAAGCTCCAAATATTGATTTTACAAAACCCGAGGATGTAGGAAAAACTAACACTACAAACACCACAACAACTGGAACTGGAGGCAATCCTGAAGCTGGAAACACTGGAGTAATAACAACTACTCCTCCTGTTGAACAACCTATAAACGAAGCCTTACCTTCTGGAATTTTAGATAAAAACCCTAACTTTCCTGGCGGAATAAATGAATTCTTAAAAACGGTTGGTAAAAAATTTGTAACCCCAGAACTAGACGAAGAAAAAACAATAAAAATTCTAGTTTACTTCGTGGTTGAAAGAGATGGAACATTATCTAACATAACAGTTCCTAAAAATCCTGGTTTTGGTTTAGATATAGAAGCTATTCGTGTGCTAAAATCTATAAAAACAAAATGGGAGCCTGGAATATATAAAGGAAAACCTGTTAGAACATCTTATTCTTTACCAATTGTGGTAAAAACACAATTAAATTAAAACATAAAGTATCATTAAACTTTTATAAAGTACACTAAAAAATATTTTAGTGTACTTTTTTATTATCAAAAAAGATCAAATTAACGAATAAACAATCCTCAAACAAACTACAATTAGTATCTTTGCTTTGCAAAAAATTACATTTTATGGAAACTGTTCTAGATTCTAACATACTTCCTGTAGGAAAGCCAAAATGGCTAAAAGTAAAATTACCTATTGGTCAAAAATATACTGAATTACGTGGTTTAGTAGACAAGTACAAACTAAACACCATTTGCACCTCTGGGAGTTGCCCAAACATGGGTGAATGCTGGGGTGAAGGAACGGCAACGTTTATGATTTTAGGAAATATTTGCACTCGTTCTTGTGGTTTTTGTGGTGTAAAAACAGGAAGACCAGAAACGGTCGATTGGAATGAACCAGAAAAAGTAGCTCGTTCTATTAAAATTATGAACATAAAACACGCTGTAATTACAAGTGTAGATAGAGATGATCTAAAAGATATGGGATCTATAATTTGGATAGAAACCGTAAAAGCGATTAGAAGAATGAATCCTGAAACTACGCTAGAAACATTAATTCCAGATTTTCAGGGTGTAGAAAGAAATTTAGACCGAATTGTAGAAGCCAATCCCGAAGTCGTTTCTCATAATGTAGAAACTGTTCGTAGACTAACTCGTGAAGTTAGAATTCAGGCTAAATATGATAAAAGTCTAGAAGTTCTACGTTACTTGAAAGCCAAAGGAATTCGCAGAACAAAATCTGGAATCATGTTGGGTTTAGGAGAAACTGAAGAAGAAGTGATACAAACCATGAAAGATTTGCGTGACGCCAATGTAGATATTGTAACCATAGGCCAGTACTTACAACCAAGTAAAAAACACTTACCAGTAAAGGAGTTTATTAGACCCGAACAATTCGAAAAATACGAGCTTCTAGGAAAAGAAATGGGATTTCGTCATGTAGAAAGTGGCCCATTAGTTCGATCTTCGTATCATGCACAGAAACATATTTTATAATAAAAAAACATGACTCACGAAGAATCTGCGATAAAAGCAACTTATTTTAGCTTAATTGGAAATGCATTACTTGCCATCATAAAAGGACTAGCTGGTTTTTTTGGAAATTCCTATGCATTAATAGCTGATGCAATTGAATCTACAACCGATATTTTTTCATCATTTCTAGTTTTATTTGGAATAAAATATTCTAATAGACCCGCAGATGAGAACCACCCTTACGGTCATGGAAGAGCTGAACCACTCATCACTTTTCTAGTAGTTGGTTTTCTAATTACGTCTGCAACTATTATAGCTTATGAGAGCATTTCAAATATTGGAACACCTCATAATTTACCAAAACCTTGGACACTAATTATTCTTTTTTTTATCATTATATGGAAAGAAATTTCTTTTAGATTGGTTATGAAAAGGAGTGAAGAAACAAATAGTTCCTCATTAAAAGCTGATGCGTGGCATCATAGAAGCGACGCTATAACATCAGTAGCTGCTTTTGTTGGTATTTCAATCGCTTTGCTTTTAGGAAAAGGATATGAATCTGCAGATGATTGGGCTGCCCTTTTTGCTTCAGGATTTATATTATACAACAGTTATTTGATATTTAGACCAGCACTTGGCGAAATTATGGACGAACATTTATATGACGACCTCATATTAGACATTAGACAAGTTTCTCATAAAGTTGACGGAGTAATAGATACCGAAAAATGCTTTATTAGAAAAGCTGGTATGAAATATCATGTAGATCTTCATGCTATTGTAAGTGCAAATATTTCGGTAAAAGAAGGGCACGATATTGCCCACAAACTAAAAGACACTTTACGTGAACAAATACCACAATTAGGTCACGTATTAATACACATTGAACCTAATGAGTAAAATAAGAATCTCTATTAACGGTTTTGGGAGAATTGGTCGAAACTTATTTCGATTGTTATTAAATCATCCTACAATTGAAGTTGTTGCAATAAATGACATTGCCGATAATAGAACGATGTCTCATTTGTTAAAATATGATAGTATTCATGGTGTTCTACCGTCAAATGTTTCGTTTGATGAAACTTTTATTTTAGTAGATGGAAAATCTTATTTATTTTTTCACGAAAAAGACATTTCAAAATTAAATTGGAAATCTTTAGATATTGATTTTGTTGTGGAAAGTACAGGTAAATACAAAACTTTCGATGACATAAACGCACACATTTTAGCTGGAGCAAAAAAGGTTATTTTATCGGCTCCAGCCGAAGTAGACAATATAAAAACTGTGGTTCTTGGTGTAAATGAAAATATTCTTGACGGCACAGAAAAAATAATTTCTAATGCAAGTTGTACTACTAACAATGCTGCCCCAATGATAAAAGTGATTCAGGAATTATGTGGTATAGAACAAGCTTACATTACAACTGTTCACTCTTATACCACCGATCAGAGTTTACATGATCAACCTCACAAAGATTTGAGAAGAGCACGCGGAGCAAGCCAATCGATAGTACCAACAACAACTGGTGCTGCAAAAGCATTAACAAAAATATTTCCAGAACTAGAAGGAAAAATTGGAGGTTGTGGTATTCGTGTTCCTGTTCCAGATGGTTCACTAACTGATATTACTTTTAATGTGAAAAGAGAAGTTTCTATTGAAGAAATAAATTTTGCTTTCAAAATTGCCTCTGAAAATAAATTGAAAGGAATTCTTGCTTATACCGAAGATCCCATTGTTTCGGTAGATATTATAGGAAACCCAAATTCTTGTTTATTCGATGCACAGCTTACTTCTGTGATAGACAAAATGGTTAAAGTTGTAGGTTGGTATGACAACGAAATAGGCTATTCGAGCAGAATTATCAATTTAATTTCACTTATTCACAAAAAATAATTACTTTTAGACAGTCCTTTTCCTAAATGAAAAAAATGTTTAGCCGTTTATTATTAATCCTACTTTGCTTTTTTAATATTTCTGTTTTCTCACAAGACGGAGAAAAAACTGCATATAAAACGGATAGTTCCTTTTTTTATACAGAAAAAGCTAATTTTTATAAAAACAACAGAGTATTTGACAAAGCACTAGAAAATGCAAACAAATCGATAGTTTTTGGTCAAAAAACCAATAACATGGATGCATTGTCAAATGGATATTTTAGTCTTGCTACAGTTTATATTGATTTAAAAAAATACGATCTTGCTATTGAAAATTTATTGAGAACTGTTTCTATCTTAAATACAGTACAAGTTAATTCTAAATTAGCTTTATCCTACTACAACTTAGGCTTGTGTTATATGCAAAAAGAGAATTTCAGTAAGGCTGAATCTTATTTTGAAAAAGCAAATTCAGTATATGAAAGTATTAATTTGTCCAATGCAATAAATATGGTAAACCTACAAAAAGGGCTTATGTATTTAGAAAAAAAAGAAATTAATCAGGCAGAAAATATATTCTTACAAATATCACATCTCCCAATAGGAAAAGACACTTTTAATTTACAATCTGAAGCACTATATCAACTAGGACAAATAAAAGCAAATCAGAAAATAAATAATCTTGCTCTAAATTATTTGAATAGAGGTTATGAATTAAGTATTGACAATAAAAACACTATTCAACAAGTAAAAATTAGCAAAAAATTAAGCGAAGTATATGACAATATGAAGCAAACGAATAATTCACTTGCTTTTTTAAAAATATACACCCACTTAAAAGATTCATTAGATTCTGAATCTGAACATAGTAATAAAACTTTGGTTACAGAACGTTTCAAGGTCGATGATATGATGCGATCTTTAGAAAAATTAGATAAAGAAAAAAAGCAACAAGAAAAATCAAGTAAATTTTCTAAACTAATTAATATTTTAAGTGTAGCATTAATCACAATACTTTCACTGTTAAGTTTATCTTTATATAAAAATAATATTATTAGAAATAAATCAAACGAATTGCTACGAGATAAAAATAGTGAACTCGAAATTGCAAAAGAAAGAATAGAAAAAGCATCTAAAGCTCGTGCAGAATTCCTATCTACTGTAAGTCATGAATTAAGAACACCTCTTAATGCAATTAATGGAATTTCTCATATTTTATTAGAAGACAAACCGAAAGCAAGCCAAATAGAATACTTAAAATCATTAAAATTTTCAGGAAATTATTTACTGACTTATATAAATGAAATTCTAGAAATAAACAGGATTGAATCTGATAATATTGAGATTGAAAACATAAGTTTTAACTTAAGAGAGCTCCTAAATAATATTCAAAATTCATTAAAAGAGCAAGCAAGTCAGAATAACAATGATTTTAAATTAGATATAGACGATGATGTTCCCGAAATTTTAATTGGAGATCCTACTAAATTGTCTCAAATATTTATAAACCTAATAAACAATGCGCTAAAATTTACCCAAAATGGTTTTATTACTGTAAATACTAAGCTTATAAATAAAGACGGTGATATTTGTAGAATAAAATTTGAAGTTCATGATACTGGTATAGGAATTCCGAAAGACAAGCAAGAATCTATTTTTGAAAGTTTCTCTCAAGGCTCTGTAGAAATTAATCGAAAATATGGAGGAACTGGACTTGGACTTACGATTGTAAAAAGATTAGTTCTGTTAATGAAGGGAAAAATATCTGTTAATAGCGAAATTGGTGTTGGTTCTACTTTTACATTTAATCTAAGTTTTAAAATTGGAGAAAAAATTATTGCTTCAACAATTAACAACATTATAGATGAAAAAATATTTGTAGGTAAAAATATTTTATTAGTTGAGGATAATAAAATCAATCAAATGATTACAAAAAAATTCCTTGAGAAAAAGAAAATGCGTTGCGAAATTTGTGAAACTGGTGAAGATGCTATTGATAAAATGCAGAGCAATAATTACGATTTAGTTCTCATGGATGTACATTTACCTGGAATAAATGGAACCATCGCAACTGCCGAAATTAGAAAATTTAATACAAATACCCCAATTATAGCGCTAACAGCAATTTCATTGAATGAAAACAGGGAGATGTTACTTTCTTATGGCATGAATGACGTTATTACGAAACCATTTAATCCAGATAATTTTTATAAAGTAATTGAGAATAACTTACTTATTGAAACTAGTATTGTATAATTAATTCTTTTATTAAATTACGAACATGTGGTTCTGCTTTTTGAGCAGCTTCAAGTACCTCAGCATGAGTAATTGTACCTATACTCTCCTCATCACCCATATCTGTAATTACAGATAATCCGAAACATTCAAGATTCATGTGTCTCGCCACGATAACTTCAGGAACAGTAGACATTCCTACACAATCTGCTCCAATATTTTTAACCATTTTATATTCTGATAACGTTTCAAACGTTGGTCCTTGCAAACCAAGATAAACACCATCTTGCACTTGAATATCTAAATAAGAAGCAATTTCTTTTGCCTTAGCAATCATTTTAAGGCTGTATGGCTCGCTCATATTTACAAATCGTGGTCCAAAACGTTCGTCATTTTTTCCACGAAGCGGATGTTCTGGCATCATATTGATATGATCTTTAATAATTACTATAGATCCAACTTTATAATTAGAATTTACTCCTCCAGATGCATTAGATACAATCAATTTTTCAACCCCAAGATATTTCATCACTCGAACAGGAAAAGTCACTTGTTTCATATCGTATCCTTCATAAAAATGGAAACGACCTTGCATAGCAACTACTTTTTTTCCTTGAATGGTTCCAAAAACTAAAGCGCCTTTATGACCTTCAACAGTCGATACTGGAAAGTTTGGAATTTCTGTATATGGTAAAATATATTCTACATCAATATCATCGGTAAAATTACCTAAGCCCGACCCTAAAATCACTCCATATTCAGGCGAGAAATTAGTTTTATTTGCAATAAAATCAACGGTTTCTTGTACTTGTTCCCACATAATTTATAATTTTTTTATCAAAATTTTCTCCGTTATTAATAAATGAACTTTTTATTGGTAAATAAAAAAGAGATTCATTTGGTAACTTCTCGCTTAAACGAACAAAGTCTTTTTCGGTAGTAATAATGATTTTGTTTTTTGCTTTTTCTTTAATTTCTAAAATATCTTTTTCTAAAAAATGATGATGATCTGGATAAATTAGACATTCGTCATTTTTGGATTGCAAATATGCAAAAAAGGATTCAGGTTTAGCAATTCCTGCCAAAAGTAATTTATCAACAGTTTTTATCTCATTTACATTCAATGATTTATTATTTGAATATATTTTATCATCATAATCTATAAAAGTAAAAAACACTTCCGCTAGTTTGTTATTCCCACGAAGTAGCGATTTCTTTATTTTATTTTGTGCAAGTTCAGAAATATCTCTGGGACATTTAGTGACAATTATCATATTGGCTCTTTTTGCTCCACTCCTACTTTCTCTAAGATTACCTGTAGGTAACATAAAATCATTGGTAAACAAATCGTTGTAAGCGGTAAGTAGTATATAAAATCCTGCCTTCACTTTTCTGTGCTGAAAAGCGTCATCTAACAAAATTATATCTGGTTTATTTGATAATAAAAGTAATTGCTCGATTCCGTTTTTGCGATTGGCATCGACAGCAACTTGAATATTTGGAAATTTTTTATAAAACTGAAATGGTTCGTCTCCTAAAATTTCAGCATTTGAAGTCGCATTTGCCAAAATAAAACCTTCCGATTTTCGCTTATAGCCTCGACTTAAAGTAGCAATATTGTATTTGTCTGACAATAATCTGATTAAATATTCTATTTGTGGTGTTTTCCCTGTACCACCAACACTTAGATTTCCTACAGCAATAACTGGAATGGGAAAAGAATATGATTTTAGAATTCCACAGTCGAAAAGAAAATTACGAATACTGGTTATAAAACCATATAAAATGGCAAATGGAAATAGTATTTTTCGTAGGAAATTCATTTTACGAATATACGATTATTTATAAAGTTTTCTCCATCACAAAATCTTCCATCAAATAGCCGTTTCCAATTTCGATGTCTATTGTTTTAATTACAGAATATCCTTGTTTTTTGTAGAATTCTTGTGCATTGTTATATCTATTTACATTTAGAAAAAGTGCTGAATTATTATTTTCTGAAGCTATTTTTTCGACTTCATTCAATAATATCTTTCCTATTCCTTTACCTTGTGTTTCTGGCAAAACGTAAATTTTATGCAACTTGGTTTTGTTTGAAGATTCACAATTTAATTCATAAGAACAAAAACCAAAATATTTATTGTTCTCTTCGATTAATAAAAAAACTTGATTTTCATTTATTAATTGATTTTCTAGATAATTTAAATTGTAAAATTTATCTAACATAAAATCGAGTTGCACTTCCGAAAGAATTGCTCCGTAAGTACTTGGCCAAATTTTATAAGCTAAATCTCTAACAATCTCTAATTGAGATTTTGTTGCAACAGAAATTTTCATAAAAAATTAATTATTTACTCTTCGTTGTTCTCTTGCTAACAAAGTGTTTTTCAGCAACATTGCAATAGTCATAGGACCAACTCCTCCAGGAACTGGGGTAATATAAGATGCTTTTTTAGATACATTTTCGAAATCGACATCTCCAGTAATTACATATCCTTTGTCATTTGTTTCGTCTGGAACTCTAGTAATTCCGACGTCGATAATAACTGCTCCATCCTTAACCATTTCGGCCTTAAGATAATTAGGAACACCTAATGCTGAAATTATTATATCTGCTTGTGTGGTAATTTGTGCAATATTTTTTGTGTAACTGTGTGTTAATGTTACTGTCGAATTTCCAGGAAAACCCTTTCTTCCCATCAAGATACTCATAGGACGTCCTACAATGTGGCTACGACCAATAACTACAGTATGTTTCCCTTTTGTTTCTACTCCGTAACGTTCTAATAATTCGAGAATTCCGAATGGCGTTGCTGGAATGAATGTAGTCATATCGAGTGCCATTTTTCCAAAATTTTCTGGATGAAAACCATCTACATCTTTACTAGGATCGATAGCCATTAGTACTTTTTGAGTATCTATTTGTTCTGGTAATGGAAGTTGAACAATAAATCCGTCGATATCATCATTTTGATTTAATTCCTTAATTTTTTTAAGCAATTCTGTTTCCGAAGTAGTACTTGGCATTTTTACCAATGTCGATTCGAATCCTACTAATTCACAGGCTTTTACTTTACTTCCTACATAAGTTAAACTAGCACCATCATTCCCAACAATTAAAGCGGCCAGATGCGGCACTTTTTCTCCATTGGCTTTCATTTTATTAACTTCGGCTGTAATTTCGACTTTAATGTCTTGTGCTGTTTTTTTTCCGTCTAGTAGAATCATTGTGTTTGTTGTATTGTAGTTGTGTGTGTTTTTACTAAAAAAAGACGCGATAAATTGCGTCTTTATAATTATTATTTCATTCCTGGCATTCCGCCTTTCATTCCGCTCATCATTTTCATCATGTTTTTTCCGCCTGGACCTTGCATCATTTTCATCATTTTACTCATCTGATCAAACTGCTTCATCAATTGGTTAACCTCTTCTAACTTCCTTCCAGATCCTTTTGCAATTCTAGTTTTTCTCTTTACATCGATTATTGCTGGTTTGCTTCTCTCAGTTGGTGTCATCGAATAAATTATTGCTTCTATATGTTTGAAAGCATCATCTTCGATCTCAACATCTTTTAAGGCTTTTCCAGCTCCAGGAATCATTCCTACAAGATCTTTCATATTACCCATTTTCTTCACTTGTTGGATTTGAGATAAGAAATCATCGAAACCAAATTCATTTTTAGCAATTTTCTTTTGAATTTTTCTAGCTTCCTCTTCATCATATTGCTCTTGTGCTCTTTCTACAAGCGACACAACATCACCCATGCCAAGAATACGTTCTGCCATACGTTCTGGATAGAAAACATCAATCGCATCCATTTTTTCACCTGTACCAACAAATTTGATTGGTTTATTTACTACAGATTTAATCGAAATAGCAGCTCCACCACGAGTATCTCCATCTAATTTAGTAAGAATTACACCGTCAAAATTTAGAATATCATTGAAAGATTTTGCCGTATTTACAGCATCTTGTCCTGTCATCGCATCTACAACAAACAATGTTTCTTGTGGTTGAATGGCTTTATGAACACGAGAAATTTCTGCCATCATTTCTTCATCGACAGCTAAACGACCAGCCGTATCGACAATAACCACATTAAAACCATTAGCTTTAGCATGTTTAATTGCATTTTGAGCAATTTCTACTGGGTTTTTATTTTCTGGTTCAGAATATACCTCAACTCCTATTTGCTCTCCAACAACATGTAACTGATTAATTGCTGCAGGACGATATATATCGCAGGCAACTAATAATGGTTTTTTGTTCTTTTTAGTTTTTAGAAAATTAGCCAACTTTCCTGAGAAAGTAGTTTTTCCAGAACCTTGCAAACCTGACATTAAAATTACGGTTGGTGTTCCAGAAAGATTAATTCCTGCTACATCACCACCCATAAGTTCTGTTAGTTCATCTTTTACAATTTTAACTAATAATTGTCCTGGTTGTAAAGTTGTTAAAACATCCGATCCTATTGCTTTTTCTTTTACTTTGGTGGTAAAATCTTTAGCAATTTTAAAATTAACATCGGCATCAAGTAAAGCGCGACGTACTTCTTTTAGAGTATCCGCTACGTTTACTTCGGTAATTTTTCCGTGACCTTTTAATATATGGAAGGCTTTATCTAGCTTTTCGCTTAAACTATTGAACATATTTTTTTATTTTGATGTCGCAAATTTAAGAATTTGAAGTGGATTATATCAAAGATTATTAAAAATAAATGGTTAGTTTTTCAAGTAAGTTATTTATCTTTTACTTTATGATGCTATTCTTTCGAAAGCTATATAGTTTAAAAATTCTCCTTCTTTATTAAATTTAGGGATTGCTTCAATTTCGCATAAATAAGTAGAACCGTCTTTTTTGTAGTTTACGATTACTTCTTTGAAAGGTAATTTATTAGTTATTGCTTTTCTAATGTTGGCTTTTGTAATTTCTGAGGTTAAAATACCTTGAAATACTTTAGGCGATTTTCCAATAATTTCTTCTGGATGATAACCACTCATTGCTAGAATACTTTTTGTTGCAAAAATAATTTTGAAATTTTTATCGGTTACAATAATGTCTTTCTGATCATTATTCACAGCTTTTAGAAAACTTATTTTCTCATTCCAATCTTTCTGAATAGTATCAAAACTTAGTAATTCTAAATTCTTAATATTATGAAAATCCCAACAAACAATAGGTAAAGAAATTGTTTTTAAACCTTTTCTATATTTTGCAAAAGCGTTATCATATTCTTGAAACATAGATTTAAAATTTTATAAGTTAGACACAATAAAAGTTCCTCAAAAATAGATTTATCTATGAAAACTATAACTCTTTTTTTAAAAAAATTTAAAGCAAAAAGGTTAATTTCTTTCAAGATAAAGATAGTCAGTTTCAAAACTACCATTATTTGTATCTCGAAAATTGAGATGCGTTGGATTGTATTCGAAAACACTCCAATCTTCATCTAATATGTTTAAAGGGTTTGATTGAAATTTAAGTTCAAATCTCTTTTTCCCGTTCTCTAAAAAAGTTGTCCAAATTCCATTTATAGTATTTCCTGATTTTGACGCTGTGACTGTATTATTAGTATTGAAAGTAAAAACATATCCATTATAATTTGATGTTAATTCATGATCATCATAAAAATAAGATACTCGCCAACTACCCGTAGTAATTGTTTGCTCAAGAGTTTGACTAGGAACAGGGTTTTGAATACAATTGTCTATTGATTCTTTTATAACATCTTCAAACTGACTATTGTTTGTTATTGTAATTATTTGCCCGTTTTGATTTATGGCTGTCATTGGAAAAACGATTGAAATATATTGGGATTCAATTAAATTATCAATAAAAATAAAAAGCTCATGATCGTCAGCAATAGAAACTGAGCTTAATAATTGATTATCATTATTAAAACTATTTAACGAAATTGGATAATTAATATCTAAGCAATATATTTTTTGAAAATCATTCTCGTTTGTTAAACATTCAGTGATTAAGTTATTAAAAGCTGTATGATTGTTTAAATTTCTTTCTGTATAATTATTTAAAATTACCGAAACTGGAAATTCAATATACACAATATCATTATCTAAATTACTAGCATTAATATTATTTTGAACCGTCAAGTAATCATTTGGATTATATAATTCAATTTCAACACCATTTACAGTGACTTCATAAGGAAATTTTATCATAAAACAACTTGTGTTATCTACAATATTATCCTGTGAAGTTTTTTGCATTGCAACTCTTTTTAATAAAGTTGTAAGTGGGCTAGTAACTGAAATCGTTTCTCTTGTGCTATATTCTTCTTCATTTGATTCTTTCTGACAAGATGAGAATAAAAAAACAATAGAAAGCACCAAAATATGAAAGCAATTTTTTAAGCTTAAATTTCTCATAACATTTTTATTTTTAGCACTTAAAACAATTATCATGAAAAGTAAATTTAATGTTTTTTTCTTATAATTAAAGAAACTAAAACTATAATTTAAAAAAGCAGTTTCATTTTGAAATTTATTAACTACTCCTATAAAAATTCAACTAAAAAGAAATACCATATTAAAACTATTTTCCGAAATATTACAATATTATTTGCTAACATATCTTTTTAGTTGTTAAATGTAGTTTTCAATAAGAATTTAATTAACAATAATGATTATAAATACCCGAAAATTAAGCAGATTTTAATCTAAACTCAAATAATATTAAAACAAAATAACCTATTTTTACCCTACTTATAGTGCTAATAATTTAACACTATTTTTAAATTTTTTATAAAATTAATGAGCTCTATTTCAGAAACTTGCAACGAAATCATCTTTTCGACTTTTTTTAAAAGTCATGTTAAATCATTACGGAATTTTCTTTTATACAAATTCGGAAATAGTGATCAAGCGGACGATATGACCCAAGAAGCCTTTATAAAATTATGGCAAAATTGCGCACAAGTTCCTTTAGAAAAAGCAAAATCATACTTATACACAATAGCAAACAATAGCACTTTGAATGAAATTGCACACAAAAAAGTAATTTTAAAATATGAGACAAACTTTTCTGGAGACACAAAAAATTTTGAAAATCCTGAATTTCTTTTAGAAGAAAAACAATTTAAAGCTAAACTTCTAAATGCAATAGGAAATCTTAACGAAACACAACGCGTTGCTTTCTTGATGCATCGAATAGATGGAAAAAAATATAGTGAAATTGCAGAAGAATTAAATATAAGTGTGAAAGCTGTCGAAAAAAGAATACATTTAGCATTAGTAGGATTAAGAAAAGAAATAGAAAATATTTAAAGTAGGGTAAAGTATATATTACTTGTTTTGTAGTTATAGACTAAAAGTTAATATGATGGATGAAAATTATATTTTAGCAAAATGGCTGAATAATGATATGACACGAGAAGAATTAGCTGAATTTGAGGCTAGTCCAGACTTTAAAAAATATCAAAAAATAAAGCATTACACATCTCAATTAACAGTTGACGATTTTGATGAAAATGCCATGTTAAAGAACGTTTTGAGTTCTAAAAAAGTGGACTCAGAAGTAATTTATATAAAGAAGAATAATTGGTTTATAAAAATTGCTGCTATAATTATTCTTGGTCTTGGAATAACTTTTTTTGCACAAAATTTTATACAAATAACAGAATATGCAGAAAATGGAAAAAAAACCTCCTTCACTCTTCCTGATAAGTCGGATGTGGTTCTAAATTCAGGTTCAGAAATATCATATAAAAAATGGAATTGGGACAATAGCAGAAATATTAAACTAAAAGGAGAAGCATATTTCCATGTTGCAAAAGGTAAAAAATTTGAAGTGATTACTAATTTAGGAAAAGTATCCGTTCTAGGAACACAATTTGATGTAAAAGCAAGAAAAAATCGTTTTGATATCATTTGTTTTGAAGGAAGAGTAAAAGTAAATTATAAAAATACAGAAGTTATATTGACACACGGACAAAATGTTAGTTTTGAAAATGGAAATCAAACTAAATCAACTATAAACACGTCAAAACCAGAATGGTTAGAAAATAATATCGCCTTTAATAAAGAAAATTTAAGAAATATTTTAGATGAAATAGAAAGACGATATAATGTGACAATTTCTGTTAACGCAAACTATACTAATGATTTATTTACAGGTAAAATCCCATCTAATAATCTTGATATTGCTCTTCACATTATTGCAACCACTTATAATTTAAAACCAAATAAAATTTCAACAAATAAGATAATTTTTGAGGAAAAATAAACAATTTTTGAAGTAAATAAATGTTTTTTATAAAACGCTTTTATGTTTTATTCTTTTGCTTTGTTTTTGCCTTGAGTACTTGTGCTCAAGATAGAAACAAAGCAACTGCATTAAAAACCATTTTAGAATCTATCCAAAAAAGACATCATGTAACTTTTAATTATATAGATTCTGAAATAACCAAAGTCATAATTATTCCTCCAAAAAAATCTTTATCACTAAATCAGAAATTAGCTTACCTTCATAAAAGAACAAAACTTTATTTTGAAAATATTGACAATGAATTTATAAACATTTTCAAAAGTAACCCCACAAATAAAAACATTTGTGGCTATGTTTTTTCATTAGAAAACCATTTGCCTTTAGAAAATGCAAATATTCAATTTTCTAATAATGTAGGTACAAGGACAAATAAAAAAGGTTATTTTACAATAAAAAAAAAAGATTTAGATGAGCTCAATATAAGCTATGTAGGTTTTACCTCAAAAACAATTTTAATTTCTGAAATACAAAGTAAAAATTGCTCTAAATTTTATTTAGAGCCTAAAGTGGCGGAACTTCTCGAAGTAAAAGCTAGTCATTTTTTAGCAACCGGTATTTCAAAAACATTAGATGGTACTCTAGTTATAAAACCTAAAAAACTTGGAATACTACCTGGTCTTATAGAACCTGATGTCTTGCAAACTATACAACAAATTCCGGGTATAAATAGTGCTGATGAAAGTGTAGCAAGTATCAATGTGAGAGGAGGAACGCATGACCAAAATTTATTTTTGTGGAATGGAATAAAAATGTATCAAACAGGGCACTTTTTTGGCTTAATTTCTGCATTCAATCCCTATTTACCGCATACCATTTCTCTCTCTAAAAACGGTAGTTCAGCTTTTTATGGACAAAGTGTTTCTAGTGTTGTAGACATATCTTCTAACCCTCCCAAGTACGAAAAGAACAGTATTAGTGCAGGCATAAATATGATAAATGCAGATATCTATTCAAAATACAATTTTAATAAAGAAAGTTTTGTAGAAATTGCAGCTAGAAAATCTATCATGGATTTAGTACAAACTCCAACTTACAAACAATATTATACTAAAGCATTCCAAAACACAACCATATCAAACTATTATAATAAGAATACCAATTATTCTAGTGACAAAGATTTCAATTTTTATGATATTACTGCAAAATATTCTCAAAAAATAAATAAAAAAGACAGGCTAATTATTGATTTACTGACAATTAGTGACCAACTTAAAGTTTCTCAATCGGCAATAATTAATAATACTATTTCATCAGAAAAAAATATTCTTTACCAAAAAAATTATGGAGGAAACATATCCTATAATCGAAATTGGAATACTAAAAATAGTACTCATCTAAACATTTATTCTTCTATATATGAATTAGAATCTAGAAAAAATAAAATTGAAAGTAATCAGACAAGCAAACAATCAAATGATGTAATTGACAATGGAGTAAAATTAGAAAACAATCACATTATTAACAGTAAATTAAATTTTAATAATGGTTATCAGTATAATGAGATAGGTATTACAAATACATCTACAATAAATAGCCCAATGTTTTACAAAAAAAACACTGATATTATAAGAGCACATGCAGTTATTCTTGAAGTAAAATATAATGATACCATTTCTAAAATATATTTAAGTACTGGATTAAGGTCAAATTATATCGAACAGTTTAACAAATACTTATTTGAACCTAGACTACAGTTTAATTATGGTATAAACCAATATTTAAGTCTTGAAGTTTTAGGAGAATTTAAAAGTCAATACAGCTTTCAGGCAATCGATTTGCAAAATGATTATTTTGGAATCGAAAAAAGACATTGGATTCTTGCAAATAACTCAACAATCCCTATTCAACGAAGTAAACAAGCATCAATAGGATTTACGTTTGCAAAAAATAACTGGCTTCTTACTTTAGATAATTTTTACAAAAAAGTTATTGGAATAAATAGTTCAAGTCAAGGTTTTCAGAACCAATTAGAATTTGAAAAAATTAATGGAAATTATGAAGTTTTTGGGGCAGAAATACTTCTTCAAAAAAAAATAAACAACTTTATCACTTGGTTAAGCTATACATATAATGATAACAACTATTATTTTCCAAATTATAATCATCCCGTTTTTTCAAATAATTTCGAGTTAGATCATGTAGTATCATGGGCAGGAATTTATGAAAGAAATAATCTGAAAATTGCATTAGGTTCAAAATGGTACTCAGGAAGACCAGAAACATCTCCTTCTAGCCCAATTATAAATAATAACAATCCGTTTAATCCAACTATTAATTATGGAATACCAAACAACAAACGTTTAGAAGATTTTTTACAAGTAAACTTTTCTGCAACATACAGATGGGAAGGCTCAACCAAAATACAATACAAAGCAGGACTTTCTGTTTTAAATATATTTGATAAGCAAAATGAGATTAATGAATATTATAGAGTAAACACTACATTCAATACAATTGACGACATAAAGATTTTTGCATTACGTAGAACTCCAAATTTAAGTTTTAGGGCAACTTTTTAAAGTATTATTTTTTTATCAAAATAAAATAAAATCATGGTAGGGTAATTTAATTTAAAACTGTTATAACAACTAAACAAATTAAAAAAAACTAAAAAATCATGAAAAAAAAATTATTTAATTTAGCAGGTATCATTCTGATACTGTGCTATTCGGTAAAATTATCCGCCCAAACCGCTGGTACGCTAACGTTTACATATAACCAGCCACAACCTACCGCTCCTGCTCCTAATGCAGGTATAAAAAATGTGTTAGCAGTTTGGATTGAAAATAGTGCTGGTGTATTTATTAAAACAAAATATCGTTTTGTGTCAGGATCAACATCAGACCACTTACCTACGTGGGCTGTAAAATCTGGGGGGACATTATCTAACGCAACAGCAACAACATGTAATACTACTGATGCTATTACAGGAGCAACCTGTACTGCCACAACCACAACTGTTGGAACATTACCAGCTGGATCAACTAGGCCTACAGCTTTCGGATCAAAAACAATAACTTGGGATGCAAAAAATGTATCTGGTACAGCAAATGGAGCTGTAGTTCCTGATGGTGTATATAATGTATGGGTAGAAAGTTCATGGGTAGATTCTGGCTCTAATAATCATGGTACTATTATTAGTTTTCCTTTTACTAAAGGGCCAACGCCAGTAAATATAACACCCGCAGGAAATACTTATATTAATACCGTTTCTTTGGTTTGGACACCTTCTCCTCTGGGAATTAATGATTATTCTGTTGAAAATTTAGATGTTAATGTATATCCTAACCCTAGTAACGGATTTATTAACCTTGATTTTAATAGCGAGGTGAGCAATATTAAAGTAACGAACCTTCTAGGTCAAGAAGTGTATAACGAAAAAATAAATCAATTAACTATTGGTACCACAAAAAGTATTGATCTTTCTAAATTTCAAAATGGCATTTATATTGTAAATGTTTCTAATGAAAATGGTGGAAATTCTAATTACAAAGTAATTTTAGACAAATAATATTTAAGTTCTATATTTATAAAAAGCATTCGTAATATATACGAATGCTTTTTTTTATTCTTCTGATTCGGTCACGATTGATCTTATTCCTTTAGTTTCGTAAACCTGATAATTTCCTTTGTCATCAGAATAAATTAGATAAGCTTGTAGTTCAGGATGTTGTTCTAAAAATATTTTAGCTTTTTCTAACCCCAAGACCAATACTCCAGTTGCATTTGCATCGGAAGAAATACATTGTTTAGAAAATATCGAAGCACTAAGTAAATTATTTTTTGTAGGATAACCTGTCTTCGGATCTATATGATGCACATACTTTACCCCATCTTCTATAACAAATCTCCTATAATTTCCAGAAGTTGCAATCGCTAAATCTTCTAGTTTTACAATTGCTTTCAACGGATTACTAGATTCCTTATTATCTATAGGTTTCTCTATACCAATAGTCCAATTGTTCCCGTTTGGCTTCTTCCCTTTTGCATAAACTTCTCCTCCAATTTCTACAATGTAAGCTGTTATATCTTTTGAGTTTAAAAATTCGGAAACTACATCTACTGAATATCCTTGTGCAAAAGCATTAAAATCTAAAGCTACTCTCGGATCTTTTTTTATAATTTTATTTCCTTTTAAAGTAATTAAATTAAATCCAACAAATTTAAGAATACTATCAATCTTTTTTTTCTCTATTTTTTGTTTTTTACCAGGACCAAATCCATAAGCATTAACCAATGGATAAACTGTAGGATCAAATGCGCCTTTTGTATTTCTCCAAACTTCTTTAGCTTTTTTAAAACAATCCGTAAAATATTTATCTACAATTACATTCTTTTCATTTGAATTTATTCTAGATATAATAGAATTTGGAATATATGTTGAAACTGACAAATCGAAATCTTTTAGTATTTTTTCAATTTCAGGTTTCATATCTCTATTTTGTTTGTCAAAATAAGTGATATGATAAGTTGTTCCTTGTGCATAACCTTCAATCTTTATAGGCTCTTCTTGAGAATAAATAGATAATATATTGAATAATATAAAAACAAATGTGCATCGAATTTTAGTCATGATATTTTTAAGATTAAAGTCATTAAAGATAAGCTATTCAATGCAAAATAGTATAAAATAATAATACTTTTTTAAGCCTAAATTTAGTTTCAAACTTATTATATGACAAAACTATTTAAAAAAACACGCTTAAAATTCAATCATAAATCACTCATTTCAAAGACTCTAGACTATTTAAAATAATTATAATAATAAAAAACAAAATTTAGAGTAGGGTATTTCTTGTATTAAATGTTTTAGGATGATAAATACTAGTAACACATATAATGAAATCAGCAACAAGTAATTAATTTATTAAGAATTTTCGTATAATATTTATAACAAATAGAAATCATGAATAAAAGATTAAAAATAGTCATTATTATACTTTTAGTTGTTGGACTAACAGGATTCGTTGGGTATAATTATGTAATGCATGGAGGCGCAAGAGATTTAGAATCCGAAGACACTGCTTTTACAGTTACTTCTGAAGCAATAACAAATGAATTCACTACAAATATTGACTTATCCAATAAAAAATATCTTGAAAAACCAATTGCAATTTCAGGAACTATAACATCTATTAATAATACAGAAGTAATAATAGACAATTCGATTATTTGTAATTTAAAAAGCCCTGATAAAACCATTAAAAAAAATCTAAAAGCTACTGTAAAAGGGCGAGTTGTAGGTTATGATGATTTAATGGGTGAACTAAAATTAGACCAATGTTTTATAATTAAAAATTAACTAAATGAAAATCAAAAAACTATTAACTTTTGCCTTTGTTATTCTTGCTTTTGGATATGCAAATGCCCAAGATGACTTACTTACTGAATTAGACACTATAAAGTCTAATGAAAAAGAAATTGCACCAGCAGCTTTTAAAGCTTTGCAAGTATGTAACATGCAATCTACAAAATTACCTGTAAAAGGAGAACTATACATCTTAATTTCTCATCGTTTTGGAGATTTAGGAAATGGTATTAACAACTTTTTTGGTTTAGATAATGCTCTAACAAAAATTGGAGGAATATATGGTGTAACAAATTGGTTATCTCTAGGTGCTTCTAGACAAACTTATCAGAAAACTTATGAATTAGCAGCAAAATATAAACTTGCGAATCAAATGATTGATGGTTTTCCAGTAACAATTGTTGGATATAACACTATGGATATAAATAGTGAATTGAAACAAGCTGTAAATCCAGGATTAAAATTTAACAATAGATTGGCCTATACAACACAACTAATTGTTTCTAGAAAATTTACAGATGCATTATCATTTGAAGTTGCTCCAATTTATGTACATAAAAACTTATATGATGCCGCTACAGAACAAAAAAATCTATATTTAATTGGTGCTGGAGGAAGATGTAAACTAACCAAACGACTAAGTTTAAATTTAGAATATGCTGCAAGAGTGAGCTTACCTGACGAATTTATATCACCATATCATAACCCACTTACAATAGGTTTAGATATCGAAACTGGAGGTCACGTATTTCAAATGGTTTTTTCAAATAGTCAACCTATGAATGATGTTGCTCTTTTTTCTAACACAACAGGAAGTTGGAACGGCAAAAAATCATTATTCTTCGGATTTAACATGTATAGAGTTTTCTAGAAAAAAATAATTTAATAATATAAATATGAAAAAAATAATAATTCTAACAGCCTTTGTAATAAGTTCGTTATTTACAGCTTGCCAGTCTAATACCTACGAAGAAATTACAGTAGTTACAAACCCAACATATACAAAAAACATAGAGCCAATTTTTAAATCTCAATGTACAGGTTGTCACGCAACAGGAACTAGATTCCCGAATTTAGACAACTACGCAGATGTGAAATTAAATTGTGATTCTGGTGATGTAATTTGTAGAATTGATGATCCAACAGTATGTTTTGGAGGTATAATGCCAACTTCTGGAAGAATGCCACAAACAACAATAGACATGATAAAACTTTGGAAGTCACAAGGTTTTGTAAACTAATTATAAATATTTAAAAATGAAAAAAACAATAGCCTTATTTGTATTTCTAATGATTGGAAATATAATTTTTGCTCAAAAAATGATTACACGAACTGGTGAAATTAAATTTGAAGCAACAATGCCAGCTTTTGAAGAAATTGCAGGTACAAACAACACTGTATCTTGTATTTTTGATGAATCGACTGGAGATTTTGTAGCATTAGTTCTTGTAAAAGCATTCAAATTCAAATCTCCATTGATGGAAGAACATTTTAATGAAAATTATATGGAATCTACTAAGTTTCCTAAAGCATCATTTAAAGGAAAAATCACAAATTTCGATGCAACAAAACTAGCTGCTACTAAAACTACTTATGATCTTGAAGGTGATTTAACAATACACGGAGTTACAAAAAAAATTAAAACAAAAATAAATTTAGTTTCTTCATCTGGGAAAATTCTTGCAACTTCTAATTTTGATGTAAAACCCGAAGATTACAAAATTGAAATACCAAATCTTGTAAAAGATAAAATCGCTAAGAACGTAAAGCTTTCAATTAGTTTTGCTCTTGCCACAAAATAGTTTTTTTTGAGTTTTAAATTAGATAGGAAAAACTCCAAATGTAATGTTTGGAGTTTTTTTGTATTATAAATTTAATTTACATTCTGTCAGGAACATCTATCCCTAGAAGTTTGAATGCTGTTTTTATAGTATCGGCAACTTTTTTAGACAATTGAACTCTAAATACTTTTTTATCATGATTTTCTTCTCCAAGAATAGAAACTGTTTGATAGAACGAATTGTACTCTTTTACTAAATCATAGGTATAATTAGCAATTAACGCTGGGCTATGGTTGGCAGCAGCACTCTGAATTACTTCAGGATACATTTCTATTTGCTTGATAAGTTCTTTTTCTTTCGGATGTAATTCGGTCGAAATTGTTACTACTGTATCAAAATCTGCTTTTCGCAAAATAGATTGTATACGAGCATAAGTATATTGAATAAAAGGACCTGTATTACCCGCAAAATCGACAGATTCTTCAGGATTAAACATCATCGATTTTTTTGGATCTACTTTAAGCATATAATACTTAAGTGCACCCAAACCAATAGTCTTATACAATGCTGCTTTTTCTTCTTTCGAATAACCTTCGAGTTTACCTAAATCTTCGGATAATTTTTGTGCTGTCTCGGTCATTTCTTCCATCAAATCATCAGCATCGACAACTGTTCCTTCACGCGATTTCATTTTGCCAGAAGGCAATTCGACCATTCCGTAAGATAAATGATACAAGCTTGACGCCCAATCAAACCCTAGTTTTTGAAGTATTAAAAATAGCACTTTAAAGTGATAATCTTGCTCGTTACCAACCGTGTAAACCATTCCTCCAACATCAGGAAAATCTTTTGTACGCTGAATTGCAGTGCCGATGTCTTGCGTCATGTAAACCGCTGTTCCGTCAGAACGAAGTACAATTTTACGATCTAGTCCATCTTCTGTCAAATCTATCCAAACAGAACCGTCTGGATCTTTTTCGAAAACACCTTTATCTAATCCTATTTGAACTACTTCTTTACCTAATAAATACGTATTGCTTTCGTAATAATAAGAATCGAAATTGACGCCTAAATTTTTGTAGGTTGTTGCAAAACCGTCATAAACCCATTGATTCATGGTTTTCCAAAGAGAAACAATTACTTCATCTCCGGCTTCCCATTTACGAAGCATTTCTTTCACTTCTGCTCCAATCTTACTATATTTATTGAAATATTTATCTTTAAAATTAGATCTAAAAGTTTTATGCTCATCTGAAAAAAAATCGTGTTCTAAAGATCCTCCATCATTAACAAAAATTGGCATTTCGCCATCTTCATTTATTAATTTATCTCCTAAAGAAGTATTTTTATCTTTTTGAAATTCAATTGAATATTCTTCTGTTTTTTGCCATTCAGAAAATTCTTTTTGAAATTCTTTTTCAAACTCAACATAATATTTACCAACTAATTTATCTCCTTTTAAACCAGAAGTTTCTGGTGTTTCTCCATTTCCAAATTTCTGCCAAGCTAACATCGATTTGCAAATATGAATTCCTCTATCGTTGATAATTTGAGTTTTATATACTTTTTTACCCGAAGCTTTAATGATTTCGGCAACAGAATAGCCCAACAGATTATTACGAACGTGACCTAAATGCAATGGTTTGTTTGTGTTTGGCGAAGAATATTCGACCATAATCGCTTTTTCGCCTTCCTTTGTAGATACAAAACCAAATTGTTCGTCGGTTTTTATTTCGTTAAAGAAATTGATATAATATTCGTTAGCAATTACAATATTTAAGAAACCTGAAACTACATTGAACGCTTCTACTTCGGTTACATTTTTAACCAAGTAGTTTCCAATTTTATTTCCTAAATCGGCTGGATTTCCCTTTACAACTTTTAATAAAGGAAAAATAACCATCGTAATGTCTCCTTCAAATTCTTTCCTAGTAGATTGAAACTCAATTTTTTCGATTGTAACATCGAAAAGTTCCTGAATTGCGGTTTTGATACTTGGAATTAGAATTTCTTGTAGTGACATTTTTACTTTTTTTTAAGATGTCAAAGATACAGTTTTATTCTAAATAGTCAAAAGCATAAAAGTTCTAATCCTTTACTAATGGAGAGGATTTTATAAAAATAATCTTTTAACAAATTTTCTAAAAATTTGAATAATTTAGTTAATGTTAAAATAAAAATCTAATTTTGCCCAAAGTTCTTTATAGTATAACCTAAGAAATTAACACCTAAAGCATTACAGCATGAAGAAAATTATCTTTTTATGTTTTTTATTAGCAAGTCTAACTTCGTTAGCGCAATATAATCCAGACGCTCCTTGGATGCAATCTTTACAATCTAAAAATGGCAATGCAACCATGAAAGAAATGAAAGATGCCTTCAATGAATATTGGTTGCATCATGATAGAAATATAAAAGGAAGTGGTTATAAACCTTTTATGCGCTGGGTAAACAATCAAGAAAGTCAACTTCATGATGATGGTACAATCCTAACAAATGAAGAAATACTTCAAATTTATAATACTAAAAAACAGTCTCAAAGTAATAGAAGCATTACGGCTACAAGCAATTGGCAACCAGTTTTTGGGACATTACCTTATATTAATTCAGGTTCATGGTCATCAGGTCAAGGACGTGTACAAGCTGTCGCTGTAGATCCTAACAATGCAAATATAATATATGCAGGAACTCCTGCTGGAGGTGTTTGGAAATCAACTAATGGAGGAACCAGTTTTATTCCTTTGTTTGATGAATTTTCACAAATTGGGGTTTCTGGAATTGCTGTAGATCCCAACAACTCTAACATAGTTTACATTGTAACCGGAGATAGAGATCATTCGGACACAAGTTTTGTTGGCGTATACAAATCGATAAATGGTGGTACAACTTGGAATACAACTGGTACTATTTCTGGAGTTAGTAGAGCATCCGATATTTATGTAAATCCTTCCGATTCTAATATGGTTTGGGTAGCCACGAGTGCTGGTCTTTATAAATCAGTAAATGCTGGAACCTCATGGACGAGAACTTTAACTGGAAATATAAAAGACATTAAAATTAAACCAACAGATCCAACAATAGTATATGCTGTAAGCGCTACTGCTTTTTATAGATCTTCCGATTCAGGTTCTACTTTTACAACAATAACTTCTGGATTACCAGCTTCTTCTGGACGATTAGTTATTGATGTTACACCAGCAGATCCAAATTATATTTATGTTTTAAGTGCTACTACAGGAAATGGCTACCAAGGTATTTATAAATCGATAGACTCTGGCCTAAATTTTACAGTGACAACTAACACAACCAATGTTTTAGAATCTACTCAGGCTTGGTATGATTTAGCACTTGCGGTATCAACAACAAATGCGGAAGAAATTTATACTGGTTGTTTAAATGTTTGGAAATCGACAAATGGTGGAACTTCATTCACAAAAATGAATAATTGGAGTTCACCTACGGCGATATCTTACACGCATGCAGATATTCATATTTTAAGATTTTTTGGAACAAAATTATTCTGTGGAAGCGACGGTGGTATTTATGTTTCATCTAATGGAGCTACAAATTTTACCGATCTAACGAAAACCATTCAAAATGGGATAATTTACAAGTTAGCAGTTGCAAAACAAACCTCATCAAAAATGATGACAGGACATCAGGACAATGGAGGTCATGCATTTAATGCAAATCAATGGAAAAACTATTATGGAGCTGACGGAATGGATGTAGCTATAAGTCCTTTAAACCAAGATTTAAGTTATGGCTTTATACAATACGGAGGTTCTTTATACAAAAGCACAAATGCTGGAACTAGTTCCGGCGGATTTGTAGCTGGAGCTCCTGCTGCCGAAACTGGAACAAATGATGATGGAGGAAACTGGGTAACTCCATTAGAAATTAATAGCTTAGGAGAACTTTTCGCAGGATATTCGATGCTATATAAATTAGTTGGAAGTACTTGGACACAACAAAGTGTTTCAACAATTGGAACTGGAGATATCGATTTGATTACAATAGATCCGAGTAATGATAATAATATGTATGTTGCAAATGGTTCGCAACTATATAAAAGTACTGATAAAGGAATAAATTTTGCACTAGTATATACAGCATCTACAACAATTTCTGATGTTTGTGTACATTCTTCAAATAGCAGTATTGTTTACCTTTTAACGGCAGGTACATCTGGACAAGCATTAAAATCTATTGATGGTGGTACAACTTTTTCAAATATTGCAACAGGATTGCCTTCGATAGGGAAATTTTGTATTAAACACCAAGCATTAAATGCAAACAATCCTTTATATGTAGGAACAAATCTTGGTGTATATTATAAAGATGATACAACTGCTACTTGGACAGCTTTTGACACTAATTTGCCTAATGTAAAAGTCACAGATTTAGAAATAAACTATGTTGACAATAATATTACAGCATCAACTTTTGGGCGTGGTGTTTGGCAATCTCCACTACCAACAATCTTAGGAACTGAGGAATTTAAGCTTCAAAATATTGGAATTTATCCAAATCCTTCAAATGGAATTTTCTCGGTACAATTAGGTGAAGTTATTCCTAGAAAAATTGAAATTATCGATTTAACAGGTAAATTAATTTATACTCAAAATGAGTTTGATAATAATAAAGAAGTTACTTTAAATTTATCTTCTATCTCAAGCGGAATTTATTTTATAAAAATTGCAACTGATAATCAAAGTTTAACGAGAAAAATTATAAAAAATTAAAAATAAATATTGTAAGAATTTTAGATTCTAAAACTAAAGATTTATTATCATACGATACGCTAAAACTAGTTATTAGTTTTAGCGTATTTTTTTATATCAATAGAATAATTATTTCTAAAAAAAGTTGTAAATTTATAAAAATTTAACATTTTTTATATTTAATTTATTTAATTATAGACAAAGAATTATCAGATAATCATTAATCATTATTTTTTGATTAGGTTGATTATCAAATTGTTAACACAATGCACTTTGTCGGTAAAAAATACTTTTAATCGATTTTTTTATATATTTTTGTCAGATAAATCTATTCATTACATGAAAAAAATTTTCCTCCTTATTACTTCTCTTTTTTCAATAGTTTCTTTTTCGCAAGCTATCACTGTAAACACCAGTACTTATTCAGTTCCACAATTAGTTACTGATATTTTAGTAAATAAACCTTGTGTTCCGGTTACTAATATTACGTGGAGAACAGGAAATACTAATGGATTTGGATCTACAAACGGAATCGGATATTTTCAAAATACAAACCCAAACTTCCCCCTAACTAGTGGTGTAGTTCTAACCACTGGAAATGTTTTAAACTCACCAGGTCCAAACTCAACTCAACTAGATGATGGAAATGCAGCTTGGACTGGCGATAGTGCTCTTGAAGCTACACTTTTAGCTGCTGGAATTACAATGAACTCAACAAATGCAACTGTTTTAGAATTTGATTTTGTTCCTTTTTCTTCTAACTTTAATTTTCAGTTTTTATTTGCATCCGAAGAATATGGCAATTTTCAGTGCAAATTTTCTGATGCTTTTGCTTTTTTATTAACAAATACTTCGACAGGAGTTACAACGAATCTTGCTGTTGTGCCAAGCACTACAACACCAATATCAGTAGTTACCATTCGAGATTTTTTATATAATTCCTCTTGTCCTTCTGCCAATCCAGCTTATTTTGGCGCTTTTAATGGTGGTTCGGCAGCAGCAGGATCTGCAACAAATTTTAATGGACAAACCGTTGTTATGAATGCTTCATCATCAACTTTAGTTCCAAATACAACATATCATATTAAACTTGTAATTGCAGACAGACAAGACAACAAAGCTGATTCCGCTATATTTTTAGGAGCTAATAGTTTTAATGTTGGTCAAGATGTTTTGGGTCAAGATTTAACAATAGCAACTAATACAGCCATTTGCAACAATAACACACACACTATTACCTCAGGACTAAACCCTTTAGTTTATTCTTTTGCTTGGACATTTAACGGAAACCCAATAGGTGGAAACACGCCAAACCTGACAGTAAACCAAGCTGGAGTTTATGGGCTTACTTATACCATAATTTCAAGTAATTGTGTTGTAACAACCGATTTTATTAATATTGAATATTATAATTCAATAACAACTCCAAACCCCGTAGATTTATATAAATGTAATTCTGGGCAACCAGATTATACTTTCGATTTATCTTATAATACACCTATTGTAAATATTACTGGTACTCAAATAAGTTATCATGCGAGTTTAGTAGACGCAATATCAAATAATAGTCCATTACCAAATAATTATAACGTTCTTAATGGGAACTTACCTAAAACCATTTGGATAAGAATTTTAGACACTGCAACTGGTTGTGTTACTACAAAGACATTTCAATTAGCACTTACACCTCCTCCTGTTGCAAATAATCCAGGAAATATGACTTTGTGTGAAACTTCATTAGGTTCTGGTGTAGCCAATTTCAATTTAGCATTGCAAACAAATGGAGTCTTAGTAGCGCAATCATCTGCTATATATGGTGTTTCTTACTATACAAATGCAACCGATGCAACTGCAGGAACGAACCCTATAAATACTACTATTCCTTTCCCTTCTGGGAATACAACAATATTTATTAGAATACAAAATACCACAGATCCATTATGTTTCAATACTACAAGTTTTAATTTAATAGTTATTCCAAGACCCGTGTTAGATGTAATTCCTAATCAATACGTTTGTGTAAGTTATACTTTGCCCGTACTTGTAAATCCTGGAAATTATTATTCTGGCCCTAATCAAGGTTTGCCTATGCTAAATGCAGGAGATGTAATTACTGTCGATTCTACAATTTACATTTATTATGAAACTGGTGGATCACCTAGTTGCCCATCAGAAAGAAGTTTCCGCGTAGAAATTGTCACACTACAAGATATAACACCAGCTGATGTAATTGCTTGTGATCAGTATTTACTACCAGTTTTAGACTACAACTCTCGCTATTTTACAGCACCTGGAGGGCCTAGTGGTGGCGGAACGGAACTTTTTGGAGGAAGTACTTTAATTACAACACCTGGCGTAACAACAATTTATATTTATTTTGTTTCGACAGATGTACCTCCGTGTACAGTACAAAGTCAATTTAATGTTACTATAAATGTTACGCCAACAATAACTGGGTCTTTTCCAAATGTTTTTGATTGTATAGCATATAATTTACCGCCATTAGCAGTTGGAAATTATTATACTTTTGATAGTTTAACAGGATTATATACTCTTGCTGTTTCCCCAATAACGACTACAACAACACTTTATGTTTTTGCAACAAATAATAACTGTAGAACACCTGATATTGTTTTCACAGCTTATATAGGTACTTTAGGTATAACAAACGTAACACAATGTTTATCCTATACATTACCTGCATTACCTATTGGGGAATATCGTGATGCTCCAAATGGAGGAGGAAATATTCTTCCCGCAGGAACAGTAATTACAAGTACTACAAATGTTTATACTTATGTTCCTGGAGCTGGTACACCAAATTGTACAGACGACGATTTTTTTACCATTACTATAAATGCTCCATTTCTAACAACACCTACTGATGTAACAACTTGTGCAAGTTATACATTACCTATTCAAGCAGATGGTGGAACTTATTATTCTGGAACAAATCAAGGTTTGCCTATGTTAAATGTAGGAGATGTAATTACTACAACTGCAACAATTTATATTTACAAAGCATCTACAACTTCTGTAGGTTGTTATAATGAAAAACCTTGGTTAATTACAATTAATCAAAAACCTATAATAGACTCTAGAGCAGATGTAGAACAATGCAGCTCTTATGTTTTAAGTCCATTAACTAATGGAAATTATTTTGATGATCCAAATGGAGTAAATCCATTATCTGCAGGAGATACAATCACGACAAATAATACAATTTATATTTATGCAGCCAATCCAAATGATGCAACTTGTTTTAGTCAAAACTCTTTCAATATTTCTATTAATGGGGTTGAAGCTGATCCAATTCCGACACAACTAACATATTGTAATAGTTTTACTTTCCCGCCACATGCAACAGCAAATAATTTTTATTATGATGCTACAGGTGGGCCAACAGGAGGAGGAAACATTATCCCTGCAGGAACAACCGTTACATCTGCAACGGTATTACCTACTTACTATATTTATTACGAAACTGGAGATAGATTAAATTGTAGTGATGAAAATCCTTTCACTATCACTATAAATGACACACCTGTTTTGACTCCTACAGTACAAAGCGTTATCAATGTTTGTGATTCATACACTTTACAACCATTAACTATAGGAAAATATTATACTTTATCTGGTGGACCATCAACAACAGGAAATACAGAAATTGTAGCTCCTATAACTTATAACTTATTAAATCCAGCACCAACAACTATTTATGCTTATGCAGAAACAAATACAACCCCTAATTGTCCTGTCGAACAACCTATAAATATTACAATTTTTAATGTAACTGAACCAGCAAGTGTAACACGTTGTTCTAGCTATACTTTACCAAGTTTACCAGCTGGACAAAATTATTATTCTAATTCAGGTGGAATTGGTTTATTAGCATCAAATATCATATCTACAACACAAAACATTTATGTTTTTGGGTTTTCTGGATTCACACCAAACTGTTCCGATGAATTTATGTTTACGGTTACTATTGTCCCTAGACCTGTAGCAAATACAGTATCTATTCCACAAGAATGTGATACTTTTGGAAATAACGATGGTATTTTTGCATTCGATTTAACAACTTTATTCATTAGAAGTCAAGTTCTGAACGGACAAACGCCAGACCCAGATTTTACCTTAACTTTTTATACTTCTTTTGCAGATGCAAACAATCCGTTAGCAACGCCAATTGCAAATCCTTCGGCTTATCAAAATGACACTCCATTTACAGATAGTGTTTGGATAAGAGTAACAAATAATACACTAACAGATCCTTGTTTTGCAATTACTGAATTAAGATTGGTAGTAAATCTTTTACCTGATCCAATTTTAGAACCAGAATATTTTATTTGTAGCGATTATGAAAAAGGAACTATATTAAATTTCGCTACTTTAGACACAGGTTTATCTGGAGCAAATTATTCATTCGCATGGACTCTTGATGGAAATCCATTTGGAGGAAATACACCCTCAATTACAACTAATCAGATTGGAAATTATAGTGTAACTGTTACAGATAATTCTACAACTCCCGCTTGTCCTAAAACAATTACAACAATCGTTACAAAATATGCACCATATATAGAAATTACATATAGTGATGCTTTCGAAAACCCAACTTTTATATCTGTAAATGTTTTGGGAGCTGGTTCTGGAAACTACGAATATCGACTTGATGAGGAACCTTACCAAGACAGCAACGTGTTTTATAATGTTTCGCCAGGAAATCATAGCATATCTGTAAATGATAAAAGTGGTCATTGTAATCCAGCACCAACAAAAGCTGAAATTATAAATTATCCTAAATTCTTTACCCCAAATGGTGATGGTTTTCACGAAACTTGGAATATTATCCATTTGAAAACAACAAATCCAAATGCACCAATATTAATTTTTGACAGATTTGGAAAACTAATTAAACAAATTACACCTTCATCAGACGGTTGGAACGGAACATTCAACGGGAAACCGTTGCCTTCTACAGATTATTGGTTTACAGTAGATTATTCTGAAAAAGGAGCCTCAAAAGTATTTAAATCACACTTTGCGCTCAAAAGATAATTATCAACAATAAGATTAGTAAAACCTCGATATATAAAATTATCGAGGTTTTTTTATTTTGTTAAACATATCTTAAAAATGTAACAAAACATCCCTTATACAGTCTATTAGTTCATATCAATCATCAATTATAAAATTACAATCAAATTAAACAAACTTATGAAATTAAAAATTTTACTTATCTGCATTTTAGCTCAGTTTGCTAATTTATATGCTCAAACATCGGTTCCTGAAACCCCAAATTCTGGAAGTATTTCGGGAAAAATTATAGACAAAAAAACAAATGAACCTATTCCTTATGCAACCGTTACAATAAAAGATGACGGTAAAGTTATATCTGGTGGTATAACTAAAGAAAATGGTAATTTTGTTGTAAACAACTTACCTCTAAAAAAACTTTCTGTTGAAATACTTTTTATGGGATATAAAAAATATGTAAACAGCATTACGTTGTCTTTAGAAGATAAAAATCTTAATTTAAAAAACATAGCTCTTGAAGAAGAAGCAACAGAGCTAGGTGAGATTTCTGTTGTAAAAGAAAAATCTACTATTGAACAAAAAATAGATCGAAAAGTAATTAATGTAGGTAAAGATTTAATTTCGGCTGGAGCTACAGCTGGAGAAATCATGAATAATATCCCATCTGTAACTGTAGATCCTCAAACCAATGCAATTAGTTTGCGTGGAAATGAAAATGTAAAAATTCTAATTGATGGTAAACCTACAAATATGACATCGGCTCAGGTTTTACAACAAATACCATCAGCATCAATTAAACAAATTGAATTAATTACAAATCCTTCTGCTAAATATAATCCAGAAGGAATGAGCGGTATTATTAATATTGTTTTAAATAAAAATGCGAAAATTGGTTTCAATGGGAGTGTAAATACTGGAGTTACTTTTGCCAAAACTCCAAAAATTAATTCTTCTTTTGATTTAAATTACAAATCTGGAAAAGTAAATCTTTTTGGTAATTATGGTTTTAATCACGGAAAGCAAGCAAACGGGGGATTCATTCAAAGTTTTGAAAACAATAATAACAATTATCAGAAATTTACTTTTGGTAATAAAAACACTTCCCATTTAGTAAAAATTGGTTTGGATTATTATTTAAACGAAAAAAATACCATTTCAATTTATACTAATCAAAGTAGGTTTTTAGGAGATGGTTTTGGTTCGACCGAAGTTACTTATTTTACTGGATCAAATCCAAATTCACTTCAGTTATTTGATAACGAAAATAAAAACATATCACAAACTTATAATTTAGATTATAAGCATGATTTTAAAAAAGAGGGACATAATATCGAATTAGAAATCAATCATAATATTGATGATGGTCCTGAAAATGCTTATTTTGAAAATCCTAATATTAACAATAGTTCCTATACAAATCAAGTCGAAACTTTAGGAAAAAATACAGTTGTTAATTTAGATTACACCAATCCGTTATCGGAAACCGTAAAATTAGAATTAGGATTAGAAAGTCGAATTGAATCGACAGACAATTCATTTAATGTAAACAACGCTTATAATTCTGCTTTCGATTATAAAAGAACAATACAATCTGCTTATGGAACCTACGGAAAACAATTGGGAAAATGGAGTCTTCAGGCTGGAGCTCGTGTAGAGCAATATAATGTAGATGCTAATTTTAAAAAAATTGCTATCGCTAATCAAAATTTTAAAGACGATATTCTAACTGTTTATCCATCAGCATTTGTTACTTATAATCCTAGCGATATCAACTCATTCAATTTTAATTACTCAAGACGAGTAGACAGGCCAAGTATTGGACAGGTAAATCCTATTCGCGAATGGAGTACACCAACAATAACTTCGGTAGGAAATGCAGAATTGATTCCACAATTTACAAATTCATTTGAATTAAACTATACCCGAAAAACTAAAATTGGAAGTATTACTTCTGGAATTTTTTATAGAAGAATTCAAGATGAAATTACCCGTGTAGTTTATACTGATCCGAATGATGCTACAAGACAAATATTAACCTATTCTAATTTTGACAACAATAATGCTTATGGCATTGAATTATCTGGGAATTTAGATTTTACAAAATGGTGGAGTGTTAATTTTGGTATAGATACTTATTACAAAAAAGTAAAAGGAACTATAGAAAACAATTTACATGTTTTTGAATACACTGAGATAAATGCAACAAACTTTAACGCTCGTATGAATCATAGTTTTAAACTAACTAAAGATTTTCGTTTGCAATGGTTCACTATGTACAGAGGACAAGATAACGGACTACAGTTTACTCGTAAACCAATGTGGAAAACAGATTTAGGTGCAAGTTTAAATGTCTTGAAAGGAAAAGGGACATTAAGCATTCGTTCTAGTGATATTTTTAATGCTATGAAGTTTGAATTTGAAGGAGACAAACCGAATCCATCTGTTGGACAATTTACATGGGAAAGTCAATCTATTTATGTTGGTTTTAATTACAAATTTGGTAGTAGTAAAAACAAAGCATTACAAAGAAAACAAAGAGACAAAAATGAAACCCAAGGAAGTGGTGGGTTATTATAAAAAGCAAAAAGCTCCAAAGAAATTTGGAGCTTTTTTTATGAAAAATTTTAAAAAATTACCATTTAATAATTGCACTTGCCCAAGTAAATCCTGAACCAAAAGCAGCTAAAACAACTGTATCACCTTCTTTAATTTTACCTTGTTCCCAAGCTTCAGTTAAAGCAATAGGAATAGAAGCTGCAGTAGTATTTCCGTATTTTTGAATATTATTGAAAACTTGGTCGTCAGTCAAATTAAATTTCTTTTGTATAAACTGAGAAATTCTCAAATTAGCTTGGTGCGGAATTAGCATGTCTATATCCGAAACTTGCAAATTGTTAGCATTTAAACCCTCATTAATAACTTCACTAAATCGAACTACAGCGTGTTTAAACACAAATTGTCCGTTCATGTAAGGAAAATAACTTTCGTCGTCTGGGTCATTTTCGGCAATAATATCAGAAACCCAACGTCCGCCCATTCCTGGTGACAAAACAGCTAATTCTTTTGCATATTCCCCTTCAGAATGTAAATGTGTAGATAAAACTCCTTTAGTTAAATCTTCCTCTCTACTTAAAACAACTGCTCCTGCTCCATCTCCAAAAATAACCGAAACATTTCGTCCACGAGTGGTCATATCTAAACCCAATGATTGTACTTCTGAAGCAACAACCAAAATATTTTTATACATTCCAGTTTTTATAAACTGATCTGCAACTGAAAGTGCATATATAAATCCAGAACATTGGTTTCTTACATCTAAAGCACCAATAGTTCTTAATCCTAACTCTTTTTGCAATGCTACTCCTGGACCTGGAAAATAATAATCGGGAGAAATGGTAGCAAAAACAATGAAATCTATGTCATCGTTAGCAATTCCTGAACGTTCAATTGCTATTTTTGCAGCTTTTACACCCATCGATGTTGTTGTATCTTCTCCTCTTATAATATGACGACGTTCCTGAATACCAGTACGCTCCTGTATCCACTCATCATTTGTATCAATAATTTTTGCTAAATCGTCGTTTGTAACTATATTGTCTGGAACATAATAACCTAATCCAGTAATTTTAGAATGATACATATTTTATATTTTTATTAAAAATGAGTTTGCAAATTTACACTTATTGTAAAATTAAGCAATTAAAGTTAGTTAGTTTTACTTAATTTGTATAAATAAAAGTTATGGATTATATTATTATTTGTTTATTCGCACTATTAGCTTCAGCTTTAACCTTATTTTCGGGTTTTGGATTGGGAACAATTCTTTTACCAGTTTTTGGATTATTTTTTCCAATAGAAATTGCGGTTGTACTCACAGCATTGGTGCACTTTATGAATAATATTTTTAAACTATTTCTCTTCGGGAAAAAAGCCAATAAAAGTGTTATTTTTAAGTTCGGAATTCCAGCTATTTTATTTGCATTTCTTGGAGCTTATTTATTAAAATTATTAACTCAAATGCAACCTATTTTTCAATATTCTATTTCCGAAAAATCATTTGAAATAATGCCTTTAAAACTTATTATTGGATTATTATTAATCATTTTTTCTTTATTCGATTTTATTCCGAAACTAAAAAACTTAGAATTTGACAAAAAATACTTATCTGTTGGTGGTGTTTTAAGTGGTTTTTTTGGCGGAATTTCTGGTCATCAAGGCGCATTGAGAAGTGCTTTCTTAATTCGTTCTGGATTAAGCAAAGAATCATTTATAGCTACAGGAGTTTTTATTGCTTGTTTAGTTGATGTTTCGAGATTAAGTATTTATATCCCAAAAATAGTGAACAATGAACTTTCATTAAATTACAAATTAGTTCTATTCGCAACACTTTCTGCATTTTTAGGAGTTTATTTTGGTAATAAATTATTACAAAAAACAACCTATAAATCTATTCAGAACATTGTAGCACTCATGTTGCTTGGTTATGGTTTTTTATTAATTTTTGGAATTATTTAAACATTAATTCCTTAATTTTTAAATCTCTTTCAAAAGAAAATGTAGCTGTAATATAGTTGACATAATTATATATTTGAAGTGCTTTATTTGTATATTTTTCTTTTTCAATTTTAATCAAAATATCAGCAAACAGTTCAATATTTGAATAATTAAAACCTTCTTTTTGCGTTAAAAATTCAATAATATTTTCGTCAGAGATCGTATCTAAAATTTCTAAATCAAAATCTAGTAATTCTTTTAATTTAAAATTAACCTCAGAAACTCTTTCAGATAATCCATCATTACTTTTAATTCCTGTTAGCTTTTCTAATATCTTCTTTAAAACAAATCCAAGTTGGTTAATCTGTCTTGTCAAATGATCTTCTTTTCCCATCTTAAACTATTGTTAGTTTTACCTCATCATTGAGATTTAAAATAGAATCATGTTCAAAGAAAATTACTTTTCTATCAAATACAGCTTTAATTAAATATCTACTTCCTTTAAAAAAAGATTGTTTTACAATAGCTTTCAAAATGCCATTTTCTGCAACTTTTAATTGATGTGGATATAACAATACATCTTCATCCTCCCCATCGACAGTAATTAATTGAGATAGTTTCAATTCATTAACTTCTCCAAAAAGGGATGCTACATACTTATTCATGGGATACATATAAACATCTGCAGAAGGTGCTTTGTCAATAATTCTTCCATCTTTCAAAACAATAGTTTCATCGGAAAAAGAAAGTGCATCGGTGCTATCATGTGTAGCAATAAAACAGGTTATACCTCTTGATTTCAGATATGCAAATAAATTACGACGCAAAGCATTTTTTCTAAAATTATCTATATGACTAAAAGGTTCGTCTAGTAATAAAACTTCTGGCTCTAGAGCTATAGCTTTTGCCAGAGCTACTCGTTGCTGTTGCCCGCCGCTTAATAAGCTCACCTTAATCCTAGCAAATTCAGTCATTTCAACTACTTCTAATAATTCTTCAATGCGTAATTTTTTTAGAGCATTAAAAGCATTAGATAAAAATTTTCCAATATTTTCAGAAACAGTTTCATGAGGACTCAGATCGAAATCTTGTGCCATATATTTCATAAATGGCATTCCTGGAATTAAATTGTATTTTGGCCCTAAGACCTCTGCTTCTTTCCAAAATATTTGTCCTTCATCTAAATCATACAATCCATAAATAAGCTTTAGAAGCGTGCTTTTCCCACAACCACTTTCACCTAAAATCGCAATGTTTTGTCCTTGAGTTACAGTAAAATTAATATTCTTAATAATTACTTTATCAGTATAACCAAATGAAATATTTTTAACTTGAAGCATATCTAATTTTAAAAGTACAAACTTACGCTTTTCACAAAAAAAGAACACGATTTCTGTGGAGAAAAAGTGTTCTTAACAAAGAATAAAATAAACTAATTTTACATATATTTTTTATATTCTTGCGTATTTACTCTGGCTTTCAAATCGTGCAACAAGTTATATAATCCAAAAAATGTTCTATTAATATAAAGAAAATGTTTTGAACCTCGATTCCCATTCATTTTTCTTAACTGAGTATCTTTTGTAAATTCTTCACCCATTGTTGCGATAGCTCCAAAGAAATCTTCGTCAGAAAAATCGAAATAATCACCATGAAAAGGTTTGGTAAACAAACTTAATAATCGATAAAAAACATCTGTAAAATAAGTAATTTCTTTTTCGGAATCGTCTGAACGAAGTATTTCTAATTCATATAATTTTTGATTAAAAATTACTGGATTATTAATAATTTCCGGTGTTGCTAATTCAAAATAAGGAATATAAAACTCGTTAGGAACTGCTTTTATACAACCAAAATCGATTGCAATTAAATTAGAATCCTCGTCTATAAGAAAATTTCCTGGATGCGGATCGGCATGAACACGTTTCAAATTATGCATTTGAAACATATAAAAATCCCACATTGTTTGTCCCAACTTATCTCCTTTTTCTCTATTAGTATTGTGAGCAGCGAACTCCGAAAGATGTTCACCTTCCATCCAATCCATTGTTAAGATTTTCTCCGATGATAAATCCGCATAATATTTTGGAAACTTTAAGTTCTCAATATTTTTGCAAGCGTGAGACATTTCTTCGCTTTGTTTTAGCTCTAAAATATAATCGGTTTCTTCTAAAAGTTTGCTCTCAACTTCCTGAAAATATTTTTCTGAATCTTTACCTTTAAGATTAAACATTCTTGTTGCAATTGGTTTTACAAGTGCTAAATCTGAGCTTATACTATCAGCTACGCCTGGATATTGGATTTTTATAGCTAGTTTCTTTCCGTTTTTTGTTGCTTTATGTACTTGACCAATACTTGCTGCATTTACAGAATCGGGGGAAAAAGTATCGTATATTTCTTCAGGAAATTTTCCTAAATATTTTTTAAATGTTTTACGAACTAGTGGTGCTGATAATGCTGGCACCGAAAATTGTGATAGCGAAAATTTATCTACATAGGCTTGCGGCATGATACTTTTGTCCATACTTAGCATTTGAGCTACTTTAAGCGCGCTTCCTTTCAAGTTTTTTAGTCCATCATAAATATCTTCTGCATTATTTTCGTTAAGTTTTTCTTTGGTTAATGAAGGGTTAACTATTTTTTCGCTGTAATAGGATATATAATTTCCACCTACTTTTACTCCTGTTTTTAATAGCTGACTAGCTCGTTCAATTTTTGTTGTAGGGATACTATCTAAGGTTTTCATAGTTAAATCATTTTTTCTTTCCAAAGAAATTTACCCAAATCAAATAGACTTTCTAGTGGTTTAGTATCTAATAAATCGACAACTGTATTTACAGATTTTTCGATAATGATATCTGTTTTTTCAAATGATTTTGAAGTATCATCTAACCAAAATTTTAAGATAAATAAAAACTGAATCCAAGCTCCTTCTGAGAAAACAGGTTTGGTAATTTTTGCTACTTTATCTCTAATTCCTGAATTACTATTTTCTATCATTTTATTAATAAAATCTTTAAAATGACTTCTAAATTCCTTGAAGTCTTTTAGGTTTTTTATTCCTTCTTTGTTTTCTAATAAAGAATAAACAACGTAACTTCTGTTTAAAGTTAATATTTCAAATAATGTAAAATACAAGGACAATAATTTATTTTTATCTGGATAATTAGCATAATTCTCATCTTTTTCGAGAGTTGAAATTGTATTTTCAAAAAACTTAGTCCATATAGATTGTTTTACATCATCAAGAGAACCAAAAAACGAATAAAAATCCGATTCTTCAATATCGTTATTTTTACAAAAAACATATACATTTTTTGTATTGTGGTTATTTTCTAAAACATCATTCATGTATAAACTAATGATTTTATTATCATCAATTATATCTTTTTTTGATTCCTTTTTTTTTGCAGTTGCCATAATCATTTGATTAAATATCTTACACAAAGATAGTTATTGTTTAATTATGAATTAAAAAAGCTAAACAAAACTTATGTTAAATGTCTTTCAAAAAAAATGAAATAAAAAAAGCTGCTTCTTGCGAAACAGCTTCTAAAAATATTACTTTAAAAAACTAGTTACCAGCTTCTTTTTTAGCATCATTTACCATTTTATCATTTGCAGTAATTGCAAATTCTACTCGACGATTTTGAGATTTTCCTTCGGCTGTTTCATTCGAAGCTATAGGATCTCCTTCTCCAAGTCCAGAAGTATTAAAACGAGAACTTGCTAAACCTTTTCCTGATAAATAAGCTTTTACAGAAGCAGCTCTTTGTTGGGATAGTGTCATATTATAATCATCGGCTCCTGAACTATCTGTATAACCATATATTTGAATATCAGTATCTGGGTATTCTGTAAAAACAGTTACTAATTTGTCTAAATTTGCTTTTGCAGTAGTTGTTAGTGTAGATTTATTAGTATCAAAACGAATTGAATTTTCACCCAAAACTAACTTGATTCCTTCCCCTACTCTTTCTACTTTAGCTCCAGGTAAAGTTTCTGAAATTTTTCTAGCTTGTTTATCCATTTTATTACCAATAACACCACCAGCAACACCTCCTATAACACCTCCTAAAACAGCACCCAAAGCTCCATTTCCTCCATTTCCGATGTTATTTCCTAAAACACCTCCAAGTATTGCACCTCCAACAGCTCCAATTGCAGCTCCACGTTGGGTTTTATTTGTGTTTTTTATTGATTCGCAACTTGATAAAACAGTTCCTAAAAGAAACGTAAGCGAAAGTAAGTATATAATTGATTTTCTCATGTTGTATATGTTAGTTTGATTTGTTAAATTGATAAACGATATTCGTCATCTTTCCCCCAATGTTAATATTGTCAATTAATTTGAATGATTCGACAGTTTGATCAGCTACTTTAAGAATGTAACCTTGTTGCATTTTTTTAGCTTTTATTCCTTCAGCTAAAAATTTCAATACAAATTGCCCATCTTTATTTACATACCACTTAATTGGAGAAGCAAAACTAGTACAGTTAGGTTGTGTTAAAGCCATTTCTCCAGAATCATTGTTTGAGATAAATTTCCAAGTACTACCTACAAAACATTTTGAATCTGCCAGGTCAAAAGACGTAATTTTAAACATATCTGAACCTGCATAAGTTACAGATGTAATTGTCCAATTCCCTTTAATCGCTACTTGAGATTTTCTATCAACATTTGTTGCAGCAGCTGGCGCCGGAGTTTTACAAGAAGTAACAACTATAATAAATGTGAATAGTGCAATTATTTTTTTCATTCTATAAAAGTTTTGAATTAATAGTTAACAAAGATACAATTCAAAAAAAACAAAATTGTTTCAAAATTAAATTATTTTTTTTCAAAATTAACACTTACGCCAATTTGTCATTCTAAGCACAATTGGTATTCTATTTGAAAGTCTATTTTTAAAATTAAAACCTTTAAAAAAAACATACAAATATGACAACAGGAAAAATTAATGTTTCGGTAGAAAACATCTTTCCCTTAATCAAGAAATTCTTATACAGCGATCACGAGATTTTCTTGCGTGAGTTAATTTCTAACGGAACCGATGCAACTTTAAAATTAAAACATCTTACAAGTATTGGTGAAACCAAAGTTGAATATGGAAACCCTATCATTGAAGTAAAAATTGATAAAGAAGAAAAAAAAATCCATATTATAGACCAAGGTCTAGGAATGACAGCAGATGAAGTAGAAAAATACATTAATCAAGTGGCATTTTCTGGAGCTGAAGAATTTCTAGACAAATACAAAGATTCTGCCAAAGATTCAGGAATTATTGGTCATTTTGGTTTAGGTTTTTATTCTGCTTTTATGGTTGCAGAGAAAGTTGAAATTATTACAAAGTCTTATAAAAATGAACCAGCTGCCCATTGGACTTGCGACGGAAGCCCTGAGTTTACTTTAGAAGCTGCTGACAAAACTACACGTGGAACTGAAATCATCCTACATATTGCCGAAGATTCTTTAGAGTTTTTAGAAGATTCTAAAATCTCTGGTTTATTAAATAAGTATAATAAATTCATGCCTATTCCAATTAAATTTGGAACTAGAACAGAAAAAATAGAACAGAAAAAAGGAGAAGAAGTTGCTCCCGAAGATAAAGACAACATTTTTACAGAAGTAGAAGTTGACAACATCATTAACAATCCAAATCCAGCTTGGACAAAGCAACCAACAGATTTGACTGATGCTGATTACAAAGATTTTTACCGTGAGGTTTATCCAATGCAGTTTGAAGAGCCTTTATTTCATATTCATTTGAATGTAGACTATCCTTTTAACCTAACTGGAATACTATATTTCCCGAAATTAGGTTCCGATTTACAAATTCAAAAAGATAAAATTCAGTTGTACCAAAATCAGGTATATGTAACCGATAATGTAGAAGGAATTGTTCCTGAATTCCTAATGATGCTTCGTGGTGTGGTAGATTCACCAGACATTCCGTTAAATGTTTCTCGTTCAGGATTGCAAGCAGATGGTGCAGTAAAGAAAATATCTAACTATATTACTCGTAAAGTTGCAGATAAACTAAAAGCTCTATTCACAGAGAACCGTGAAGATTTTGAACAAAAATGGAATGATATAAAAATTGTTTTAGAATACGGAATGCTTTCTGAAGAGAAATTCTACGAAAAAGCAGGCGCTTTTGTTTTGTATCCAACGGTAGATGGTAAATATTTTACTTTAGAAGAGCTAAAAGAAAACCTAAAAGAAAAACAAACCAATAAAGACGGAAAATTAGTCATTTTATATGCAGGAAATGAGGAAGCACAGCATTCTTATATAGAAATTGCTAAAGACAAAGATTACGAAGTTTTGTTATTAGATTCTCCTATCATCTCACATTTAATTCAAAAAATTGAAGGTGATAATCAAGATCTAACTTTTGTTCGTGTCGATTCAGATCATATCGATAATTTGATTAAGAAAGAAGAAACAGCAATTTCTAAATTATCAGACGAAGAAAAAGAGAGCTTAAAAACATCTTTAGAAGCCTTTATACCAAAAGCATATTCTGTGCAACTAGAAGCTTTAGATAGTAATGCTTCTCCGTTTATTATTACACAACCAGAATTTATGCGTCGTATGAAAGAGATGAGTCAGTCTGGCGGTGGTAGTATGTTTGGTATGAGTCATATGCCAGAAATGTACAATTTAGTAGTAAATACAAATTCTGATTTAGCTACTTCAATTTTAAATAACAAAGACAAATCGGCTCAAGAAAACTTGGTAAAACAAGCTTTAGATTTGGCAAAATTGTCTCAAAATTTATTAAAAGGCGAAGAATTAACCGCTTTCGTAAAGAGAAGTTTTGAATTGATTAAGTAATTAGCCAAAAGGCAAAAGTAAAACCTGTAAGTGAAAACTTGCAGGTTTTACTTTTGTTATTTTTGAGAAAGAATAGTGATTAAGTAGCATTCTAAATTCATAAAAAAAATGAACCCATCAAAATCTCAAAATGCAGTAAATGTAATTCTACTAGAATATGAAAAAGTTATTCGTGAGTTACAAAATACGATTGAAGATATTTCACAAAGTGATTTAGCATTTATTATAGATCAGGAAACTAAAAATAAAGATTGTAAATCGATACAAACTATTCTCACACATATTGTAGGCGCTAGTTATTCTTATTGTGTGTATATAGAAAACTCCAGAGGAATTGATAGTAAAAGACCTGAACGAATCAATCGTACAAATGCGATTGATTATAAAAAAGATTTAGATGATGTTATAAAATATACTCAAAAAACATTTTCCAATATTTATGATTCCGAGTTAGAAGTATATGATAATGACAAAAAAATATTAACCTCTTGAGGACAATATTATGATATCGAACAAATCGTAGAACATGCTATTGTAAATATCTTACGTCACAGAAGACAAATTGAAAAATTTAAAACACAACTATAATTCAACCTTTTTTAAAAACACAAAAAAAGACCGAAGTATATCGATCTTTCTTTTCTTGAAGTCTTTCAACTACTTAAAGACTAGGTTTTCCAGCACCGTATCGAGTATCTGATTTATAAAAAACATGCTGTGCAAAACAAGCATAGCTTGATGCATTATGAGAAGCTTGAACAGCAGTAATAGTTGCATACTGAGGGCCATGCTCATAAAATTCATTTAAATTATTTGACATACTATCAACATAATGAATTGGTTCATGAGAAATCATTGCCGTTTGACATAATGGTCCAAATTTTGCAAAGGTTTCTGTAATATTTATAGTTCCGTTAAAAAAGGCGTAAGCTGGATAAGGAATTCCACTAGCATCTACTCCTCCATCAGCAATAGACTCTGCTTTAGTCCTCCCACGAACCAAATCAGAACTTTTATTTAAAGTTGTTACCATTTTATCAAAATTAGTATTAATCTGATCCAAATGTATCAACTTAGTTGCTGTAGGCATTGAAGTAGAAATATGAAAATGCACATTCAAAGCAGCCTCAAAGACAGTTTTATCCCCAATAAAAGGTTTCCCTGTCTTTAAAAAATTAATATATGATTTAACTTGTGGTCTAGTAACATTTAACCATTCAAAAGATTTTTTCTTAGCAATACCAAATTGAATTAACTCCTGTAATAAAGGCCAATTTCCTGAAATAGGACTAACTGCTTCGATAGTTTCAGTAGCCCAATTGTATCTTGCATATTGGTTTCCTTTAAAAAAATACAATTTTCCCGCATATTTACCTTCACCATTCAATACAGCATCAAAGCCTGACGAAAAAGAAGCTGGCAACTTCCATGCAGAAATATTTTGAGGGTAACCTGAATCTACTGAATCATTTGCCCAATCATAACGAATATATTGATTTCCTTTAAAAAAATAAGCTTTACCAGCATATTTACCCACTCCATTTACAGCGGCATCAATTCCAGTTGCAAAAGTACCAGGAAATCCCCAAGCGCTTACATCTCCTGGATATCCCGCATCCATAGCATCATTTTTCCAATCGTAACGATAATATTTTGAACCTATAAAAAAGTAAGCTTTACCAGCATACTCAGCTTGCCCATTTATAGCTGCATCTATATTTTTCCCCATAGGTAACCCCCATAGCGAATTATCCATCGGATAACCATCTACAGCACGGTCAGTATCCCAATCATAGCGATTATATCTATCCCCATTAAAAAAATAAGCTCTTCCGGCGTAAGCTTCCTGCCCTTCTAAAATAGCATGTATAAAGTTTGATTTCATGTTTTTTTATTTAATAATTAAATTGTATCAAATTGAAATACAAATTTTAGCTTTATTACAATAAAACAAAAGAGGTTATTTCCCCTATTCCAATAGGTTATTTTGCCCATTTTTAACAACAAATAATTGATTACAAGCCATTTAATTTATATAAATAAAAACTTATTTCCTCAAATTAGTTACAGCTCATGTTCATTTAAGTAATTTTAAAATAAATTTTAAACCTTTTCAATTTTAAATAGTCTTACTTATAAAAATATATAGATTATGAAAAAAATAACCACTCTCCTATTTGTCTTTCTAGGAATTGCATTAGGTTTTGCTCAAGAAAATGATTCACCAGAATTTACTGGAGATAATTTTAGTTTAGAAGGAGCTCTAGCCATTTTTAAAAAATCGAATTCATTAGAAGAATTCGAGAAGCTCATTAACGAGGAAAATAACAATGTAAACAATCTCGATTTAAATAATGACGGGAACATCGATTATATAAATGTAGATGATATTAAAGAAAACGACACTCATGTTATTGTTCTAAGTACTTATTTGAGTGAAAGCGAAAAACAAGACATCGCAACAATTGGTATCGAAAAAACAGGAAACGAAGAAGCAACCTTACAAATAGATGGTGACAACGAATTATATGCCGAGAACACTATTGTAGAACCTTTTGATACTCAAGATTCGATAGACAAATCCAAATCTGGTCCAGCTATGCCAGAGATTATTACAACTAATGTTATGGTAAATGTCTGGTTTTGGCCAAGTGTTCGTTTTATTTATTCTCCAAGATATGTAGTTTGGGTTTCACCACACCGTTGGGGATTTTATCCAAGATGGTGGAAACCTTGGAGACCATACCGTCATGCAATATTTTATACAAGATGCGCACCTCATCGTGTATATTATCATAGAACTCCAACACCTCGTGTTTTTGTAGCAAGAAAAGTATATTCACCAAGAAGACATTCCTCTACACTAATTGTTAAAAATCGCCGAGGAACAACGGTAATTCATAAAAACAAACGTGGTAATGTAAAAGCAGTAAAAGTTTCAAGACGAGGAAGACGCTAATTTAAACTTCTCATTATGAACAATAACACACTCTGGTCATTGCGGCTGGGATTTTCTAATCAGCAAGCTCAAACCATTTCGGGTTTGGGTTTGCAAAAATTCTTAGAAAAATCATTTCAGACAAAATACGATTCACAAATTCCTACTTTTTTAGACAAAAGCCCAAAATCATTTACAGAGTTGCGTGAAATCCGCCAAAAAATAAAATCTGATCCTGAGGGTACAAAAGAAATGCTTAAAAAAGAGGTGCAAGTTTCTAATGAGATGAAAGCTTGGTGGATTAAAAAAATGATGACTAATGAGTTTCCACTTCAAGAAAAAATGACCTGCTTCTGGCACAATCATTTTGTGTCTACATATCAGAAAGTGAAGGTAAATTATTGGGTTTTTCAGCACAATCAGTTATTGCGAGAAAATGCTTTTGGCAATTTTAAAGAACTCACTAAAAAAGTTTTGAAGAGTAATGCCATGGTTCGTTATCTTGATAATGTAGATAACCGAAAAAATAAACTTAATGAGAATTTAAGTCGAGAATTATTAGAGTTATTTACACTCGGAATTGGAAATTATACCGAAAGTGATATTAAAAATGGAGCGAAAGCCTTAGCGGGTATGGGAATTGGCGAAAACGAAGCACAATATCGTCCCATTTTTGAAGACAATGATACTATAACTTATTTAGGAAAAACAGGAAATTTTAAAGCAGATGATTTAGTAGATATTATTTTCGAGCAAAAAAACACGTCTTATTTTATTACACAAAAAATCTTAAAATGGTTTATTTATGATAATCCATCAACTGAATTAATTACTTATTATGGTAATTATTTCAAGAAAATGAACTTCGAAATCAAACCTTTATTAACTAAAATTTTTACCGAAGAATTTACTAAAAAAACAGCGGGTTCAAAAATAAAAAATCCGTTAGAATATAGTTTACAGCTTATTTCAGAATTAAATATCGAATTAGAAAATCCAAAAATATTAGTTTTATTTCTTCGAGAACAAGGAATGGATTTATTTAATCAACCCAATGTAAAAGGTTGGGTTGGCGGGAATTCTTGGCTCACCTCGCAAGTGTATTTGCAACGAAATAATGTTGCTGATTTGTTTTGTAGTGGTCGAACTATTAATAGAAAAATGTTTAAAGCCGAAGAAAAAGACAATGAAGTACTTTTCCAGAAAATAAACATTAAACTCGATTGGAATAAAAGCGGAAACAACAAACAAATCATTACCGAATTAAAAGACAGATTGTTATTTGATACAGATGAAAATACACAACAAGATTTCGAAAAAATATTAAAATATGATTTCGATTCTACTACTGAAGGTTCTGAAAATGCGGTTTTACGATTGTTTAATGCCATGGTAAAAACTCCTGAATACCAATTAATTTAAAACTAAAATCATGAACAGAAGAAACTTTCTCTCACTTACAGGAACTTTTACTGGCGGTGCTTTGTTGTTACCCGATTTTTTGTTTGCATTTGGTTCTCAACAAAATCTAGTTATTGGAGAACAATGTTTAGTTTTTGTTCAATTAAATGGTGGAAACGATGGCTTAAATACTTTTATCCCGTTCCAGAATCCTTTGTATTATGATTTGCGCCCAAAGATAGCTTTATCAAAAAACGAAGTCATTAGTGCTACACAAGGAATGGCTTTTCATCCTGCTTTAAAAAGTTTTGCAACAATGCAACAAAACGGTGATTTGGCTGTGATTCAAAATGTGGGTTATCCTGAACCTATTCGTTCCCATTTTCGAAGTCAAGAAATTTGGCAAACAGGCTCGGCTTCTAATCAGTATTTAGATGACGGTTGGTTGGGGCGTTATTTAGATTTACAATGCAAAGAACATCAGCCGACGGCTGGAATTAATCTAGATTCGATAGATAATTTAGCACTCAAAGGGCAAGAACCAAATTCGATTACAGTAAAAGATCCAAATCGATTTAAAGTAAATAAAAACAATGATGATTCAGTTCAATTATCTACTAATCCGCAGTTGGATTTTGTTCGAAAAATAGCAAATTCGGTTACAGAAGGCTCGGACGAAATTCAGAAAGCATTGGCAAAATCGACATCGGAAGTGAGTTATCCAAAAACTGGATTGTCTAAAAATTTAGAATGGATTGCAAGATTAATAAAAGGAAATTTGAATTCGAAAGTGTATTATACTTCCCTCGGAGGATTCGATACGCATGACAATCAATTGGCTATTCACAATAACAAACTTTCTGAATTGAACGATGCAATTTTTAGCTTTTATACTGATTTAAAAAATGCCAAGCTCATGCAAAATGTAACTATTGTAGTTTTTTCTGAGTTTGGTCGCCGTGTAAAAGACAATGGAAAAGGAACCGATCACGGAACTGCTGCTCCTATGTTTATTATTGGTGGAAGCAATAAAGGAAAAGTAATCGGAAATAATCCTAATCTTTCTGACTTAGACAATGGAGATTTAAAACATGAAACCGATTTTAGAAGTGTATATGCTTCATTATTAGAAAACAAATTAAATTTTGATGCAACAAAAATTGGGATTCAAAATAAAAAAATGGAAGGTTTATTTTAAAAAAATGCTAATTCACAACATACCAGAAAGGAAAAAGACAAATGCCAAATATTTGTATATCTTTGATTTTATAAGCATAATTAAATAGATGTAGCCACAAATACAAACGAAATGAATGCATTAGAAAAAGAAAAAACCACACGAATATTTGGACTAGATGTGATTCGTGCACTTGCTATTTTGCTAGTTTTATTTTCGCATGCATATTATTTAATAGACAGTTCAAATCCTATGGTGATTTCACTGAGTGGATTGTCAGGTTTTGCAGGAGTTGAATTATTCTTTGTGTTAAGTGGTTATCTAATAGGTTCAATATTATTACGACAATATATTACTGATAATTTTTCTTTACAAAGTATTTTTATTTTCCTAAAAAGACGTTGGTTTCGTACATTACCTAATTACTATTTGATACTTTTAATAAATTTAGGAATCGCTTTTTTTCTAGGTTATCCTTCCCAAAATTGGTATAAATATTTTTTCTTTTTTCAGAATTTTAAAACATATTCGATTAGTTTTTTTTCAGAATCATGGAGTTTATCAGTAGAAGAATGGACTTATATCCTATTACCCTTTAGTTTATTTTTTGTATTAAAATTTGGAAATAAATTGTCTAAAAAATGGACATTTTTATCTACAATTCTTTTATTGATTGTTTTAGCACATATTCTCCGCTATTTTAATATGAAAAACAGCAATATTACCAATATGGAAATTTGGAATACAAATCTAAAATCGATAGTAATTTATCGTTTCGATACTATACTTTATGGTGTTTTATTAGCTTGGTTGCATCTGTTTTATGCTCATTTTTTAGATAAATATAGAGTCTATTTTCTAATTTTAGCAGCGCATTTATTTGTCTTACAATTTGTAATTTTAAATGTTTTAGAAGTCGATATTATATCCTGTCCAGTGTATTTTTTAGTTTTCTATTTTACCCTTTCGTCAATGATTTTCTTTTTGACACTCCCTTATTTTATTTTTTGGAAAAATTCACAATCTATATTTTTCACAAGCGTTACTTTTATAAGCAAAACGTCTTATGCAGTATATTTAATTCATTATAGTATTGTAATTGTGATTTTTAAATATATTCTTAATCAGCTTTCGTATAAATTAGCATCAAGTTTAATTTTATTAATTTATTTTGGAATTACCTTTTCGTTGTCCTATATTTTATATCGATTCTACGAAAAACCAATCATGAATTTACATGATAAGAATTAAGAATTATTTAAAATTAATGTTCAATAATTCATTTTTGATAATAATAACAATACAAAAACTAGCTTTTCGTAAATTATTAGAATTGAACAATATATTCCTTTAAATATTTTTTAATAATATATCGTTTTCGTAAATTCGCATCACGAATATTCACACAAGCATCAGCGAACTGAGAAAGTAAATAAACGATAAACCGAATAAACATAGAAATTATGGCTTTTGATATTGAAATGATTGAAAAAATGTATGCAAATATGGCCTCTCGTGTAGATAAAGCACGCGAATTAGTAGGTCGTCCTCTTACATTAACAGAAAAAATTCTATATGCTCACCTTTGGGACGGAACACCTTCTAGTGTTTTTACAAGAGGTAAAGATTATGTAGATTTTGCTCCAGATAGAGTTGCTTGTCAAGATGCAACAGCACAAATGGCATTATTGCAGTTTATGCACGCAGGAAAAAGTAAAGTTGCTGTACCTACAACAGTACATTGTGATCACTTGATTCAAGCAAAAGATGGTGCAAAAACAGATTTAGCTTTTGCTAATTCACAATCTAAAGAAGTTTTCGATTTTCTTTCTTCTGTTTCAAATAAATATGGAATTGGTTTCTGGAAACCAGGATCAGGAATTATTCACCAAATCGTTTTAGAAAATTATGCATTTCCTGGAGGAATGATGATTGGTACCGATTCTCATACCGTAAATGCTGGTGGATTAGGAATGCTAGCTATTGGAGTTGGTGGAGCTGATGCAGTAGATGTAATGTCTGGAATGTCTTGGGAATTAAAATTTCCTAAACTTATTGGAGTAAAACTAACAGGAAAATTAAACGGTTGGTCATCACCAAAGGATGTTATTCTAAGAGTAGCAGATATCCTTACTGTAAAAGGAGGAACTGGTGCTGTTGTTGAATATTTTGGCGAAGGTGCAATAAATATGTCATGTACTGGAAAAGGTACAATTTGTAATATGGGTGCCGAAATTGGAGCAACAACTTCAACATTTGGTTACGATGACTCGATGAGAAGATATTTAGCAGCAACTGGTCGTCAAGACGTAGTAAATGCAGCGGATAAAGTTGCCGATTATTTAACAGGTGATAATGAAGTTTATGCAGATCCTGCAACATATTTCGATCAAGTTATAGAAATTAATTTATCTGAATTAGAACCATATATCAACGGACCATTTACACCAGATAGAGGAACACCAGTTTCTAAAATGAAAGAAGAAGCGGCTGCAAATGGCTGGCCAATAAAAGTAGAATGGGGATTAATAGGTTCTTGTACTAACTCTTCTTACGAAGATATGTCACGTGCTGCTTCTATAGTAGAGCAAGCTGTAGCACATGGAATTTCTCCAAAAGCAGAATTCGGAATAAATCCAGGTTCAGAACAAATTCGTTATACAATCGAAAGAGATGGAATCATCGCAACTTTCGAAAAAATGGGAACTAAAGTATTTACAAATGCTTGTGGACCATGTATCGGACAATGGGATAGAGCTGGAGCAGATAAAGGAGAAAAAAATACCATTGTTCACTCGTTTAATCGTAACTTTTCTAAAAGAGCCGATGGTAATCCAAATACACACGCTTTTGTAACTTCACCAGAAATGGTTGCTGCATTAGCAATTTCAGGGAGATTAGATTTTAATCCATTGACCGACTCTTTATTAAATGATAAAGGAGAAATGGTAAAATTATTACCTCCAAAAGGTGATGAATTACCATCTAAAGGATTTGATGTAGAAGACGCAGGTTTTCAAGCACCAGCTGAAGATGGTTCAGGAGTACAAGTTGCAGTTTCTGAAACATCAGATCGTTTGCAATTACTAGCTCCTTTTGCCGCTTGGGACGGAAAAAACATTATGGGTGCCAAGTTATTAATTAAAGCTTTTGGAAAATGTACCACTGACCATATTTCTATGGCTGGACCTTGGTTGCGTTTCCGTGGACATTTAGATAACATCTCAAATAATATGTTAATTGGTGCGGAAAATGCTTTTAACCAAAAAGCAAATTCAGTTAAAAATCAATTAACAGGTGCATACGATACTGTTCCTGCAGTAGCAAGAGCTTATAAAGCGGCTGGAATTTCTTCGGTTGTTGTTGGTGATCAAAATTACGGAGAAGGATCTTCGAGAGAACATGCAGCAATGGAGCCAAGATTTTTAGGTGTAAAAGCGGTTTTGGTTAAATCATTCGCTCGTATTCACGAAACAAATTTGAAAAAACAAGGAATGTTAGGTCTTACTTTTGCTAATGAAGCAGATTACGATAAAATTCAAGAAGACGATACAATTAACTTTACAGATTTAGTTGATTTTGCTCCTGGAAAACCATTAACATTAGAATTTGTTCATGCTGATGGATCGAAAGATATTATTTTAGCAAACCATACTTACAATGATAGTCAAATTGGTTGGTTTGTAGCTGGTTCTGCATTAAACTTAATTGCTGCTGGTAAAGCATAAATTTGAACAATTTGATTTTATTAAAAGACTGCTCATAAAGCAGTCTTTTTTTTATAAAAATATTTGTGTTTTTTAGCAATATGACAATTATCATTTCTTTTAATTTTTGGATACTTTATTTTTGACGTGTAAATTACACTTATGTCAGTTTCTTTAATTCAAAAATATAATGTTCCTGGTCCAAGATATACCAGCTA
>NZ_JBJXEN010000071.1:0-70886 GCF_046153165.1 Flavobacterium sp. | reverse complement strand
AAAAGAAATTAGCCGAAATGATTACCGAAATTACCAAAGCGCAATTACTAACATGGCGTTTAGGTGTTTTAAGAAATGAAGGAAGAGCAACAACTGCTCAAATCTCGATGGCAAAAAGAAATAATGTAGACATGGCAATAAATATTGCTCGTGAAGCACGTCAAATTCTTGGAGGAATGGGAATCACTGGAGAATATTCGATCATGCGTCATATGATGAATTTAGAAAGTGTTATCACTTACGAAGGAACTCACGATATTCACTTATTGATTACTGGAATGGATATTACTGGAATTCCTGCTTTTAAGTAAACATTACAATTATAAAAACAAAAGAGCTGTCTTAATTAAGACAGCTCTTTTGTTTTTATAAATATCCTTAAATTAATTATCCTCTGCAAACCACTCCGCAAAAGAAGTTTCTGTTTCTTGCAATCTCAAAGAATATAATTTTATTGATTCCGGTAATCTTCTCTTTATTTTCTTAGCAAAATCTATTACCATATTCTCACTTGTAGGCTGATAATCTACTAAAATCACTTCGTGTCCACGAGATTTAAGTTCTTTTGCTAATTCTATATGTGGAGTAGTTTCGTTAAAAACAGTAGCGTGGTCAAACACATCTACAATATCTTCTTTTACAATTTTTTTTAAGTCCGAAAAATCGATTACCATTCCAAATTTAACATTGTTTCTATCAGAAATTGGAATTCCAATAACCGTTACTGAAAGTTTATAACTATGTCCGTGAACATTTTTACATTTCCCATCATAACCGTATAAAGCATGACCAGTTTCGAAACTAAATTGCTTGGTAATTCTAATTTTGCTCATAAAAAATAAATAAAGGTCAAAGGTATTAAATAATACAAGAATATATCAAGTTTACAGAAATTGTAACTGATCAATTTTGTTAAATTTATATTTGAACGTTTTTAACAAAAAAAAAACGTCCAATTTCTTGGACGTTTTGTAAACTATAAGTTAGTTTAGACTAAGCTTCAAAAGCAACTACAGAAACATAAGATTTGTTTTCACCTTTTTTCTGAAATTTCACTAATCCGTCAACCCTTGCATGTAAAGTATGATCTTTACCCATGTAAACGTTTTCTCCTGGATTGTGTTTAGAACCTCTTTGTCTAACAATGATATTTCCAGCTATTGCAGCTTGACCACCAAAAATCTTAACACCTAAGCGTTTTGATTCTGATTCTCTACCATTTTTCGAACTACCGACACCTTTCTTGTGAGCCATGACGTTTTGGTTTTATAAGTTAATATTAATTAAACAGCTTTACCACCGTTTAACTCGTCTTGTAATTTTTTTAATTCATCCATTTTACCGTCTGCAGCAAGTTGTGCTTGTTGCGCCCAAGTAGTTGGATCTAAATGTTGTACTTTAGCTTCTGCAGCATCTAAAATCGTATTGATTTTTTCTGCTTTAGTTTTAGCTAATTTTACGAATGTATCAATTCCAGCAGCAACTAATACTTCAGCAGCTTTAGGACCAATACCTTCAATGATTTTCAAATCATCAGCTTTAGCAGCTTTAGCTTTTGGAGCTTTAGCTTCTGCTACAGGAGCATCCACTAATTTTTCTGCTTTTGGAGCTGCAACTTTTTCTGCTTTTGGGGCTGCTTTTTTAGCACCTGAAGCTGAAATGCTTTCAATTACAATTTGAGTAAGATACTGTCTGTGACCGTTTCTTTTCTTGTAACCTTTTCTTCTTTTCTTTTTGAAAATAATTACTTTGTCTCCTTTTAAGTGTTGTAACACTTTAGCTTCTACTGAAGCACCTTCTATAGCTGGGGCGCCCAAAGTGATTGTGCCATTGTCGTCTAATAAAAGAACTTTATCAAAAGAAACTTTTGATCCTTCTTCATTAGTCAAACGGTGTACATAAACCTTTAAGTCTTTGCTTACTTTAAATTGTTGCCCTGCTATCTCTACGATTGCGTACATAACAATAATGTTTAGTTAATTTTTTTAAGTCTGCAAATATACAACTATTTATGAAACAAGCAAGTTGACTTTAAAAAAATACGGTTAATTGTATAAAATTTCAATTTTTCCTAAAATTAAGTTAAAAACAATTCAGCTTTTTTTTTAAATAAAGTACATTTGGCGTAACAAGAGTAACTATTTTAATACCAATAGTTAAATCAACAAACATTTTATAAATTTTTATGAAAAAATCATTAATCGCTTTAAGTTCAATGCTTATGCTAGGAGGGAATGCTTTAGCTCAAAAGGTTGCTTTTGAGGAATACGATTTAAGTAATGGGCTTCACGTTATTTTACACAATGACTCATCTGCGCCAGTGGTAATTACTTCTGTAATGTACCATGTAGGTGCAAAAGATGAACAATCAGATAGGACTGGATTTGCTCACTTTTTTGAACATCTTTTATTTGAAGGAACAGAAAACATAAAACGTGGGGAATGGTTTAAAATCGTTTCTGGAAATGGCGGAGTAAATAATGCAAACACTACTGATGATAGAACATACTACTACGAAGTTTTCCCTTCTAATAGTTTAAAATTAGGGTTATGGATGGAATCTGAAAGACTAATGCATCCTGTAATAAACAAAATTGGGGTTGACACTCAAAATGAAGTTGTAAAAGAGGAAAAGAGAAAAAATTACGACAATAGACCTTATGGACAACTAATGGCGCAAGTAAAGAAAAACATGTTTACTAAGCACCCGTATCGTTGGACTACTATTGGAGATATGGCACATTTAGATGCTGCAAAACTAGAAGAATTCCAAGCATTTAATAAAAAGTTTTATATTCCAAACAATGCTGTTTTAGTAGTTGCTGGAGACATTAGCAATATTTCACAAACTAAAGAGTGGATTCAGCAATATTTTGGATCTATAAGCAAAGGTCCTGCAATTGTAAGACAAACTTTTGTAGAAGACCCAATTACAAAACCAATACAAGCGACTTTTGAAGATGCAAATGTTCAAATACCAATGATGATAACAGCATACAGAACACCATCAATGAAAACAAGAGATGCAAGAGTTTTAGATTTTATATCAACTATCTTGAGTGACGGAAAAAGCTCTAGATTGTATAAGAAAATTGTTGATGATAAAAAAATGGCATTACAAATAGGTGCTTTCAACAACAGTCAAGAAGATTATGGTACTTACATAATATATGGTTTACCGCAAGGAAAAAACACAATTTCTGATTTAGTTAAAGAAGTTGATGAAGAAATCACAAAACTACAAACAGAATTAATTTCTGATAAGGAATTAGAAAAACTTAAAAACAAATATGAAAGTAATTATGTAAATGACAATTCTAATGTAGAAGGAATTGCGTCTAATTTAGCTTCATATTATTTGTTATATGGTGATGTTAATTTAATTAATACCGAAAATGAAATGTATCAATCTATAACTCCAGAAGAAATAAGAGCCATTTCTAAAAAATATTTAAATCCAAATCAAAGATTAATTTTAGACTACGTTCCAGCAAAAGCTGACAAAAAATAAAACAATGAATATGAAAAATATAACCATTTTAATATCAAGTTTGTTACTAACTGTTATGATGCAAGCACAAGATAGAACACAACCTAAACCAGGACCATCACCAACAATTAACATCAAAAAACCTGAAAGTTTTACTTTACCAAACGGTCTAAAAGTATTAGTTGTAGAGAACCACAAACTGCCTAGAGTTTCTTTTAGTCTATCTACAGACAATGCACCTTATGCTGAAGGCAATAAAAAAGGTGTGAGTGATTTGTTAGGAGACCTAATTGGTAACGGATCAACAAAAACATCAAAAAATGCTTTTAATGAAGAAATAGATTACTTAGGAGCAGATATCAGCTTCTCTCCATCTGGGGCATTTGCTAGCGGACTTTCTAAATATGCTAAAAGAATATTAGAACTTACTGCAGAAGGATTATTACAACCTAATTTTACACAAGAAGAACTTGATAAAGAAAAAGATAAACTAATAGAATCTTTAAAATCTCAAGAAAAAAGTGTTACAGCTGTAGCTGGTAGAGTAGAAAATGTTTTAGCATTTGGAAAAAATCATCCGTCAGGAGAATATTTAACAGAAGAAACTATTAAAAACATTTCTTTAGCAGACATACAAACAAATTATAATACTTATTTTGTTCCAGAGCACGCTTATTTAGTCGTGCTTGGAGATGTGAAACTAGCAGATGTGAAAAAAGAAGTTGAGAATCTTTTCTCAAATTGGGCAAGTGCAAAAGCACCAAACGTAAGTTATTCGAATCCAAAAAATGTGCAGTATTCACAAATTAACTTTATAGATATGCCAAATGCTGTACAATCTGAAATATCGATTGTAAATACTATCAATGTAAAAATGTCAGATCCTGATCTTTTTCCTTTAATCTTAGCCAACCAAGTTCTTGGAGGAGATTTTAATGGATATTTGAATATGAATTTACGCGAAAAACACGGTTGGACTTATGGATCTTATTCTAATGTTGGTTTTAACAAATACGTATCAACTAAGTTTAAAGCCAATGCTCAAGTTAGAAATGCTGTAACAGATAGTTCAGTTGTTGAAGCGATTAAAGAAATTAAAAGAATCAGAAGCGAAAAAGTAACTGATGAAGTCTTAAACAATGTAAAAGCAGGTTATGTAGGTAAATTTGTGATGCAAGTAGAAAAGCCAGAAACAGTAGCTAGATATGCTTTAAACATTGAAAAAGAAGGCTTACCAAAAGATTTCTACGAAAACTACATCAAGAATATAAACTTGGTAACAGCCGATGATATTATGAGAGTGGCTAACAAATATTTTTTAGCAGATAATCTAAGAATTATAGTAGTTGGAAAAGGTTCTGAGGTATTACCTGGATTGGAAAAAACAAAAATACCAATGTTTTTCTTTGATAAATATGGTAATCCAATAGAGAAACCTGTAACTAAAAAAGTAGATGCATCAGTAACTGTAAAATCTGTATTGGACAAATATATTGCAGCAATAGGTGGTGAAAAAGCTGTAAAAGCGATAAAAACAACATTTTCAAAATCTACAGCAACCATACAAGGTATGCCAATGGAATTATCTGTTAAAACATCTACTGGTAAATTATTGGTTGAAATGAATGCTATGGGAATGACTATGATGAAGCAAATGGTAAACGATAAAACTGGTTATATGGAGCAACAAGGTCAACGCAAAGTTCTTGAAGGCGACATGCTAACTGAAATGAGATCTCAAGCACAACCAATTCCAGAATTAACTCTAGCAACAAAAACAGGAGTAACATTACTACCTATACAATCTATTGATGGTAAAGATGCATACGGAATAAAAGATGGTAAAAAAACCTATTATTATGATGTAGCTACTGGCCTAAGAATTGGAGCTTCAGAAGTTCGTGAAGCAAATGGGCAAACAATGACTCAAACATCAAGCTTTAGCGACTATAAAGATGTAAAAGGAGTGAAAATGCCACATAAAATTGTAATGAATGTAGGAATAGATATAGAACTAACTACTACAGAAATTAAAGTAAATGAAGGTGTTAGCGATGCTGATTTCCAATAAGCTACTTTAAATTAAATATAAAACCGTCTTTGTTATTATAACGAGACGGTTTTTTTTATTATTTTCTAGATTGTATTTTAGAATTTAAACTAATATCTTTTTCTGTAAAAAAACCAAAATAAAAAAATCATCAATACTCCAACAACTGAAATCCAAAGCCAGTAATTTGTTGTTGCTTTATTCTCTAAAGTGCCATAATAAACCATCGCACTCCAATAATAAGGCGATTTTTTAGCATTTGAAATAGATTCATCATTTAGAAAATCTAATTTTGCCTGTTGGTTAGATTCGAAATAAGAATTTCCACTTTCAATATTTTTATAAAATTTACCCATAAAAACAGAAGTTGTATAATCATTTACTTTCCATAGCGAAAACAATATATTTTTAGCTCCAGCAAACTGAAAACCTCTTGCGACACTCATCGCGCCTTCAGATTTGTATAATTTTCCTAAACCAGTTTCGCAAGCACTTAAAACCACTAAATTTGGATTTATATTTAAATTATATAGCTCAGAATACAATATTTCTTGATCATAAAATCGTATCCTTGCTGGTTCATCAATATTACCAGACGAAGCGTGTGTAGAAAGGTGAAGGATAGAAAAATGTGTAGCATTAGCCTTAAAATTATTAAATGTAGCTTCACTTTTTTCTAAATATTTCCCTTCAAAACGGTTGCTTAGATTTTCTAATTCCTTTTTCGAAAAAGCTAGTTCTAAATTTGAGTTTTCAAAAATTGGAAAAATACCCAAAATAGTTTCTTTTTGATATTGAAATGGTTTTTCTTCTAAGTAAAATGAAACTGAATTATTATATCCAATTTTAAAATAATGCAGTAAATAATGCATTTTAGCAAAATTTGCGGTAGTACTTTTTTTTGTTATTAATGCTTCGAAAGGAAAGAAATTCAGGATTCCATCAGGAATAATTATTAGATTTTTATTTGCTGATTTTTGTGGCAATTTCAAATATTTATAAACCTGATTCCCTAAACTATTATAACCGCTAACATCATTTGATATTGCATTTGCATCACTAAAATAAGTAATAAATTTTCGAATCACAGAGCCGTTTTGGTTTGCTTTCTCTAATTTTTGAAGTTTTATTTCACGATTCTGTAAAGTAAATGAATACATATTTTGGGCACCCGAAAAATACGAAATTAGAGTCGCTTTATCTTTTTCTAATTTTTGAAACAACCTTGTCAGATTTATATTCTCATCGGATAAAATTGTAGATCTAGATTTGATAGACTTTAACAAAAGCATTAATTCATTTTGTTTTTTTATAGCAAAATTTATTTTTGAAATATCCGCTAAATCTAGTTTTTCCTGCTCTCTTACAATTATATTATTCCAATTTTGTAGTTGCTCTAAAACTGTTTTTTCTTCCTTAGAAATGGTTCTATTTTGACTAATATAATTTTTCAGAACAGTAGATTTAGTTTTTTCAGATAATAAAAAAGCTTTTTCTATATAATGGATATCATTCTCTTGTTGATAAAAATAATCATAAATTTCGATACATTTTTCAGCTCGGTTTCTACTTCTGATTTGAGATAGAATTTTAGAATTTTCATATACTAATAATGACTGAAACAAATCTTCTATGTAAAAAGAAAGCTTATAACTCTCTAGTGCTGTTTTAGGTTTATTTTCTTTTAGTAAAACAGCAGCCTGCAAGTCTAAAATATCTAGCAAAAGAGTTTCAGCATAAAGTGATTTCTGATCTGGTAAAAGGCTTTTTTTATCAGAATAATTTGGAATTAAAGCTTTATAAACTTCATTAATAGCAAGTTTTGCTTCGGTAATTCTGTTTTGCTCGAAAAGCAATAATGCATTTTCATAAAAAAGTTTGGCGATTTTTCGAGGTGCTTGATTTTTAGTTTTTTCAAATTCTAATTTTGCTTTTTCAAAGTAAGAATTAGCTAGTACAAAGTTTTTTTCTTGACTATAAATTTGAGATAAATTTCTGTAGGCATTCGATACATTTTGTGATTGTTGCTTATCACCACTTAATAACTTTATCGATATTTCTAAAACTTTTTTAGCTTTCTCATAATTTTTATTGATTAAATAATTTGTTCCTAAATTATTTAATAAAATTCCTTTTTGAATTGCTGTTAATTTTTCTGTTGCAATCGTTTTTTTTAATAAAATAATGGCTAAATCACTTTTTCCTGAACTTTGGTATACGTTTGATAAATTAAGAATTGCACTTGTTTTTTGCTCTTGATTTCCATCTACATTTGCAATAAAAAAATATTGTTTTATCGTATTTTCTGCACTATCATAGTCGCCAATAATGGTATAAAGATTACCTAAAGGCTTCAAGCAATATTCCGTAATATCATAATTAGCAAGCTTGTTTTTCTGGAATAATTGCCAAGCTTTTTCATAAGTTGAAATCGCTTGGTTGGTCAAACTAAATTGATTCTCGAAATAGGCTTTATTGCAGTTTAATATTACTAAAGCTAGGAATTCAGGTTTTGTTTTTGCTTTAAACTTATTTTCTTCAATTTCTAGCTTTTTTAAACTTTCAACATTTGGATTTGCTACAAAAACATCGACAGCATCATAAATCTTATTCTCTAAAGTAGCTTGAGAAAAAGACATCTGCGTAAGTAAAAAAAGAAAAAAGAAAAATCTCATTTAGATGTGTTTAGAATTTCCAAATTCCATAAAATTGTAAATAATTAAAATTTTTCTCGGAACTTACATTATATCTAATCCCTAAACTTGGTCCTATTCTAGAAAAACCAGCTGTAAAATCTAATAAAACTCCCGATTTATAATTAGAAAAAGATTGTTTTAGCTGGTTTGTTTTGTTGTTTTCTTTAACCAAAACATTAGTGTTTGGCCCTTCGTAAAGCTTAATATTTGTTAGTGAATTTTGCTTCTCAGAAATATTTATTCCATTTTGTATTCCTACCCCAAGACCAAAATAATTATTAATATTGTATCTTATTAAAATCGGAATTTCCATAACCAAATTATCGAAACTTGTGGTCGAAGTTGTCTGTTGAAGCTGTAATATGGCGCCATTAGGATTTACAAGTTGATTATTTATCAACGACTTAGATTCATATTTATGTAAATTATTTTGCCATTCTATTTGCCAATACCAACGATAGGATTTGTATGGAGAAATTGTGGCAGCAACAAAATAACTTTTAGAGTTTTCTAAATTTGTAAATAAGTTATAGCCCGTTTTTGCGCCAATAGAAATTCCTGGCAAAAATCTGGTTGTTGCATAATTTGTGATTACAGGTTCGTTTTTATCGAAAATAATCGCTGTTTTACTTCGAGTACTTTGCTTATGAAAGTCTTTATTAAACCTCATCGTATATTTTACAAAACCTTTTGTACTGTCTTTTTCTGTCACATTTTTTTGTGTGCTCCCAGAAAGATATATATTCTTGAAAGTAAAATGTATTTGTTTTTGCTTGATAATAGTATCTAAACAGCTATAATTCACTTCTTCACCTTTGGGACAAATAGGGCATTTTGGGTAAGAATCCACAATTTGCAATGTTTTTTTGTCGAACATATCAGGAATATCGGTTTCTAATCGAATGGTTCTTGCTGGACCTTCTCCATCATTTTGGAAACGTGTTTTAAAATTTATTTTTTTGAATCTTACTAATCGATAGTTCATAAATGCAGCATTACTGGACATTTTATTGGGATCATGAGAAGTTACAATTTCCATTTCGAGTGTTTTCTTTTTATGGTTTTTGTAATTTCTATCAGGAACATAAACGCCTCGCATTTTTACAGTTGCCGAAGTATCTTTAATCATTTCCGGAGTAGTTTTGAATGTAAAAAACAGGTTGCGAGTTTCATTTGCATTCATATTATCAAACTCTAAAATTTTTACATTTCTAAATAATTTTTTAGATTCTAATAATGTCAAATCTAGATCTTCTTCTGTTGAAAATGAGTTTCTAAATGTTGGTATTGAAATTGTGGAAGCTACATTTTCTTCAGCATTATTCATCTCGTCTGAACAAGCAAAACCATCTTCAATTACTTCTTTTTCTCCAAAATGTATTCTAGTTTCTAGTAATTCGAAATTGTCATTTTTGAATTCTTTATCGTTATAAAAGAAATATAATTTCCCATTAGTCACATAATCTAAAGGATTTTTGTAACTAACAACGACTACCATTTCTTCCTCTGGAACTGGCTCGCGATTGTTGAATATTTTATATTGTATGGTATCTTGCAGTGAAGCAATTTCAGAAAATTGAATATTGCTTATTTCATTTATTACCACTGTTCTTGGACGAGTTTTAGGCGGCTTTCCGTTATCGTAATTATTAGTAACCGAAAGATTTACTTTATACTCTCCCTTTTTTTTGTAAACATATTTAGGTGTTGTTTCTTTACTATAATTACCGTCGCCCATTTCCCATAAATAAGAATAACTGGCTTTTGGAGCACCTGCTACTTGTATTAGTAGTGGTGTTTCAGGTTTTAGAGATATTTGGTTTCCATTTTTATCGTAACCAATAGTAGCTCTACGAGTTATAGTGTCTTTTACTTTTGTTTGTCCCTTGGCAAGTTCAGGAAAACAAAAAAATAATAGAAGAAAGGTAATAGACAGAAACTGTTTCATGATTGTGTGTTTTTCTTCCTAATTATTGTTAGGGTAGCTTCAAATTATTTTTAAATTTAAAAAAAAGTGACGAATAAATCGTCGCTTTTTATATAAATCAAATAATGTGTGTTTTTGTTACCCCATTTATTGAAAAACAATATCTATATACGGCATTGAATTATTATTATCCCCCGCACTTACTTGTCCATTAAGATTTTGAGTGTAAAAATCAGAATCAGTGATTGTTAAATTACCTGATGTTTTCGGAAAACTTACATTACCAGCACCCATAACATTATTACTAACACAACGACCCGCACCATTTGAATTTGCCGCAGTTGCTGGACCATATCTTTTTATTTTATAAGATCTTCCTACAACTAAAGCTAAAGGTGTGTTTAACGAAACATAACTTGTAGCTGTTGAAGAAAAAGTTGATGTTATTGATGAAACAACGGTATTTGTAACGGTATCATAAACATCTATTTGATAGTTTTGACTGGCTAATGTAGTTTGACTTTGATATCCTATACTACAAATTGTAGTAGCATTTGTAACATTAAATGTATATTCGTGAGTTACCGCATTATTATAACCTGATAAACTTTCTGGAAATGCTGGCGTGTTTAACGGATTATATAATTGCTGAAAATCTGTGTTGGTTGTAATGCAAGGCGTTGCAATAGTTGGAGCAACAATTGGTTCAGATTTGCTACAAGCTAAAATTGTAATTCCTAACAAAAATAATGTGCTAACTTTTTTTAAATAATTTTTCATGTTTTCTAGTTTTTAATTATTTTTTTATTGATAATTCCTTTGTCAGTAACTATTTTTATTAAATAAACTCCATTACTAATATTTGAAAAATCGATAGTATTGTTAATTAGTGTATTATTAATAATTCGTCCATTAATATCAAATAATGCTACATTTAGGATTTCTTCTGGTGTATTAATGTGTAATTTATCACCAACTGGATTTGGGTATATTTCAAGTTCATTAGTTAAATTTTCGAAATCATTATTTGATAAATTCAAGCATGTTCCAGCCGTCATTAATGGTTTGGAGCAGATAGTAACGGTTTGGCTTTCGTTTTGAACCCATAACCCTCCATCTGAATTGTTTGTATTTAAATTTCTTCTTTGTTCACCCGCAGAAATTGATGCATACATTACATCTGTTGTACTCCCAACGTGACCTAAATTGCGAACATGACCTAACTCATGAAGCACTGTAGTATAATAATCATATTGCGTTGCCGTTGTTCTACCCAAAGTATAGTTGAAGTTTATACTAGAATTGATCCCTAAATCTACATCAGATACATATTGTCTGCCTGTTGTTGAACATGCTGTAATAGTTGAATAGGTTAACCCTAAAACTGTAGCTCCTAGATTTGCAAAATGTAAAACATTTAATCCGTCAGAAGTATCGTTTATGTTTGTAGTTGTATCAAATGTATCGATGCTAAATTTTATACCAGTATTGCAAGTCCATGCGTCCATTGCTATTTTTGTGGTATTTATAGCATCATTATTTGTGAAATTTGTATTTTTTGAAAAAATAATTCCACCACTTACAAGTGCTGGCAAAACAATGGGATAAATATTTGTTCCTGCTTGATTTACAGCATCTCTTACATTATAATTTATTTGTAAAGGTTGTGGAGCGATTATATGAGTAGAGAAATACCCAACAGCAATATCACCTGATGCTGCGTCAGAAGACACTTTGTATTTAATTTCTGTATCCGTCCAACTTACATAATTAAATGTATTCCCTTGTGTTAATAATGAGTTTGTATTATTTGCATTTGTTACCAATACTTTTTGACCACTTGGCGGACCAACTCCAAAACCAGTTCCTGTAATAGTAATTACATCTCCAATGCCAGCATTAACATTTACAGGACTAACCGAAGTAATTGTTGCCAATATGTTTTTGTTTTCTGAAGAATTTGCTTTAAGCTCAAATTTGTTGTTCTCGTTTTTTTCTAATTTGTAGCCAACATATTCTGATTGTCCTAAAAAGGAAGGTTCGTAAATGCCATCTAACATTTTAGAAATAAAATAAATACCTGTATCTCCAATATCAAAGTGAGAATTAGGGCAAACTTGTAATGTTTTTTCTCCAATAGTACCACCCAGATTTCTAATGATAATAAATTCTTGAGCAATATTTCCTTTTGAAACTGAAATAACTTTTACAGTGTAATCGGTAAAAATGGTTGTTTTTAGTTTATCTTGTTTTGAGATCGCTTCTAAAACTTGACCCTCAATAATATATGGCGAATTTTCAATTTTGTAATCTAAACTAACAGGGATAATTTGACTACTCATTTTTAAGCCGGTAAAAAATGAAAGAATAATTAGAAGTGTAGTTTTGTTCATAGTTTCTAGAATTTAATATTTCTTAAAACTACTGCAAACATCTGCTACAAAACAAAACCATTTAGAATATGGTAGGTTTTATTTAGGGAACGGTAAAAAAAGTATTTCTAGTCTAGAATTGCAATCACAATAACCACTTTATGACCTTTACGAATTGCATCAGGAAAGGCAATTTCTTGAGTGATTGAAAATGTTTTTTCAGGATAGGATTGTTGCAAAATTTCTATTCTTTCGGTAATTATGGAAATTCCTTTAGAGGTATGTGAATCATTTTTTAATTTATTTTTATCTAATCCAAAACCATTATCAATTACTTCAATTGTTATACTATTTTGTTTTAATTGAAAATTTAAATCGATTTTTCCGTTATTTTCTTTTAAATGTGAAACACCGTGAAGGATTGCATTTTCTAAAAAAGGTTGCACAATCATATTTGGGATTTTAGTTTGATGAATATCAATTTTCTCATCAATGTTGAATGTAAAATCGAAATTCCTAAAACGAACTTGTTCTAATTCAATATACAATTTCAATCTGTTTATTTCCTCCGACAAACTAATAAATGGCTCTGATGCTTGCGACAAAAACAACCGTACTAATCGCGCTAATTTTCCCAAATGTTCGCTACTTTGTTCCTTCTGATTACTATTTACAAAATACTGAATCGCATTAAGCGAATTGAATATAAAATGCGGATTCATCATTGCTGAAAGTGCATTTTGTCTCAACTCAACAATTTTATTATTGGTTATATTTTCTTGCTGTTTTTTTGTTTTTATTTTCTTAATTTGGTAACGATAAATCCCGTATACTAATGTCAATAAAAAGATATTTACGAACAAAACAAACCACCATTTCAGGTAAAAAGGATATTCTTTGTAAACAGGAATTATTTTTGTTGTCCAGTCAGAATTTACATCTCGAACACGAACAACAACAATATGACTTCCGTACGAAAGTGACTGAAAATAAAGATTTTTACTTTGAGAAATAATCCATTGTGAATCGTCAGTTTTGTACTGAATTATTTGATTTTTTGTAGCATAAAAATTTTGAATTTTAAGATTTATTTTAATTGAATTTTTTTTAGCTTCAATATCGATATTTTGAATTTTTTTTAAGTTATAAAAAATATCAAAAATGGGGCGATCTGATTTTTTTTCGATTAAACTATTGTTTACTTTGCCCAGACCATCTTTAGTTGCAACTAATAATTCGTTATCAAATAAGGACACATTATACACGTCGTTATTAGGCAAAAAATTATACTTATTTAGAACTCGATTTCTATTTTTAGAAATTTTAAAAAGTCCGTTTCCTGCACAAAGGAAAACAGCATTGCCTATTGGTTTTATTTTGTGAATATTGTCTAGTTTTACATAATTTACTTGGGTAATACTATCTACAATTCTTTCGTTATAAATTTTAAAAATTGTGCTGTTGGTAGCAATCCACATGGTATCTTTTATAAAAACAAAATCTTCTATGTAACCTTTTATTTTAAATTTTAATTCTCTTTTTTGACATATAAAATTATCATCAAAAGTTCTGATATTTATTTTCTCGGCATTGTTAAAATAGTATTCGTTTTTATAAAAAATAACTTGTTTTATTTTCTCTTTTTTGGGGATTTTAGAGTGAATAGAATTAAAATTTACTTTCCCTTTTTCAAAGAGATTAATTGTTGAATTTCCTGCCAAAACATAATATTTGTTATTCTCCATTTTTATGATTTGTTTGCCAGAAACGGTCAGTAAATTTGTCTCGTTATTCCAACTAATCTCATTATTCATAGGAATGTAAAAAATAGGGTAATCATTATAATTTCCAATTTTAATTTCTAATTCAGATTTTTCTAATAGACTTAATTCTTTGGATTTATAAGAATACAGATTGAATTTTGTGGAAACAAATAATGATTTTTCATCTAACGAATTGGCAAAACCGTTAAAATAATTTTCTTTATTTTTAAATTGAATGCTCGAAACAAACGTATCTGGAATGCAAAATAAACCACTTTCATTCGTTGCAATCCATGTTTTTCCTTTTTTGTCACAATATAAAAAATTGATATTGTCGGAAGCATTTAAACCTAAATTTTCGCTAATTGAGTTCCAATTATTATTTTTTAGTATAAATAGTCCTTTGCCTTGAATACTCAGCCAACAATTTTCTTCTTTATCAACAATAAAATCATATTTATATATAGGATTTATAGAAAGTGATTGTGGCAATATTATTTTATTTTTTATTTTTCCTTTGTAATCAACAAAAAACAGGGAGCTTTCATCGAGGAGACAAATATCATTTTTTCTAAAAATCACTTTATGCAAAAGTTTTACTTCATCAGGAAGCGGAACTTTCAAATTATTATAAATCAGATTATTATTTTTAAATCGTATTTCTTGATTATTTTGAACTAATATTGGAGGTGCAATTCTTTGTGAAATAGTTGTGTTTTTTGGTTTAAAAACTAACCAATTATATTTATTTATTTCGTTATAACCATAGCATTTGTTACTATACCTGTTTTGTATTGTGTACAAAAATAATTTATCTTTTATATTGAATAATTGGTTGTAGGTCTCTGTAAAAATAGGTGTATTTACAATTTTATTATTCTTGAATTTTTGTAGTTTCCCATTGTAGTTTATCAACCAAATAGTTCCTTTTTCATCTGTAGAAACTGCCGTTATATAAGGATTAATAAGCCCGTCTTTTATATTATAGTTTCTAAAATCGTTACCATCAAAAAAAGTTAAACCATTGTCAGTTCCCAATACAATATTACCAGTATTATCTTCAGTTATACTATAAATCGAGTTAGATGGCAAGCCTTCATCTGTAGTAAAATGGTTGAATTTGTATTGAATTTGAGCGTTTGCAATTGTAAATAAAAAACATAATAAGAAGGATAAAAGCACTTTCATGACAAAATTATTTATTCAGTACCTCATTTAGATCTTTGTAATTACGCCTAGAAATGGGTAATTGTGTTCCTTCATTCAATTCAAGAAAATAAGCTTCTCGGGTTAAAATTTTTGTTACAAATTTCAGGTTAACTATAAATGATTTGTGAATTCTAAAAAAATTAGTTTGCAAAACAGCTTCAAAATGTTTTAATGTTTTTGCCACTGTAAGCTTCCTATTCCGAGTAAGATAAATTGTTGTTATATTATCGAATCCCTTGAGATACAAAATTTCATCGAAATCTAATATTGATTTTCCTCCTTCGTAAGTTATAGTTAGTTTATTCTCCGTATTGGGTTTATTAGTTAAGCTATAAACTTGCGAAACTTTATGAATAGCAATTCTCAATTCTGAGGTTAAAATAGGTTTTAACAAATAATCTATCGCTCCAACACGAATAGCTTGTATAGCATAATCTTCGTGGGCTGTAACAAAAATTACTTGAAAATCTCTAACCGGAAAATATTCTAATAAATCGAATCCGTTTTCAATTGGCATCGAAATATCTAGAAAAAGCAAATGTATTGGATTATTTTCTATAAACAATTTTGCATCGATAACGGTTTGAAATGATCCTAGAATTTCTATTTCAGGGAAATTTTCATTTAGTATGATTTCTAAATTTTTTAGATTTAGAATTTCGTCGTCAACAAGTATTGTCTTTAGTTTCATAATATTTTTTAAAAATAAGAAAAAGTGACAGACAAACCATCACTTTTTCTAAATTAACCAAGCAAACTAAACTTTTATTGTATTGCATTTATGGCCGCAATCATTTGGGCTTCAGTTCCTACTGTTGTTTCAGCTAACGAAAATGAATAAACGGCTCCTGCTGTTGTAGTTACTGCTTTTATACCATATCTCCATTGCCCGCTTTCTTCGGTTGCAAAAATGATGTGACATAATAATCCAATTGGAATTTGACCATAGTGTTCGCTAAACTGCTGCGTTACTGCATTGTAAGTATCAAATTTCGCTAATTGATTTTGACCTTCGCCATCTACAGACAAATAAATAGAACTATTTGTGTTATCATATCCTGCTGGAACAGTAGCTAGTATTTGAGTTTTAGGTCTAGGATCATTATAAAAACGATCTATATTTGTCCACCCAAAATTTCCAAAAGACATATTGTAGCTATTTTGATTAAATCCTACAGCACCACCTTGACCTCCCGCTGGTGTACCTCCATCTCTTTTCCAAGCTAAATTGTCTGAATCGGTTGTATCTCCTGTCCAAAATGTCATTGTATTATCTAGAGGATCTCCTGATAAGTTATTTGGCACATTTAGTTGTATTGATGACAATGTTACCAATTGCACTCCTCCTTGTGTAGCATTTATATAAAATTCTCCTCCAGAAATTAAAATTCCCTTATCACCACTTGGCATAACACCCATTGTAGGTTTATTTGTTACTAACATGGTTCCTTTGTCAAAAAGTTCTATGAATTTTATATCGAAAGTTCCTGTTACTGGATTCCCGTTTTTGGTAAGATTATTTCCGTCCAATGTTATGGTTACTCCTTTTGCCGATGTTAGTGTAATGATTCCAGTCCCTGCTGTTGCTGTAAATGATTGCGTTTGATGTTGCAAAGCCGTTTCCCTAATTCCTTGAAATTCCTGAGATGATGGCGGTAATTCTTGAATAGGTTCATCATCATTCTTACTACAACTTATTAATGACGCTGTTGCTAATACTGCTAGTGAAATGTTTTTAAAATTTTTCATGATTTCTAATGTTTTAATATTGTTATTATTTGTTTGTATAGCTATATCAATTAAGGTTTGATATTGTTACCCTTGTTTTGAAATTATTTTTTTATTGAAATACAATGTCTATGTAAGGAATTCCGTAGTTAGGTACTGGACCTCCACTTCCATAAAAATTAGAAGCCGTAATAGTTAATACACCATTAGTAGCAGGAAATTGGTTTGGCCCAGCGTTTTTTCTGCAAATTCTACCTATTGTGTTTCCTATGTTTCCAAGATAGTTATTAGCATTTCGTCTAATCGTGTAGCTATTTCCGGCAACAAGTGGTGTTGGTGTAATGGGTTGATAATCGGTCGAGGCAGAATTAAAGACGATGTTTCCAGAATAAACCATAGTACTAGTTGTATTATTATAAATCTCCATCGTGTAAGGAATACTACTCGCAAAAAGAGTTGCGTTGCCTTGATATCCAAGTGTACAAACAGTTTTATTTGTACTAACTGTAAAAGTATATTCGTGAGTAACTAAATCCATTGTGAGATAATTATCATAAAGAGCATTGCTTACTAGAGTTGCAGCATACAAGTTTTGAAAATCTGTTCCTACTGTATTACAAGCCGAAGGAGGAGGAAGTGGTAATGGTGGGTTACTTGGTGAGCAACTTGCTAATGTAATGACTAATAAAGCTAATTTTCCTAATTTTTTAAATTCTGATTTCATGATTTCTAGTTTTTGATGTTGTTATTCATCGTTTATATATTCATATCAACAGAGTATTTAATTTGTTACCCTTTTTTTTATTATTTTCGACAAAAAAGTTTTTTATGCCAAATAATACTATTCCTTCGTCCGTTCGTCTTTCAGGCTTGAGTCATGAAGATCAGTTTTATGTTGACGGTCTTGCTAATAATAATTCAGCAGTAATTCAATCTATATATAAAAAATTTGCACCTAAAGTAATTTACTATATTAAAACAAATTCTGGAGACGAAGATCGTGCTCAAGATGTCATTCAAGAAGTGCTTATTACAATTTACAATCAAGCAAAAACAAAGGGATTACAACTCACTTGCCCATTTGACGCGTATTTTTTCTTGTTGTGTAAAAGACGTTGGTTAAACGAAATAAAAAAAGCCACAAACAAAGAGGTAACAATTAGTGATGATAATGTATATAAAGATGAATCGACAGTAGAAATGGCAAATCAAACTGAAATTTTTGAAGAAAAACAATCATTATTTGATGAGATGTTTCAAAAATTAGGCGAAAAATGTCAAGAAGTTCTCAAGCTAAGTTTTGCGACAAAAACGATGGAAGAAGTAGCTCAGAAACTAAATGTAACCTATGGCTATGTGCGTAAGAAAAAATCACTTTGCACAGGACAACTTACAGAAATGATTCAGCAATCAGGCAAATACAAATCATTAAAATCCTAAATCATGAACGAAGAATTATACCTATCCTTTGAAAATTATCTTAGCAACGAACTTTCATCGGAAGAGAGAATACTATTTGAAAACCAACTTCAAAATGATTTAGATTTTAAAGAAAAATTTGAAATCCACAAAGAATCTAATCAGTTTTTAAAAACTAAATTTTCGACAGAAACTGATGCGTTCAAAGAAAATTTGAAAGCGATCGCAAAAGAATCATTTATAGAAAATAACCCTAAAAAAGGAAAAATAATTCAATTAAAAACTTTTGTATATGCCATTGCAGCAGTTCTTGTTTTGTTTTTTGGTTTACAGCTTTTTCAAAATGACAATCCGGAATATGGAGATTTTAATAAACATGAAGAAGCTCATTTTACAGAACGCGGTGATCTTGTTAAATCACTAAAGCTAGCACAAGATGCCTTTAACAATAAAGACTATAAAAAAGCAATTATTAATTTTGAGTTGGTTATAAAAGAATATCCAAGACCAGAAATTAAATATTTTTATGCCATTTCATTGCTTGAAGAAAACCGATTTACAGATTCTGAAATAGTTTTAAATGACATTATAAAAGGAAAATCTATTTATAAAAACACCGCAACTTGGTACTTAGCATTATCTAAACTTAAACAAAAAGATTATAAGTCTTGTAAAGCAATTTTGCTCACAATTCCTTCAGACTATGAAGATTATTCTCAAGTTGAAAAATTATTAAAATCTTTAGATTAGTAGCAATTTACTTTTTACTTTCTAACTCATCAATTTCCGCATCAGTATGTTCCAAGATATCTATAGTAGGTTCTATAAATTCTTGTTCGTTCGATAATGTTTTGTTTAGTGATAAAACAAGTGCTGGAAGCAAAACTAGGTTAGATAACATTCCGAAGAATAAAGTTATTGCTACTAACCCTCCAAGCGCTACTGTTCCTCCAAAACTGGACAACATAAAAACCGAAAAACCGAAAAACAAAACAATCGAAGTATAAAACATACTAATCCCTGCATCGTTAAACGTTGCAATAACTGATTTTTTTATCTTCCAATCATTTCTAGCTAATTCTAACCTGTATTGGGCAAGGAAACGCAAAGTATCATCGACCGAAAGTCCGTAAGCGATTCCGAAAACTAATATGGTTGATGGTTTTAGCGGAATTCCTAAAAAGCCCATTAATCCTGCGGTAAGTACTAATGGTAATAAATTGGGAATTAATGATACAATTACCATTTTGATAGAACGAAACATAATTAAAACCAATAACGAGGTAATAAGAAATGCAAAAGCTAATGATGAAAGCAAATTATCTAACAAATATTGCGTTCCTTTCTGGAAAACTGAAGCTTTTCCGGTAATAATGACATTGTACTGTGACGACGGAAATAATTTATTGGCTTTGGCTCTTATTTGAGCTTCAATAGCATTCATTTTTTCTCCATTTTCATCTTTAATAAAAGTCGTAATCCTAGCAAATTGCCCTGTCGAATCCACGTAGCTTTTCATCAAGTTCTCTTTAGCATTTTGTGTAGCATTTTTTGCATACGACAAAATAAAAGCTTGTTCTTGTTGTGTTGGCAATTCATAATATTCAGGATTCCCATTATAGTAAGCCTGTTTCGAATATTTAACTAAATTTACTATCGAAAGTGGTTTTGCAAGTTCAGGAATCTCTTGAATCGTCTCTTCAAGTTCTTCCATTCGTTTTAGCATAGATAGTTTCATGACACCTTTTTTACGTTTGGTATCAATCATAATTTCTAATGGCATTACACCATCAAACTCTTTTTCAAAAAACCGAATATCATCAAAAAAAGCAGTTTTCTTTGGCATATCTTCAATAATACTCCCAGAAATCCTTATTTCATAAATGCCTATTATACCAAAAACCAGTAAACATATTGAAGTAATGTAAACGCCTATTCGATTGTACTTTACAGTTCGCAAAATCCAATCCATAAATGAAGTAAGATATTCACGTTCTAAATGTCCTAAATGCCTTGGAATTGGCGCTGGTATATAACTAAAGAATATTGGAATAACAAATAGACATAACAAATAAAGCGCAATAATATTTATCGAAGTTACAACACCAAACTCTGTAAGTAGCACATTATTTGTAACTATAAATGTGGCAAATCCTAATGCAGTAGTTAGGTTAGTCATTAGTGTTGCTGTTCCTGTTTTAGTAATAACACGTTGCAATGATTTAGCTTTATTACCATGAACTTGGTATTCCTGATGGTATTTATTTATTAGAAAAATACAATTTGGGATTCCTATAACAATAACTAATGTTGGAACAAGTGCGGTTAGCACTGTGATTTCGTAACCTAATAATCCTAACAATCCAAAAGACCACATAACCCCAATAATCACAATGACCATAGAAACTAGTGTAGCTCTAAACGAGCGAAAGAAAAAGAAGAAAATAAGCCCCGTTATTAGTAGCGCAGCACCAATAAACAAACCTATTTCATCAAGAATTGTTTTTGCATTTAGCGTTCTTATGTATGGCATTCCTGATGTTCTAAGATCTACACCAGTTTCGGTTTCAAACTTTTCTATTTCAGGAATTAATTTATTAAGTACAAACTCTTTCCTTGCTTTTGTATTAATTATTTTTTTGTCCAAATAAATAGCCGAACGAATTGCCCCCGATTTTTTATTAAATAATAAACCTTCATAAAATGGCAATTTATTTAATAATTCAGATTTTATTTGAGATAAATAGGCTTGATTCTGAGTTTTATTAGCATTTATTAATGGTATAAGTTCAAACTTTTCGAGTGAATCATTTTTAACTAATTTCTTTAAGTTACTAATAGAAATTACTAAATCGACCTCTTTGTTTGATTGAATCCTAGTCATCAAATCATTCCACGCTTTATAAACTTTTGGAGTAAATAATTTTGGATCTTTAGTTGCAATTACAACGAGATTACCTTCTTCTCCAAAATTTTTCAAGAAAGATCTATAATCTACATTTATTTGGTCATCAAACGGAATAAGATTGGCTTCGGTTTGTGTAAACTTAATGTTTTTCCATTGCATGGAAAACAGAATAGTAATTATTACAATTCCTGATAAAAAAACAATTCTATTTCTAAGGATTACTCGAGCAATAAACTCCCAAAATCCTATGCTTAACATTTTTTTCATAAAGCTTAAAAAGGATTGCAAAGGTAATTAAATGCACTAAAAATTAGTTAAATAAAACAAAACTTTTAATTAGATTATCTTCTAATGCTAAATTTAGATGATTAATCTATCTAATGTTTTTATTTGTATGGTAATTTTGTCATCTTTGTAGAATATAAGGCTGATAATTCTCTTATTTTTTTATGAAAAATTTAAAAAATGCATTGTTTTATTTTACTGTTACTGGTGTTTTTACAGCTTTAATCTATTGGGTTGTTGGACAAGGGAAAAACCTTGAAATTGGGAGAAGAATTATAGCTCCTTCGTCGAAAAACACACAATGGAATCAGTTTTTAGAGTCATTAACTCATAATCTTCATCATCCGTTAGCAATTTTATTAGGTCAAATAATTACCATAATTATTGTAGCTCGTTTTTTTGGTTGGATTTTCAAAAAAATTGGTCAACCTTCAGTAATTGGAGAAATAATTGCGGGTATATTTCTTGGACCATCGGTTGTGGGAATGTATTTTCCTGAGTTTTCACTGGCATTATTCCCAACTGAATCTCTTGGAAATCTTCAGTTTTTGAGCCAAATCGGTTTAATCCTTTTTATGTTTGTCATAGGAATGGAATTAGACCTTAAAGTTCTAAAAAACAAAGCAAATGAAGCTGTAGTTATAAGCCATGCAAGTATCGTTATTCCATTTGCACTGGGAATCTCGCTAGCCTATTTTGTTTATTATAAGTTTGCACCACAAGGTGTCGAATTTCTTTCTTTTAGTTTATTTATGGGAATTGCCATGAGTATCACTGCATTTCCTGTTTTAGCAAGAATTGTGCAAGAAAGAGGTATTCATAAAACAAAATTAGGTAGCATTGTTATTACTTGTGCTGCTGCTGATGACATTACTGCCTGGTGCTTACTAGCAGCCGTTATTGCCATTGTAAAAGCAGGAACGTTTATAAGTTCTCTTTATGTTATAGGATTAGCTGTGCTTTACGTTTTACTCATGTTATTTATTGTAAAACCTTTTTTTAAAAGAGTTGGGGATTTATATTCCAATAATGAAAATCTAAGCAAGCCCGTTGTTGCTATTTTCTTTCTAACTCTTATTTTGTCCTCATATTGCACTGAAGTAATCGGAATTCATGCACTTTTTGGAGCTTTTATGACAGGTGTTATTATGCCTGACGTCTCTAAATTTAGAAATGTTTTCATCGAAAAAGTTGAAGATGTTGCCTTGATTCTTTTGCTACCACTATTTTTTGTTTTTACAGGATTGCGTACCCAAATAGGATTAATTAACGATCCATATTTATGGAAAATTACAGGATTTATTATTTTGGTTGCAGTTGTCGGAAAATTTATAGGGAGCGCTCTTGCTGCAAAATTTGTAGGACAAAACTGGAAAGACAGCTTAACCATTGGCGCATTAATGAACACACGTGGATTAATGGAACTTGTCGTTCTAAATATTGGATATGATTTAGGGGTTTTAAATTCTGAAATATTTACTATGATGGTCATTATGGCGTTAGTAACGACATTTATGACTGGACCTGCATTAGATTTAATAAATTATGTTTTCAAATCTAAAAACTTACTAGCTGGCGATGAAGATATTGATACAAATAAATACAAGATTCTTATCTCTTTTGGAAACTACGAAAAAGGGAAATCATTACTTCGATTAGCAAATAGTTTAATTAAAAAACAAAAAGATGCTTCTACAATAACAGCGATGCACTTATCTGTAAGTGATGAAATGCATGGCTTTAACCTTGAAGAATATGAAAAAGAAACCTTCATTCCTATTCTTGAAGAATCTAAATTATTAAACCAAGACATAAATACCATCTTTAAAGCTACAACAGATATTGAGACAGATATTGCTGAAGTAGCAAATCAAGGAGATTATGATTTGCTTTTAGTGGGTTTAGGGAAATCTATTTTTGAAGGAACTTTACTTGGTAAGGTTTTAGGGTTTACAACAAGAATTATAAATCCAGATAGATTACTTGACAAAATAACAGGAAAAGAAGGCTTATTTACTAATTCAATTTTTGACGAAAGAACACGTCAAATTATTGCTAAAAATAAAATGCCTTTAGGTATTCTTGTTGATAACGAATTAAATTATACCGATAAAATTTTTGTCCCATTTTTCGGAAATGAAGATGCTTTTTTAGTAGATTACATCCAAAAATTTATCTATAATAACAATTCTAAAATTAAAATTATCGATGTAAATAATCAGATTAAAAATAATTTTTTAGTAAAAAATGCCATCGAAACATTGGAAGAAACATATCCAGATAACATTACTTTGGTTAGTGATTATCAAATTTTGAAACCATTTTTAATCAAACAAGATTTAATGATGATTAGTCTAGATAGCTGGAAAAAACTAGTTGATTCTCAGAGTGTCTGGTTAAGCAATTTACCCTCTGTACTAATTATTAAGCCTTAATTACTAAAGACCTAAATCTATTTTAACACTCAGTTTTATTGCAATATTATCTTCAAAATCTGGCAACTGATTAGGACCGTATCTGTAAAAAGCAACAAATCCTAAGCCTCTATAAATTTGGTTTAGCTCAAACCCGGATTCCATATAACCTTTTTCTAGGGTTTTAAAGTTTATGTACAAATGTCGATCTGCATTATCTAAACTTCCAACACCGTATTTAGTAATAAGAGAAAAAACTGGTTTTATTCTTTTACTAATTTGAAATTTAGGAAATTGATGTTCTAATTGAAAAAATGCATATTTATTTGAGAAAAACTCATTAAAGTACATTGTTTCAAAACTATCTTTTCCTGCAAAAGTAATACGTTGTATAATTTTATCTTTGTTTAAATTATTTGGCGAATGATTATAAACATTTGTAATTGGAATATCTCCGAAAGCATAACCTCCTTCAAAAAGGAACATTAATTTATGATTTGAATTAAACTTTTTTTGATAATCAAATCTAAAATCTACTTTACCAAAATTGAAGTTATTATTCCATAATTTAGGTATTGTTTTTGAAAACTGAAAAGTAAATTTTGGATAATTTTTATCTATCTCAATTGTTTTATTTGGTGTTTGCATGTATTTGCTAAACGGATTCCATTGTAAGGAAACTGCTAATAAAGTAGATTTAAAATTTGTATATAAATCATCATTTAGTTTGTACTGATAGTCGAATCTAGGGGTAATATCACTTTGCGAAATTTGCCAGATGCTTTCAGTTTTTGGAATAATTTTAGTTTCTATAAATCCTTTCCAAGTAACATGATTATAGAAAGTACTTAGATTAAGTGGTCTTGGATCATAAATTTTGAAAGTTGGTTTATCTATCTCAAAAGAAGTACTTGCGATTTCATTTACATCATCCTTGTATGAAAAACCCAACCAAGTTTCCGAGCGATTATCTACTCGAAATGAATTAGAGATAAAGCCTTTAAAAAACCCATCCTTTGTTCCATAAACATAATATCCTTCTAGTTTATAATTCTTGGCTAATTTTTCGTTAGTGACACCTCCTAACCCCAATCTAAACCCTTCATAATTATTATAACGAAAAATATAACGTAAATCAACATCGAAAAAACCAATGGGATAATAGCCTTTTAGTACTTTTCTTCCAATTTTAATCTTTTTTTCGTACTTTCTTTTCTGAATTAAACTATCTAATGAAAAATAGGTTGTACTACTTCTCACATCAGTCGAGTCATTAAAATAATTATACCAAAGTGATTCTTTTTTTGAAATAGCATTTTCACTTATTGATATAGCAATATCTGGATGTTTTATTTTTAATATCTGGTTAAATTTCGGTTCAAAATAGCTTGTATTAGATCTTATCTCTACAAAATCTGAAGCATACTTTTTCCCTTCTGGATTTAATTTTGAATCTGTTCCTTCAAAAGTAATCGTTTCTCCAAGTATTTTTACTGGGGCTTTACTATTTCCTTTTCTTATGGAAAGGTTACTTTTTATTGGAAACCAATTGCCTAACTCTTTATTATACTGAAAATAATGATTAGATTTTATTTTTATTAATCCTGAAATCCTTAATTCGATTTTTGCAATACTAAGTTTTTCTGAATCAATAAACAAAGTGCCTTCCAGCTGATCCGTTTTTGATTTTTGCTTTGGTACGAATAAAATTTTATAAACTTTCCTGTTTTCTAAAAAAGATTTTTCTAAAAAAGTATAATTATATTTCCTTAATCCTTTAGTAGAAATTGGACTTGTGTATTCTTTTTCTACTAACGAATATTTATCATCATAAACAGAAAATGGTTGCAATTGAAGTGCAAAGTATTCGAAAATAGGCTCCTTAAAACCTGCCATTTTTGTAGCTAGAATCCTTTCTTTCTGTTGGTTATTAATTATTTGATATTTTGATATTTTTTCTACCTGATATAAGTGTTGTTTTGATACAATTCTCTTAAAATTGTAATCAGATGAGTCTATTTTGGAGAAAATTTTCTTGTCTCGTTTAGTGATAAAAATAGAATCTATCCTTCCTTGTATTAGGTCAGGATTCGCGGTTATAATAAGTTTATTATAAGCCGTAATTTCATAATTTTTGGCTTTATTTCCAGATTTATAAAGTATTACTTTTTTGATAATGCTATCATCAGCAAATGAATTTACTTGCGCAATAGTTTTTATATTAACAAAAAGCGTAATGAAAAAGCATATAAGAGAAAGCTGTCTTTTTAAGATCATAAATTTTTAATCCCTTTTTTGAAGGAATATGTACAAATATAGTTGTATTAAATAAAAAATCCGAACAAATCGGATTAGTATATAATTTTAAAAGAGGGAACCTTGTTATGACAGCGTAACTGCCGATTTTAGAATTAGCCTAGATTTATCAAAAACATTAATGAATAAAACACCTTCATTTAAATTTGTAACAGGTATTTCACCTTCAACTTTTATGGTTTTATTCTCATACTTAATTTTCAATAAAGTACTATAAGTCAAAGTATCATCACCAAATTTTTCGGTATTTTTGCTTCCTAAGACATTATTTTTACTATCTATTATTTGGATATAAAAATCTTTTGTAGTGGATTTAACCAAATCATTTTCTGCAATCATGAAACTAACTTTTATTAGATTTATTTTACTCGCTTTATCCGTTTCGGTTTGTTTTCCAGAGCTTTTTGCTTTTAGAAAAGCTGTTTGAAGGTTGTAAAAATAAAGTTTTGTAGCATCGGTAATTTTCTTTGCTAATTTTTTATTAGAAACCGTTAGTGTATCGTTTTTTATTTTTTCTTTGGTTAGAACAACATTTGTTTTGGTTAAAACAAGATTTGTACTATCTATCTTATTTTTATAAGAGTTTATCTCATTAAGTAGCAACTTAATTCTATTATCTACATCGTTTGTACTTTGTTTGTAATCTACAATAGTTTTTTCGGTAACTTCTTTTTTCTTTAAATCAAGTATAAGTTGTTGTACTTTATTTTGTTCTGCAAGTAATTTACCTGATAATGATTTGTTTGAAGTCATTACTTGTTTTAAAAACAATTGAGATTTTTCTAAATCATTAAGCATAGTCGCTTTTTCTTCCCTAAGCTCTATAATAGTTCTTTTAGACTTATTGGATAATTTAGAAATATAAAAAAGACTTCCAAGCATTGAGAAAGCTAGTAAAATTATTATGATTTTAAAACTTTTATTATTCTGACTTTTTTTGACTTTTTTTGACATTCTTTTTATGCTTTTTTTATGTAATTATTTAATTTACTAATTGATATAGGTTATTGAACATCTTTAGCAAGTGTTTCAAATTTAATGTTTTTATCTAATTTGTAATAAAGTGATATAGCTATTAACCCTATAAAACCCATTAATAACCAGTTTGAAAAATAATTGAAGTTATCAATTACGCTAAATCCAACTTTCGGGCTTAATATTTGTGCCGCGCTAAAACTCATAGCATAAAAAGCCATGTATTTCCCTTCTTTTCCATTAACAGCTCTAGTAAATGCAAAAGTATTAGAGAATGAAAAAAGTAATATTTGACCCAAGGTTATTAGAAAAATACTTATAACTAAGACACCTACAGATTTAGAAAAAAGTAAAAAGAAAAATCCTGATGTCATAAATACAGAACCAAATAAAATAATTTTAGTTGGCTGAGTAGTTTTTTTTTCTAAGAAACCTATTAAAGGCATTTCGAAAAGAAAAATCAACAATCCGTTTAGTGCTAAAAGCATTCCTATTTGAAACTCATCCAGTTTTAACTTGTCAGAGTTATATAGTGGAATTGTTGTAAATAACTGAAAGAACAAAAATGCCGTTAAAAAACTAGCAAATAAGAAAATTATATAATTTATATCTGCTTTCCTGTTTAGATCTATTACACCTTCTTTTTCCCTATCTCTATGTATTTTCTTTCTGGCTTTGTATATTTTACTTTCATCTATGAGTAGCATAAAAACAGATATTGCAAGTACACAAGTTAATCCATCTATCCAAAAAAGCATGTCATAATTATCTTTTTGTATTACCAATCCTGCAATAATTGGACCTGAGACTATACCTAAATTTACTGCTAGTCTCACTAATGTTAATGCTCTAGTTCTATTTTTTCTATTTGTGAAATTTGATACAGCAACATACATTGCTGGTTTATACATATCGGCAATAGCAGTTACTATAAATAAACCAACACATATTTCTACAAAATCATACAAAAACATTAAGGAAATGATACCAAAACCCGTTAAAAAAAGACTAGCTAACATGATTGTGTAAAACCCTAATTTATCGGTTAATTTTCCTCCTATCCAGTTCCCGAATAAGGCTCCAACTCCTATACAAACAAGCATCCATCCAATTTGAGTAAGGCTGAAAAAAAGATTCTCGTGTAGGTATTTAGTTAAAAACAACATGACCATTGCTCCCGCACGATTTATGTAAGTAATTAATGTTAAAACCCAAACTTCTCTTGAAAAACCTCTAAAGTTATCAAAGTAGGCATTTAAATAACTTTTCATTTTATTTATTTTTTATCAATAAATAGTATGGGGAATACTATCTAACTAATGTTTTTTGTTATTATAATTGAAAGAAATTTCTAGTAAATTTTTTTAATTTTCTTAGATCTATCAGCAATATAAGATACTAGCCAAGCGATTTGACCTTCTTTAGCGAAGTATAATTTTTTGTTATTTATATCTGGTATTGCTTCTAGACAAACCAAAAGTATATTACTACCTGAAATTAAATGTTTTTGTGAATAAGTTTTTATTACACGTTCCGCATCCTTATCGGTTTTAGCTAATTCCTCAAATCTTCTAAAATTATTTTTTAGAATCGCATCGTAATTTAGAACATCTTCTAAATTAAATTGATTAAAAGTTTCTTTAGCTGCCCCGTTGTAAAGTGTATAAAAAGCCCATACTGCTCCGCCAGACATGAATACTTTTTCTTTCTCTAAGGCCACTGGACTTGTACCATACATCGCGTTTATTTGATCTCTTAATGTTGGAAGAAACCCAAATGACTTTTCGTTATACTCTGAAATATCATCTTTTCTTGTTTTTTTTATTACGGCTTCTGTGAGTGTTATGGTTCCGTAGTTTACACTTAATGGAAAAAACACAAAAGCATCATTATTTCTCACATCGATATATCCTCCTTTAGTGTTTCCTCCACCTATATCTAAAATCATAGAATCTTTGTAATCTGAAGGTGGCACACATCCTTTTAGCAGCATTTTTCCTTCTGTTTGTGCATCAATAAACTCTAATGTTTTATTAGTCGATAATTTTATTTTATCTGCTAATTCCTTAGTGTTTTTTGCCATTGCAACTCCAGAAGATCCAACTATGAAAATATTTTCATCAGCTACTTTAAAATCATTTTTAATTTTTGCGTAATTAGACAAAACTACGGTCGCAGCTTTTTCAATATCTTCTTGGGCTAAATTACCGTCTATAGCTATTCCTCTTGCAATACCAACATTTTCAGACCAATAGGATTTGATTTCAAAATCTCCTTTTCTAATATTTTTAACATCTAAAACAGACATTTTAATTCCTTTACTGCCTATTTCAATTCCAGCAAATATTCCAGTTTCTTGTGAAAATAATTGGCTTTGGAAAAAGAATAATAAAAAAAGGGCATTAAGAAGTATTTTTTTAACATTCATCGTAAGTAAATTTTAAAATTCAAAAAATAGATTTAGGTTATAGGGATTCCAAAAATATCAAATATAATAATATAAATGCAGTATTTTCTTTTTAATATAAAAAAACCGTTAAGTTTTTTTTAACTTAACGGTTTTTAGACTTTTTTAACGAAAGCTAAACCTTCATTATCTCTGCTTCTTTAACAACTAATAACTCATCTATTTTTCTAATAAATGTATCTGTTAGTTTCTGAACACTTTCTTCGGCAGTTTTACAAATGTCTTCTGAGGTCCCTTCTTTTTCTAATTTTTTAATGTCCGAATTAGCATCCTTACGAACATTACGAACACCTATTTTCGCATCTTCTGCTTCGGTTTTGGCTTGCTTAGCAAGATCGCGCCGTCTTTCTTCAGTAAGTGGTGGAACACTAATAATAATTACATCGCCATTATTCATAGGATTAAAACCAATATTAGCTATCATAATTGCTTTTTCAATCACTTGCAACATATTTTTTTCAAAAGGCTGTAACGTAATTGTTCTAGCATCAGGTACGCTAATTTTCGCTACTTGAGAAAGTGGTGTAGAAGATCCGTAATAATCTACAAAAACACTTCCTAGCATTGCTGGCGAAGCTTTTCCTGCACGGATATTTAAAAATTCTTTTTCTAAATGGGCAATAGAACCTTCCATAGATTCCTTTGTACTATCTAGTATAAATTCAATTTCTTCAGTCATTTTTTTTAAATTATTAGATTGTTAGATTCTTCGAAGAATTAAATCGCCTAAAAAATCGAACTATCTCTATTATATATTTACTATTGTTCCTATATTATCTCCATTACAAATTTTAAGTAAATTTCCTTCTTTATTCATATCAAAAACAATTATAGGTAATTTATTTTCTTGACTTAATGTAAAAGCTGTTGTATCCATTACATTCAAACCTTTTTTAAGAACATCTTCAAAAGAAATATAATCAAATTTCACGGCATCCTTATTTTTTTCTGGATCTTCAGAATAAATTCCATCTACACGAGTTCCTTTCAGGATTACATCAGCATCTACTTCGACACCCCTTAAAACTGCTGCCGTATCGGTTGTAAAATAAGGGTTACCGGTTCCTGCTCCAAAAATTACAATTCTATTTTTTTCTAAATGTCTTACGGCTCTACGCTTTATATATGGTTCAGCAATAGCTTCTATTTTTAAAGCTGTTTGCAAACGAGTAAGCATCCCTTTTTCTTCGAGCGCTCCTTGCAAAGCCATTCCGTTTATAACTGTAGCAAGCATTCCCATATAATCACCTTGAACTCTATCCATACCATTACTGGCGCCTGCAATACCTCTAAAAATATTTCCTCCTCCAATAACTATAGCGATTTGAACTCCTAAATCATGAATTTGCTTTATTTCATCAGCATATTCTGCTAAACGTTTTGGATCTATTCCATATTGGCGGTCGCCCATTAATGCTTCGCCACTTAATTTTAGAAGAATTCTTTTGTATTTCATTGCAGTTTTGTGCTTTTTTTGTCCTGCAAATATAAAGATATTCTTCCGTTTTATAAAAATGGTTTTTTATTATTTATTAATCCTCAGAAATATGCTTTTTTATAATATCGTGTCCTAAATAAATAATTGGAGTTAAGGCAATTGCAATAATCAGTTTGAATGTATATCCTGTTAGTGCAGAAGTAATAAATGTTGTGAAATTAATTTTTCCTGGCAACCAAAACGCTATTCCTAAAACAATAAAAGAATCAAATAATTGCGAAATCACAGTTGAACCTGTTGTTCTTAACCATATTTTTTTGTCTCCCGTTTTGTTTTTGAAATACCAAAAAACAGTTACATCGATTAGTTGAGAAACTAGGAAGGCTATAACGCTTCCTACAATTATCCACATACTTTGCCCAAAAACTGCTTGAAACTGATTATCACTTACAGGACTAATACCTTTGGCAGCTGGAATTGCGATTGCAAATAATAAAACAACAAAGGAATATGCTATTAAGCAGGCAGTAATAATAGAAAGTCTTCTCACTCCTTTCTCTCCGAAATATTCGTTTATTAAATCGGTGGTAATAAATACGATTGGCCAAGGTAAAATGCCAATACTCATGACAAACGGCCCTATTTGTATTAATTTTCCTCCTATAAGTTCGGCTACAACAGCATTGGTAATAAATATTCCTGCTAAAATAACAAAGATAAGTTCTCTTTTGGTTTTAAACATAAATTGATGTTTTACCAAAGTTAAGAATTTTAGTTTTAGATTTTAGTTTTAATAGATTGAACAAAAGTTAATTAATGCAAAAATCCCATTTCAAATTAATGAAATGGGATTTATTTATTTGAGTTTAGTGTAAACTATCCTAAAGTAACTCTTTTGAAACCAGTAATTTCAACGTTGAATCCTTTAACATAATCACCTACTTTTTTACTATCATCTTTGATAAAGTTTTGATCTAATAAGGCTTTTTCTTGGTCTAAAGTTGTGTTATCAGAGATGAAACGTTGTACTTTTCCAGGAATAATTTTATCCCAAATTTGTTCTGGTTTGCCTTCAGCTTTTAATTCAGCTTTAGCATCTTCTTCAGCTTGTTTTAAAACTTCTTCCGTTAATTGAGAGAAAGAGATATATTTAGGAACATTTTTTAAAGTTTTTCCTAAACGTTTTGCTTCTTCATTTTCTTTTTCTATTACAGCAATACGAGCAGCAAGTTCAGAAGTAACGAAAGATGGGTCAAAATCTTTGTAAGATAATGTATCAGCTCCCATAGAAGCAACTTGCATAGAGATGTCTTTAGTTAAAACGTCACCATTAGCTATTGGTGCAGAAATTGCAGTTAATGCAGCAATTTTGTTAACGTGAACATAAGATCCAACGAAAGCACCTTCTAAGATTTCAAAACCACCGATTTCGATTTTTTCACCAATAACACCAGTTTGCTCAATTAATTTTTCAGCAACAGTAATTCCGTTGAAATCTGAAGCTAAAAATTCTTCTTTAGATGAGTAGTTGATAGCTCTTTCAACTAATTCTTTAGCCAAAGTTACGAAAGCCTCATTTTTACCTACGAAATCTGTTTCACAATTTAAAGTGATGATCGCTCCTTTAGTGTTGTCTGCATTGATAAAAGAAACAGCAGCCCCTTCAGAAGACTCACGGTCAGAACGGTTAGCAGCAACTTTTTGTCCTTTTTCTCTAAGGACTTGTATAGCTTTATCGAAATCTCCATCAGCCTCAACTAAAGCTTTTTTACAGTCCATCATTCCAGCACCTGTAGTTTGTCTTAATTTATTTACGTCTGCAGCAGTAATTGTTGCCATATTTATTGTTTTAATTGGATTATAAAAAAATTACGAATTACAAATTACGAATTACGCTAAAAAGACATAATTGATAATTCGTAATTCGTAATTAGATAATTACTCTTCTGTTTTAGCAGCTTCTGCTACAATTGCTTTTTCTTCAGCGATTGTATCAGCAACTTCTTCTGGAGCAACTTCTTCAGTAGTAGCATCAGCTTCTTTATCAGATGTTCTGTTTGCAAGACCATCAATAATAGCTTCAGTTACTAAAGTTAAAATTTTATCGATTGATTTAGAAGCATCATCGTTTGCAGGGATAACGTACTCAACAAGACGTGGGTCAGAGTTGGTATCTACCATTGCGAAAACTGGAATGTTTAATTTTTGAGCTTCTTTAATTGCGATGTGTTCAGCTTTGATATCTACTACAAATAATGCAGCAGGTAATCTTGACATATCAGAGATAGAACCTAAGTTTTTCTCTAATTTTGCACGCAAACGATCCACTTGTAAACGTTCTTTTTTAGACAAAGTCATAAAAGTTCCGTCTTTTTTCATGCGGTCGATAGTCGACATCTTCTTAACAGCTTTACGGATTGTAACAAAGTTTGTTAACATTCCACCAGGCCATCTTTCAGTGATGTACGGCATGTTTGCAGCAGCAGCTTTTTCAGCCACGATATCTTTAGCTTGTTTTTTGGTAGCTACGAAAAGTATTTTTCTACCTGATGCAGCAATTTTTTTAAGAGCTTCATTAGCTTCTTCAATTTTTGCTGCAGTTTTATATAGATTGATAATGTGAATTCCATTACGCTCCATATAGATGTAAGGAGCCATGTTTGGATCCCATTTTCTAGTCATGTGTCCGAAGTGAACACCTGCTTCTAGTAAGTCTTTAACTTCTATTTTATTTGCCATTTTGTAATAGTTTACGTTCTGTTGAATTAGCAATGATTAAGTAGCGATTGTATAATCAGGTCTTAACCATTTAGATGCTAAACTAGTTTCCTGCCTCGACAGGAAGAGCAACAATAACTTAGTTTTTAATAAAAAAATATTAACGTTTAGAGAATTGGAATCTCTTACGAGCTTTTTTCTGACCGAATTTTTTACGTTCAACCATTCTTGGGTCTCTCGTTAATAATCCTTCTGGTTTCAAGATTGCTCTGTTTCCTTCTCCAACTTCACACATTACTCTTGCTAAAGCCATTCTTACTGCTTCTGCTTGTCCTGTGCTACCACCTCCGTAAACATTTACTTTTACATCATAGTTAGTTACATTTTCTGTCATAGACATAGGTTGCAAAACTTTGTACTGTAAAGTAGCTGTTGGGAAATAAGTTGCAAACGCTTTTTTGTTAACAGTGATTACTCCTGTTCCTTCCGATACATAAACACGTGCAACTGCACATTTTCTTCTACCGATTTTGTGAATTGCTCCCATTACTTAAGATCGTTTAGGTTAACTGTTTTAGGTTTTTGAGCGCCTTGTTTGTGCTCTGATCCTACAACAACATTTAAATTTCTAAAAAGCTCAGCTCCTAATTTGTTTTTAGGCAACATTCCTTTTACTGCTTTTTCTACTAATAGAGCAGGGTTTTTTGATTGCAAAACTTTTGCAGTCAAACTTCTTTGTCCTCCTGGATAACCTGTGTGACGGATGTAAGTCTTCTCGTCCATTTTGTTACCTGTAAGGTTGATTTTTTCTGAGTTGATAACGATTACGTTATCTCCGCAGTCCACGTGTGGTGTGTAACTTGGCTTGTACTTACCTCTAAGAATCATAGCGACCTTTGATGCAAGACGACCTAAGTTATGACCATCAGCATCAACAACAATCCACTCCTTTGTAACGGTGGCTTTGCTTGCTGATTGTGTCTTGTAGCTTAATGCGTCCATAATATTATTTTAATTAAACATTCCATTCCCAATAAAGGGAGTGCAAAAGTACAATTATTTATTTTAAATACAAATGGGAAAGTGAAAATTCTTTTTCTATTGCTTTTCAGAGAGTTACAAAAGGTTTAAGATTTGCTTTTTAGCCCTGATGGAAGTGAAAATCTCATCTCGTTTTTTGACAACGAGATGGATTGAAACGTACAGCAGGAATATGATTTACAAGTATGCGCAAGCTTTTCGCTCATAAAAGAGAAACAAATGCCACTTTATAAATTATTTTGTTATTTTTACCTTAATATATTATAACAATGAAATCGAAAACGACTTTAAAACAAATTGCATTGAATCTCGGCGTTTCTGTTTCGACAGTTTCGAAGGCTTTGAATAATAGTCCAGAAATTAGTGAGCCCACGAAAATAAAGATTCAAGAGTTTGCAAAACTAAATAATTACAAGCCAAATATTACTGCGCTGAATCTTAAAAATCGTTCTACAAAGACGATTGGGGTTATTATCCCAAATATTTTGAATTCTTTTTTTGCAAAGGTTTTTTCTGGAATTGAAAAAGTAGCCGATGAAAAAGGATATCATGTTATAACGTGCATTTCTAACGAATCTCTTGAGAAAGAAATTCAAACATTACAGATGTTGAGCAACGGAACTATAGATGGGTTTATACTTTCTATATCTGAAGAATCTCAGAAAGCCAATCAGTTTGATCATTTTACCGATATTATAAATGATGGAACACCAATTGTCATGTTTGACAGGGTTGCCGAAAAGGTGAAGTGTGACAAAGTGATTGTTGATGATTATGATTCAGCAATTGAAGCTACTAATTTTTTAATAAAAACTGGCTGTAAGAATATTGCTTTATTTTCTTCGATTGATAATTTAAGTGTGGGTAAGCTTCGTGCTAAAGGATATTTTGAAGCATTATCTAAAAATAATATTTCAATAAATCCTGACATAGTGATTCTTACAGAGAATCAAGAGGATTTTGATATTAAAGTAAAAGATGTTTTAAATAATCATAATATTGATGGCGTTTTTGCTCTCGACGAACATTCGGCTCTTACAGTTATGAAAATGGGGGTGAAAATGCTAAAAAAAATCCCCGAAGAATTAGCTATTATTGGTTTTGCAGATGGCGTTTGGTCGCGAAGATTGACTCCTAGTTTATCGACCATAAGTCAACATGGTCCAGAAATAGGAGAAGCTGCCGCAAAACTTCTTATAGAAAGATTAGAAAGCAAAGAAGAAGAATATAACTATAAAACTGTTGTGATAAAAACTGAATTAAGACAACGCGATTCGACACGTAAAATGTAAATAATCATAAATACCCTATAAGCATTCCATATATAGGAGCTTGTAGGATATTTGCAAATAATTATACAAGGCTACTCTTTTGTAAATGTATATTGACCGCCACCTTGTTTTAAAATCATGTTTTTTGCATCGAAAGTAAGTTTTACTCCTGCGGCATCAAATACAAACTCTGTTTCGCTAATTGGATTTAATGCAAAAGAACTTTGTCCTGTAGCTTGTGCGACTAGTTCTCCTTTTTCTACCTTAATAGTAATTTTTATAGGAAGTTGTGTCGATGCATAAATGCCTTGATAACTATCTAATTTGTCTTTAGGAACTTCAAACGTAGTTAAATTTGGAAACTGATAAGGCATTTTATAATAAATACTTAAAATCCCAATCATAATATCATTACGATTATAATTATCTCCGTTTACAATAAGTGAAATCCCTGTTTTTTCTGCTGGGTAATATCCTACAACAGCTCGAAAACCTTCTATTCCTCCTGTATGTCCATAAAATTTTCTTTCTCCAAAAGGAAATGTAACCAATCCTTTTCCGTAAGATTGTTCTAGTTTTGTCATCTCATCGACCGATGTCTTCTTTAGTAATTTACTATTAAAAATAGCATCTAGAAAAAAAGTCAAATCGGCAGTGGTTGATGAAATATTTCCAGCACCAAAAGATTGCGACATATCCCATTCCTTATTTAAGACCCATTTTTTATCAAGAAAATTATAGGAGTAACTTTCATTTTTTGCAGGATTTACGTTAGTTGCAATCGATGTGTTTTGCAATTGAAGTTTGTTTATAATTCTTTCATCAAGATTGGTTGTGTAATCTTTTTTAGAAACATCTTCTAGGATTCTACCTAATATATAGTAGTTAGAATTACTGTACTCAAATTTAGAATTAGGTTCGAAAACTGGTTTATAACCTGCGATTTTTGCAATCATTTCTTCTTTTGATACTTTTTGGTAAACATTTACGGTCGAATCTCCATTTATAAAGTCTAAAATTCCTGTGCGATGATGCAATAAATCATGAATCGTAATTTTATTAGCATTTGGAATTTGAGGGTAAAACTTTACCAATTTAGTATCGAGTTTTAATTTTTTTTCTTCAATTAACTGCATAATCATTACAGCAGTAAATGTTTTTGTAATAGAACCAATTTTGTATTTGGTATTTTTATTTGCTTTCAAACTATTTTCTACATTAGCAAAACCATACGCTTTTTCGAAAACCACATTTCCCGCTTCGCGAATACAAACTTGCCCCATAAATTTGTTGTTTTGATTTAAATAAACCAGCAAACTATCTATTTTGTCAAAACGTGTTTTTTGTTGCGCCGAAAGTGTCAGCGAAAATATAAATACTAATAATAAGATTGATTTTTTCATAATTTTTATTTTAATTGGCGATTTTGCAATCGTTATTCATTTCTATAATTTATAAGGAAATTTTGTATTCTTAAACTTTCGTAAATCGGCAAAAGACACTAAAAAAGGTTCTTCACAACTTCTTGCGGCTCTAAAAAAAATTGGAGTAAACTCAATTCCTTTTTCGGTAAATGACCATGATGGGAAATCCCAAAATTCTAAATCGGTATAATCGCAACCATCATCATCACTTGTTGGCTTTTTAAAATGTTGTGTTTTGTTTACCAAAGCAAATACTTTTGGTGCAAAATAAGTGCTTCGGTATTTAGAAAATGCATCAAAATTAGTTTCCTGATTAGCACCAACACTTTTATCAAAAGCCAGAATATTGTCTATACTATAACTTTTTCCTGATTTCAGATCCAACAAAATGCCTTGACCTCCAAAATCTGGATGAGCTCCTCCGCAATCATAAGCACTAAAATCATAGTAGCCAATCAAGTTTTCATCTAAATAATGAATAGAAATAGAATATTCAATATTGTTTCCGTTATTATAATCAAAATTAGAGGTGCAATTTAATTGTGCTAAAACATTTTGATAATGATATTTGTTTAAAATAGGATTTATTTTGCTCTTTACAGCATCAGAAAAACCTTTTCCTAGCCTAAAATAATGTGCTTGGCAATGTTTTTCCGAAAACCATTCAATTGTTTTTCCCTTATAAATTGATATTGAATCAGATTTGAATTGAATCAAACTTGCTTTTAAAAGATCGAATGTGTCTCCTTTGAATTGATTTAAAAATTTATTGTTTTTCGCTTTTAATAAAAAATCAGATTTATCAAAAGGTTTCAAACTTACAGGAAATTTCACTCCTTTTGCATCAGTCCAAAAACCATCAAAATTATCGTTTTGAGTTAACGATAATTCGAATTTTTCGTTAATTTTATCATTCGATTCAAATTTGAAAATATATTTATTTTCCGTTTTTTCACCCGACAAAACAATATCTTTCAATGAATTTTTATAAAAATAACGAACATCATAAATCGTAGTTTCTGTTGGTGACGAATTGTCTTCAAAAAACATATAAATTGTCGCTTTTCCTATAGTTCCTTCTAATAAATATTTCTTTTCTGCATAAGAATGTAGCGTAAATAAAATAAGGATTGAATAAAATATTTTTTTCATGTTTTTAATTTAAACGTAAAAGAATTTAATGCGCTTCTAACCAGTTTCTACCTAATCCAATTTCAACATCTAACGGAACATCCATTTTGAACGCATTTTCCATTTCGTATTTAATCATCGGTTGAATCTTATCTAGCTCCTCATTATAAACGTCAAAAACCAATTCATCGTGTACTTGCAATAACATTTTCGATTTCCAGTTTTCTGAAGTTAGTTTTTTGTGAATATTTATCATTGCAATTTTGATAATATCTGCGGCAGATCCTTGAATTGGTGCATTTACTGCATTTCGTTCTGCTCCACTCTTGACCATCATATTGGCTGAATTAATGTCCTTCAAATAACGTCTTCTTCCTAAAACCGTTTGTACATAACCATGTTCTCTAGCAAAATCAACTTGATTGCTCATATAAGATTTCAGTTTTGGATAAGTTGCATAATACGCATCTATCAGCTCAGCACTTTCTTTTCTTGAAAGCGATGTTTGATTAGAAAGGCCAAAAGCAGAAACGCCATAAATAATTCCGAAATTTACGGTTTTAGCGTTGCTACGTTGTTCTTTAGTTACTTCCTCTAAAGGAACATTAAATACTTTTGCAGCTGTACTCCTATGAATATCTTCATTGTTTTGAAAGGCGGCAATCATATTTTCTTCTCCTGATAAAGCGGCAATAATACGCAATTCTATCTGTGAATAATCGGCAGAAACTAAGGTGTAATTTTCGTCACGAGCAATAAATGCTTTTCTTATTAATCTTCCTCTTTCGGTACGAATTGGAATATTCTGTAAATTCGGATTATTCGAACTCAAACGCCCAGTTGCAGCAACCGTTTGCATATAATCGGTGTGAACGCGACCCGTTTTTTTATCGACTTGATTTGGCAACGCATCAATGTAAGTGCTTTGTAATTTCACCATTTGGCGCCATTCGAGAATATCTTTTACGATTGGATTATCATTTGCCAAATAGCTTAAAATTTCTTCGCCGGTGGCATATTGTCCTGTTTTTGTTTTCTTTTGTTTGGCTCCGCCAATTTTTAATTTATCGAACAATACATCGCCTAATTGTTTAGGCGAAGCCAAATTGAACTTTTCGCCAGCCGTTTCATATATTTTTTGCTCTAATTCTGAACTTTCTTTTGCCATTTCAATCGACATTTCTTTTAGAAACGGAACGTCTAAATTAATTCCTTCTAATTCCATTGCTGCCAAAACTGGAATTAAAGGAATTTCAATTTCGTCAAATAATTTTTTAGTTTCGGCTTTATCTAAAATCGGACTGAAATTTTGCTTTAATTGATAAGTAACATCAGCATCTTCAGCGGCATATTCTTTGATTTCTTCCAAAGCAATATCTCGCATTGATTTTTGATTTTTACCTTTTTTACCAATTAAATCTTCAATAGATTTTGGTGAATATTTTAAATATGTTTCGCTTAAAACATCCATATTATGGCGCATATCTGGATTTATCAAATAATGTGCAATCATCGTGTCAAATAATTTCCCTTTAATTTCAATGCCGTAATGCGACAGAATTTTTAAATCATATTTGATATTTTGACCTATTTTTTCGATACTTTCATTTTCGAAAAATGGTTTGAATTTGTCTACTAAAACTTGTGCTTCTTCTTGATTTTCTGGAAACGGAACGTAAAAAGCTTTTCCTTTTTCATAAGAGAAAGACATTCCAACTAATTCTGCATTTAAAGCATCAATTCCAGTTGTTTCGGTATCAAAACAAACTGAAGTTTGATTCATTAAGTTTTGCAGAAGTAATTTAACTGGTAAATCACCTTGAATACTTTGGTAAAAATGTTCTGTATTTTCTAACGTTGCATAATGTGAATTAATTTTTACCTCACCACTTTCTTCATCTGAAAAACCAAATAAATCGAATTGATCTTCGTTTGATTTTTTAACAGAAGCTTTTTTAGTTGGCTGTGGTGTATCGCTTGAAGTGCCATTACCGTTGGTGTCAATTTCATCATATTCTTTTCCAGTTCCAAAATATTTATCAAACTGTGCTTTCATTTGACGAAATTCTAATTCTTGAAACAATTCGTCTGTTTTCTCGATATCAGGTTTTGATAGTTCATAATCTTCCGCATTAAAAGTCACAGGGCAATCGAGCAAAATAGTTGCGAGTTTTTTAGACAAAATTCCCATTTCAGCATTGGCTTCAATTTTATCTTTTATTGCGCCTTTTAGTTGATGCGTGTTTGCTAAAAGATTTTCCATCGAACCGTATTCTGCTAAGAATTTCTTTGCTGTTTTTTCACCAACACCTGGCAATCCAGGAATATTATCGGCTGCATCACCCATCATTCCTAGAAAATCTATTACTTGTTCAGGACGTTCGATTTCAAATTTCGCTAAAACTTCTGGAATTCCCCAAATTTCAATATCATTACCCATTCGCGCAGGCTTGTACATAAAAATATTTTCGGAAACCAATTGAGCAAAGTCCTTATCTGGCGTAACCATAAAAACTTTAAAATCCTCTTTTTCAGCTTGTTTTGCTAATGTTCCTATTAAATCGTCAGCTTCAAAACCAGCAACTTCAATAATCGGAATATGCATTGCTTTCAATAACTCTTGAATATATGGAACGGCAATTTTTATAGCCTCAGGAGTTTCGTCACGATGTGCTTTGTATTCTTGATACATTTCATAACGATAATCGCTTCCACCTTTATCAAATGCTACAGCTAAATGGTCAGGTTTTTCTCGTTTAATAACATCCATCAAGGCATTCATAAATCCCATAATGGCAGAAGTATCCATTCCTTTGGAATTGATTCTTGGATTTTTTATAAAGGCAAAATAACCACGAAATATTAAGGCGTATGCATCGAGAAGGTAAAGACGTTTTTGTGACATAAAATTTTATTTGAGTGTAAAAATAATCAATCAGAAAATAAGATTTTACTTTTTACATAAAATTTGATTGACAATATTTGGTTTTAGAATGAGAGTAACATCAATAGTTACTTTTTTATCATAATTTAAAACCTAAAAAAAGGTTAATTTTTCATTTTCAGGAAAATCTTCATCTAATCTTCATTTTACAAAAATACTTTTGGGTCATAAATAATTCAATTTATAAATTAAAATCTAATATCATGAAAAAAGTATTTATGTTAGCTGCTTTATTTTTAGGAACAACTGCAATGGTAAACGCACAAACTGAACCAGCTAAAAAAGAAGTGAAAAAAGAAGTGAAAAAAGACGCTAAAGCGGCTAAAAAATCAGCCAAAAAAGAAGTAAAAGCTACAGACGCAGCTAAAGAAAAAAAATAATTAAATAGTTTAATTATTTTGAAACCGACAAAGTTATTTGTCGGTTTTTTTTATACCTTTTCTTTTTTTATACTAAAAAGTTAAAGTCTAGTTAATGTTTTAAAACGCTAAAAATCTTCATTTTAGCTTCATCATAGAAATGTAATTTTGACGTAATAAATACAATGAAGTATTTATATAAATTTTAGAAATTATGAAAAAAATTGTAATGTTAGTTGCCGTAATTCTAGGAACAAGTTTTGCAAATGCTAATACAGTTCCTGCAAAAGTAAATGCTTCTAAAGAAGTAAAAATAAACAAAATTAGAAAACACAAAATTTCCAAAAATACCAAAATTATAAAACCGGACGAATCAAAATCTGGAACTCTAAAAACCAAAAAATAACAAGTTCTTTTGTTTTGCATATTTTTCATATAATTCATTTATAAAAAAGAGATGCAAAACAAAAGGTTGGTTATAAAGAGAAAAGTCGGTAAAGCAATTTATCGGCTTTTTAAATTTAAAAGCATTCTAAAAAACTTATTTTAAAACATAAAAATAAGTTAACATAGTACCATATAGTAAAGAGAATTCAATTACTTCATTAACTTTAATAAAAATTTAAAAAATATGAAGACCGATACTCAAAATATTCTCCAATCTGAAAAAAATCAATTAGCTAAACTTCAAAAAATTGTAAATGATACTATTGATGAAGAAAAATTAATTGTCGAAAATTTACTACATAAACCCGAAGAAATACTTACAAAAGGACAGTCAATTTCTGATAAAGTAGCTTCATTTGGTGGAAGTTGGAAATTTATTATTCTTTTTGGAGTCATTCTTTTTATATGGATTTTATTTAACACACTAACGCCAAAAATATTAAATTTTGATCCATACCCATTTATTTTAATGAATCTTATTTTATCTTGTATTGCCGCATTACAAGCTCCAATTATTATGATGAGTCAAAACAGACAAGAAGAAAAAGACAGAAAACGTGGAGAAAATGATTATTTAATTAATCTAAAAGCCGAATTAGAATTAAGAAGTCTACATCAAAAAATTGATTTACTTTTAGAAGAACAAATCAAAGTTTTATTTGAAAGTCAAGCCAAACAACTCGAGATTTTAAAATCAATCGAAAAAAAAGTTAACATATGAATATCCTTATTGTAGAAGACAACATAGAATTAGCTAAAGAAGTGAGTCATTTTCTTTCTAATTCAGGATATATTTGCAAAATTTCGAACAGTTGCAACGATGCACTCGAGGAAATAAGCAGCAACGATTATGATGTTATTTTATTAGATTTGGGTTTGCCTGATGGGAGCGGATTTGATATTCTTAAATCTGTTCGAAAAACAGCATCAAAAACAGCAATCATAATAATTACAGCTCGGGGCGAACTTGATGATAGGATAAATGGATTACAATTGGGAGCCGATGATTATCTTACAAAACCTTTTGCACTTACAGAACTTCAAGCCCGATTATTTGCTGTTATTAGACGAATTCATGGATTTACGAATAATGAATTAAAAGTACACGATTTCAATCTTCAATTGCAAGACTATAAAGTTAGTTTTAATGAAATTTCAATAAATTTAACCAAAAAAGAATTTGACATTTTTCAGTATTTGGTTTTAAATAAAAACAGAGTAATTACACGCTTGCAACTTACTGAACATGTTTGGGGTGATATTCTTGAGGTTAATTCCGATTCTAATTTTATAGATGTTCATGTGCGTAATCTTAGAAAAAAACTAGACAAACACTCTAAAATCGACTGGTTTGAAACCGTTAGAAATGTAGGTTATCGAATAAACATTTAAGAAATGAAAATAAAGCATCAGCTCGCCATTTTTAATGCCATTTCGAGATTAATTCTTATATTGATATTGTGGTTTGTATTGCCAATTTTGGTCGAGAAAGTAGTTTATCATAACGCAAATAAAAATTTACTAGAGAAAAAGGAAAAGTTTGTAAAAAATCTTGACAAACAAGAAATTTATGATTTTATAGTTAGAAATGACACAACCGAAACGTATTCCAGTTTTTCAACTTTACATAGCGAATTCTTGCAGTTGTATCAAATATCGAAAGAAGATTTTTTAAAAAAAGATGTTTTTTTGAAAGAAAATCGGACTATCGAAAATGAAGAAAATGAATACTTAATTTTGCAACACGATTTTGTTTATGACAAGATATTTTACGAACTCGAAATAGGTTCAAACCTTTCGGAAATTAATGATTTTACACACGTAATTCGCCTTTTCATAATTGTTGTATTACTTGTAATAGTAGTTTTTACTTTTCTAATTGATACTTTTTATATAGAATATTTACTAAAACCCTTTTATAGAATTATTGATGAAAAAATTCGTCGTGTAAATGAACCCGAAAATTTTGACAGCGCTCCTATTTTCTCCCATTCTTCTGATTTTCAAGAATTAGACACTGTCCTTAATGAGATGATGAACAGAATTAGTGAGCTTTTTAAAAAAGAAAAACAGTTTATTGCTAATGTTTCGCATGAATTACTAACTCCAATTGCGCTATTGAAAAACAAATTCGAAAACCTAATTCAAAACGAATCACTCGACGATAATACAATAGATAAAATTTCTAGTTCTCTAAAAACGCTAGATTTATTAAAAAAAGTTATCAATAATTTATTACTGATTTCTAGAATTGAAAATAACCAATATTTAATAAACGAAAAAATTAATCTAGAAGAATTATTTTCGGAATTAATAGAAATTTTAGAGGATCGAATTGATGAAAAAAAATTAATTGTAACAAAAAATATTAAACATTCTATTTATTTTACGGGAAACAAAACTCTCATACATGTTTTGTTATATAATTTATTAGTAAATGCAATAAAATATAATAATGAAAATGGTAGCATTTCGATTTCGGACGAATTTATAAATGAAAAATACTGCGTTATAATAAAAGACACGGGAATTGGAATGAACAAATTACAAATAAAAAATATTTTTGAGCGTTTTTCTAGATTTAGTCATCATCCCGAAGGACATGGTTTGGGATTAGCAATTGTAAGTAGTATTGCTCATTTTCATAAAATAGAAATAGATGTCGTTTCGGAACCAAATACAGGAAGTTCTTTTTGTTTAATATTTCCTGATTTCGACAAAAGTTAAATTTTTCTTAAGCGCTATAATCTTCATCTTAACTTCATTTTATGATTATACATTTGGTTTATAATTATAGGGACAATAATTATAAACTAATAAAAAAATAACAATTAAATCTAAAAAAAATGAAAAAATTAGTAATGTTAGTTGCATTGATCGGATTTTCTGCAATGTCTTTTGCTCAAGATGCTTCGGCTGTAAAACCAGCTAAAAAACATCACAGAAAACATCACAAAACCGAGATGAAAAAAGAAGAAGCTACAAAATCAGAAATGGGAGCTCCAGCAAAAAAATAATTTAATTTTCTAATTACTTTATATTAAAAAGGTTAAGTTATTAAGGTAAATGTTGAATTATGAAAGGTAGTATTTGGAAAGTTTTTTCGAATACTACCTTTTCTTTTTAATAAACATCTTAGAAATTTAAATAAATTATTTTAGATTGAAGCAAACATTTAAAGTAATTTTGCAATCAAAATAATCAAAATGCTACTAGTAGATACTCATACCCATTTATATTCTTCAGAATTCGATTCAGATCGAGACGAAATGATTCAAAATGCAATTTCTAAGGGAGTTTCTAAACTTTTTATTCCATCGATAGATGCTAGTTATACTCAGAAAATGTATGATTTAGAAGCACAATATCCTAAAAATATTTTCCTCATGATGGGTTTGCATCCTTGCTATGTAAAAGAAAATTATCTCGAAGAATTGAAACACGTAGAAACCGAATTATCTAAAAGAAAATTTGCCGCCATTGGCGAAATTGGCATCGATTTATATTGGGACAAAACCACTTTAGACATTCAGAAAAAAGCTTTTCAGTTCCAAATACAATTAGCAAAAAAATACAAATTACCTATAAACATTCACGGTCGTGATGCTTTTGACGAAATTTTTGAAGTCCTAGAACTCGAAAAAAGCGATGATTTGTTCGGTATTTTTCATTGTTTTTCAGGAGATTACGAACAAGCCTTACGAGCTATTTCATATAATATGAAACTCGGAATTGGTGGAGTTGTAACTTTCAAAAACGGAAAAATAGATCAATTTTTGAATCAAATAGACATAGAAAATATTGTTCTAGAAACCGATTCGCCATATCTCGCTCCGGCTCCTTTTCGGGGAAAACGTAATGAAAGTGCTTATGTGACGTTAGTTGCTGAGAAACTCTCAGAAATTTACAATCTTCCAATAGAAGAAGTTGCTAGAATTACAACTAAAAATGCTTTGTCCATTTTTAAAAACTGTTAATTATATTTCAAAAAAAAATCCGTTCTTTGTAAGAGATAATTTAAGTTGTAACATGTCAAAATTTGATGCCATTCGTCCTTATTATGATGCGGAAGTAAACCAAGCGCTCCGATCGGCTATTCATCATCCTATTCTAAAGGCCATGATGAATTTTACTTTTCCTGGTGTTGATGAAGAAGTATGGAAAAACCAACTTCGAAAAACACATTCTATAAGAGATTTTCAATGTAATTTTATATACGAAAGTATTCAAAAAGTACTTGAAAAAAGCTCGGAAGGATTAACAACTTCAGGTTTCGAAAAATTAGAAAAAAACACGGCTTACCTTTTTATATCAAACCATCGCGATATAATTCTAGATACATCTTTGTTAAATGCTGCACTTTTCGAGCATGAATTGGTCATGACAGCATCGGCAATTGGTGACAATTTAGTGAAGAAAGATTTCCTAAAATCACTTTCAAGATTAAATCGAAATTTTATTGTTCAAAGAGGACTATCTCCAAGAGAATTGCTACAAAGTTCTCAATTAATGTCGGAATATATTGAGCGATTATTATTGCACGAAAACCGTTCTGTATGGATTGCACAACGAGAAGGAAGAACCAAAGATGGCAACGATGCAACCCATTCTGGCGTATTAAAAATGCTAACGATGGCTTCCAATAAAAATGCGATGGACTATTGTAAAGAAATAAAAATAGTTCCTGTTTCTATTTCTTACGAATATGATCCGACCGATGCGCTAAAAATGCCACAGCTTATGGCGGAAGCCAATCAAGAAATATATGTTAAAGAGAGTAATGAAGACTTTCAGAATATTTTGAGCGGCGTTATGGGGCAAAAAAAACGAATTCATATTCATATTGGAGATATTTTAGATTCTGAATTAGATGTTATTAAAGCAGAGTTTTCAAACACAAACAAGCAAATTCAAGCTTTGACACAAGTTGTTGATGAATCGATTTTGAAATCTTATAAATTGTGGCCTACAAATTTTATAGCCTACGATATATTGTATAAAACTAATAAATTCTCAAACCATTATACCGAAAACGAAAAATCGCTGTTTGAGCGTCGTTTAGAGTTAAAAATAGATTCTAAAAATGCACAAATGGTAGAAGGTTTCCTTGCCATGTATGCCAATCCTGTTGTAAATAAAATGAAATATAATGATGTTGTCTAAAGCCAATATACTTCTAATATATACAGGTGGAACTATAGGAATGGTAAAGGATTTTGAAACTGGCGTTCTCAAAGCATTCAATTTTAAGAAATTACTAAAAAACATTCCAGAACTTAAATTATTAGACTGCAATATTGCAACAGTTTCCTTCGATAAGCCTATCGATTCTTCGAATATGAATATCGAAGAATGGAAAAAAATAGCTATCCTTATCAAAGACCATTATGATGATTATGATGGTTTTGTTGTTTTGCACGGATCAGATACGATGTCATATTCGGCTTCAGCATTAAGTTTTATGTTAGAGGATCTAAACAAACCAGTTGTTTTTACAGGTTCTCAATTGCCTATTGGAGATTTAAGAACCGATGCTAAGGAAAATCTAATCACGGCCATTCAAGTGGCATCATTAAAAAATAAGAATAAGTCAATCATCAATGAAGTTTGTTTGTATTTTGAATACAAATTGTATCGTGGTAATAGAACTACAAAAATAAGTGCCGAACATTTTAGTGCTTTTGCTTCACCCAATTTTCCTGCATTAGCAGAATCTGGTGTTCATTTGAATGTTAATGAAAATATTTTATTAAAGAAGGTAACTACTAAAAAACTAAAAGTAAATACCAATCTTGATGACAATGTGGTAATCATTAAGATTTTTCCAGGAATAAATGAACGAGTAATTCAAACTATTTTATCAATCCCAAATCTAAAAGGAATTGTTTTAGAAACTTATGGTTCTGGCAATGCTCCTACCGAAAAATGGTTTATCGATTTGCTTGAAAACTCAATAAAAAATGGATTGCATGCTATAAATGTAACCCAATGTTCTGGAGGAAGTGTTAATATGGGTCAGTACGAAACCAGCTCACAACTTAAACAAATTGGTGTTATTTCAGGAAAAGATATTACTACCGAAGCCGCCATTACAAAACTCATGTATTTGTTAGGGCAAAAAGTCGCCCCAAGTGTTTTTAAAACCATTTTTGAAACTTCTTTGCGTGGCGAGATGAATTAATCAAGTAATTGTTTACTTCCCAAGAAATTTATTCTTTTATTTGCAAAACATAAAAAGAGAGGTGGCCGAGTGGCTGAAGGCGCACGCTTGGAAAGCGTGTATATGGCAACATATCGAGGGTTCGAATCCCTTCCTCTCTGCTAAGAAAACCTAAACGAAAGTTTAGGTTTTTTTTGTTATTTTATACTTTATTTTTTTGTGTGCACGTTTGCAAATCATAAGTATTCGAAACCTTTGTACTTGCGAATGTGTCTGACTTAGTAGAAGTAAGTAAATCAATACTCATTATATCTGACAAAGGAATTAGAATTTAAAACATCAACTATAGGATTGTCTGCTTTTTCAATAGGCAGTAATCCTTTATCTAAAACATAGTTACTTGCACTAGAGTAACTATATTGAGAAGCTTTTTCGACAATTGCAGATCGAACAGGATTTAAATGTATATAATCTAATTTTGACCACATGAATTTATTACTATAAATCTCCTCAGGATGATTTCCATATTGCCAAAACTGATAGTTCTTGTTACGAGAATGACTTTCGATAGCTAGTTTAAAACGTTCTAGCATCCATTCCCGACGACTCTCTGGCTCGATTTGAATTTTTTCTAAAATTGTTTTGGCGGTAAATTTCTTGAAATCTCTAATTAAATCAGATAACTTTCCATCGTTAGATTGTACAATCATGTGAATATGATTGCTCATAATCACATAACCATATAAAACCATTCCTTTATTGGTAATACAAAAATCTAAACATTCTATAACACAATCTCTATAGGACTTTCTTGTAAAAACATCTATCCAATCGACTACTGTGGCTGTTATAAAGTGTGGTAAAGCTTGATCTCTTATTTTGTATCCGTCTAACATTTTTTATATTTTTTCAAATATAATATTTTCTTATTAATTATTTAGTTGCTCTATTGTAGCATTGCTCTGCGATGGTCTCCCGACCTCGCAGTATTTAATATTATACTTTGTTTGTGACTGCGTAGTCAGAGACATTCGCCGTTTCTTAAAAAAAATAAGCAACTCTTTTAGAAGTTGCTTTTATTTATTCGCTGCGAAGTCAGAGACATTCGCAGAGCCGTTCTAAGATTATTCACTCTTCGCAGAGCGGGGGGGACAATAATTATCGTAATTTAACATATTTCTTCTTTAGTGAATTTTTAGAAACATATATCAACGGCTCATCTTTAGATTCTAAACAATGGAGCAAAAATGTCTCTGTTTTATCACATTCCCAACCTGCGCAGGCAGCAGCTAAACCATATCTAGGATCTGTAAGACCTCTTAACCTATCTATTCCAAAATTCCAACACAATGATATAATTTTTTCTTGATTTTCTATTGAAGGTATCATTTTATCATATCCTAACACTTCTAATACCCCTTCTTTCTTTGAAAAATCATTAGTCCTTATAAAATCAATGATAGATGTAACATCACTATTATCAACTCTATCTAACCTTACATATGCAGCACATGATGTAGCTAAAAAAAGACCTTTATCGACATAGTTTTCTTTTATATATAATTTAGCCACTTCATCACCCTTGAAGCCAAGTGTCTTTATTAATTCAATTATAGTTTCAGGATGTGTTTTATTGCTTTCAATTTTTAATGCATCTAATAATATTGCTGAATAACCTTCAATATTATTTTTTCTGATTTCTATTGCAGCTTTTCTTCTCTTAACTGTGGAATTTCCAAGTAAATCTTCTTTCATATAAAATTATTAATTATCCATTTACTATTTTTATTTTCTCTTATTGCAATCTTATTTCTTGGCAAACTTAATAATTCTGAAATTGATTCGTCATACTCTAATATTTGTTGTAATGATACAACTAATGCATCAGATTCAACCACATTATCATTTGTTAAAAATTGCCAGTCACCATCAGAATCATGTATGACCCGGATTATGTTTTTCTTTTCTATTAAAACATATTTTGTTGTAATTACCATACCTTTACCTATTTGATTTTTTAATATTTTGCGTTTTAGAGAGAACTTGTGCGTTTTCATAACTGTTTGATCCCCTAGGGCCTTCTGCTGCATTTTTTGCGGTTATATGATCTATCTCCGCTTGATTCATATTAGCTGCCTCACCCTTCTTAGATTGAACAGGAGCGTCAAGAATCGTACCGTCTAAATCAGATCGCAAATACCCTCCATTTGCTTCTCTATTAGCATTTAAAATATTAGCTTTTTGAGTTGCAGTAAAGTCTTTACCTGGACCAACAAATTTAGAATCTTTTAAATTTGAATAATCAACTGGTCCATTCCATTCAGGCATATTTTCAACTTTACGTGGAGTATACCATGCTTTATCGGTAAGAGGACCATACATTACAGTATTATTCTGAATATTAATAACTGTTTGAACAGTTGATTGATAATTTGACTGTGCTTCAGAATTGAATGTTCTTTTAAAGTCTGATAAACTCCATTTAGAATGTGTATCACGTATAATTTCAAAAACATCGCTTTTGTCTTGATTGCCATTTCCATAAGTACCTGCAAAACCAATATAATATTTAGTTTTGTTATGAGTAACCAAATACCTTTTTACTGGAATTTTATAATATCTATCAATTAAACCCCACAAGAATGTTACATGATTATGTGTTTTAACACTTGTTAGACTAAATACAATCTTCCCTTTTTTGTCTAATGTTAAAGTATAGTGATACTCTTCAGCTCCATCTAAATCTATTGCTTGTATTGGAGTATTTCCAGCAAATTGATAAGGTGTGTACCAAGGGAATTTTTTTTCTAAAGGATCTATTGATAAAAATCTTCCCACTCTCGGGTCGTAAAATCTTTTTTCATAATCAATAGCGTTTCCTTCTCCCTTTAATTCATCATCTTTTTCCTTACCATTAAACCCGTAACGGTAGGCTGTGCTTGATCCGTGGCGGTTTGGTACGAGGGAACCAAAAGGATAGTAGTCATTATAACTAATTACATCTGGTAAAAATGTATATGTTGGGTTCTTAGCAGGACCAAATTCTGTAAATAATTTACGATCTGTAATTACAGAAAGCACATTTCCTAAGTGATTAGATAACTCATAATTTTTGTCTCCTACATAACGGTAACCTTCTATTGGAGTACCAGCAATTTCTAGATCTCCGTTACCTTGGTCTTCTCCTTCGCAGGCATCTCCTATACCATCATGGTCAGTGTCTAGTTGGTTACCAACATTTGGAATTAGGGCTTGAGCAAGTCCATTAGCAGTTTTCTTGCAATTATCACAAGCGTCTCCATAACCATCTCCATCTTCATCTGGTTGGTATAATCCATTTAGAGTTGTATTATCACTTTCAACCAAAGGATTTGCAGGGGTTGGAGGAACTGTTACAATAACTCTAGGGTCTGCTACTCTAGGATTATAGTTTGAAGGACAATTGTCGCAAGTGTCTCCAACGCCATCACCATCTGCGTCTGCTTGATAATCTAACGCATTATTTGCGGTTGGATTTGGTAATCTACAATTATCACACACATCACCATAACCGTCGTGGTCGGTATCTAATTGATTTGGATTGAACGTAAATCGACAATTATCCCATCTTGTTCCGTCTGGATGATAATCTAAAATTCCATCTAAATCTGTATCTAATAATTGTGGACCACAATAGGTGTTAGAATAACCAACTTGATTTCCTGTAGGAGTTGTATCTAAAGGAGCAATATTATTCATATTTATAGATCCTACTACATCATCTGCATAATCTGTGTTTGAAGATATCGAAGTAGATACTCCATCAAAACTAAACTGGTGTTTAATATCATCAATTGAATAGGTAAAGTCGCATATTTCTACTGGTAATCCAGAATGATTATTATTATATAAATTTCCTAATTCTCTATAACTTCCTATATTACTTTCTGATTGAAAAATGGGCTCACTACAATTATAAATATCACCTGATGTAACGTAATTATTTTCAACAATTGGAACTATACCATGATTTATTGTTGAATATATGTTATCATTTAACTTTAATTCAATAGTATAACCATTCCTCGTTGAATTTAATTTAATCACATAATCTATACTCCATTCTTTTTCAGGAATACCAGTACTTGTAGTGAAACGATATGCATTTGAATCGTATCCTCCTCTCCAAGAATCGTGATTTGTATCATTATAATAGGTAGATTCTGAAATATATTTAAATTCTAAAATTGGAAAATATAAGTTCCCTACTTTTTTTACAGAAATATTTAAATCTGAATATTGCGTATAACGCCAATCAGTATAATCATAAGGAACTTGAGCCATAGCACCTCTTAAATGAAATAATGCACCATTATCAAAATTTGCATCGCTAATTTTTAAATGAGTACTGATTTTTATTTCATCTGTTAATTCGTCTAAATCAGGACGAAAGAGATTCAAATTAGAATTAGGATATTGCCAACTAGTATTATTATTGCCATTAAAAACTAACCCTTTTATAACAGGTGTTGGTGCCAAATTAGCAACAGGAGCTACCCTTGCTGTTGCAGCAAAAACAGGCTCTTGCTTTAAAATGGGAACTAGAGTTTCATCACTTAAGTCGAGGTTTTCTCCTTGTATTCCTAATCGACTACTACCATATATATCGTGCTCTACTAATCTTAGTGTCCCAGTCGAAATTGGATCGGCTACAATTGGTTTTATTTCGGCCAAAAGCTTTCCGTTTCCTTCGGTAGTAAAGCCGTTAGATAAGGTAATAGATTGTGATGCTTGTAGGGTTAGATTACCCGTAGTTGTCACTTTAGATACACTACCTACATTATCGGAAACATAAATACTATTTGTTGCTTGCTTAGTTTCGGCACCTGTTACCGTATAATTATTTAGATGCAAATCTGGAAGTATCGGATTTGCTATGATTCCAGTACTTGTACCTTCATAAACGGCTAGTACATTTCCTTGTGCATCACGCTGATAGTAAGTTGTTTTACTAGCAGCATTGGGTGCATTTACCGTTTTAGAGATTCTGTTACCCAAACCATCATAATCGAACTTAATAATTGTTCCGTTGTCTTTTGCTACTTGATCTACTTTACCATCTACTCGCCAGTAAATGCTTAATCCTTCTTTTACGTCCCTTGTTAACTGACCTATTGCATCGTATTTATAATTGTCTATTTGCTGGTCATCAATATCTAAAGAGGTATCATTAGGATTTGCAGAATCGTTTGTGAAAGTACCATTAGGAACTGTATCGTCTACATGAGATAATTTGTTTGTTCCTGCGATATAATTGTATGATAAATCATCCATCAAGGCGTATGCGGTTGTTGGACTATTAGTAAGCGGTGCTGTTCTTGTTAAGTGTTGTAAGTTTCCGTTTCTATCATAAATATAACTAGACTGATAACTAGGGGCAGTTGTATTTGTTGGTAATACAGCTGTCGAATTCATTTCCTTAATACGGTTTAGCTGATCATACTTATAATGATTAAACTGAGAATTTAGCAAGGTTTGGTCTTCTTTTATTAATGAGGTTACCATTTCCTTAATATTCCCATTATACAGATTTTCTGCACCTTCTAGTGACATTCCTTTACTTAAACTAAATACAATATTGTCATTTGTATTGTGTCTAGAAATATAATCGCCACTATAGTAGTTTAATGCAAATGCCATGGCATCTTGTGCTACGTTTCCTGTACCATCATAATCTCCGTCTTTTCCTGCATCTTTATTTACGCCTATTTGTTCAGAGTTTACTCCTTTTAGCCAGCCTTGTAGGGTATATATATAATCTAATCCTTGTACTTTCTTATCTCCAATTTCTACTCTAGCTAATGGCCCATGTTGGTAATACTGATAGTTAGCATCTTTTTCCCAAATTATATCATCATTACTAGTTTGCACATTCGTTATACGATTGTCAGCATCATAAGTATATTTGTGAATAAACTGGTCTTTTTTGTTGGGCTGATACACTACTTTATTTACGTTTCCGCTTATTAAGTCATAATCATACACTACAGTTTTATGCTTTTGCGTTTCTGGAAGCGCAGGGTTTGTATTATGTTGTACGAGTTGTTTTACATTTCCGTGCACATCATAATCGTAAAATATGGCATTATCATAACTATTGATATTTATTGCCAATGGTGATGTTTTGAAATACAACACTCCTGTAACTCTTTTTTGCGTATTATCTGACGAATAATCTGCAAAATAAGGAACTGCTTGCAAATAAGGTTCATCATATAAAGTATGAGTTACTTCTCTTTTGCTTGCTGTTGACGCTAGTGGTGCTAATGGTGGCGTATAATTTTCGAAACCTTCAAAACCTTCAACAATGGTAGTTCCTCTTAGTAATTTTCCGTTTTCATTGATAGTAAATACTTCTGAAGGTGGTAGAATAATTTCACCTGCTTGGTATATTCTGCCCAATTCGTCATACTTGGTATAACTAAACCACTTTTCATTAGTGATATTATTTCCTATTTTCTGCTTAGCATTTTGAGAAGCGATTATTCTACCCAATTTATCATATGCAAAACGTGTCTCACCACCATCTGGTGTTTTTTGCCATACGAGCTGGTTTAGCGAGTTGTATTGGTATTGGGTCTGCAAAGTATGCGCAGGTAATACGATTAAACCCGCAGCTGTATTATCCTCTTTATCTTTATCAATTTCTAGTTCCGAATTTCGAATTCCATTAATCTGAACATTCAGAGGATCAGTATCTGAGGTCATTAAAAGTCTTTGCCCTGGAACGCCATCTGCGCCTTCCGGCGGTACAGTTTGTACTAGATTCCCTGCTTGGTCATAATAGTACAAAGTATATTGATATTCTTTGTCGTCAGCATTTTTTGTAAATGTTTCCTTAAGATTGTTTACCGCATCTTTAATGTATTTTTTAACAAACTCTTCGCGTTTGTTTGCAAAAAACTGTTGTGTAAAAGCTTGCGAATAAGTTGCTGTTATATTGGCATTAAAAATATCACAAGGTGTTTTAACATCCTTGATGCTTAAATCTAAATGAGGGACTAGTGGTGCTGGCGGACAAATACTATTGTGTTTAATATATACATCTTGTATGTAATTTACCCACGGCATTCTTGGATTTGTAAGGTCTGCAAGATAAGCTTTGTAGCTATCAATAGCGAGGTTTGTTCCTGCGTAGCCATAGTTTAGTTTAGAAGAACCAAACTGTCCTATGCTAATATACAAAGGATGTTCGATATAAGTAATTCCTAATTGATCTAAATAATAAATATATTGTGTACTTATGTATCCTAAATTTGCCCCACAAAAGTAGGTGTCGTCATTTAATAAATAATCGGGTAGCACATAAGGGATGATGATACCATTAGTTGTAATCTCATTAGTTGTAATACTACTCATTCTTTGTTTAAATTCTCGCCATTTTGCGCCACAAACTACTGGCTCTACTTGTGGCGGAATACAGCTTACACAGGGTACTTCTACTTCTTGTAGGCAGGTATCTAGATTTAGGCAGGAGATACTTCCGGTTATAACAACACCTGATCCAGCTGGTTCAGCACCTGGCCAAGTGCCAATAGCAGTAAATGTTGTGTATGTATTATCTGTGAATTTTAATTGATGAATATTCCTGATGTTCGCTGTATAATCTCTATCTAATTTAATAGTCATTCCACAATTCGAATTTGCTGCAAATTGAAAAGAATATGTCTCTAAACTTGAAGAATTGTCAAATAAATAATTATTTACTGAAGGGTTTACTCCGTTTGGTAGACTTAAAAAGGGAGATAACCCACTTAAATCAGTACTTGATCCTTGTTCAAATCGAATTAATTGACTTAAAATATTTGTCAAACTATTCTCTGCCTCTATTTGCTGTGGACATACAAAACTTTCTAAACAATCTACTGAACCAGTTCTTATATCTACGCCAGCTGGAATAACTTCATTTTCCACTTGATATGAACCATGATGAACCATAACTGTAAAAGTTTGATTGTCTGGATTAATATGAAAATTAGAAAAGTTTGTTATTGAATTATAGTAATTCCTCCAGCCAAAAGTTCCACATCCTCTAAAACTACAACTACTTAGTACTAATGAGAACTCACAATACGCATCTCCTCTTTGAGAAAATTTAAATTTCATTCCTAAACTAGTACCTATTTCAAGGGGATTTGTTGTACTCCACTCAGTGTCAAACTCATTAATTGTTGATCCATTAGGAATTACATACGAATCTAAATCCACCCACTGCTGTGGATTATAACCATCAGGAACACCTTCTTGAGTATTTTTTTTAACCCAAAGATGATTTATCAACTTCAAGAAATTAGCTTCTGCAGCTTGTTGTGCAGGAATTTTATCATGACAAATACAACCAAAATCCAATAGGTTTATAGTTCCTGTTATGGTGTTTAAAGAGCCATTATTTAATACATAATTAAATACTATCGTTGTTCCTGTGATATTAATTCCTGAAAAATGGTCGAATGTTGCTGGTAAAGGTGAATTTAAAGTTACATTCACAAATGTAGTTGGATTAATATTTATACTGAAACCGTTTGTACTACCGCTATATTCAGCTAACAAGGTTGTGTCACCCAAAAATTCGGCAATAAAACTACTTCCGTAATTATATAGTCCTGGATTAGGAGGAGTTACTAATGGATTATAGTCCTCTTTTAATGGTATTTCAGCAATGCTAAATAATTTATTTTTTTCTTTTAATTTATTTAATAATTGTTGTAAATTCTTTTCGAATTTAAATTTTTTAGGACATCCGCCACCTGCTTCAGAGCTTGCATTCCCTGTACCATCAGCCATATCGAAACTACAATTAGCTAACTGAACTATCGTTGTCCCTTCTATAATTATCTCTTCGTAACAATGAATAGCAGGATTAGCATTAATATTTTCTATTACAGCTACTACTCTAAATTTTTCTGCTCCTGCAGGACTTCCTGGTACCAAGTAAATGTTTTTGAATTCTTTGATTGTAAATCTAGAATTATTTAGATAGTTTAACCATGATGGATGTGTACTATTTCCACTAACACATGGGTTTACATACGAAGTAGGTTGAATAATTTTTAATATTAATGGGTTAGCAAAATCAACACCATTATCATTTTTTACAATTAATTTTAATGTGTAGTCGCCATCCATTTCTCCTCTAATTGTAGGAGTCAAAGATCCTGTTAGTGGGAAAGTACCACCAAGAGCTTTATACAAATCGCTAGAAAAAGGAGTAATTGTGTTAGCAGGAATTGGGGGAGTTCCATTTATAGGTAATTTCCCTGAAGGATTGTACAAATAAGGGAGTACATCCTGACCATATTCATTTTTACTTTGACGAACAAATCCGTTAAGGAAATGCTCGAAATCTAATAATAAAGGACATTTACCCGTTTGCATAAATATTCCTTGATCGGTAGCGTGTTCGGCGGCAGTTAATGCCGCTGCATCGTCTGTTCCTGAGTTGAAAGAAAAATCAGCAGAAATAAAACGCTTGGTTTTGGCATTGTAGTAAATTCTTGTAATATCTGAATGAACTGCTTTTTGTGAATTTGCTGTAACCAAAACTGGTGTAAGTGGATTTGCGGGTATTACTGGACTTGCTGAAACTAGAGATAGAGGATTGTTAGATGCATCATTTATTGCAAATGTAATATCTGCGACTCTAGCTGAATTATACTTTCTGAACAACGTTTTATAATTATCGGTGTTTTGTGCATCACCAATAAAACCATTGTACCCGCCATTTTTTAAAGCATAAATATTAGAAAAGACAGTTTTCGTTTTCGTTTTTAAAGAAATATAATTACTTCTAAAAGTTAACCAGATGCGGTCTTTTTGAGCTGTAGTGATTTCTGATTCTGGCGCAAGTTTTATATGACTAATTAATTGAGAGTTTGTTGGATTACTAGTAATAATGTTGTCAAAAAAGCTTATTGGCGCCAAACCACCACCAAACATGACTACATATAGTGAAGCTTGTAGCATGTTCATTGGTTTTTTTCCATTAGGAGCTGAAGCCCAAGGATAAGTTAGTCCATCATAATTTGTTGTAAGTGCTTCTAGCATTATTGCTTTTCTCAAACCATCTTGAGTAGCAGTATTATTTATTGAGGGATAAATATTTACACTATAAAAAGGATCTCCAGAAACACTTAGGTCTTGCAAATCATAAAGTAAAGTTGATACCGGTGTTGTAGTAGTGTTGGCTACCGAAGAAAAAGTACTATATGAATTCAGGTTTTCATCAAATTCGTCAGTATTCTTTCCACCGTTATAGCGTTTATCACATAGTTCTTTATGGTATTCTAAATAGTTATATTCTGGATGGTATTTGATTAATGAGTTTGCCCAATTTGGATCCCATGCTTTAATAAAATCAGCCACATTATCTAAGTATTGTGGTTTTACTTTAAATATAACTCCTTCTGAATCACCTGTTGATACAATTTCATTTATAGGTGTATTTGGCTCAATAGCAGGACTATATGAATTATTAGCGATTTTAGTAACTGTAATCATAGAAGCTGTCCCATCAGCCTTCGTGTATTCTGGTGAAGGGTATTTCCAGCTGTATCTGGATTGTGCTGATGTTACAGTTGCATTTGCGCTAATAGCATCTTGACCACTTGGATATGATCCTCCTTTTAGCAAAAAGTTATACTCGTTAAATATACTTAAGTTGTCCGAAACAACTTGTATAGGACTTGTTGCTGTAGGAGGAGGGGTGTTGTCGTCGACTGTGGGTGTCACTACTCCTTCTTCTGTATCAAAAACAATTCCTTCTATTGAGCCATATTGTCCACTTGGACTAAGGTCATCTAGTAATTGAGATTCGTTTATATTACAGGTTAATGGAGCACTATTACATATTTCTCTACAAGTTTGTAGCGATAAGTCGAACTCGAATTTATATGTTTTTTCAGATTCAATAATTTGTGCATCTGCATCAGAAGAATTGTGAATAAGATTGTCTCCTGAATAACTAAAGTTTAGGTTTCCGTAAAATGTAGTTAATGAATTTACGACATATTTTTTTCTTGCAATATCAATGTAAAGTTTTCTTGCTGTAACATTTCCAACTGTAGTAGTGTCTGTTGGAAATAATGCTTCATACTCTAATTTATCAGCTGCTGATAAATGCTGACTAACCAAAGCTTTCTCACATTCATGACAATTAATATTACAATCTTCTACATGAATATCAACTTGATATTGCGAAGTTTTAGGAAAACAATCATTATTTTGATTTGTTGGATTTGCTTTTAAAGTTGCAATATAATCATCAGCATAGGCTTCAACAGCAACTTGATTTACTCTAACATCTTTAGCGATGGTATAGCTTTTTGCTTTCTTTAAAAAACTTTCTGTAATACTGGTGTTATAATTGATTGCTGCTGGGTTACCAGTATTATTTAGAATGATGGAACCAATTGTAAGATACTTTTGAGGATCTAGATTATTGAAGTTATTATAAAAATGAAGATTCTCTATTCCGCAATCATCTTTAAGACTCATCCCTAAATCATAAACAAATGGATATGATTTGGGTGTGAGACAAGTATCTGAAAAAGTATTATTAAAATGAGGAAGAGTGTAGTTAAAAATTACATTTATATTGTCCTTAATAACATTAAGTGGCGCACTTATCCTAATAGCATCTTCTTGTATGCCATATCTTCCTGTTGTATATTTATCGTTATTAACTAATAGATTAGTAGTGATAGGTGCTGAAGGATTAGTAGCGTCATATAAAGGGTCCAAACTACCCGCTTTATCACCTTGCAATGCAGTAGCCACAGTTCTTCCTTGAGGATCTAAATAACTTACGCTTACTTGTCCGTTGGGATCTATAACTGTATTTTTTTTGTATCGCTTACTATCTCCCACTTTATAGCCAAAAAGTCTATTTAGCTCTAGCTGAGATGGAGTATCATACTTATACAACATTTCGTGACCATTACCTAGTTGGTGTGTTTTTCCAACCCCACCTTTTCTGGTTATCCTTCCAGTGTTGTCTGGCGTGTATTCTATTTGAGAAAATGGGAAACCTTCGGCATTAGGCACATAATCCTGAAAAGTATTTGTAGGTGACGATAGTTCCGAATAGTATTTACTGGCTCCAGATGTCTTTCCCATCTCTGAGACAAGTGGTATTGTGCAAATATTTCCTACTGAATCCCAATCGAAGTCTTTATGAGAATAAATTTGTCCAGTAGTATTGATATTTAAATTACCAAAATACTTTATTGCCGCATTCTCTATAGGTACGGGCAAAACCTCAATCGCAGCACGACCTTGGTTGTCATATATAACTTCCCCAACAACAGATTGGTTGTTAGAATTTATTTTAGTTACTGTTTGACGATTTCTTAAGGAACCATCAAAATAACTAACCACTTCTTTTTTCTTGCCATCCTCTGCAAAGGAAGATTGATATTGCCAGTTTTTACCACCGTTTTCATGACTTTTAGCAATAGTAATTTTATTAGGCCAATCTTGAATTGTTGCAAAAGTATCGGTCACACCAGACGACCATAAACCATAATAATTTTTAGTAGTATTATCTAAAAAACGACCTACAGGACGAACCCTATAAACGAGGTATCCTCTAGAAAAAATTAATGGAATATTATAGCTTAAATCTTTTGTTTGAATACGTGTACTGTTTAATTTGAATTGTTGTTCGGTAAGTGAAATTTGATTTTCAGTTAAAAACACGTTCTGTACATCACTATAACTGTCTATCCAAGTCCATTCTAATTCGTATTCCAGTGCTGGAAAATTTGGATCTTTTGCCCAAGCGATTTGTAATTCATCCTCACCATTTGCAATTGCTCCTGGCACAGCAGTAGCTAATTGACCTATATAAGTTACTAGACTCGTTGTAGGAGAAACATAAGTCCCTTTCATATTAAAATACCTTTCGGTATTAAACCTAGCTTCGACGTATAATGGTGAATTTGTTAAAGAAATTGAATTTCCAGTTTGGTCGAAATATTGAACACCTCCTATTTTAATATCTGCCTTATGTATTCCTGGTAGCTTATATATTAGAAAATCATTTAACTTAAAATTTTCTGTTGAATTGTTATGAACAATAGTAATTACTTTATTTTCAGAATCAATTTGAGAACCATCAGTGTTATATCTTGCAATATCTAAAGTTACTTCCGCAGTAAAAATAGTATTATAAGCAGCAAAATCATTAGATTCATCTATAAAACCAACGTGTATGTTTATAGCAGAATTTACCGAAGTAAAGTCATTTACATTTGCTAAATCTGCAAATTTAGAATCTTCAACTGGGATAGATCCTCCTATTAATGCATTACCAACAATTCTGTTAGAACCCAATGGTAATGGTTCATCTACTTGTTGTGCAAATCCGATGGTTGCAGAAAAAATAATTAAAAACTGAAGAATTTGTTTGATGGCTTTCATACTTACTTGGCACATTTATTTTTTATTCGAAATATTCGTTCTCACATCAGAAACCTCATAGTCTTTGTACTTTGCGGTTGCTGTAATTTTATTGTTTTTGCTAATACTAAAAAACGAATAAACATTCATTTTTGATGAATCAACTGGATTGTTACTGTAATTACTATATACAATTTCCAATCGTGGCATACTTAAATTCTGTTTTTTATAATCAGTCGAAAAATTAACTTCTGTATTGTAATAAAACACTTGTTTTTGGATCGTAAAATTTTTATTTATATTTAAAATAATTTTTGAATAGGTCAACCCTGAATATTCACCAGGAATCATTACAATTTCCCAATAAACCTTATAATCTTTATAAGATGCTATTTTACAAAGTGCTAATAACTTATTCATGTCGAATTCTGCAGTAGAAAGACCAGGTTTATTAGACACATCCATTGCTTTCTCTGTATGATTTACTTTAACAGAAAATAGTTTTCCGTTAATGAACTCCGTATTGTCTATTTTCATATAAACTACGTTATTGGCTGTTTTTATAAAACTGCCATTATAACTTTGACTGGCTACTTTTGTTTCATAGTCTTTGTACAAGCTATACTTAGTTATATATTGTAATGGCTTTGAGTTTGTATACTGTGCATTCAATTTTTTGAATACATCACTTACTGATTGTCCAAATGTTGTTGTCGACAATAGAAAACTAATAAGTAACAAAATTGCATTTTTTACTTTCATTATTCTACTTTAATAACATTACCTGAACGAGTTTCCTGAATCGTTTTGATTCCCTTAACCGTTTCTTTTTTAATTCTAACTAAACCACCTTCATTATCATATTCGTAATAAGTAGCATAATTATTCTCGTCTAACTCGGACATGAGTCTAAATGTTTCTGGATCATAAACAAACGATTTCATATTTCCTTTAACAGGATAAATACGAATGTCATCAAAGAATACGGGAATGCTATTACTCTCGTTAACTAATTCAAACTCCATGAAAATTGTGTTAGCTGGGATTTCAAATTTACCTCCAATACGTTGCCAGCCTTCAATAATGTCTCCTTTTGGTATGAAAAATATTTCTGAATTAGTTATTGGAAGCGGGTTAATAGGTTTTCTATTGTAATCTAGAAATCTTAAAATAATTTTTGGGCTTGTATAATTTTTAACTTGAACATTTAATTCTTCTTTTACCCAAGCACTTAGCACATATCCACCAACTTTTCCAGGCTCTGGTTGGAAAGAAAAACAATCATCACATGGATCCTTAATTGCAGTCGATCCACATTTAGCATAAACATCGTCCATGTTGTCTGATAAAAAGGTCGATTCTGGATCACCAAAAATATCCATATTAGCCATTCCTATAAAATCATCATTTTTAAAATCTGGATCAGAACTAGCGTGGTTAGATGTGTTAATTGTATTTATTGGAAAATCAGGGCTTGGTATTTGCAATAAATACTTTAATGATAAGGCAAGGGCAGGCGTCACTCTACTGGTAGGAGACGAACTTCTTAAATTTGGCACATAATTAGGATCTTCATTTCTTGCCTTATTTCCGAGAGCACTTTGCTCATCATAAACATAAAAACCATTGTCTATTCCTACAACATATAAATGGGGTTTAGCCTCATTTAAAGGCAATATATGTTGATAGTTATTAAATTTTGCCATTGTTGCTTTAAGCCCAGTTAAGTCATTTGTTTCCGACCCATCTGTAATCATAACAACTAATTTTGGTGGGACCGCAGAAAAATTTGAGGTTGCTTTGTCTAGACCGCTTTTCCAGAAATCCGAACCGCCGCTTATACCAGTTGTTCCGTTTCGAAAACCATAACTGTTTACACCATCTAGGGCTGGACCATCTACCCATTTCATTAACTCAGTAAGAGTTGAATTAGGATCAGTAATAGTACCACTAACTCTTTTGTATAAAACATGATCTGTTCTATTGTTTATATCAGTATCCGACATCCCTATTAGTGAAACGTACATATTCCAGTTAGGATCTAAATCATTCAGATAAGCTTGTTGATTCAAAAAGGCTTTTAACTGACGTTTTATATTTATTTTTTCAGAATTATCTATAGAACCTGACTCGTCAACGACAATAGCTACATGGTTTACACAAAAGTCATCTGGACAGAAATTGATGTGACGAGTATGTCCTAGAGCAATTCTTGATCCATCTGCTAAAATAATTTTATTATCAATATTAGTTTCTAAATTAGATTGTGTATAATTAACTACATCTATATCGCTAAAAGGCGCCATTGTACTATTCCAATTACTTAGATAAACGTCTGGAGAACCTGCATTTTGATCAACTGGGTGAAACCAAAATGCCATAGTATTTCCACTAACAGTAAATCCATAAATTTTCTGTTTTTCATCAGTAATATATAATTCAAAAGCTTTTAATTCAGGACATGTATAACCTGTAATCGGTATATCTTCATTGTTTATTACTTTAGTTCTTAGGTGATTTAGTAAAGCTATAAATAATTGTTTTGCACGTGGTGTTCTAGGATTTGTTGCTGTACAAGGATCGCATGCAACAACAGGTACTATTTTCGTAAATGTAGTTGTACAGCCGTTAGGCTCTGTGATAACTAATTCAGCTTTATTATTTCCTACCGTGGTAAATGTATATTCTGTGTATAAATCCGTAGCTGTTGATAATGCATAACCATTTTGATCTTTGAAAGTCCACTGAAAAGTTGCTCCAATATTTTCTATATCAATATCATTTGCTTGAGGAGAGAAATGTACCCTTCTGTTACCACATGTATAATTAGACCCTTCTGGAAAATCGATAAAAGTAATTTCTCCTATAATTGGGACACAAGAAATCTCACAAAGATTAAGATGTTTTAATGTTAATTCAGCCAGATTACTTCCAAAAGATGCTGGGACTTTATACATGAAATATTGTGAAGAGTAATAACCAGTAGATACAAAATTTGTCATTAATCCAAAACTTGGCGAATAGCCTGTTATTTTGACATCTTTTCTGAGGGCATTGGGATGGTCAGAAAATGAAAATTCTAATGTACCGTTTAGATAAGAAAAATTATATATAGCAGGATTAGGATCAGCTATATATTGCGCTAGATTTTGTAATACAGTAGGATTATATCCATTTGGGACAGAACCACCTGAATTTACAATACCTAAAAGATGATTTATTAAATTTACAAATAATGAAACTCTTGTGTTTACCTCTATAGTATTTGTTTTTATACATTGATCTAGAGAAATTCCTCCAATAATAACACGGGCATTATTCCAATTACTATATCCATTTACTCCACAATTTGACCTAGCATAACATTCATACACAATATCTGGTTCTAGGTTAGTAGCAATATATGTAGATGTATTTACAGGAATTCCTGTAAACTGTCCAGCTTCCCCAAGAGGTCTTATAAATATCTCCCAATTATTTTGCGCTGGATAAGAATTTAAGTTTTGTGAAGTCCAAGTAATATTTGCAGAAACACCATTATAACTACTTGAAACAATAGTTGGTACTGGACAAAACGTAGAAAAAGTGTTATAAGACCAAGCACTAAAATTACCATTGCCACAATTTTCTCTTACCCATAAGCGATATGTGCCTAAATTTAATCCAGTAGCACTATAATTATTAGTGTTTATTGTAATGGGGTTTAAAGGTATATAAGAGCCGTTATATGCTGTAACTTGCACCATTTCTACCTGCCATGAATTTGCTCCTGAAGCGGTTGCCCAAGAAATATCAGCTGATGTATTAGTAACATTTGTTGTAGAAAAATTAATAGGATGAAGACAATTCGCTCTTTCAATTATTAAATCATATAGAATTCCTGTTGTAGGAGTTGTACTAGAAGACACCACAATAATATAAGTTTGTCCTGAAATGACAGGTAGCGTTATTTCTCTTGAAGTATCGCTTATGTTTGCAACACCTGCAAGACATGAAACACCTACATTGCTACAACCATTGTAAACAAATATACTAGAGTTATTGTTCCCACTATAAGGATTCATTGTAATTTTAATAGTTTCAGAAACTGAAGCTGTGTAGGAATAAAACACTTCTGCTCCTTCCAAATAATTAGTAGTTCCTCCTTCACATCCTGTTCCTTGTGGTGTATCAACTTCATCACCATAAACGTTTGTACTAGTACTATGGTTGTAAGGTAAACTCGAAATGGTTATTGGTGTACTGCATATAGATCCAGCAGGTGTTGTAAAAAAATTAAAAGGTCCAACCCACTGACTAAAATTACCACTACCACAATTTGCTCTCACATAATATTTGTAAGCTGTTGCCGGCATTAAACCTGTCACTACAAATGGATTAGTAGGTACTGCTATTCCAACTCCTGTTGGTGTACTTGCTGCTGGAATAACTTCTACTTCCCAAGAGGTTGCAGAACCGTTGTTTGTCCAGTTTAGGCTAACTGTTGTAGGTGTTATAGTCCCAACATTTAATATCGTTGGATCTAGACATTGTTGCACTACTTTTACGTCGTCTATCAACCATCGGTCTCCAGATATTGTACCTGTAGGCTGTGTATTAAGTTTTACAAAAGCAATATATAGCTGTGTTCCAGCTGGATAATCTGCTAAATTTACAATTTTTTCTTCGTAAACATTGAAAGTAGCATTTAGTGTTGTTTCTGTCCAGCTTTGAACTGGCAAATAGGCTGCTTGATTATTTTGGGTAGCATTGGTAGATATTCGTATCTCATACGTAGATCCACTATTACCCGTAAAACTTTGTCTGGTAAAAAACCGTAATTGCGAATTGGCACCAACTGTAATTTGCGGCGAAATTAACCAGTCTATAGACGTATTACCAGCACCCACATTCTCACGATCCACAATGGCCGCTTTTAGACCAGAGTGAACTCTTGTTGGATCGGTCGTTTCGGTCCAACTCATAATTGTGCCTACACCATTATCTAAAACTGTCCAGTTTCCTGATGTGGTAGGTGGAAATGTTGTTCCTTCAAATCCTTCGTTTAGAACTTGAGAAAAAGCAGCGTTTGTAACACAAAAACATACAATACTAAATATTATTTTATTTATTAATTTCATCTTACCTAAATTATTTTTTTGCTACTATTTTAGTATTTGTTTTAACTGTTACTTTTGGAGTACAGTTTACTATTTTCTTCTGAATTGTAGAAGTTGCTTTAGGCTCTAATCTGATACTTCTTCTACCTGTATGTGATTGCTTATTTGTGATAGAGATTTTATTTTTTACCAAAGCACCTTCATAACTAAAATGTGATTTTTCATTACAATCTGCAAAATCATAATCTTCGAAACCATCGTAAGCAAGCTCTTTATACTTCGTATTTGAAGCTACTGCAACTGGAAAACGATTGTTGTAGCCGTAAAGTGCAGACGAATATCTTTCTAGTGCATCCTTATTTTCTACCTCTTGTCCCCAAGCATTGTATTGCGATACTTCTGATGCAAATGTCCATCTGCCACGTGCTTCTCCTGTTGTAACCGTCCAATTTTCATTAGCAGAATTATGAACATAGAACGATCTAAAATCGTTAAAGAAACCTGTTTTTCTTGGAGTTGGGTCGGCAGTATTGTTCCTTCCTGTTAAATAGGCATGCGATTTTACAGCTCTCCAATTTCCTAATACATTGTATCGGTATGGGTTGTAAGATTTTTTTTCAACAATGTCAAAATCTAAAGAACTATTATTTAAGTCATATTGAAATGGTAATAATTCTTTGGATTCATCAATTAGTGTTTCGGGATTATCTACTTTAAATTTCATTTGTGGCAAACCACATTCACATTGTGATGGCCATACATCTTTGTATTCAATTGCTGATGCATTTACAATTCTATTACTGCTCCAATCATTACTTAAAAAAGGATCGTTTCCAATGTTACTTCCTATAGTTAACGAAGGTTTTTTCATTAAAGTAACACTTGCCATAGAAGCCCCTTGCATATTTTTATGTCCAGATTTAATTACTTTTATAGATCCTGATGCAATTACTTTTGCATTTGGATTTTTAACATCGTCCGTTTGTTGGACAACCTTGATTCCTTTTTCATCGATCAAATTGAAAGAATGATCCGGTTTTACATTTACAACCCAAGCCTTAAACCCAACGCCTCTTTTTTCGGATGGAAGAGATGGGGTTGCCCATACTTCATCACCATCTATTAAATAATCATCGGCATTTGGATTAACACTATTAACAGAATCAAATTGGTATTTATTTTGACCGGAAATATTTTTAATATTCCATGTTAACCCTAGATTTAGAGCTGCTTGACTCATTCCTGGATTAGCCCAATAGGCTGGAAAATTGAAATTATAATACTTGTCATTGTATTCGTTTATTGTTTCTGTTAATAAAACATTTCCAGTATCGGCATCCCAAGCTAGGTTCTTGGTTGATACTTTAGCATTTTTATCGAAAGCAATAGTTTCACGAAGTATTCCTGTTGTATGTATAACCTTTGTAGTTATTGCCGTTCTTAAAATATTTACATGTTTAGCAAATCTAGGAATTGGACAAGGAACCACAAGAATAAGAAGCGTTATAGGTAATGTTTCTGTCTGAAAATGAAGCCCCGCCGATTTAGTCTCAGAATAATTCTCTCTAAAATCATTTACTACATCATAATCGACAGCTACTGTATTTTTTCCAATTACTCCTTTAGAGTCTATGGTTACAATTTCATTATTTAACTTTCCTTGATTTGAAGATGAATTATTAGGCATTTCTTCATATTTGTATTCCATCCCTGAAACTAATTCTTTACCTTCAGAATAAACCTCTTGTGATTTCATTTTCCCATCCATATCATTTGTATGTATAGAAAAACCTTGTGCCATCGTTAAATGTGTTTTCACATTAATATTCAATAAACCAGCTAATGGAGAGTTATCATATTTTGCGCTAATCATTGAAATATCTGAAATTGTAGGATAATCTCTAGTGGTAAAAAAATCTGTAACCACATCGCCTGTAGCATGTTTTTTTAATGTAATTACTTCGTTAGCATTTGTTTTCTCTCTTGCTAAGTTCTTTACACTAACATGACTGTAGGTGATTTTTGGAGATGGGAAAAAACATTCTCCAAAAGGAAGTTCTACATAATTTTGAGTGCCTGGTCCGAGAACACTATCTGGTTTATTATGATCATAAAAAGGATATACAAAAGGATTTTCTTTACAACCTAATGGCTCATAGGATGCAACACCTGAAGAACCATTACCATCTTTATCAACATAGGAGTATTGTTGTCCGTAAAATTGTTTGTAAACTTCTTGGCCTTCATTGTTTGTCATTCTATCCCAATTGTCATGAATTTTTATTTCTTTAACCCTAACACCACCACCTAGTTTTTTAGATTCTGGTTGCATAAGGCGGATCCATGATTTATTAGCAATGAATTTAGATGCAATTTTAAGTTGGATTAATTTTTGATTCGGGCTAATAACTATATCTTTTAGATCTGTTATCATTCCAACTAAACTCTTTACAACACCTTCAACATCTTCAATATTAACATCTTCTCTTCCTGTATGACTATATACAGTATTGTTTAAATACTGTCTTCCGAAATACCAACCTGCTTTTGTGATTGGACTTACAGGTATTCCACTTAATGCGCCACCATCACCTCGAGTTGTATGAGCTATCTTTACTGCTGCATAAAGACCATTAGTTCCTCCTATTATTTTATGAACTCCAGCTTCATTAGATAAATTTAAATAACCAGTAACATAATCATATTTGTCGTTATCTGAGACAAAAGGACTGGTCATATTAGTTAAAAATCTAAAATAAATAGGTAGTCCTTTTAATTTTCTAATATATTTATCATAAAATTCTTCATTAGAGCAAGGTTTGTCTAATTTTATATATAGATAATCATACGACATGTCTATAGGGTTCGAAAGATTCGAAAGATTCTTATTGTCAATTTGGTCACTTAGATCATTAGGATTATCTTCATTACCTGCACCTACAACTTTAAACATTTGCATGGCTTCTTTGTTTTGTACGTACTTATAATCATCGGATTCATACTTAAGTTCCATCTCACCACCAGAAGGCAAACCTATAGACCTAAGAAGCCATACAGAAGCATTTTGATCAGCAGACACTTGGTTACTTTGGTCTACATAAGGATATTCAGCATTTGATAATGCACTAAGTGTTTCGCAACCAACACCTTCGTTAGATTTTTTGTAATTCCCCCAAATGTCATAATTTTTTTGGTTGTAATTTGGGTTACTTGATTCGTTGAGTTCATCATAATTAAAAGTATAAGGCGTATATTTGCCCATATTTGAATCACGATAAGTAAAATATACTTTTTTAAGTGTTAGTTTTCCACCTTCAGTGTTTTCTAATCCAGATGTTTTATTAATAAAGTCTATGTTGTTTTCTATTCCTTTACACAAACTATAATTATATTCAAAA
>NZ_JBJXEN010000057.1:0-21140 GCF_046153165.1 Flavobacterium sp. | reverse complement strand
TCTGAAGTAAAATCTCCTGTTAATGATTTTATATCAATATCATTAGATTCGGCTCCACGCTGAATCTCAGATTTTATATCATTTGTTGCATTTTTTAGTTGAGCCATTGCTTTTCCCATTGTACGCGCTATATCTGGTATCTTATCTGACCCAAAAAGCATCAATGCGATAAACATGATAAAAACTAATTCTCCTCCTCCTATTCCAAACATTTTTTTAATTTTAAATAACGTTAATTAATCAAATTTAGATTTTCCAATTACTTTTGGCCAAGTATTATTGGTAACATCAATATCGGCAGTTTCTAATTTTGGATCGACTACAATTTTTGAAATAACTTTTTGAGTAGCAAATGTTCTTACAATTTCAACATCATTCATTCTCCAAATTTGAGCTGGGAATGTTTGATTTTCAGTTGTTCCGTCTTCAAAAGTTAGTTCTACAATAATTGGCATTACTAGTCCTCCAGGTTTATTAAAAGTTACTTCATAAAAATATTTTGGGGAAGCTAGTTTCGCAATTTCTTCTGGTTTGAAATTAGCTTGCACAAATTCGTCTAAAGTCTTAACATCTTTTACGTTTAATGCCTTCTTATTTTCTCCTAACAAATCTTGACTTGTACTAGAAATCATATATACTAGTGGCCCAGCCATTTTACGTCTATTTCTTCTGTTAACTTCTGGAGCTTTAAAATCTTTCGGAGCCTCATTGCTAACATAATATTGAGTTACATCTTTAATACCAATATCTGTATAATCTGTAGTATAAAACCATCCTCTAATAAACCAGTCTAAATCGGTTGCTGATGCATCTTCCATTGTTCTAAAAAAATCTTCTGGAGTTGGATGCTTAAATTTCCAACGATTTGCATAAGTTTTGAAAGCATAATCGAACAATTCATGACCCATAATGGTTTCACGAAGAATGTTTAAACCAGCTGCTGGCTTCCCGTAAGCATTGTTCCCAAATTGTTTTATCGCTTCCGAATTAGTCATAATTGGTTCAATATTAGACTGATCACCACTCATATAAGGAACAATTTTTGCTGCTGGGCCACGATCTACAGGGAAATTTTTATCAAAAGAAATCTCAGCAAGATATTCCATAAATGTGTTTAATCCTTCATCCATCCATGTCCATTGACGCTCGTCAGAATTAACAATCATTGGGAAAAAATTATGTCCTACTTCGTGAATAATTACGCCTAGCATTCCGTATTTTACTCTGTCAGAGAATGTTCCATCAGCTTCTGGACGTCCAAAATTCCAACAAATCATTGGATATTCCATTCCTTGATCTTGCGCATTTACAGAAACTGCTTTTGGATAAGGGTAATCGAAAGTATAACTCGAATAACTTTTTAGTGTATGTGCAACAGCTTTAGTAGAATATTGTTCCCATAACGGGTTTCCTTCTTTTGGATATAACGAAACTGCCATAACAGTTTTTCCACCCAATTTTACAGCCATCATATCTAAGATAAATTTTCTTGAAGTTGAAATTCCAAAATCACGAACATTCTCTGCTTTAAACTTCCAAGTTTTCTTTTTGTCAGAAAAACCTTTTTCACTTTCTGTTGCTTCTGCTTGTGTAACAATTACGACTGGTTTATCGAAAGAATTTTGTGCTAAAGCATATCTTTTTACTTGTTCAGGTGTAAAAACTTCAGATCTATTTAAAAGATTTCCTGTTGCTTCCATCACATGATCGGCTGGAACTGTAACATTTACTTCGAAGTTTCCAAATGGCAAAGCAAATTCTCCACTTCCCCAAAACTGCATATTTTGCCAACCCTCTACATCATTATAAACTGCCATTCTTGGGTAAAACTGCGCTAAAACGTATAATTTATTTCCATCTTTGAAAGGCTCATAACCAGAACGTCCACCATCTAACATGTAATTGTTAATATTATAATTCCATTTTATATTCATCACGTATTTTTCTCCATGCGCTAATGGTTTTACAAGATTTATACGCATCATGGTTTCATTGACAGTATAAGAAATGGGATTGCCTTTAATATCTTTTACGTAATCGATTTTAAAACCACCATCAAATTTTTCTTCTAAATATTTTCTAGAAAAACCTTGTGCACTAATCGCTGGATCTATTTTAGAATTCTCAACTAATGGTGTTTTAGAGGTTTTTGCCATTAAATTTTGATCTAACTGAATCCATAAATATTCTAAAGATTCTTTAGCATTATTAGTATAAGTGATAGTCTCTGTACCAAATAATTTAGCATTTTTATCATCTAACTCAATATCCATTTTATAATCCGCTTGTTGCTGATAATATTCAGGACCAGGTGCTCCAGAAGCTGTTCTATACATATTTGGTGTTGCCAACAAATCATACATCTGACGAAATTTATTTTTATCTTCGTGTCCTTGTTCTTTAGTTTTTGGAGTTTCTTTAACTTCTTGTGCAATTACTGAAGTTGAAATCGCAAGTAAAATTAAAAATGAATTAAATATGTTTTTCATAGCTTGATTTAATTTTAAAGCTATAAAAGTAATTATTTTTATTACAGAAAATTGAAAACTTATTGTTTTAACAAACCTTTCACATTATTGGGTGTTAGTAATAAACTTTGTTTGTTACCATATATTGTAGATTGAATAATGTTTTGTTGATCTGAATTTAAGTCGAATAAAGCTGTATTTTGAACTTCTAAAGTTTTTACTTTTGAAATTTCTTTAATATTATAATAGCAAATTAGCACATTTCCTTCGAGCTCTTTACTCAAATAATTAATACTTTTTTGTTGACCATTTATTTTTATAGAAAAATTGTCTAGGATATATTTTTTCATCAAAACTACATCTTCTGTCGTTTCATTCGTTTCTCCAATATTTGTTTTTTGTTTGTATTTTATTTTAAGAATATCATTCAAATCGTCAATAAAAATACGTGAGGTAATTTGAAGCATTTTTTTCTCAGGAACGTAATTGAGTTGGTATATTGACACATAAAATTTATGCATCCCAAAAGATGACAAACATATTATTGATAAAAAAAGGAATATATAAATTATTGATTTTTTCATTTTACGAAAATAACTATTCTTTTTTTGGAAAAGTAACTTGTTTATATTTTTCTGCTAATTCTCCTAGCAAGAATGTAGTCATTGTTTTGTTTTTAGATTTTATACTCGCTATTAATCGTTGGTCATCAATAACATAAACTTGAAATCCTTTTACATATTCCGAAGGGATTTTTAATGTCTCTGTAAAGAATGCTTCCTCATATAAATTATCAATCTTGACTTGCAGTCTTTCTTTATTTTCTACCTCAAGTTCTTTTTTTAACATGGCTGTTCTTCCAGAAATCCAATTTATTAAAGGATCTACTCCTATCGAACCTCCTGCCATTCCTCCTGCATTTAAATCTACAAATGGAGCGGTTGCGGTTCTTAATCGCCTTTGTGCTGGCGTATATGATTTTGTCCCTTTGGGAATAATTCCTAGCGAAACGGCGTTTATTTCGGAATAATTTTTAATATAAACCTCATCTAACATCCTGACTTGCTGTTTTAATCGTATAAAGAATATATTTTCGGCAAAATCAGATTGCTTTAAAACAACTTGCATTCCTTTTACCTGCATTCCAGAAAACATTAATGTATCGGTTGCTTTGGCTAAAATCGAAAAAAAACCACCTTTTTCAGTTATTGTACTTTTCTCGTTAGTTAAGTTGATAACATGAATTCCATCAAGACTTGAGGCATCAGAAATCACTTTTCCTTTCAATAATGTTTGAGAAGAACCATTTTGAGAAATCAGAAATAAAATAAGCATGAATAAACTATTTTTTTCCATTTCGTAATAATTCATTATAGGTTAAAGATTTTTCTGAAAGTAAAAAAGCTAATATTTTAGTATTACTATTTTTTAAATTTTCGATTATTTTTTTATCATCAATTACATATATTTGAAATCCTTTTATATATTCGAAAGGAATTTTTAGTGTTTTTGTATAAAATTCTTCCTCAAATAATGTCGAAAATTTATCTAGTAATTTTTCTTTTTTCTCAACTTCTACATTTTTTTTCAATTCCTTAGTTCTTCCGTTTATAGCATTTATAAGTTGAGCAATACCAATTCCAGAGCCCTCAGATATTAATTTTCTTTCGGCAGGCGTGTAGGTTTTTACATTTTTTGAAATAATTCCTAGAGAAACTGCATTTATTTGCGGGTAGCTTTTTATTTCTACTTCTTCTAGTTGGATTGCTTTTGGATATAATTTTACAGAAAATAAATCGGTAGAGAAATCGATTGGTTTCAAAAACAAATTTTTCCTTTCTATTTTAATTCCAGAAAACACTAAAACTTGATTTGGTTTAGCTTCAATAGAAAATAATCCATCATTACCTACAATTGTTTTTACATTGATAGATAAATTAGTTATATAAATTTCGCCAAAATTTGAACCATCGAAAATCACTTTCCCTCTTAATAGTCCCTGAGAAAAACCACTTTGAGAAAAAAGCAAAATTGTAAATAGTAAAAATAATACTCGCATCATAAATCTTTAATATTTTGTAAAAATAGAAGCAACCTTCACAATTTATTATTAATGCCTTGATAATTTTTTGTTAATAATAATTATTTACCTTTGAAACTCATTAATAACAAAACAATGAAAAGAGTCATTCTTGCTAGCACTTCAACCTTATATAATGGTGATTATTTAGATTATTTATTACCTACATTACAAAATCATTTTAAAGATTGCAAAACATTACTTTTTATACCTTACGCCAGACCTGGTGGGATTTCACACAATGATTACACTGAGAAAGTAAGCCTTGCATTTGCAAAAATAAACATAACAGTAAAAGGCATTCATGAATATAAAAATCCCATTGAAGCTATACAAAAAGCAGAAGCTATTTTTACAGGTGGAGGAAATACTTTTTTGCTAGTTTCTCAAATTTATAAAAATAATTTGATGCCTATTTTAAAAAATACCATTGAGGCCGGAGCTCCTTATTTAGGAACAAGTGCAGGTAGCAATATAGGCGGAGTTACGATGAATACAACAAATGACATGCCTATTGTCTTGCCTGAAAGTTTTAATACCTTAGGATTAATCCCTTTTAATTTGAATCCACATTTCCTAGACGCAAACACACAATCAACACATATGGGAGAAACTCGTGAAACAAGAATAAATGAATTTCATACCATAAGTAACATTCCTGTTTTGGGTCTCCGAGAAGGAAGTTGGCTAGAAATATCTGGGGGAAATATCATATTAAAAGGAGATTTAACAGCCAAGTTATTTAGACAAAATGAAACAGCTATTGAACTAGAAACAAATACAAATTTTAATTTTTTGACATAAAAAAACCTCAAATTATAATTTGAGGTTTTTTATGAAGAGCGAAAGACGAGGCTCGAACTCGCGACAACCAGCTTGGAAGGCTGGAGCTCTACCAACTGAGCTACTTTCGCATTACTGAGGTGCAAATATAAATAATATTTCTCGTTAGTTGCAAATTTTTTTTCAAAAAAAATGACACTTTATTTATATTAAAAAAAATAATTCTCTTAATCCATTTATTATTAAAGTTTTAACCATTCAAAAAAAATGAATATTATTAAAGAAATTACTACTCAAGAAACATTTTTGGTACGAAATTTGGTATTAAGACCTGGAAAACCCGTAGAAACTTGCTTTTTCGAAGGAGATAATTTTACAGACACTAAACATTTTGGACTATTTAAAGATAGAAAAATTATAGGAGTCATATCGATTTATAAAAATAAAAATGTTATTTTTATAGACCCAAATCAATATCAAATTCGTGGAATGGCTGTTTTGAAAGAGTTTCAAGAAAGAGGATATGGAAAATTATTAGTTAAACATTGTGAAAATTATTTAAAAAATAATAATACAACACTAGTTTGGTTTAACGCAAGAGAAACTGCCATCCCATTTTACGAAAAATTAGGTTACACCAAAAATGGATTTCCTTTTGTGATTACCGATGTGGGAATTCATTTTTTAATGTTTAAAAACTTATAACAATATTAAATGAAACAACTTTACTTTATAATTCCGCTTATAATTTTTATTTGCTGTAAAAAAAGCACCTTAGAGAGAACTTCTATTGACAATCCTTTTTTAAATGTGTCTTTTTTAAATAACTCGGTAAACATTGATTCTACATTAATAACAAACTTTAATAATCCGAATTTAACTGCTTTTTATAAAAACTATAGTTACGAAACCGTTTGGACTAATGAGGACAATAGATCTATCGTTTTAAATGAGTTTAAAAATACTACAAATGAAGGTTTACTTCCTAACGATTATAATTATGACAAGCTCTCCTCTTTAAACTCTAATTATAACAATTTAGACAATATAAAATTAGTAGAATTTGATTTATTATTTACACAAAGTATTCAAAAATACCTGTCACACATATATAAAGGGAAAATTGCACCAAAAGCAATTTATAATGATTGGGATTTAAAAGACAAAACAATCGATGTAAATGCTTTGCTATTTGAGGCTATTGAAAATAAATCTTTTGTATCAAAATTTGAAGAATTAAAACCCAAACATGCCATTTACAAAAACTTAAAAGAAGCGCTGCAATTATTAAATACTTTTCCTAAAGATTCGATCCCATTTATAGTATTAAAGACAAAAGATAAAATTGTGTTTAATAAGTCCCACAAAGTAATGAAAAACATAAAAAGACGATTAATGTATTGGCATGATATGCAACAAGCAGATACATTAACTACTATTTATGATAAAGAAACAAAAGATGCGATAAAAAAATTTCAATCACGTCATGGTTTAAATCCCGATGGAGTTATTGGAAAAGGAACTATTTCGGCTTTAAATTTTACCAAAGACCAACGAATTGAACAGGTTGTTGCAAATTTAGAGCGTTGGAGATGGTTTGCTGACGATTTTGGTAAAAACTACCTTTTAATAAATATTCCAGACTACACTTTAATTGCCATCAAAGATAATGATACCATGCAAAAACAAAGGGTCGTGGTAGGAAAAGACACGAGACAAACACCTATAATAGAATCGAAAGTTTCTAATATAAATTTAAATCCTAATTGGACAGTTCCGCCAACCATTCTTAAAGAAGACATATATCCAGATGCAATTAAAGACAAAGGAGTTTTTAAGAAAAAAGGACTAACTATTTTAGACAACAAAAACAATGAAATTGATCCATCGGATTGGAAAATAGAAGATGCAAAAAAATACAAATATGTTCAGAATCCTGGCAGAAACAGTGCTTTAGGACTCATGAAAATAAACTTCCCCAACAAATATTCCGTTTACCTACACGACACTAATCATCGTGATTTTTTTAGTTTCACTTATAGATCGCTAAGTTCTGGATGTGTAAGACTAGAAAAACCCTTAGAAATGGCTGCTTATTTGATAAATAATCCTGAAAAATGGGATTTAAAAACAATACAAGATACGACCGATATTAATTATTACAATAAACTTCAAAAACAAAAAGAAAAAAGAGTTGCTATAAAAAACGCAAAACTTTTAGCGAAAAATCCGCTTTTAGTAATTCCTGAAAAAGTATATCCGAAGCCAGAACTAAAAACAATAGTAGTAAAAATTTCAGATGACATTCTTATTTACCAACTGTACTGGACAGCATGGCTAGAAAAAAACTCATTACAATTTAGAGAAGATATTTATTGTCTAGATTCTGATTTATACAATAAACTAAGAAATTAATTTAGATGTGATTTCGTAACTTCTACTTGGATGATAAATAAATATACAAGATTTACCTTTTATAGTTTTGATGATTTGAGTTTTTAAAGCTTCTGGAATAGCTGGACAACCTTGACTTCTCCCTAAATAACCTTGTGATTTTAGTATTGATGGATTAGCATAACTAGCGCCGTGAACAACAACAGCTCTTGAACGAGCATTACTATTTATTCCTTTTTCTTGCCCATCAAGTTTCAATGACAACCCATGTTTTCCGTTGTAAGTTTCTCCAGTTGTATAAAAACCTAAACTACTTTTATTAGAACTAGCAGAATTCGAAAAACTATTAGCATACTCTCCACCAGAATTCATTCCGTGAGAAACCACTGTATTATATAATATCGTATTATTAGACAAATCGATAACCCAAAGTCTTTTCTTTGTAGATGACAAACTAAAATCGATCACTGTTAAAATGTCTTTTTGAATAAGCCCTTTTTCTTTCAAAGCATAAAAGCCTTCCATTGCCTTTTTGAAGCAAGTTATTTGTGGCAACACAAAATGGTTAGCATCTAGAGAATGATAAATAATTTCAACCTTAGCTGCAAAATTATTTGCCGCTGCACTAGCAAGTAATTTCGGATCTGTGTTTGTAGTACTTTTTGGCGAAAAAGACATGAAAAATACTAAAAGAAGAGGCAAGATTCTATAAGTCATTGATAATGTATTAATTGTGTTGTTGTTTGTATAAGACAAATATGTAATAAAAAATATTAGTAACCAAATATTTTTGCATTTAATCGGTAAAATTTAACATTTAATCGGTTTTTTTAATATCCTCTTTTTAGTTAAACAAATCATAAATAACAGGCACTCCCTAAGAATATTTCTAAATTTGTTCCATCATCAAAAAAATCAAAAATTATGCCTTACAGACTAATCATCATATTCGCATTACTATTTAGCAAAAATATTTACTCTCAAAATAATTCTGTTTCTAGTCCCGAAAAACAATCTAACTCTTTAACTTCAGAGAAAAAGAAACTTAATACAATACTGTCCAACGAAAGAATTTTAATTGACGGAGAGCTAAACGAAGGGATTTGGCAAAAGGCAGAAGTTGCTACTAACTTTATTATGTTCGAACCAGATAATGGGATACCAATTGCTCAAAATAAAAAAAGTGATATTAAAATAGTTTACGATAATGAAGCTATATATATAGGAGCAATGCTAAATGACGACCAACCAAACAAAATCATGAGGGAAATCACACAACGTGATGATGATGGCTCATCTGATTTTTTTGGAGTAAGCGTAAACGGTTATAATGATGGACAACAGGAATTTCGATTTTATGTAACAGCTGCAGGTGTGCAATTAGATTGTAATTCTAACTCACAAACTGGAGAAGATTTTTCTTGGGATGCTATTTGGGAAAGCAAAACTAAAATAACTGACAAAGGATGGATTGTTGAAATGAGAATCCCCTATTCAGCGCTTCGATTTTCAAAAGAAAACATTCAAACTTGGGGGATTAATTTTTTAAGACAAATTCGCCGTGATCGACAGCTATATACTTGGACACATATAGATAATAAAAAAGGATCCTTCGAACAACAAGCGGGGGAATTGCATGGTATTGAAAATATAAAAACGCCAACTCGTTTATTTTTATTCCCTTATGCTTCTGTTTACGTTAGCAGTGATAAGAAAAACGGAACTAAAACAGAACTAAAAGGTGGTTTAGATATAAAATATGGTATAAACGATGCTTTTACACTCGATGCAATCTTGGTTCCAGACTTTGGTCAAACAGCCTTAGACAATCAAATCTTAAACCTTGGCCCATTTGAACAACAATTTAATGAAAACAGACCTTTTTTTACCGAAGGGACAGATTTGTTTAACAAAGGTGATTTATTTTATTCAAGAAGAATTGGCGGAAAACCATCATTAAGACGTGGTCGATTAAATCAGGAAAAAGAAACTAATGAAATTATAGATGAGTATCCATCAAAAGTAAACTTACTAAATGCGCTAAAAATCTCTGGTAGAACAAAAGGAGGTTTAGGTATTGGATTTTTAAATGCAATTACTCAAAAAACCGAAGCTACACTTTTAGATACACTTTCTCAGACTAAACGAAAAGCTGTAATCGAACCATTGTCTAATTTTAGCATTCTTACATTAGACCAACGTTTCAACAAAAATTCATCAGTATCATTAGTAAATACAAATGTTACTCGAGATGGTGAGTTTAGAGATGCAAATGTAACTGCATTAGTATGGGATTTAAATACTAAAAAAAACACATTTAATCTTTCGGGAGATTTTAAATACAGTAATGTAAACGAATACAAAAATTTAGACGACAGAAAAGGTTATAATACTTCCTTAAATTTTGCCGAAACCAGCGGAAAAATACGTTTTAATGTTGGAGCTAAATATGTATCTAAAGAATATGACAACAATGATTTAGGGATAAATTTTATAACAAATTACAGCAGTGTATTTGGAAATATGAATTACCGAATGCTAAAACCATCAGAAAATTTGAATGCTTTTAGACTAAACTGGAATGTATATACTGAGTACGAAAATATAACAGGAAAATTACAGGGATTAAATTTAAACACAAATTATCATTTTACTACAAAAAAGAATAACGGATACGGTTTCGGAATTAATTCAAAACCCGTAAATACCTATGATTTTTATTCACCCGGAGTAGAAGGACGGTATGTAACAATACCAAAAAATTATGGAGCATGGGTTTATTATTCATCCAATTACAACAAAAAATTCGCAGTAGACATTAACCCTTATTTTACAGAATATTTTGAAGGAGATCGTATGGAATACGGAATAAGTTTTGGACCAAGATACCGTCTAAACAATAAAATTTCTTTTAGGTTAAATTATGATTTTGGCAAGCAAAACAGCGATAGAGGATTAGTAGATTATCAAGGAGATGATATTATTTATGCTCAAAGAGATGTAAATTCATCTACACTGGCTTTATCTACTAAATATGCTTTAAACAATAAAATGACAATCAACATCAACTCTAGATACTACTGGTCTTATGTACAAAACGACAAGTTTCTTTCATTACAAACAGACGGAACTTTAATAGATAGTAATTATACCAATGCTTTAAATCAGGATTTCAATACTTGGAATATAGATTGTTCATACTCATGGTGGATTGCCCCAGGAAGTCAGCTTAATATGCTGTACCGCAACACATCATCAAATGGTTTGTCAGAAATTCAATATATAGATAAAAATGTATCCCATAACTTCAACACCTTATTTGGAGACAAACTGCAACATACTTTTTCAATTAGTTTGCGATACTTTTTAGATTACAATAGAGCAAAAAGCTGGATATAATTCATTAAATTTGTAGCTATTCCTGTTGTACACTATATCTTTTCCTTGCTAAAGAAGCAAGAAAAAGGATGCCGTTCCCATCAGGGCTAAAAATCCGTAAAAAATGAACAAAAAAGTAATCCTAATGATTCTTGATGGCTGGGGAAAATCTCCAGATCCAAAAGTATCCGCTATAGACAATGCCAATATTCCATTTATAGATTCACTTTACAAGAATTACCCAAGTGCACAACTACGAACCGATGGTTTAAATGTAGGCCTTCCTGAAGGACAAATGGGAAATTCCGAAGTGGGCCACATGAATCTTGGCGCAGGACGAATCGTATATCAAGACTTAGCAAAAATAAATCTAGCCGTTGCTAATCATACTTTAAGCAAAGAACAAGTATTAATCGATGCTTTTCAGTACGCAAAAGAAAATAACAAATCAGTTCATTTCTTAGGACTACTGTCAGACGGTGGCGTACATTCTCACACTTCTCATTTACGAGGATTATTAGATGCTGCACAAGATTTTGGATTAGAAAAAATATTTATTCACGCCTTTACTGATGGTCGAGACGTAGATCCAAGATCTGGAGCGAAATACCTAGAACAAATTGGAAATTATATTTACAACACACCAGCAAAATTAGCTTCAGTTATAGGTCGTTATTACTCAATGGATCGTGACAATCGCTGGGAAAGAATAAAATTAGCCTATGAATTATTGGTTAACGGAAAAGGAAATCATTCTAAAGATGCCGTTTTATCAATATTAGATAGTTATCACAAAAACATTACCGATGAATTTGTTGAACCAATAATAATGGTCGACGACAACGATAATCCTATTGCTACGATTCAAGAAGAAGATGTCGTTATTTTCTTTAATTTCCGAACAGATAGAGGAAGAGAACTCACCGAAGCGTTATCTCAACAGGATTTTCACGAGCAAAACATGCACAAACTCAATTTGTATTATGTTACACTCACAAACTATGACGAAAGCTATAAAAATGTAAAAGTTGTTTACAACAAGGATAATATTACCCAAACTCTAGGGGAAGTTTTGGAAAAAGCAGGCAAAAAACAAATCAGAATCGCCGAAACCGAAAAATACCCACACGTAACCTTTTTCTTTTCTGGCGGACGAGAACAACCTTTTATTGGAGAAAGTCGCATCTTAAAAAACTCTCCAAAAGTTGCCACATACGATCTACAGCCTGAAATGAGCGCTTTTGAACTTGCTGATGCTTTAGTTCCTGAATTAGAAAAAGGTGAAGTAGATTTTGTATGCCTTAACTTTGCAAATGGTGATATGGTAGGTCATACAGGAATTATGGCAGCAGCTATACAAGCCTGCGAAGCAGTTGATAAATGTGTCGAAAAAGTAATTACATCTGCATTAGCAAACAATTACACAACTATCATAATTGCCGATCATGGAAATTGCGAAACAATGATAAACCCTGATGGCACGCCAAACACAGCACACACAACAAATCCTGTTCCTATTATTTTAGTTGATAAAGATTTAAAATCAATTCATGATGGCGTTCTTGGAGATATTGCTCCTACCATTCTCGAATTGATGGGAATTGAAAAGCCAGCTGTAATGACTAGAAATTCATTACTATAGAACTTATTCATAATAACTTACATTAAAAAATGATGAAACTTTAAAGCTTCATCATTTTTTTATTTATCAGATTTGTGAATATTATAATTTACTATTAATCATTTCAAAATAAGATTTTTCAATCCACTCCTGATGATTCGGGTGTGCAATTTTCACCATTTCAACAGCTCTTTGTTTGAGTGTTTTTCCATATAAATCTGCAATTCCATTTTCGGTAATTACATAATGAACATGAGATCGGGTGGTTACCACACCGGCTCCTTGTTTTAAATAAGGAACAATTCTGCTGTCACCATTTTTAGTAATTGAAGGCAATGCAATAATTGCTTTTCCCCCATCACTTAAAGATGCTCCTCTAATAAAATCCATTTGTCCTCCCACACCAGAATACATTCTTGCACCTATCGAATCGGCACAAACTTGCCCTGTGACATCAACCTCAATAGCCGAGTTTATAGCCACCATTTTTGGATTTTTTCTAATTTTTGAAGTGTCATTTACGTAAGACGACTCCCTCATTTCAACAAAAGGATTGTCATTTACAAAATCATATAATCGCTGTGAACCTATAAGAAATGTAGCTAAAGCTCTTCCTCTACATGTTCCTTTATAATTGCAATTAATCACATCTTTCTCGATTAAATCTATGACTCCATCAGAAAACATTTCGGTATGTAATCCAAGATTTTTATGATTCGTTAATTTTGTTAAAGCCGCATTTGGAATAGATCCAATTCCCATTTGCAAAGTACTTTTATCTTCAATGAGTGAAGCAATATAAGTCCCTATTTTATCCTCTATAGGAGAAATCGCATCCATTCCGTGTCCATATATTGGAGTATCAACTTCTACTAAATAATCAATTTCGGATACATGAAGAATACCATCTCCAAAAGTTCTTGGCATTTTCGGATTAACTTGAGCAACAACCGTTTTTGCGTTTTCAATTGCTGCCAGTGTTGCTTCTACAGAAACTCCAAGAGAACAATATCCATGAATATCTGGAGGCGAAACATGAATAAAAACAGCATCTAATGGCACTACTTTTTTTCTAAACAAATAAGGCAATTCGCTCAAAAAAACAGGCGTATAAGATCCATTACCCGCAGCTAATGTGTGCCTAACATTTTTACCAATAAAAAAAGAATTCACATGAAAACTTTCTGATAATTCAGGATTTGCATAAGCAGCTTCTCCTTCGGTATGTAAATGGCAAATTTCAACATTTCGTAATTCGGAAGCACGTTCAGCCAAAGCTTTAGTTAAAACAGTTGGTGTCGCTGCGGCAGCCTGAACATATATTCTATCATCAGATTTTATAATCTTTACAGCCTCTTCAGCCGAAACATATTTACTCATAAAACAATTATATTTTTGGTACAAATCTAGTGCTCTAAAGTTACTCTAAATATGATAAAACTCATCTCATTTAATAAAAAACATATAAATAAAAGTTAAAATTTCATTATTAATAGCAATACTATTATATTTGCAAAAATATATATTATTATGAATAACATACTATCAAATATAAAAATTCAAGTCAACGAAAAACTTTATCACAAAGATCCCGAAACATCTATTTTAGGAAAAAAAATAATTGAACACAGTATTATGCTTATTGATGAAATTGGTTTCGATGATTTCACATTTAAAAAACTGGGTGAAAAAATAGGTTCAAACGAAAGTTCAATTTACCGTTATTTTGAAAACAAACACATGCTTTTATTGTATTTGTCATCTTGGTATTGGAGTTGGATTGAATATCGAATGGTCTTATCTACAAACAACATAGAAAATGCATTTGAAAAATTAAAAATAGCTGTTACAATTGCTACTGAGAAGATTATCGATGATAGTGCTACAAAACATATAAACGAAGCAATATTAAATAAAATAATAATTTCTGAATTCACTAAAACACTACTAACCAAGGAGATTGATGAAGAAAACAAAGAAGGTTTTTTTTTAGTATATAAAAGAGTCATCAATAGAATTGTAAGCATAATCGAACAAGTAAATCCTGAATATCCATTTGCAAAATCATTAGCATCTACTATAGTTGAAGGATCATTACATCAACATTTTTTGAAAGATCATTTAAAAACAATAACAAATTGTAATCAAGAAATTACACCTACTGATTTTTATTTAAATCTTATAACAACGCTATTTAAAAAGTAAAAAATATGTCTCCACTAAAAAGATTTTTCAACCTTTTGTCTTTAGATAAGAAAGATGTTTATCAGGTGTTTTTTTATGCCATTTTTGCAGGTTTGTTAAGTTTATCTCTACCTCTAGGAATACAAGCTATAATTAATTTTATACAATCTGGAAGAGTTAGTGTATCATGGATTATTTTAATTATTCTTGTTGTAATTGGAGTTGCTTTAGTTGGTATATTATCATTAATGCAACTTCGCATAACCGAAAATTTGCAGCAAAAACTCTTTGTTCGTTCTTCGTTTGAGTTTGCGTATCGATTGCCAAAAATCAAGTTTGAAGAAATATACAATACCTATCCGCCCGAATTAGCAAATCGTTTTTTTGACACTTTAACCATACAAAAAGGAACCTCTAAATTATTGATTGACTTTTCTGCAGCTTTATTGCAAATTATTTTCGGGATTATACTATTGTCTATATATCATCCATTTTTTATCGTTTTCGGACTTTTCTTAATGATTCTTTTGTATGCCATTTTTAAATTTTCATATAACAAAGGGCTAGAAACAAGCATGAAAGAATCCAAATTTAAATACAAAGTTGCGGGATGGCTTCAAGAAATGGCTAGAAAGAATACTAGTTTCAAGAAAAATATAGCTTTTAACTTTTCTCTTCAAAAAAATGATGATTTAGTAAGTGATTATCTAAAATATAGAGAAAGTCATTTTAGTATTATTAAGAAACAATTTACTCAGTTAATTATTTTTAAAGTTATTATTACTGCAAGTTTGTTATTAATTGGAGGATATTTAGTTTTAAACCAACAAATGAATATTGGTCAATTTGTAGCAGCAGAGATTATCATTTTATTAGTTATTAATTCCGTAGAAAAAATAATTTTAGGCCTAGAAACATTTTACGATGTGCTAACTGCTGTTGAAAAAATTGGACAAGTTACGGATATGAACATCGAGGATAGCAATGAATTACAAGATAACTCAATCAATTACGCTAACATTTCCATAGAAACGGACAATCTTTATTTTAGATTTCCAGATTCACCAAATGATATTTTAAGTGGAATCAACTTGAAAATTGAGCCTGGAGAAAAAATAGTATTGCTAGGCGAAAACGGTTCCGGCAAGACTACTTTGATGCAAATATTATCGGGAGTTATAGAAAAAACGTCGGGTTCTTTTAGTATTAATGACAATACGTTTAGAAAAATGGATTTAAACCAATACCGAAGTCAAATAGGCGCTATTGTTCATGGAGAAACTCCGTTTGAAGGAACTATTTTAGAAAACATAACCTACAATGACAATTCAATTAGTAATGAAGATTTAAAATGGGCGCTAGATGCTGTACAACTAACGGCATTCATCAAAACATTACCAAAAGGATTAGATACTCAAATTTATCCTGAAGGGAAACAACTTTCTTCATCAAATGCACAAAAAATAGTATTAGCTAGAAGTATAATCAAAAAACCTCAACTCTTATTTTTTGAAGAGGCAACCGACTTAATGGACGAACCTGTTGCAAACCAAATAATAGACTTTATTCTATCGGATAAAAATGATTGGACAGTTCTGGCAACTTCAAAAAACAAGCATTGGCAAAATCTTGCCACAAGAACAGTTACGATGAAAAATGGTCAAATACTTAATGATTCAAAAAAATAATAGCCATGTTAAATCTTTCCAATAATAGTAAATCAAAAATCGAACAAAAGTCGATAGAACGATTTCGAACGATACAAAACCTGAGCAATCGTCCTCATTATAAAATATTAAATAAAATCATACTTTTTGTATCGATTTTAGGTGTAATCATTTTGTTTCTTCCTTGGACACAAAACATTTCTGGAAGTGGTTTTGTAACTACGCTAAAGCCAAATCAGCGACCACAAACCATACAAACGGCAATTGCTGGCAGGATAGAAAAATGGTATATAAAGGAAGGTGATTTTGTAGAAAAAGGAGACACCATCTTGTTTATTTCCGAAATAAAAGAAGATTATTTTGATCCAAATCTAGTAGGAAATACAAAAAATCAAGTCGAAGCAAAAAAAATGGCATTAGAATCTTATGACGGGAAAGTCTCTTCGTTAGGTTCTCAAATTAATGCTATTGAGAATGAAAAAACGCTAAAACTGGAACAAACAAAAAATAAAATCAAACAATCCCTACTCAAAATAAAAAGCGATAGTATGGATCTTGAAGCAGTAAAAACACAATTAAAAATTGCAAACACCCAATTTATTCGGTCTTCTCAACTCAATAAAGAAGGACTAAAACCTATGACCGATGTCGAAGAAAAAAGATTAAAACAACAAGAAGTCGAAGCAAAAATCATTACACAAGAGAATAAATTTTTAACAAGTAAAAACGAATACATTAATACTAAAGTCGAAATTAATCGAATTTTAGCCGAATATTCCGAAAAATCAGCCAAAGCAACAAGCGATAAATTTACAGCTCTAAGCAATCAATATGACACGGAAGCTCAGGTAAATAAACTACAAAACCAATATGTAAATTATAGTATTAGAAACGTAATGTACTACATCAAAGCACCGCAAAGTGGCTACATAAACAGATCGTTACAATCAGGTATTGGAGAAACGATTAAAGAAGGAACGTCAATAGTTAGCATCATGCCTGCCAACTACGAAATTGCAGTAGAAACCTATGTTTCCCCAATAGATTTGCCTTTAATTTCCAAAGGAGAAAAAATAAGAGTATGGTTTGACGGATGGCCGACTATTGTTTTCTCTGGATGGCCCGATATGTCTTATGGTACTTTTGGCGGTAAAGTTATTGCCATAGAAAATTTTATTAGCGAAAACGGGAAATACAGAGTTCTCATTGCTCCTGATGAGAATGAAGCAAAATGGCCCAAACAACTAAGCATAGGCTCAGGCGCACAAACTATTGCGTTACTCAATACGGTACCTGTTTGGTTTGAGGTTTGGAGAACATTAAATGGGTTTCCTCCCAATTATTACAAGCAAAACGCTAAAAAAGATAACAAAGAAAAAAAATAAAAAATGAGAATTGGCTTCCTTTTATACTTACTATTTACAATTGGAATATCATTTGCACAAGGCAAAGATTCTAATGAATTGTCGTATAATGAATTTCTAGGGTATGTGAAAAAATTTCATCCTTTAGTAAAAAAAGCAAATCTAGAATTAAATATGGCACAAGCTAATTTGATGATAGCTAGAGGCGCATTTGATCCCAAATTTGAAGTAGATTTTTCAGAAAAACAATTTAAAAGCAAAGACTACTATTCTAAATTAAATGGTAGTTTTAAAATTCCTACGTGGTATGGCATCGAAATTAAAACAGGTTTAGATAGCAATGATGGTTTGTATTTGGATCCTGAAAATTCAACTTCAAATCAAGCATTAACTGCCATTGGAATTACAGTTCCTTTAGGACAAGGCCTTTTTATTAACCAACGAATGGCCGATTTGAAGAAAGCTAAAATTCAATACAATTTGAGTCAAGCTGAAATAAAGTTACAAGCAACTGCTGTGTTATATGATGCTTCACTGGCGTATTTTAATTGGAAAAAAAACTTTACAGAAGTAAAATTATACGAAAAATACAACAAACAAGCGGATTCGAGATATACTGCTATTAAAAAACTAATAGAATTAGGCGACAAACCCGCCATTGATAGTATTGAAGCGGGTATTGTAGTAAAAAATCGAGCTTTGAATCTTTTAGATTCGCAATTGAAACTTACAAAAGCAAAACTAGAATTATCTAATTTTATATGGTTAGAAAACATGATTCCTGTGGAAATTTCCGATAATTTAATCCCCGAAGAAACACTACTAGTAACGATAGAAGAAACTTTAAAAACCAATCAATTTTCAACTCCAGAAAAAACACTAGACAATCATCCCAAAATAAATGCCCTTGAAAATAAAATTGAAATCTTAACAATCGATAAAAAACTGAAAGCAAACTTACTCCTGCCTAAAATAGATCTTAGTTACAGTTATTTATCGGAACCTCGTTATTTCGATAATTATCAGTTTGACAATTATAAAGTGGGAATAAATTTTTATTATCCTTTGTTGCTTCGCAAGGAACGAGGTAGTTTAAAATTAGCCAAATTTAAACTACAAGATGCTCAATATTCGTTAGATTTAGAAAAAGTTCAGTTGAAAAACAAAATAAGTAGTTACCAAGCAGAAATTCAATCGATAAAAAGTCAAAAAAAAATCATCAATAGCTTAGTTAAAGATAATATTCTAATGCTCAATTCGGAGGAAAGGTTATTTTCATTTGGAGAAAGTTCTATTTTCTTAATAAATACACGGGAAAACAATTTAGTTAGTGCGCAATTATCGGAAATAACTCTCGAAAACAGGTATTTTGTTTCCCACGCAGAACTATTCAAAACCATAGCCAATCCTAATTAAAAAAGATATAAAAAAATCGTTACTTTTGCAATCTTAAAATTCATAAAATGATTATCCAAAAGACTCGTGAAGAAATAGAATTAATGCGCGAAAGTGCACTAATCGTATCTAAAACATTAGGAATGATTGCTTCTGAAATAAAAGAAGGCGTCACTACTTTATATTTAGACAAACTAGCCGAAGCATTTATTAGAGATCATGGTGCTGTGCCCAGTTTCTTAGGATTGTACGGTTTTCCAAACTCCCTTTGTATGAGTCCAAACTCACAGGTTGTTCATGGAATTCCAAATAACATTCCTTTGCAAAGTGGCGATGTCATTTCGGTAGATTGTGGTGCTTTCAAAAATGGGTATCATGGTGATCATGCATATTCTTTCGAGATTGGTGAAGTAGCACCCGAAACCAAAAAATTATTACAAGTTACTAAAGAATCATTATACGTAGGAATCCGAGAATTTAAAGCCGGAAACAGGGTGGAAGATGTTGGAAATGCTATTCAAAAATATACCGAATCTCATGGTTATGGTGTCGTTCGCGAGCTAGTAGGTCATGGTTTAGGACAAAAAATGCACGAAGATCCAGAAATGCCAAACTACGGAAAACGAGGTCGTGGAAAATTATTTATCGAAGGTATGGTAGTCGCTATAGAACCTATGATAAATCTAGGCACTAAAAACATAAGACAACACAAAGATGGCTGGACAATAACCACTGCTGACGGAAAACCTTCAGCACACTTCGAACATGATGTCGCGCTTATTGATGGAAAACCTGAATTACTTTCAACTTTTGCCTATGTTTACAAAGCTTTAGGAATTGTAAGTAATGAGGAAGATGAATTTAGAAAAGTGCCATTGGTTATATAATGAAAAAACTATTCAAACTAATACTCAATACCATCCCACGACCTATCTTAATAAGATTGAGTTACGTGGCTCGTCCTGTTTTAGCATTACTCCTAAAAGGAAGCAAATTTACCGATCCAATAGATGGGAAAAGCTTCCGTATATTCCTGCCTTATGGTTACGGATCACAAAGAAATAACGTATTATCGCCAAGTACACTTTCATTAGAAAGACATCGCTTATTATGGTTATACCTCCAAAATGAAACTGATTTTTTCACATCTAAAGGCAAGAAAAAAGTATTACATTTTGCACCAGAACAAGCATTTTACAAATTATTTCGGAATCAAAAAAATCTAGAATACACTACAACCGATTTGTTTTCGCCTTTGGCAGATGTAAAAGCAGATATTTGCAATTTACCTTTGATGATAATCAATATGATATCATTTTGTGTAATCATGTTCTAGAACATATTCCTGACGATACGAAAGCCATGCAAGAATTATTTCGTGTTCTGAAACCAGGAGGAATGGGGATTTTTCAGATTCCACAAGATTTATCTCGAGCAACCACTTTTTCTGACGATACTATTGTCGACCAAAAAGAACGCGCTAAAATATTTGGACAATACGATCATGTTCGAATTTACGGCCGAGATTATTTTGACAAACTAAGAAGTGTTGGTTTTACAGTCATTGAAGAAGATTATACCAACAAAATTGCACCTGAACTAGTAGAAAAATATTGTTTAGCAAAAGGAGAGATTATCCCAATTTGTTTCAAAAAACAATAAACTGGCACAATATTTCGTTCTAAAATCATATATTTACTCCAGTTGAAATTAAAATCATGGTAAAAAGAGTATTTTTCTTTTTTATAACAATCTTTTTTGTGAATTCAGTTATTGGTCAAACAATTTCCGAAACATATCCACCAT
>NZ_JBJXEN010000053.1:0-20641 GCF_046153165.1 Flavobacterium sp. | reverse complement strand
TTTTCATAGACGAAGTTAATATTTTATCTAATGCTATGTAAGCTTCACCATTGTTTAATTTTGAAATTCCATAATCTTCAAATAATACTTCTGGAGCTTCTGGACAGAACATCACTCTCATCTTATTATTCTCGTCTGGAATTAAAGTAGATGCAGCTCCGTTTCCAATTATCTTATAATTAGTTCCTGCAGCTCCTGCAGCATTATGATTGTATTTTATTCCTGCATAAGAATAGGATTGTGCAGTTACTCCACCTTGAAAGTATCCTCCATACAATACATTTTGCGCACCCAAAACACCATCAGGTGATACATTGTCTTTACCTGCTAGTTTTGCGAAAGCACTTGATCCAGCAGTTGCAACATTATTATCATTATCTAATAAAAAACCTCCTGCAGCGTGAGTGTTATGAGCTGAATTTGCAGGATCTCCATTACCTGTATTTGCATAAACTCCATAACCATCTACATGTGAACCTGAAATTCCGGCTCCAAGATTTGGTAAAATATTAGGAGGTGTTGCTCCTGCACTTGCAATAATACTCGTACCAGTTGCATTGCTGTTTGTTGCCCAAACTGCATTTCCTTTTCCTACATTACCATCACTATTTGTTGCGTTTATAGCATCATTACCAGCGCCTGTATGTACGACTTTTAGTTTTTCAGTAGCAGCTCCAGTACTGTTAATACCAACACTACCATCAGATCGAATTCTCATTCTTTCATCAAAAAATGGAGTAGTAGCTTTACCAGTTGAGAATATAATAGATTTTGTATTATTGGCATTCGCAATATACATATCTTGACCACTTCCTACATAACTTACATCATTTGCTCCTCCAATATTATAGGCTGTAGGAAAATTAAAAGCAGAGTTATTAATTCCTATCCAAGCAAAACCTGTAGTTGCCGTTCCGTTATTTGCTGTTGCTGAATAGCCACTTTGGGCTTGAGTTCCTGTACTTGTATTTTGAACGTTAAATTGTAAAAAATCATTAATACTTCCTGTTGCATTTACAATAGAATTAGTAGTAGTTACTGCTGCTGCAACATCTAATTTAGCAGCTGGAGTTGCAGTTCCAATTCCTACATTCCCATTATTAATTATTCTCATTCTCTCATCAAAAAATGGCGTAGTAGCTTTACCTGTAGAGAGTATGATTGATTTTGTATTATTTGCATTAGCTATATGTAAATCTTGACCACTTCCTACATAAGTTACATCATTTGCACCACCAATATTATAAGCGGTAGGAAAGTTAAAAGCGGAGTTGTTAATTCCCATCCAAGCAAATCCTGTAGTTGCCGTACCATTATCTGCAGTTGCAGAATAACCACTTTGGGCTTGCGTTCCTGTACTAGTGTTTTGAACGTTAAATTGTAAAAAATCATTAAAACTTCCTGTGGCGTTTACAAGAGAATTTGTTGTAGTTACTCCTGCTGCAACATCTAATTTTGCAACCGGACTTGTTGTACCAATTCCTAAATTCCCTGATGAAGTTAATCTTGTTTTTTCAGTATTATTTGTTCTAGTCACAAAATCTATGGCATCTGTAGTACCTATAAAATTTGTTGCTGCGGATGTTCCTGTATTTCCTGTTAATGACCAACCTGAAAGATTTCCTGTCGAAATAGGAACCCATAAGCTTCCATTCCAATAGTAATAACCAGGAGCTACCTGATTTGGCCCTAAGGCCGAAGTAAAAGTATTATAAACAAGTTCTGATATTGTTGGTGTTAAAACTGTAGCTACATTAGTAGCTGACAATGCTATTCTGGGTATTAGAAGTCCTTCATTTGTTGATGTTACATCTAAGGCACCTACGGGAGTTACTGTTCCAATTCCTACCTGAGCATTGCAATTAATATTTCCTAAAGCGGAAATAAACAGAGCTAAAAAAGCCGATTTTAAAGTGAAGTTCATCATATACATTAATTTTTGTGGTTTACTTTTTTTTTGCATTAAACTCAAATAAGAAAATTAAATTATCAATTATAAAATTGAATTTTTAAAAATAGATACGGGTTATTATTTTTAAGTATATTATTTTCTTGTTTTTGTATATATAATAATCTATGGGGCTTTAAAGACATTATGTTTTACCAAAATTAGCTTATTGATTTTTGGATATATTACGGTTTAACCGTAGTATTTGTTAAATTATTTAACCATATATAATACCAATTTCTCAAATCTCATTTATATAAATTGTAAAATTTCATGTTATATAATTTAAATACAAACCCTTGGTTAGTTTATATTTTTTAAAATTATAGTATAAAAAAAGCCAGCAAAACGCTGGCTTTTTTTATACTATATTAATTTACTAATTTGTTACATCAGTATCTTCTAGTTCTTTGTCTTTTATTGTACTGTTATGTAGTTTTACAGGATTTTTACTTTTCTTCATTCGTAAATTTAAGAATTCGACAAACAATGAGAAGAAAATAGAAAAGTACAAATAACCTTTAGGTATTGAGCCAACTTCTACATCATTACCAAAACGGAAATGTGCTAAGTGAGAACCTTCTGCTAATAACATCACACCAATTAATATCAAAAAGGATAAACCTAAAATTTGTATCGTTGGGTGGTTATTTACAAATTTGCTCACTGGACCTGCAAAAATCATCATAATCACAACCGAAATTATAATAGCTAATATCATAATTGCTAGTGCACCATCGTAACCAAAACCACCTTCAGCAGGAGATTTCATACTAATTAATCCAACAGCAGTAAGAATACTATCGAAAGAGAAAACTAAGTTTAATACCGCAATTTGAATAATAGCAGCAACTAATGTATTTCCTGCTTTTGCTGTTTCTCCTTCTTCTTCGCCTTCCATTTTGTGGTGAATTTCAGAAACCGATTTGTACAATAAAAATAAACCACCACCAAAAATAATTAAACTTTGACCCGTTACATGTGCTGAGAAAAATCCCCAGTCAATATTTATAATTGCTTTTTGCAAACCTAAAACCCAAGTTATTCCAAAAAGTAATACAATTCTAAAAGCCATCGCTAACAAAAGTCCTATTCTTCGTGCTTTTGGCTGGTCTTTTTCGGCTAGTTTTCCAGAAACAATCGACAAAAATACAATATTGTCTATTCCAAGAATAATTTCAAGAAAAGTAAGTGTTAATAAAGCAATCCAAGCATCAGGGTTTGTTAATAATTCCATCATTTTTAGGTAAGTATTTAGTGTTTAAAGTTATTATACGGAGTTAATCAATTTTTGTTACAGTTCCTTTTTCTTTTTTTGCTTCTCCCACATAACAATATTCAAAAGTATAGGTTTTTTTGTTCGTTGTCATAATTCTCATCGAAATAGACTTTTTCTCTTGCATATTCTTCGGATGCAATTTTTGCAAAATACATTCACAATCATTTACCCAACGAACTGTTGCGGTATCCGTTTTCCCTTCAAAAGTTTCTATTTGCAGGTTTTCAGTACGCTCGAAAGTGGATGTTTTTTTTACGTTATCAATTACCTGTGTAAACGTAAACTTTCCAGTTTTAAAAGCTGCACAGTTTCTTTCTTGATTGTAGCAAGAGGCAAACAATAGGAGCAAAGGAAGTATAAATAATTTTTTCATATTTTTTTAGGAGCTTTATCCTACTTTCGGCTTTATCTTTTTGTTTTTAAAGAAAAAACAAAAAGGATATCGCCTTTATCAGGGCTATTTTAGTTTATTCAATTCATCATCAGTAAAATTCCTGATGCTTTTTTCTTTCGAAAATTTATCGGCATTATAGTCATTCGATTTATTTTTAGGAATCGATAAACTATTCCATTCACTGTGTTTCAGCATTTTTGCATAAAAAACAATTTGACCAATATGATATGGATAGTGTGCCAGTTGTCTGTTTATGGCTTCAATAACCGTATGACCTTCATTTCTAATATATATAATAGTCGATAATTGATCTGACGTTAATTCATTAATTGCATTAAAAAAACAATCCCAACCTTTATTCCAGGCTTCAAATAATTCTTCTTTGGTTGTTATAGTTTCTGTAAATTCACCATCTCGATTTCTCCATTCTTTTTCACCATCGGTGGTGAAAAAATCTGTCCAACGAGAAAGCATATTTCCAGAAAGATGCTTTACAATAGTAGCAATAGAGTTTGTATCTTCATTTACCGAAATAAATAATTGATCTGGTTCTAATTGTTCCATTGCTTTTTCGCCCAGTGTTTTGTAGTACAAAAACTGCTTTTTTATACTTTCAAGATATTGACTATTTGTTTCCATCGAATAAACTTTGCATTACAGTTTTTAATCCTCTAAACGTTAAAAATACAGAAAAAAAACAAGCTATTATTCCAATTCCTAAAACTAGATAATGCCAATTATTTCCTTTATTTATAAATGCATTGTATATAATCGATGGACCTATAAAGTATAAAGGTAAAGCCCATGCTATATATTTTATTCCTTTAAATAATACTTCCTTATTTGTTGACATTTAGGTTTTTGATTTGTTTTAAACTAATAATTATCTACCGCTTTTCTTACGCTTCCGTATTTTTTTAATAACTCCGAAGCTTCTTCGTAACTTACTTTAATTTCGCTCATAATCATTTTAGCGCCACGATCTACGAGTTTGTCGTTGCTCAGTTGCATATCGACCATTTTGTTTCCTTTTACTTTCCCCAATTGAATCATCGTAGCTGTTGAAATCATATTCAAGACCAGTTTCTGAGCCGTCCCAGCTTTCATACGAGAACTTCCAGTTACAAATTCTGGTCCTACAACCACTTCGATAGGAAATTGAGCCATTTGTGATAACGGACTTCCTTCGTTACACGTAATACAACCTGTTATAATGTTATTTTCGTTACATTTTTCTAATCCAGAAATCACGTAAGGAGTGGTGCCAGAAGCAGCAATTCCAATCACGAAGTCATTTTTATTAATATCAAATTCACATAAATCGATCCAAGCTTGTGTCGTGTTGTCTTCAGCATTTTCTACTGCTCTGCGAATGGCTTTATCGCCACCAGCAATAATTCCGTTTACTAAATCGAAAGGAACACCAAAAGTTGGCGGACATTCCGAGGCATCTACAATACCTAATCGTCCTGAAGTTCCTGCACCAATATAAAATAATCGTCCACCAAGATTCATTTTGGTAACAATTTCAGAAACTAATTTTTCTATTTGTGGTAATGATTTTTCGACTGCTAAAGGAACAGTTTTATCTTCATTATTTATATTAACTAACAATTCATGAACCGACATTTTTTCTAAATGTTCGTATTTTGAGGATTGTTCGGTTGTTTTTGTGAAGTTCATAATTCATCTATTGAAACTTTGGCAAGTTAGTTTTGAAATTTATTTTAGAACATGAAATGCAAGTACATTTTGTACATCATAAACATTTACCGATTTGTTGAATTGTTTTTTGATGCTTGGCATAGTTTCGCTTGAAACCCATATTTTTAATTCGGCATCTAAATCAAAAGTACCAGCAGTTTCAACGCTAAATCTTGAAATACTTTTGTATGAAATCGATTTATATTCTGTTTTACTTCCTGTTAAACCTTGTTTGTCAACTAGAATCAATCGTTTATTAGTAAATATAAAAGTATCTCTTATAAGTTTAAATCCCAATTCTATCTCTTCTCCTTCAATAAGAAGTTTTCCGTATTCTTTTGTTAATGTAGCTTGATCAACAGCACCAGCGTTTCCTAATAAGGCAGAAAATAATCCCATAATATTTGTTTTATTTTAGTTTTCAAATGTAAAAATAAACTTTTAGTTCTAAACAAAATAAGCCAATCCAATTCCTAAAATAATCATTGAAATTTTAGCAATATTAAATTTGTGTCCTTCGCTACTTTCAAAAATAATAGTCGATGAAATATGAAATAAAATTCCAATGACAACAGCAGTTATTTGTGTGTAATATTCATTTAGAATTGGGAGACTTTCAGAAACTAAAGTTCCTAATGGTGTCATGATCGCAAAAGTAATCATAAACAAAAATAAAGTTGTTTTGTTTAGTTGGGCACCCAAAAAAAAAGTTGTTAAAATAATAGCAATAGGGAAGTGGTGAATCGCAATTCCTATTGCTAAATCATGGTGATGACCTACTGGAAATCCTTCTAACAAAGCATGCAAACACAAGCTAATAAAAAGTGTCCATGGCATTTGTGTTAGTTTATCATGACCATGTACGTGACCGTGTTCGGCTCCTTTCGAGAAAAATTCGAGTATAATTTGGAACAAAATTCCAACCATAATAAAAATTCCAATACTGTTATGAAAATGAGATTCACTTTGCGAAATATCATACGCAGTATAAATCTCAGGCAATAAATGCATAACAGTTAATGCCAACAAGAAAGAACCGCTAAAAGCCAATAGTAATTTTAGGTTGGTTTTGTTCTTTGGTTGAAAAAACAAAGTGATTCCAAAACCTAATAAAACCGATAATAGAGGTAAAAGATATTCCATTATTTAAAAATCATGATTAATCGTTCGCTTTCAGTTTTATGAAATTTCTTTAATTTATAATCACCAAAAATATCTAATAAATAAATACCTGCTTCTTCCATCATTTCTTCAAAATTTTGCAAGGTTAGCGCTTGTACTTTTTCGGTAAAATGAAATTTTTCTCCTTTATCTTCAAAATCAATTTCTTTATGAATATAGCCATCTTTTAGATAACGTTTGAGATGAAAATCGATACTATCAACCGTTTTTACTTCTTCAGGAACAAGGTTTTCTATTACGTGATTTACATTCATAAAATCGATAACGGCAAAACCATATTCTGACAAGCTTTCTTTTATAGAAATTAAAGTTTTTAAATTATCGGAATCATTTTCAAAATAACCAAAACTGGTAAATAAATTAAAAATAGCATCAAATTTCTCTTCAAACGGCTCACGCATATCGTGAACTTTAAAATTCAGGTGAACATTGTTATTTTTACTAGCTTCTGCAATACTATTTGGTGATAAATCTACGCCTAAAACATTAAATCCCAATTGATTTAAATAAATTGCATGACGACCTTTTCCACAAGCTAAATCTAGAACAGTTGCACCTTCTGGAAGATTTAAATAATGTGTCAGATTATCCATAAAAATATGAGCTTCACGATAGTTTCTATCTTTGTAAAGTATATGATAATAAGGAGAGTCAAACCAAGTAGCAAACCAATTTTCTGATTTCTGATTTAGGTTTTCTGATTTGATTTTTTGAGATTCTGACATGGATTATTCTTTGAATTCGATTATAACTGCAAATTTAGTGTATTTTTGCAGAAAAATAACTATTACATTGAGATTCCACAAGTTTTGATTTAGGGTTTCACTATTGTAATTGACATTGATATTAAAAAATGGAAAATTTTAAAATGATTGCCAAAACTTTTTTTGGCTTCGAAGAAATATTGGCAAAAGAGCTTACTCAATTAGGTGCTCAAGATGTAGAAATGGGAACCCGAATGGTTAGTTTTGCTGGAGATAAAGGATTTATGTATAAAGCCAATTTGTCCTTACGAACGGCGCTAAAAATATTGAAACCTATTTACTATTTTAGAGCAAAAAGTGATGAAAATTTATACAAAAACATACAAGGAATCGATTGGTCTAAATATTTGAACACGAATCAGACTTTTGTAATTGACACTACGGTTCATTCAGAATATTTCAAACATTCACAATTTGTATCTCAGAAATGTAAAGATGCCATTGTAGATCAGTTTAGAGCAAAAACTGGCGTTCGTCCCAGTGTAGATAAGGATTTTCCAGATTTGAGAATCAACATTCATATCGATAAAGACCAAGTTTCGGTTGCTTTAGATACTTCTGGAGCTTCGTTGCACCAACGTGGATACAAAACCGCAACCAATATTGCACCTATAAATGAGGTTTTAGCAGCCGGAATGTTGTTGCTTTCTGGTTGGGAAGGACAAGGACATTTTATAGATCCTATGTGTGGTTCCGGAACAATTCTTGCTGAAGCCGCTATGATTGCTTGTAATATTCCTGCAAACATAAATCGTAAGGAATTTGCTTTCGAAAAATGGAATGATTGGGATAATGAATTGTTTGATAATATCATGAATTCATTAATGAAAAAAATTAAAGAATTTCATTATACGATTGTGGGCCACGATAAAGCGCCAAGTGCTGTTCAAAAAGCGATTGCCAATATAAAAAATGCTAACTTAGATGAATATGTAACTATATCTGAGCAAAATTTCTTTAACACAGAAAAAAATACAGAAGGTAAATTGCACATGGTTTTTAATCCACCTTACGGTGAAAGATTAGACATCGAAATGGAACGTTTTTATAGAGAAATTGGCGATACTTTAAAACAAAGTTATCCAAATACCAATGCTTGGTTTATTACCGCAAACCTTGAAGCATTGAAGTTTGTAGGATTAAAACCTTCCCGAAAAATTAAACTTTTTAACGGAAGTTTAGAAGCTCGATTGATAAAATACGAAATGTATGAAGGAAGTAAGAGAACGAAGTTTCAAATTAATAATGATTTAAATCAACAAGAAAATGTCTAAAAAAACAAAAGCATTCTTTTATAATTTTATTGGCTTTGCCATTATTTTTTTTACAGTACGTTATTTAGTCGCAATTTGTACTAATTTGGAAGGTTATTGGATTCCAATTACTGCTTTTGTAGTGGGAACGCTTTTGGCTCCAAAATTTCAAACCATTCAAACTAACGATGGAGAAAAATTATTTATGAAATGGTTATTCATAAAAGGATTTAAGGAGATAAAATAAAAAATAATAAAAAAGCTTTAGATAATTCTAAAGCTTTTTTTATTATTAATACCAACGTTTTTTATTCTTTTTAGAAACATCCGATTTTCTAGATTTTTCTTTTCCACCACTTCGATTAGAGTTTTTTTCAGGTTGAGAAGCTTGAGAACCAGTTTTCCAAGGAAATGGATGCTCATTTATTGTAGTTACTTTGGCTTTTGTAAGTTTTATAATATCTTTCCAATATCCTTCTTCATCTTTTCCACAAAATGAAATTGCCATCCCTTCACGACCAGCACGACCAGTTCTTCCAATTCGGTGCACATAAGTTTCGGGAATATTAGGCAAATCGAAATTAATCACATAAGGTAAAAATTCGATATCAATACCACGAGCAGCAATATCAGTTGCTACAAGAATATCACATTCTTTATTTTTAAAATTGTCTAAAGCACGTTGCCTAGCATTTTGAGATTTATCTCCATGTATGGCTTCAGCATTCAATCCTTGTTTTTTTAAGGCTTTGGCAATATTATCTGCACCATGTTTTGTTCTCGAAAAAACTAAAATATTACTTAATTTTTCTTCTTTAATAATATGGTACAATAATTGTCTTTTGTCTGCTTTATCAACATAATATAAACGTTGATCTACAGTTTCTATGGTTGAAGATACAGGTGCTACTTGTACGGTTGCAGGATCTGTAAGGAACATTTCAGCAAGTTCGCGTATAGCAATTGGCATAGTTGCCGAAAAAAGTAAAGTTTGACGGTTATTAGGAGTTAATTTTACTATTTTTTTTACATCATTTATGAAACCCATGTCTAGCATTTGATCAGCTTCGTCGAGGACTAAATGATGTAAATGATCTAAATTAATAAATCCTTGTTTGTGTAAATCTAATAATCTACCTGGAGTTGCAATTAAAATATCGACGCCACTTTTTAGTTGATCTACTTGTGGATTTTGCGACACACCACCAAAAATAGTTAACTGTTTTAAGTTGGTATATTTTCCGTAAGTATCAAAACTTTCACCTATTTGTACAGCCAACTCACGAGTAGGGGTAACGACAAGGGTTCGAATTAATTTTTCTTTTTTTGATGAACCTACAATTCTATGTAAATTATGAATGATTGGAATAGCAAAAGCTGCTGTTTTGCCTGTTCCTGTTTGTGCGCAACCTATTAAGTCTTGACCTGATAATATGATTGGTATAGATTGCTCTTGAATTGGAGTTGCATTAGTGTAACCTTCTTCAAAAACTGCTCTTTGTATACTTTTTGATAATGATAAATCTTCGAATAACATATTTTAAATTTATGCAAAGATAGGTTATTTGTTTATTTAGTTAATCAATTAAACGAATAACCAAATAAACATTTATACTTGAGAATTCCCTTTTATAAAATCGGTAACTAAATAACCAATAAGCTTACCTATTAAGTGACTATTTTTTTCTTCACCAAGTGATGGAGCTCCTTCACAAATATGTATATAGCTGGCATTCTGATCTTGACTAAAATAATATATAAATTGTCTTAATTCTTCTACTGAAAAGCCACTTAAGGTCATAGCGCTAGAAGCGATATTTGGAATAGCATCTAGATCTATTTCGATTCCAAAAAAATCATTTTTAATAAAATCTAATGATTGAATCATTTCTTGTTCGAAATATTTCTGATGTCTAATTTTTATCTCATCATAAGTATTATATCTTACACGATCATCTAGTTTTTTTATAGAATCTAACACACTTTTTGAGGTATAACTTTCATGTAATCCAAAAATAAAATACTTTTTAAGAAAACCTTCATCAAAAGCATAAGAAAATCCGTTTCCACTGTGTCTTCCTTCTAGAATCCTAAAATCGGAATGAGCATCAAAATTAATAGCATTTATAGCTTTTCCTTTAGCAAGTGCTGTCCCTTTTATATTTCCATAAGCATTATTGTGTCCTCCACCTATAATTATTGGTTTTTTCCCCGCTTTTACAATAGAAAATATAATATGAGAAACTTCTTTGTCAATTTGTTCGACAATTTTAAATAATTTTTTTCGGTCTTCTGGTTTGTTTTCATCTAAATTTTTTGCTAATTCCATTTCCTGCAAAATATCTACTTGACCTAATATTATAACTGAATTTCCTTTACAAAATTTGTTATGTTGAATATTTGCGATACTTTGTATTGTGCTATTCCAAGCTGAATTTGCACCAGAACGACCTAAATTAGCTCTAATTCCAACATCTTCAGGAATTCCTAAAATTACATATTTTGCCTCGCTATTAGTAATAAATTCGATAATATTCTCGTCCTTAGGGACTATGATTATTTTTTCACCAAATTTTACTTCACCATTTCTGAAATTTGTAATTTTTGCTAAATCAGATTGTCTAAAACGTATTAAGTTTTCCATATTAAAAATTATGATGAATCAAAAATACTATTTTTTTTAAACTTGCGTTAAAAGTTAAAGAATAATAATATAAATTGCACTTTTAATTAATCTACCAAAAAAAATGGAAAAACTAGTACAAAAAAATAATAATAACTCGGGACTTAAGGCCGTAATTGTAATATTATCCTTGCTTTTATTAGGGAGTTTATGGTATGTTTACAAAGTAACTAATGATTCTAAGGCAACTGAAACCATCTTAATTAGTGAGAAAGATGCAGTGCTAAAAGATCTTTCTATTGCAAAAGACTCTCTTAATGCAGCAATATCATCAAATACAACGTTGTCTGATGAACTAATATCAGAAAGAGATAAAATACAACAATTAATAGCTGATGTCGAAAAATCTAAAGGAGATCTTGCATCAATGTCAAAATATAAAGTTGAAGCTAGTGCTTTAAAAAATAAAGTGTCTTTCTTAATGAAACAAGTAAGTGTTCTTAAAAAAGAAAATGAAAAGTTATTGGTGCAACGTGATAGTACAGCTACAGTTCTTGGTGAAACAAAGAAATATGCAGATACACTTGTTGAACAGAATTTTAAGTTAGCAAATACTATAGAAAAAGGCTCAAAACTTTCTGTGCTAAATTTGCAATCATCGGCTGTGAAACAAAAAAGTTCGGGAAAACAAATTTCGACAGACAAAGCTAGCAGAGCAGATGTACTAAAAATTAGTTTTATGATTGCAGAGAATCAAATTGCAAAATCTGGTGATAAAACATATTATGTACAAATAATAGATAGTAAAAGTAATGTTTTAGGAGATAAAAAAACGGAAACATTTGGAGACAAAACGTTAACTTATAGCTTTGTAACCTCTGTTAAGTATGAGAATAAAACAGTAAAAGTTGAAAAAGATTTACCTGTTAAAGATATTCAAAGTGGTTCTTATTTTGTTAATATTTTTGATAAAGCGGAGTTAGTTTCTAAAACTAGTTTTACTTTAAAATAAAAATATTAAATAAAAAAAATCCCATTTCAGATAATTATCTGAAATGGGATTTTTTTTATTTAATATTTTTCTACTTTTTATTTTTTAAAGCTTTATACTTATCAGTCATATCAAGTGCATTATAAACATTAAGTAATGTAGATTTTATTTCTGCATCTCCAGTAAATAATTCTTCTGCTTTTTCTAAGTAGGGAAGTGCAGATTTGTATAGACCTTGTTGTTTAGCTTTTAAAACCTCATACTTTTTATTATCCGCAGGAGAAGTACCAAGTTTATTCATTTGATCTACTAATTTTGTTTCTCCTTCCAACTTTAAAACTGTAAGATTTATATAAGCATTTTTATATTTTGGATCAATTGTAATTGTCTTAATATAATTTTTTTCTGCTTCAATTTTAGATGCTTCATCTTTAGATTGAGATAAAATAACACCTAAATTATAAAACAAATCAGCATCATTTGGATTTTTAATTGCAGCTTCAGAAATTAGTTTTTTGTACATTTCTAAATCATTTGTTTTATAATACAAATTTGCTTCAGCAATTATTAAAGACGTATCTTCAGGATTTGCAAGTCTTGCATCAGATATAGATTTTTTTGCTCCTGCAATATCATTTTTAGCAATATATGCCATTGCTAGATTTTTATAAATTTCTCCTCTTTTAGATGGTGTTTTTTCTATTCTAGGATTTGTATGAGTACCTATTTTTACTGCAATATCTCTTTCTGAAACATTATTAAAATAATCCTCCTGATCATTTGCTTTATTTTTTGCTAAATAATTTGTTGCTTCTCCTGTATAGTTTAAAGCATTTAACTCATTATAAAGTTTAATAGAATTATCATAATCTTGGGCTCTTAATGCGTAATCTGCCGCAATATATAATCTTTCTTGATCTTTTTTATCCAATTGATAAACTGAATAGGCAACTTGAGATACTTCTTTATATTTTTTTTGACCATCTAATGCAATAACAAATTGCCAAATCATGGGTTTAAAATTCTTTATAGTCTCATTTATATCATCAGTATAAATCTTTTTTCCTGTTTTTTTCTCAAATTCTAAAGTAGCATTTAATCCTGAAGATAAATCAGAAACTGTTTTTAGGTTTATAAAACTTGCAATTTGTATTGGTGTTACATTAGCTCCCAAAGCATTAATTTCTAAAAGAGGTAACATACATTTATAAAAGTCTGAATAAATTTTATCGCTTTCTTCAATAGCTACATCACCTAGTTTTGTTGCATATTTTTTGTATTCTGTTAAATCGTCACCAGAAATAACTTCTTTTGCATAAATTTTTTTTAATGCTTTCATTTCATCTTTCTGAGCAAATGTTGCTAAAGAGAAAAATAACAATCCTGTAATAATTTTAAATTTCGTATTCATTTTATATGCGTATTAATTTTTATTTATTTAACAAATTTAAAATAGGATTTTCAATATCTGTGCCAAATATTAAAAATCCCATTTCTATAATTATTTAAGCTTCGTCGTCAGAATCATCTTCTTCCTCTTCTTCTAAATCTTCATTTTCTGAGTCTTCTTCTTCATCATCTTCAGTAGTTCCTTCATCTTCAAGAACTTCTAATACTGGTTTTACTCTTTCAATTACTGATTCGATAATATTTCCGTCTTCATCAACAAGAACTTCTTCTACGTCATCTTTCATTACTTTTGTAACAGCTGCGATCGAATCTTTTCCTTTTAAGTTGATTAATTTTACACCTTGAGTTGCACGTCCCATAACTCTAAGATCTTCTACAGCCATTCTAATTGTTAATCCAGATTTATTGATAATCATCAAGTCATCAGCATCTGTAACTGCATTTATAGATATTAGTTGTCCCGTTTTCTCTGTAATATTTAAAGTTTTAACACCTTTTCCTCCACGGTTTGTAATTCTATATTCATCTAAACTAGAACGTTTTCCGTAACCATTTTCTGCAACTACTAGAATTTCACTATTCATATCGTTTACAGAAACCATTCCGATAACTTCATCTGAGTCATCTTTAAGTCTAATTCCTCTCACTCCAGAAGCGGTTCTTCCCATTGGGCGAGTTTTACTTTCCTCAAAGCGAACTAATTTTCCTGATTTTACAGCTAGAATAATTTGACTATTTCCATCTGTTAACTCTGCAGCTAGTAATTCATCATCTTCTTTAATCGTAATTGCAGCAACACCATTTACACGAGGTTTAGAATACTTATCTAAAGATGTTTTCTTAACCATACCTTTTTTAGTTACCATGATTAAGTTATGGCTATTTGTATAGTCTTTATCTTTAAGATCTTGTGTGCAAATAAAAGCTTTTACTTTATCGTCACTTTCTATATTTATTAAGTTTTGTAGAGCTCTTCCTTTTGCAGTTTTGCTTCCTTCTGGAATTTCATAAACACGCATCCAATAGCATTTCCCTTTTTGGGTAAAGAACATCATATATTGATGATTTGTTGCTACATACATGTGTTCTAAGAAATCAGCATCACGAGTTCCAGCAGATTTTTGTCCAACACCACCTCTGTTTTGTGTTTTGTATTCAGTAAGATTTGTACGTTTTATGTATCCTGCATGAGAAATCGTAATTACTACATTTTCGTCAGCAATTAAATCTTCGATACTTACATCTCCACCAGAATATTCAATTTGAGAACGGCGCTCATCACCATATTTGCTACGCATATCCTCTAATTCCTCTTTAATTAAAGCTGTTCTTAGATTTACATCAGCAAGTAAAGCTCTCAAATGATCAATTAATTTCATTAATTCTTCATATTCTGCTCTTAATTTGTCTTGTTCTAAACCTGTAAGCTGACGCAAACGCATTTCTACGATAGCACGTGCTTGAATATCAGAAAGTTTGAATCTTTCAATTAATTTTTCTTTAGCTTCATCGGTATTTTTTGAAGAACGAATTAAAGCAATTACTTCATCAATATTGTCTGATGCAATGATTAAACCTTCTAAAATATGTGCTCTTTCTTCAGCTTTTCTTAAATCAAATTGTGTTCTACGAACAACCACGTCATGACGGTGTTCTACAAAATAATGAATCAAATCTTTTAGATTCAACATTTGAGGACGACCTTTTACCAGCGCAATATTATTTACACTAAATGAAGATTGTAGTTGTGTGAATTTATATAATGTATTTAATACTACGTTTGGTGTTGCATCACGTTTCAAGATATATACGATACGCATACCGTTTCTATCAGATTCATCACGAATATTTGATATACCTTCAATTTTCTTTTCGTTTACCAAATCAGCTGTACGTTTAATCATGTCAGCTTTGTTAACTTGGTAAGGAATTTCTGTTACGATAATACATTCGCGACCATCAACTTCTTCAAAACCAACTTTTGCACGCATTACAATACGTCCACGACCAGTTTTAAAAGCTTCACGAACACCTTCATATCCGTATATTATACCACCAGTAGGGAAATCTGGTGCTTTGATATGGTGCATTAACTCATCAATTTCGATGTCGTTATTCTCAAGATAAGCTAAAGTTCCATTAATAACTTCGGTTAGATTGTGTGGTGGCATATTAGTTGCCATACCCACAGCAATTCCTGTTGCTCCATTTATTAATAGGGTAGGAACTTTAGTAGGCATTACTTTTGGCTCGTATAAAGTATCATCAAAATTTAACTGAAAATCAACAGTTTCTTTTTCGATATCTGCCATAATTTCTTCCGAAATTTTACGCATTCTAGCTTCTGTATAACGCATTGCTGCTGGACTATCTCCATCGACAGAACCAAAGTTACCTTGACCATCTACTAATAAATAACGTAAACTCCATTCTTGTGCCATACGTACCATTGCATCATATACTGATGTATCTCCGTGTGGGTGATATTTACCCAATACTTCTCCGACAATTCTGGCAGATTTCTTGTGGGATTTGTTTGAAAAAACTCCTAAATCATACATACCATATAAAACCCTTCTGTGAACTGGTTTTAAACCATCTCTTACATCTGGTAAGGCACGCGATACAATAACTGACATCGAATAATCGATGTAAGCTGTTTTCATTTCGTCTTCAATGTTAATTGGTATTAACTTTTCTCCTGTCGACATACTATATTTATGTTTAATTATATAATTTTAAAAATCCTGCTAATATAAGCTTTCTCGATTATTTTTTACATATGAATAAGTAGAATTTTCTTCTTTTTATTAACAATATTAAAGATCGTTTTCGTTAATAAATAATATATCTTTTAACTTTTGTTTCTGAATATTTTTTTGTCAATTAGCTGTCAGTACATTTACTGCGGAATGATTTTTGCATTTCTATTGATAAATCACTAAATTTACATTAACAACATATAATTATGGATGATAATTTTTCACCAAGAGTCAAAGATGTAATTACTTATAGTAAGGAAGAAGCCTTGCGTTTAGGTCACGATTTTATTGGTACTGAACATTTAATGTTAGGTATTTTACGTGACGGAAATGGTACAGCAATCTCTATATTAAATAATCTTTCTATCGATTTAGATCATTTACGTAGAAAAGTCGAAATACTAAGCCCTGCTAATCCAAATGTAATCGTGAGTAACGATAAGAAAAATTTACACCTTACAAGACAAGCTGAAAGAGCTTTAAAGACTACTTTTTTGGAAGCTAAAGTTTTTCAAGCTACTTCGATAAGTACTGCACATTTACTGTTATGTATTTTGCGTAACGAGAATGACCCAACGACTAAATTGCTTAATAAATTACAAATTGACTATGATATAGCCAAAGAACAATATTTGAATATGACACCAACAAATAACGAAGAAGATTTTCAAGATAATTTCCCTAAAAATGAATCTTCTTATGGAGATGATTCAGGACAAGATGACAGTCTAAAAGGGGATAATTTTAGTAATCCTGCCAATAAATCTAATAAAAAATCGAAAACACCAGTTTTAGATAATTTTGGAAGAGATTTAACCGAGATGGCAGAAGAAGGAAAACTCGATCCTGTAGTGGGTCGTGAAAAAGAAATAGAACGCGTTTCTCAAATTTTGAGCCGCAGAAAAAAGAATAATCCATTACTTATAGGTGAACCTGGTGTTGGAAAATCAGCCATTGCAGAAGGTTTGGCTTTGCGTATTATACAAAAGAAAGTTTCTAGAATATTATTTGGAAAACGTGTTGTAACACTCGATTTAGCTAGTCTTGTTGCTGGTACAAAATATAGAGGGCAGTTTGAAGAACGTATGAAAGCCGTGATGAATGAGCTAGAAAAAAATGATGATATTATTCTTTTTATAGATGAGATTCATACTATAGTTGGCGCTGGTGGAGCAACAGGTTCGTTAGATGCATCTAACATGTTTAAACCTGCTTTAGCTCGTGGGGAAATTCAATGTATTGGAGCTACAACATTAGATGAGTATCGTCAATATATAGAAAAAGATGGTGCTTTAGAAAGACGTTTTCAAAAAGTAATTGTAGAACCTACTTCGGTTGAAGAAACGATTACCATTTTGCATAATATAAAAGACAAATATGAAAATCATCATAATGTAACTTATACTGACGAAGCAATTGAAGCTTGTGTGAAACTGACTGATCGCTATATGTCTGAAAGATTTTTACCAGACAAAGCGATTGATGCTCTTGACGAAGCTGGATCACGTGTGCATATAACAAATATTGATGTTCCTAAACAAATCCTTGAATTAGAACGACAGCTAGAAGAAGTACGTGAGCTTAAAAATTCAGTTGTAAAAAGACAAAAATATGAGGAAGCAGCGAAGCTTCGTGATGATGAGAAAAAGTTAGAAAAAGACCTAGCGATTGCTCAAGAAGAATGGGATGATGATGCTAAAAACAATAAAATTGTTGTAACTGAAGATAATGTTGCCGATGTTGTTTCGATGATGACAGGAATTCCTGTAAATCGTGTTGCTCAAACTGAAAGTAATAAATTAGCTCACTTGCCTGAACTAATTAAAAATAAAGTGATTGGGCAAAATGAAGCTGTACTGAAAATTGCGCGTTCTATTCAGCGAAATCGTGCTGGATTGAAAGATCCAAACCGACCTATTGGTTCATTTATTTTTCTTGGGCAAACTGGAGTAGGAAAAACACAGCTAGCAAAGGTTTTAGCAAAAGAATTATTTGATTCTGAAGATGCATTGATTCGTATTGACATGAGTGAATATATGGAGAAATTTGCAATATCCCGTTTAGTTGGAGCGCCTCCAGGATATGTTGGTTATGAAGAAGGAGGACAATTGACAGAAAAAGTACGTCGTAAACCTTATTGTGTTGTGTTATTAGATGAAATCGAAAAAGCACATCCAGACGTTTTTAATATGATGTTGCAAGTACTTGATGATGGTTTTATGACTGATAGTTTGGGTCGTAAAATAGATTTTAAAAATACAATTATTATAATGACGTCTAACGTTGGAGCTAGACAGCTAAAAGATTTTGGTCAAGGTGTAGGTTTTGGTACTGCTGCTAAAGTTTCTCAAGCTGATGATAATTCGAAAAGTATTATCGAAAATGCATTAAAGAAAACATTTGCACCAGAATTTTTAAACCGAATTGACGATGTTATCGTATTTAACGCTTTAGAAAAAGAAGATATTAATTCGATTATTGATATTGAGTTAAATAAATTATATACTAGAGTTAAAGAATTAGGTTACTCACTTTCATTATCTGACAAAGCGAAAGCTTATGTTGCCGAAAAAGGATTTGACAGACAGTTTGGTGCTCGTCCTCTAAAAAGAGCCATTCAAAAATACGTAGAAGATGTTCTTGCTGAGGAAATTATAACCTCAAAAATTGCTTCTGGAGATGAGATTTTCATGGATTTTGAAGAAGGGGATACTGAGTTATCTATTAAAATTTTGAAAGCAGAAACGCCTACAAAACAGTAAAATAAATCGTAATATTTTTAGACCATCTTTTCTTATGATTAGATGGTTTTTTATTTTAAAAATAATACTCTTTTATTAATTCAAATATTTACTTTTGATTTATTAAAATAACCCATAATATGTTAGCACAAAAACTAATTCTAGGTAGTGAAGAATGGTGTTCATTTCCAGATTTGAATATTCCAATTATAAAAGCTCGTGTAGATTCTGGCGCAAAAACATCGGCATTACATGCAGTAAATATTGCCCCTTTTGTTCGTGATAACGAAAATTGGGTAAAATTTGATATTAATCCAATTCAAAATAATACCAAAGCTGTTAAACATTGCGAAGCAAAGCTAATAGACAAGCGCGTTGTTAAAAGTTCTAGTGGTTATCGTGAACAACGTTTTGTGATACAAACTGAACTAAAAATTGGAGAAGCTACTTGGAAAATAGAAATGACATTAACTAATCGAGATTCGATGGGTTTTCGTATGCTATTGGGTCGTGAAGCCATGAGCGGAAGAGTTTTAGTAGATCCAGAGCAAAAATACTTACTGGGACAACCAACTTTAGAATCTATAAAAACATTTTATCAGAATTCTGAAGAAGTAAAAAAAGGCCTAAAAATTGGTCTACTTGCCAGTAATCCAGAACTATATAGTAACAAACGAATTATGGAAGCCGGAGCCATGAGAGGACATGAAATGCATTTTTTAAATATTAAAGAATGTTACATGAAACTCGACGCTACCAATCCTGAAATTCATTACCGTGGCGGAAAAGTATTGGATAATTTTGATGCTGTAATTCCTAGAATTCGTCCAAGTATTACTTTTTATGGTTGTGCACTGACAAGACAATTTGAGGCTTTAAAAGTTTTTTGTTTAAACTCATCTGCAGCAATAACACAATCTCGTGACAAATTATATTCTTTGCAATTACTTCTTAATCATGGTATTGATATTCCAACTACAGGCTTTGCAAATTCTCCTTTAGACACCGATGATTTAATAAAAATGGTTGGTGGTTCACCGCTCATTGTAAAACTATTAGAAGGAACACAAGGAAAAGGTGTTGTTTTAGCAGAAACAAAAAAAGCTGCCGAATCGGTTATAAATGCTTTTAAAAGTCTGAATGTTAATATATTAGTTCAAGAATTTATAAAAGAAGCTAATGGTAAAGATTTGCGATTATTTGTCGTAGATGGTAAAGTAGTAGCTACAATACAAAGAGAAGCTTTAGCAGGAGAGTTTCGTGCCAACATACATTTAGGAGGAACAGCATCGGTTATAAAACCAACACCTGAAGAAAAGAAAATCGCTATTAAGGCAGCAAAAGCAATGGATCTTAAAGTGGCTGGTGTTGATATTATTCGCTCATCAAAAGGACCACTATTATTAGAAGTAAATTCCTCGCCTGGATTAGAAGGTATAGAAGGTGCAACGCATAAGGATATTGCAGGTGAAATGATTTTAGCTATAGAAAAAAACTTTAAAATAAAATCTAATTTTTAAAATCAAATACCTTTAAATGTATCAATATATCGACATTGTTTTAAGAAGTATTACCATCTATTTCTTTATG
>NZ_JBJXEN010000041.1:0-52726 GCF_046153165.1 Flavobacterium sp. | reverse complement strand
ATTCTTACATTTATAAATAGAGCTGGAACTATGGTAATTCCTTTTCTTTCAAAATATATGAAAGATGATTTAAATTTTACCTATAGTCAAATAGGTTGGATTATGGTTTTTTTTGGTATTGGTTCTATAATAGGGACTTGGCTAAGCGGAAAGGTTATGGCTTATGTTGGTTTTTATAAAACTATGATTATAAGTTTATTTGCAAGTGGCGTCTTATTTTTTGTACTAGAACAAATAAAAACTTTTGAGATGCTCTGTATAGGTATTTTACTTCTAACAAGCGTTGCAGATATGTTTAGACCCGCCATGCTTTTATCTTTAAATAGCTTCACCAGAAAAGAAAATAGAACAAGAGCTTTATCGTTAGTTAGATCTGCAGTAAATTTAGGTTTCCTTTTCGGACCAGCCTTAGGTGGATTGCTTATCATGAAAATGGGATACAAATATCTGTTTTATGTAGATGGTGCAACTTGCATGTTAGCAGTTCTGATATTTGTTTTATATATAAGAGAAAAAAAATTACCATTTAAGCTTAAAGAGAATATTATAGCGGTAAATGGTGGTAATAAATTTGCGGTTTTAAGAGACAAACCATTTGTATTGCATCTTATTATTTCTATGATATCAGGAATTTTATTTTTTCAGGTTTTTACAACTTTACCATTATATCACAAAGAACAATTTCATTTGCCTGAATTTTATAGTGGTTTACTTTTAGGGTTAAATGGGATAATTATGTTATTTTTTGAACTTCCTATTGTAACTTTTGTTGAGTCAAAACATATAAATAAGTTAAAAATTATTTCACTTGGTTTGTTTTTTATGATTAGTGCTTTTCTGCTTTTATTTTTTGTAAAATTAGACTTAATTTTAGTGGTAATGATGGTTTTTGTCACATTTGGGGCAATGCTAACTTTTCCTTTTGCAAACTCATTCGCCTCATCTAGAGCTCATATTGGTCTTGAGGCTAAATATATGTCTGTCTTTACGATGAGTTATAGTTTTGCTCACATTTTTAGTGCAAAAATGGGTATGGAGATTATTCAGAAATTTGGATATGACATAAACTGGTTGGCTATTGCTATTTTAGGAACAATTGCCCTACTCTTAAATTTGCTATTGTACAGCATTACAAAGAAAGAAAAAGCAAATGCTGATGATAAGATTATGAATTCACTTTTTTTTGAAAACAAATAATATATATTAGTTTATTTGTTTTTCTGTTGAATTAATTTTATCTCTTGCTTATATCTGTTTAAGCGTAATTTAGTGATACCAAAATTGAAGTTTTTATTATCCTTTAAGGTTAAATAAATAAAATATTCTCCATTATCTGAAAGATCAATAAAATGAATTTGAGAAGTCAAATTAATAACAATTGTATCTATTTTTTGGTCTTTTAGATCTGTTGCAATGATTGAATTCATTTTTGCCCTAACAATTTCAAGATAAAATGAACTTGATAATTCCGAATCATAATTAGGATCTTCAGATTGCGAAAAATATACAATTCCTGTTCTTACCTCGGTAATTGTAACTGCAATAAAACCGGGGATGTTTTTTTTTAGATCATCTCCAAATTGTTTTAAAAAAGAGGACATTTTTAATGTAGGTTAATTATTAATAATGAGCTAAAGTACAATTTTCTTATCTAAAACTATCCGCAAAGAAGACGAATTTTATTTTTTTTACAATAAATATAAAATATTTTTAATGATTACTTCAACCAATTCTAACTTAACAATATTTTTAATATTTAAGAAAAAAATAGTTAATATAATGTTAGACAGTTAGATGTAAAATTATAATATTTTTTTGTAATAATCTTTTAAAACCGATTGCCTTCCAATAGTTCTTGTAATAATATCTTTATTTAAATCCCAACCACGAGCTGGAGAATATTCCCGTCCGTACCAGATAATTTGCAGGTGTAAATCGTTCCAGATTTCTTCGGGAAAAATACGTTTGGCATCTTTTTCAGTTTGAACTACATTTTTGCCATTAGTCAAATTCCAGCGATACATCAATCGATGAATATGAGTATCGACAGGAAAAGCAGGGACTCCAAAAGCTTGACTCATAACAACACTTGCTGTTTTATGTCCCACGGCTGGCATGGCTTCTAAAGCTTCAAAACTTTGAGGAACTTGACCATTGTGTTGCTCGATAATCATTTGTGATAAACCAAAAATTCCTTTCGATTTCATTGGCGAAAGCCCACATGGACGAATAATTGCTGCAATTTCTTCGACCGAAAGTTTTACCATGTCATACGGATTATCAGCTTTTGCAAAAAGTATTGGCGTGATTTGGTTCACACGAACATCAGTACATTGTGCCGAAAGCAAAACTGCAATCAGCAAAGTATACGGGTCTTTGTGATTCAACGGAACAGGAATTGTAGGATATAATTCTTTTAACGTATTTATAACAAATGTTATTTTTTGTTCTTTTGTCATTTTGCTACTTTTATTGAAAACAAATATACAGTTATGATAACACTTAAAAAAGGAGATAAAGCACCTAATTTTTCAGCTTTGGATCAAGACGGGAATTCACATAAATTATCGGATTATGCTGGAAAAAAATTAGTGGTATTCTTTTATCCAAAAGCAAATACTCCAGGTTGTACCGCCGAAGCTTGTGATTTAAGTAATAATTATGCTCGCTTCACAGCTAATAATTATGCAATTTTAGGCGTAAGCGCAGATAGTGCCAAAGCACAACTGAAATTTAAAGAGAAATTTGACTTTCCTTTTCCGCTTTTAGCAGACGAAGATAAGTCAGTTATTGAAGCCTTTGGAGTTTGGGGACCTAAAAAGTTTATGGGAAAAGAATATGACGGAATACATAGAACGACTTTTATTATCGATGAAAAAGGAATTATTGAAGATGTAATTACAGATGTAAAAACGAAGGAACACGCCAAGCAAATATTGGGTTAAATAACTAATTAAACTCAAAATCTATATTATAGGATTTCTTCTTGTTACATAATTATAAAAAAACAACAATATTTTTTATTTTATAGATTTTTTATTGATAATAATTTTATCAATATTATATTTTAAAATGAGTTTGTGCTATTAATTGACAAAATAATGCTACTGTTTTAATCTTTTTACTTTTAAAATTGTACTGTTAATAACCTATAAAGAAAACATATTTATGTCAAGTAACAAACCAACATTTAAAACCCATTATGATAATTTTATCGGCGGAAAATTTGTAGCTCCTGTAAAAGGAGAATATTTTGATAACATTAGTCCAATCGATGGGAAAGTCTTTACTAAAGCTGCAAGGTCAAGTAAGGAAGATGTAGAATTAGCATTAGATGCAGCACACACTGCATTTGCTACTTGGAGCAAAACATCGGCGGCTTATCGTTCAAGTATTTTAAATAAAATAGCAGATGCATTAGAAGCAAATCTTCAAGAATTGTCTATTATTGAAACAATCGATAATGGAAAACCAATTAGAGAAACTGTAAATGTAGATTTACCTTTATGCATAGATCATTTTCGCTATTTTGCAGGTGTAATTCGTGCCGAAGAAGGAAGTATTTCAGAACATGACAAAAATACAGTTAGTATCTGCTTACACGAACCTTTAGGTGTTGTGGGACAAATTATTCCTTGGAATTTTCCTTTGCTTATGGCAACATGGAAAATAGCTCCTGCGTTAGCAGCTGGCTGCTGTGTGGTTGTTAAACCCGCAGAACAAACACCAACTTCTATTATGTGTTTAATGGAATTATTAAAAGATATTGTACCTGCAGGCGTTATAAATGTTGTTTCTGGTTTTGGTCCAGAAGCAGGAAAACCATTAGCACAATCACCTAGAATTTCTAAAGTTTCGTTTACAGGGGAAACTACAACTGGACGATTAATTATGCAGTATGCATCTGAAAATTTAATCCCTGTTACTATGGAATTAGGAGGAAAATCACCTAATATTTTCTTCCCATCAGTTGCAGATCATGATGATGATTTTTTTGATAAAGCTGTGGAAGGAGCTGTATTATTTGCTGTAAATTCAGGAGAAGTTTGTACTTGTCCTTCTAGAATATTAGTACACGAAAGTATTTACGACAAGTTTATGAGTAAAGTGGTAGAACGTACTAAGGCAATTAAAATGGGTAATCCGTTGGATAGTACAACAATGATGGGTGCACAAGCATCAAATGATCAATATGAAAAGATTCAGACATATCTAAAATTAGGTATCGAAGAAGGAGCTGAATTACTTTGTGGTGGTGATGTTCAAAAACTAGAAGGTGATTTAGCGGGTGGTTATTATATTCAACCAACCTTGTTTAAAGGTAATAATAAAATGAGAATTTTTCAAGAAGAGATTTTTGGACCTGTAGTTTGTGTAGCTACATTTAAAACTACCGAAGAAGCTATTGCCATTGCAAATGATTCTTTATACGGTTTGGGCGCAGGCGTTTGGACAAGAGATGCACACGAACTGTATCAAGTGCCAAGAGCCATACAAGCAGGTAGAGTTTGGGTAAATTGTTATCATGCCTATCCAGCTCATGCTCCTTTTGGCGGATACAAAAAATCAGGTTTTGGTCGTGAAAATCATTTGATGATGTTAGGACATTATCGTCAAACTAAAAATATGTTAATTTCTTACGATAAAAAGAAATTAGGTTTCTTTTAGAATTAGTCCTAAAAAATAAAATAAACCGGCAAGAAATCATTGTCGGTTTATTTTTTTAATAATTAAATTATGACAACAAGAGTAACTATAAGTCCCGAAGCTATCGAAGTAGTAAATGATCTAAAAAAACGATTTGGAGATTTAATGTTTCATCAAAGTGGCGGTTGTTGTGATGGCTCACAACCTATGTGCTTTGAAAAAGGGGATTTTAAAATTGGAAATAGTGATGTTTGTATTGGTTCTATTGAAGGATGTGAATTTTGGATGAGTAAAGACCAGTTTGAATATTGGAAGTATACACAACTTAATATTCATATTTCCAAAGGAAGAGGTTCTAGCTTTTCTTTAGAAATTCCTATGGGATTGCGATTTCTTACACAATCAAGACTATTTACAGATGAGGAATTAAAAAATTTAGAACCTTTAAGATTCTTAGAAAATTAATCGAAAATTATTTCTTGTGTAATAATTGTTGATATTGTTTAGGTGTGATACCTTCATAATGCTTAAATAAACGGATAAAATAATTACTGTTTTCAAAACCAGCTTCATAAGAAACATTTTTTATATAAACGTCTTTATCAGTCAAATATCTTTTTGCTAATTTTATTTTTTCGAGCATTATAAATTCGACTGGACTAACACCCAATTCATTTTTAAACAATCGATATAATGAAGATGTACTCAAGCCTGCGTTTTTTGCAATACTTTTAAGCTCAATTTTGTTAGAAATATTTTCACGTATTAAATTCAGAATATGTAATAAAGTAGGATTGTTAGTTTTACTATTACCTTCACTAACTCCTTTTAAAGTTTGGGATTGAACAATTTTTACTAATAATTCTTGCAATGATAAATCGGCGAGAGTGTCTTTAAAAATAGAAGTACTTTGGCAAATTTTTATAATTTTATTGATTACGTTCGACATTTCTTCATTATTCTCGAAGAAAAAATTGTTGTCATCTAATTGCCAAAAATTATTTTGTCCTTCTTTTGGGTATTTTTCATTTAAAAAATTAAGTGTATCTACAATTTTTTTATTGTCAATTGCTAAGGCCAAACATTGCGTAGGATTATCAAAAGTGGCTTCGGGAAAATCTATTTTCATTTTTACATTTGGAGGAATAATTACCGATTCGCCTGGTAAATAATCAAAACCATCCTTGTCAAAAAGGTGCATTACTTTTTTGCCTTTCAGCATACTGGTAATAACCAAATCGTTAAACTGTAAAGGAACCAACTCTGATTTTTCATAAGTCTCAAACAAATTAAGTTCACAATTTTCTAAATTATAAACCGTTCTGTTTTCCACAAGGGTTTTTAACAGTTTTTGGTTGGTCAAATTTGGCGAAACTGGAATTACTTTACTTATCATTGCAAAAAAAATGTTCAAATACAATTATATTATTGTGGTCTTTTCTATGTGATTTTCATTAACCTGTGACTTAAGAAGTACGGATTAAATGAATTAAACTTATCTCAAATATACAAAGTAAACTCTAAAAATAAACACTACTAACTCAATTGATTTAGTAGTGCTTCTTTATTTTTTAATTACAAAGTTTTTATACTCTTAAATATTTTATATTGTGCTTCTACAACCGATTGATTGAAACCATGAGCTGAATTTGGTAATAAAAAATACTCTTTTTTAGGCGCTTTAATTTTATCAAAATATTTTTTCGAATTTTCTTTTGGTGTCATAATATCTTCATTGCCTTGTATTAAGTATACCGGAATTTTAAAATCTAAATTATCTCTCATCAAATTAATGGTTGTAATTATTGATTTAACTCCTAATTTATCATCACCAACATAATTCACAAACGAATAATCGTCTCCATCGGCTCTATTTTTATTATCAATATCATTGTCGTAAGCGGGAGCAAGTTGAAACCAATTGTTTGGAGCAGGTGTCGAATTTGCTCTTTCATATTTTTTTAGAACTCTAAATAACAAACCGATATTTTTTGCTCTACTATAAGGAGGTTTGCCTATAGAATTTAATATTTTTAAAGACTCTTTGTCATTTTTGTCCTCCGCCATTTTATAAATTTTAGCATAAAATTCTGCATCAATAGAAGGATTAACAATTTGTGAATGTCCAACATAAGCATAAAAAAGATCTGGTTGCTTTGTAGCTATTTTTACTGAAAGTGCAGAGCCCCAAGATGTGCCAGTAAGTATGATTTTTTGTTTCCCTAAATGTTTCAAAAGATATTTTGAGACTTCAATTCCATCATTAGTCATTTGTTCTAATGTTAAAGGATTAGCGTTCAAATATTCAGGAGTTAATTCTTCAGGCGGAGAGTTGTGACCATAAGTTCTTCCAGTTCCACGCTGGTCCCACTGAACAATAATAAAATCCTTTTCCAAATCTTTATATAAAACATCAACGTACGGACTTATTGGACTTCCTGGTCCACCGTGAATAAACAATATAATAGGTTTCGAACTATTTCCTTTTATAGTAATCCATTGTTCAATGCCGTTTATTAAGACGTATTTCTCTTCAGAAATTTGATTTTTTAGGTTAGAATCATTTTCTTTTAATTGTGCTAAGCATAAGAAAGGCATTAGAAATAAAATAAATAAAGATGTAATTTTCATAGTTTCAAATTTTTAATTGTTAGTATTAATTTGAAGCAAAATTGCACCAGAAGTTTAATATTGGCGACCGAATGAAAAAAGTCGAACCAATTTGTAATAATTAAAAAGGTTCGACTTTTTACAAAGCTTTAATAATTAGGAGTTTCTGAATTCTGTAGGGGTTTTATTGGTGTGTTTCTTGAAAGCAGTATTAAAAGATGATTTCGAATTGAAACCCACTTCATAAAGAATTTCTAAAATAGTAAGCTTACTTTTTGACGAATCTTTTAAAATTTGCATGGCTTTTTGTATTCGATATTCATTTATGAAATCAAAAAAATGCTGATTCATGTGGTGATTAATCAAAATAGATAAATCTCGAACAGGAATACTAACTTGTTTAGATAATTCTTGTATTGTTAATGATGGCTCGAGATAAGATTCATTTTCTAAAACATATTTTTTTACCAATTCGATTTGAGAAACGATTTCTGCTGATTTTGGAGCCCCAAATGATTTTTTTTCTGTTGAAACAATTTTTGTGTTTAGTGTTTCATTTACCAATAACATATTTGAATCGATACCTTTAAAAAGCTCAGGATTGTTTAATACTTTTAATACAAACCAGCAACTTATAATTAACGCAATTGTTCCAATAATTACATTCGACGAGTTAAGAAATACATTGTAATCAGTATATCTTATCACCGATTTAAAGAAAACAATACAATGAGCAATTAGAAAAAAAACGGTCATTTGAAACAACCATTTGTATGATGAGTTATTCGCATTGGTATAATTCTCTAAATAAATTTCCTTGTATTTTTTTAGAATTATAAAAACCAAAATAATATAAAAAGCATATTGTAGCTCTGCCAGAATATAAAAAAAGCGTATTTCTAACATTTGCTTAAAATGCTCGTAAATATAAATAGTATCGATAGCAGTTGCCAAATAAAATCTTGGAAGAAACACTAAATTTGAAATTGCAAATGGAATTATTAGTGCTAAATGTTTTGGTTTTAATCGAAAATCTGAATGGCAAACGGCTTTTACATATAAATAGAAAATGGGCATGATTAGCAAACTAGCCGTCATTCTAAAAGCCTCAAAATTCAAATTAGTTTCAAAATATTTGTCTGTAAAAAAACTACTCAAATCGAATGCTGTAAAGATAAGAAAACTAGCAAAAAGCCTATTTGAAAGTTTATTTTTTGTATTTACTGTGAGCAAAAAAAAGGCAAGAAGCAACATTACAAAAACGGAAATTAAAGTAATAGTATTTAAGAAATTGGATTTATCCATTTAGTTGTTTTTGTTTGATCTGAATTCTTGGTTTTTGAGATTTAGGAATAATAGAGAGGTTGAAATTTTTGGTAATCAAGGGATTCAAAAGCAAGTTTTAATTAATCCAAAAATAATCATGCTACAATCAAGCTGTTGAATATAGTTCTAAATTAGTTTATAATAAGACTTTTTGAAATCTTATCAAAAATTGATTTGTAAGTATCAAATACTTCTGAAAAAGCAACCATAGTAAGAATGTAGGCTTTATCATTTTTATATGTTACAAATACATAATTATGCATTTGTTGGTTTTTATCTTTGTAATTAGAATGGGACTCAATTAACCATTTAAAAGGTTGACTTGAAATATCAACATTACCATTTTTAAGTAATTTAAAATTTTCAACTTCGCTAATTGAATCTACTAAATCTGAATAAGTTTTGTCTAAACTTGAATTTGGAATATTTATAATGTTAATGTTTATTGTGACTTGAGCTCTATCAACTGAATTTTCAGGTTTCCGATAAGCAACTAAAGCCAATTGAGGCATTTTTTCTTTTGGTAAGACAATCCAAGTTTCTGGGAATTCAATTTTTAAATTATCATTTTTAAATTCTGTGAATGATTGAGAAAAGGAATTTATTGAAATTAAAAGAATAATTATAAGTAGATTTTTTTTCATAGTAGTTAAATTTTTATTATTTGGTGCATTAAATTCTACAATTCTCCCAATTTCTGGAAAATCAATACCAACACCCAAATATACACTTATTAACAAAAAAACCTGAACTGTTTTCACAATTCAGGATTCATCAATATCATTATATTTTTTTTAAGCTTCTATTAAAACCTTATTATTATAACCAAAAAGATGGTCTTTTTTAATAAGATCGGCAATTCCGTCGGGTAACATTTTTTCCCAACCTGGTGTACCATTGTGAATCATTTTGAAAACTTCGCGAGAGAAAATTTTAAGGTTTTCTCTTTCAAAATCAGTGATATCAGTTACTTTTCCGTTATAAGCGAAGAATTTGTACAATTCTTTCATACGAGGATGTACTTTAAGGTTTTGTGAGTTAATCACATTTCCTTCTTCATCTTCCATAGGATATAAGAAAACTTTTAGATCTCGGTAAAATAATTTCCCAAATGCTTCTAGAATTCCACCACTCAAATGGCGGTAATATTTTTCATCAAATATATCAATTAGGTTGTTTACACCTAGCGCCAATCCCATTCTTGCTTTTGTATAAGAAGAAAAATACTCGACTACTTTAAAATATTCTTGAAAATTCGAAATCATAACTGTTTGTCCTAACGAACAAAGTAATTCGGCTCTATCCATAAAATCTCTCTCGTCTATTTCTCCGTCAGAGCGAAGATTAGAAAGTGTGATTTCAAAAATAACTAAAGTATTTTCTTTTTTTACTTTATTACCATCTACAAACATTTGTAACGATTTCTCGTACATGTCCATATTTACTTTAGTTACAGGGCGGAAACTTCCGCGTAATGCCAAAATATTTTTCTTGTACAAAACTGCTGCTGGTAAAATGTTTTTTCCTGTTGGATCGAACATTACGGCATCGGTCATACCATTTTTTACCAATTGTAAACTCATTAATCGGTTATCAACATCGGCAAATCTTGGTCCTGAAAAATTGATGGTGTCTATTTCTAGTTGGTCTTTGTCTATATGATCATACAAATAACGCAACAATCTTTTTGGATCATTGTATTTATAAAAAGCACCATATATTAAGTTTACGCCTAGTTTTCCTAAAGTTTCTTGTTGTAGTTTTGCATCAGTTTCTTTAAACCTAATGTGAAGTAATATTTCGTTATAAGCTTCATCGGGCTCTATTTGGTATCTAATTCCTACCCAACCGTGTCCTTTAAACTGTTTCGCAAAATCTATCGTAGCAACAGTATTGGCATAGCTAAAAAACATTTTTGTAGGATGCTTGTCGCGTTTTAGTCGTTGCTCCATCAGTTCACTTTCGTGAGATAGCATCTTTTTTAGACGACTTTCGGTAACGTAACGACCATCATCTTCGATACCATATATGGCATCACTAAAATCTTTGTCGTAGGCAGACATTGCTTTTGCAATTGTACCAGAAGAACCACCAGCTCTAAAAAAATGGCGTACCGTTTCTTGTCCAGCGCCAATCTCGGCAAAGGTTCCGTAAATATTATCGTTAAGGTTTATACGCAAAGCCTTATCAGTTGTTGAAGGTATTTGTTCAATAACTTTGTCTCCTTTTAGCGTAATTTCTGTTTCTGAATTTCTCATACTTGGGGTAAATACTTTACAAAGTTAATAAATTAGACAGCTTTACATAAAAATAATCTTTATTTTTGTAAAAATTTTTTAATTGAAAGTCTATTTTTTAGGTACTGGCACTTCACAAGGTATTCCTGTTATTGGTAGCCAGCATCCTGTTTGCTATAGTCAAGACCAAAAAGACAAGCGTTTGCGGGTTTCTGTATGGATAGAATGGGACAGTAATTCTTTTGTGATAGATTGTGGTCCAGATTTTAGACAGCAGATGCTTACTTCAGGATGTCCTAGAATTGATGCCATTTTATTTACTCACGAACATTCCGACCACACTGCTGGTTTAGATGATATTAGACCTTTTTTCTTCAAGCAAGGAGATATTCCTATTTATGGACATGAACGAGTATTAAAAAATCTAAAAAAACGTTTCGATTATATTTTTGAAACCGAAAACAAGTATCCAGGTTCTCCTGGTGTTTCTCCAATAGAAGTTGAAAATGATGTTTTAATTGAAATCGATTCAAAAAAGATTATTCCAATAAATGCGATGCATGGCGATTTGCAAGTTTTTGGCTATCGTTTTGATAATTTTGCGTATTTAACCGATGTGAAAACTATTGAAACGGCGCAACTAAACAAACTTAAAAACCTTGAAGTTTTGGTAATAAATGCTTTGCGGGAAGAGCATCATAATACACATTTTAATTTGCAGGAAGCTTTAGATTTTATTAATATTGTGCAGCCAAAAAAAGCTTATTTAACACATATTAGTCATACTTTTGGTTTTCATGAAGAAGTGCAAAAAAAACTTCCTAAAAATGTTTTTTTGGCTTATGATAATTTAATAATTAATATTTAAAAAATGAAAAAACTGGTTTTATACGGATTAATATTTTCGGTATTATTGAATATTTTTCAATACATGTATTCGACAAAAAAGTTCAATTTTGATGAGAATCGTGCTGAAAAATTCAAAGTAAAAATGACCGATAGTATTGCCAAAATTATAACTGAAAAAGAAGAAGGAGATTATTTCTCTTTGGCTTACGATGAGAAAGCACAAGATTATTTAGAAGGTTATGATGTTCAGAAACTAATGCCACAGGTAAAAGAAAAGCTAATGGATATGAACTCTAATCCTACAGGGAATAAGTTAATTCCTTATGACAATATGGTGATTAATAAAGTACGTTTCCTAAACCACCGATGGATTATTGCCGATTTTACAGGAGATTCTAATTGGGGAGAAGTTATTTTAAAATACTTCTTAGAAAAAGATGGTTCTGTTACTTTCGAAACTGCCGAAACAGTTATGTACCCGCAACAATAGTGTAAACTCAAAAAATATTTAAAAAAAACCTGTAATGAAAATTACAGGTTTTTTTTAGTAGATATTATAACTGTAGGATTATTTTAAACTCCCTACCATTTCTTCAGGTTTTACCCAAGCATCAAAATCTTCGGCAGTAACGTAACCTAAACGAACAGATTCTTCTTTTAGAGTGGTTCCGTTTTTGTGAGCAGTTTGTGCAATTTCAGCCGCTTTATAGTATCCAATTTTTATATTTAATGCAGTAACTAACATTAATGAGTTGTTTACTAATTCTTCAATTCTTTTATAATTTGGCTCAATTCCTTGTGCACAATGTTCATCGAATGACATACAAGCATCACCTAATAATCTTGCAGATTGTAAGAAATTTGCTGCCATAAGAGGTTTGAAAACATTTAACTCGTAATGTCCTTGCATTCCTCCTACAGAAATAGCAACATCATTACCCATAACTTGTGCACAAACCATAGTTAATGCTTCACATTGAGTTGGGTTTACTTTTCCTGGCATGATAGATGATCCAGGTTCATTTTCTGGAATTAATATTTCTCCAATTCCTGAACGTGGTCCTGATGCTAACATACGAATATCATTAGCAATTTTGTTAAGAGAAACCGCTAATTGTTTTAAAGCACCATGTGATTCAACAATAGCATCGTGAGAAGCTAGAGCCTCAAATTTATTTGGAGCTGTCACAAATGGATGTCCAGTAAATTGTGCAATATATTCGGCTACTTTTACATCATAACCTGCTGGTGTATTTAAACCAGTTCCTACTGCAGTACCACCAAGAGCCACTTCAGATAAATGTGCTAATGTATTTTTTACTGCTTTTATTCCGTAGTTTAACTGTGCTACATAACCTGAAATTTCTTGACCAAGTGTAAGTGGGGTAGCGTCCATAAGGTGTGTACGACCTATTTTAACTACATTGTTATAAGCTATTGCTTTTGCATGTAATGTATCGCGTAATTTTTCTACACCTGGAATGGTAACTTCTACAACTGCTTTGTAGGCTGCTATGTGCATTCCTGTTGGAAATGTATCGTTAGATGATTGTGATTTATTTACATCATCATTTGCTTTTATAAATTGTTCTCCTTCTCCAATTTTGTGTCCAGCTAAAACTTGTGCGCGATTAGCAACAACTTCATTCACATTCATATTACTTTGTGTTCCTGAACCCGTTTGCCAGATTACTAAAGGAAACTCATCATCTAATTTTCCTGCTAATATTTCATCACAAACAGTTGCAATAGCATCACGTTTTTCGGTTGGAAGTACACCTAAATCACAATTAGCAAAAGCTGCGGCTTTTTTTAAGTATGCAAAACCTTCTATAATTTCTTTTGGCATAGATGCAGATGGGCCAATTTTGAAATTGTTTCTTGAACGTTCTGTCTGAGCTCCCCAATATTTGTTTGCAGGAACCTGTACTTCACCCATGGTGTCTTTTTCTATTCTATATTCCATTTTGGTTAATTTATTGTGTTAATTAGATAACACTAGTGTGTATTTGTTTATGTAATTTTAGTTTTGATATTTAGCTGAATTTTCATTTTAATTAAAGTTTAGTAAACTTAAATCTGTAATGAATAGTAAATAACTACAAAAATAATGATTCTTAATTGCTTAAAAAAATGTATTAAAATAAATTTATAAATATTATTGCTTAAAAGAATAATTACATTTACATTTGTACTGTATTATTAATAAATTCGAAAAAATGTTTGAGTTTCAACAATATTTAGGTTTCATACTTTTCTTAACTGTATTAACTATAGGTTTTTGGTTATTATTTTTCCTTGTAGGATTTGTTCAATATTGGATTGGCGGTGCTTTGTGGGAATTATATAAAGAGAAAAGAGCAAAGAAGCAGGAAGAGTCTAATTAAATTTAGATTGCTAATAGTTAGATATAAAGTATCTAAATTAATATAGCAAATAGTAGATAAAAAAAACAGTAGTAAGTTTTCTTACTACTGTTTTTTATTTATATAAAATGTTAAGTATTATCTTAAAACTGCTCCCAATTCGCTATCGAAATTATGAGTTAGTTTGCTCATTACTTTGTCAATCTGACTATCAGTTAGTGTTTTGGTATTATCTTGTAAAACAAAACTAATTGCATATGATTTTTTACCTTTAGGAAGATTTTTACCTTCATAAACATCAAATAAATTTATATCTTTTAGTAATGATTTTTCTGTTTTTTTAGCAATATCGAATACTTTTTCAAATTCAATTTCATTATCTAACAAAAGTGCTAAGTCACGACGAACTTCTGGGTATTTAGAAATTTCGGTAAACTTAATATTATTTGAGATTTGTTTAATAATCGAATTCCAATTAAAATCGGCAAAGAAAACTTCTTGTTTAATATCGAAATGTTTTAAAATTGATTTTTTTACAGTTCCAAACTCTACTAAAGTTGAATTTCCCATTTCATAAACCATTCCTTCTGCAAAAACATCAGTATTTAATGGAGAAGAAATTATTTTAGATAGACCAAGTCTTTCTAAAATTGCCAATACATAACCTTTAAATAAAAAGAAATCTGAAGGTTTTTGTGCAGTAGTCCAGCTCTCTGATGTTCTATTTCCTGTCATGAATAAGGTTAAATGATTATTTTCCTGATTTCCAGATAATAATTTATGATAAGTTTTTCCAAATTCAAATAATCTTAAATCATTATTTCTTCGATTAATATTAAATGAAACTGCTTCTAATCCAGAGAATAATAATGATTGTCTCATTGCTGATAAATCATTACTTAAAGGATTTAAAATTAAAACATTATTAGTTTCATTTAAACTATTACTTAAACTTATGTAGCTTGGGGTAGTTAACGAATTTGCCATCATTTCGTTAAAACCATTTCCAGCTAGTAGATTAGCAATTATATTTTGAATTTTATAATCCTCAGTTCTAGAAGAGTGAGAAGTTGTAGCGTTAAGTTTTTGTGTAAAATTAATATTATTATAACCGTACACTCTCAGAATCTCTTCAATTACATCAATTTCACGCGTAACATCGACACGATAAGCAGGAATTACTAATCCTAAAGCAACTTTAGAAATACTATTTACTTTTATATCTAATGAAGCTAATATATTTTTGATGGTATCATCTGGAATTTCTTGACCAATTATTTTGCTTACTTTTTCAAGATTTAGCATGACTTGGTGATCTTCTATTTTCTTCGGATAAATATCTACAATATCAGACGTAATTTGTCCTCCAGAAACTTCACAAATTAATATAGCAGCACGTTTTAGTGCATATTCTGTAATATTTGGATCTATTCCTCTTTCAAATCTAAAAGAAGCATCAGTACTGATTGTATGTCGTTTTGCAGTTTTTCTTACAGAAACAGCATTAAAATAGGCGCTTTCTAAGAATATTGAAGTTGTATTTTGAGAAACTCCTGAGTATTTTCCGCCAAGAACACCTGCTATACAAAGAGGTTCGTTGTCATCACAAATCATAATATCTTCGGCGCTCAAAGAACGTTCTACATCGTCTAATGTGGTGAATTTTGTTCCTTCGGCAACATTTTGCACCAAAATTTTCCCGTTAATTTTGGCTGCATCAAAAGCATGTAGTGGTTGTCCTAATTCGTGTAAAACATAATTAGTAACATCGACAACATTGTTTTTTGGAGTAATTCCAATCGCTTTCAATCTGTTTTGAAGCCAAGCTGGTGATGTTCCGATTTTTATATCAGAAATGGTAACCCCACAATAACGAGGAACAAGTTTATTATCATCGACTTTCACATCAATTTTTAATGTTCTTTTTTCGATTTTAAAGTTTGAAACAGATGGTGTGATTAACTCTATATTCGTTCCGTTTTGAAGCATTCCAGCTTTTAAATCTCTTGCTGTTCCCCAATGAGACATTGCATCAGCTCGGTTTGGTGTTAATCCAATTTCGAAAACTTCATCATTTTCAATATTAAAAACTGTTGCTGCAGGAGTTCCTGATTTTAGATTTTCATCAAGAATCATAATGCCTTCGTGACTATCTCCAAGTCCTAGTTCATCTTCGGCACAAATCATTCCGTGACTTTCTTCTCCTCGAATTTTTCCTTTTTTTATCTCGAATGATTTTCCCTCTTTATCGTATAAAATGGTCCCAATTGTGGCAACAGGAACTTTTTGTCCAACTGCGACATTACTGGCACCACAAACAATTTGCAAAGGTGTTTCATTACCTAAATCGACGGTGGTTATTTTTAATTTATCGGCATTTGGATGCTGAATACAAGTAAGTACATGACCTACAACGATTCCTTCTAATCCACCTTTTATAGATTGGTATTTTTCTATTCCTTCAACTTCAAGCCCTAAATCGGTAAGCATAGAAGCTGTTTTTTCTGAATCCCAATCTGTTTTTATAAATTGTTTTAACCAGTTATATGAAATTTTCATGTGTAGTAATTATTGAAGCGCAAATATAAGTATTGTAATTCGTAGTATAAAAAAAAGTTTTCCTTTTTTGAAATAGAATAATTTTGCTTGTTAAAGATAAAAAAAACCTCAAATTTTCTTTGAATTTAAAGAAAATTTGAGGTTTATCAATAAAAATAAATGATTTAGAATGGACTAGACCATTTAGAATCTACATATACATTAGTTCCAGAAAGGGTTTTAATAAAAGCTATTGTTGCATTTACCTCAGTTGCTGTTACGTTTAGCTGTTGTCCGAACCCATTAGGCATTAATCTAGGATCAAGATTAGTATTTCCAAGGGCAATATTTATATTGCCATAATGTCCTATTACGGTTTGTAAACTTGTAAAAATACCTGTATGCATCATAGGTCCATTTATTGTTCCGTCAGCTTTTACTAAATCTCTTAATGAAGGAGCACGAGTATTTGTAATATCTATTCCAATACCACTTATATTACCAATAATTCCGTTGTTTTTAGTATTTGGATCGATATCAAATTCAGGAGCAGCATGACAACCTGCACAACCAAATCCACCTGATGTTCTATTTCCAGAAGCATCGAAAACAGGAGGTGTTAAGAATATATTTTTTCCTTGATTTTCTTGTGACGTAAAATTTGCAAAAGGCTGAGCATCGTTTGCTACTAATGCCCTTCCTGCATCATATTTAGAATCGAATGATTGAATGCTTCTTATGAACTGAGCTAATGCAGTTTGTATTCTTGCTTCGGTAACTTGCTCATCACCATATACAAATTTAAAAAGCTCTTTATAATAACCAATAGCACCTAATTTTGCAGTCAAATCCGTTATAGATTGGTCTCCATTAGTACCACTAAAACCCATTTCTGCATGATTTTGAATAGGTTGTGTTGTTTGTATTTCGAGAGTTGCTGCTCGTTCGTCCCAGAAAAATTTTCTTTCAACTGAAAATCTGGAATTTATAAGTCTCATAGCATGTCTACTAGTTGTACCATTCACACCTGTACTAGCAACACTTCCATCACTAAAAGCATCGGCTTGTTTGTGACAACTTGCACAAGAAATAGTATTTGTTGAGGATAAATTTTTATCATAAAATAAAACACGTCCTAATGTTGCCCCTTTGTCGGTTATAGGGTTTCCAGCAGTATTGTCCTTTGTAATATAGGTAGGAATTGCTTGATTTGAATAATTAGCTAAATTATTCAAATTGATAGTGTTTCCAAAAGCAGCTTCTACATTTGGGTAAGTTGGTGCGATAGGAATGTAACTATCATCATTATTGTTACAGGAAACTAACAATAATAATACTGTCGTCAGGCATAAAATGTTTCTTACTTTCATAAATTGTAGATTTGGTTATATTATTTAGGTTAAACGTTTGACTTTAAAAGTTAAAAATGGTTTAATCATCATGTGGCTTTGGTTTAGAAAATATTTTAGACAATTCGTTAGTTAAATCATTAAAACGGTCTAATTGTTCTTTCTTGCAAAGTTTTTTTATATCCTGAAAATGCTTAAAATGTGTGTTTTCAATTTCTTTTTGAATGTTTGCTAATTTATTCACTAAACTATCTTTAACTTTATTATCAACTTCAGATTTTATTAATTCTGAGTATAACCTTTGTTTTGTGTCTCTAATTTGTTCTTGTAAACTATCAATATTATTTCTGTGCCAATGTATTAGCTCTTTGTATGCTTTTACCTGTTGCTCATCAAAATCTAATTTGTTGATGATTATTTTTTCAGGTTTTGGCCTGCCATTAAAGCCGCCTTCTGATTGATTTCCAGAAAAAATAAAAAATCCTAGAGTTACTATATTAAGTATTAAAAGTATGATTACTGAGAACGTGAGTAATTTTATTTTGTCCATAATTATTAATAAAGCTGATTAGAGTTATAAATAGAAGAAGCTAACATTTCAGTATCATTATTAGATTTTTTAGATTCTGAAAAAATAACTTTAAAATTTAATGAAAATAAAACAGCAAATGAAGCAGCTGCAATCCAAATCCATTTATTAGAAACTACATTTTGTTCTTTTATTTTATTTTGAATTTTAGAAAAAAGCAAATCATTAGGTGTAACTTGCGTTATTCCATCAGTGCTATTTAGAATACTATTTATCCATTTTTCTTGTTCCATAATTACTTAGACAGATTATTTAATTATTTCTTGCGGTGTTCTTCGAATTTTTTTGATAATTTTTCTTTTAAGCTAGTTTTAGCTCTAAAAATTAGAGATTCGACAGATGAAATGCTGAGTTGCATAATGTCTGAAATTTCAGGATTGCTTAATCCATCTAATTTAGAGAGTATAAAGGCAGTTTTCTGATTTTCAGTTAGTTCATTTATAACACTAAACAAAACAGCCGATTTTTCTTTGTTTTCCAGTAATATTCCAGGATGTTCGAAATTAGATAAATTACGAATTTCTACCTCATTATTACTTTTGCGCCCAAAAACAAAAAAATGCTTCTTACTTGCTTTATGTTTGATAAAATTTAAGCTTTTATTGATTGTTATCCTGTAAATCCATGTTTTTAGAGAAGATTTTTCATTAAATTGATGTAAAGATTCGTGTACTTGAACAAAAACATCTTGTGTAACTTCTTCAGCATCTTCGGTATTTTGAAGGTAATTTAGCGCAACATTATATACAAGAACTTTATGTTCGTTGTATATTTGTATAAAATGGCGTGAATTATTTCCCATTTTGGAAAAGTAAGATTTTTTTTAAAATCATTAGTCATAAACAAATGATAATTGATTTTGAAATTTTTTTTCAAAAGGGATTTATTATATATTTGACACTTAAAATTAAAGAACAAAACTAACAATAAAATGAAATTACTAGAAGGAAAAGTTGCCATTATAACTGGCGCAAGCCGTGGAATAGGAAGTGGTATTGCTAAAGTATTTGCGCAACATGGTGCAAATGTGGCGTTTACATATAGCTCGTCTGTAGAATCTGCAATGGCTTTAGAAACAGAATTAAATGCTTTGGGGATAAAAGCAAAAGGATATCAGTCTAATGCAGCCGATTTTAACGAAGCACAAACTTTTGTAGATTCAGTAATTGCTGAATTTGGAACAGTAGATATATTAATAAACAACGCAGGAATTACAAAGGATAATTTGCTTATGCGTATGTCTGAAGAAGATTTTGATAAAGTTATTGATGTCAATTTGAAATCAGTTTTTAATATGACTAAAGCTATTCAAAAAACATTTTTGAAACAACGTTCAGGTTCTATTATAAATATGAGTAGTGTTGTAGGTGTGAAGGGGAACGCTGGTCAGACTAATTATGCAGCATCAAAGGCAGGAGTTATTGGGTTTACAAAATCAGTAGCTTTAGAATTGGGTTCTCGTAATATTAGATGTAACGCTATTGCTCCAGGATTTATTGAAACTGAAATGACAGCAAAGCTAAATGAAGATGTGGTGCAAGGTTGGAGAGAAAGTATTCCGTTGCGTCGTGGAGGAACTCCTGAGGATGTTGCTAACGCTTGCGTTTTCTTAGCTTGCGACATGAGTGCTTACGTAACTGGACAAGTTTTGAATGTAGATGGTGGAATGTTAACATAATAAATTAAAAAATTTAATGATTGAAAGATTAAAAGATTAGGATTGTTCCAATTTTTCAATCTTTCAATTTTTCAATTCAAAATAAATGAATACGAACACAATTCTACTCATAATACTTTCTTTAGTGCTTGCTGGAGGATTGTCGTTTTATCAATATTTTTATAAAAATAAAAACTACAACAAAGTCAATATTTTATTGGCTTTGTTACGTTTTATATCTATTTTTTCGATTCTTTTATTACTTATTAATCCAATAATATCGAGAAAAACTTATGAAACTTCAAAAACACCTTTGCCAATAGTTGTAGATAATTCTCAATCTATTTCAGAATTAAAACAAGAAAAAATATCGAAAGAATTGTCTCAAAAGTTATCAGAAAATAATCAACTTAGAGACAAGTACGATGTTCAGTTATTTAGTTTCGATGAAGATTTTTATTCTAACAAACCTATAGATTTTAAAGGAAAGCAAACTAATATTCATAAAGTTGCTCAAAACTTGAAGCAATTATATCGCAATCAAAATTTCCCAATTGTATTGCTGTCAGATGGAAACCAAACTATAGGAAATGATTATGTATATTCTTTTCCGCAGAATAACCAGGTTTATCCATTGATTTTAGGAGATACAACTAGCTTTTTAGATGTAAAAATCAATCAGTTAAATGTAAATAAATATGCATTTTTAAAAAATAAATTTCCAGTTGAAGTTTTTTTACAATATAACGGTGACAAAACCATCAATACTACCTTTAGTATTCAACAAGGGAATAGTACGATTCATAAACAAATAGTTTCGTTTTCTGCCAATAAAAAATCTCAACAAATCTCAGTTTTATTAAATGCCGATAGAGTAGGAGTTCATACTTATAAAGCAATTATTTCGACTACAGAAATGGAGAAAAATAAATACAATAATGTTAAGAATTTTGCGGTCGAAATAATAGATCAACGGTCAGAAATCGCTCTAATTTCAGCGATTAATCACCCAGATTTAGGTGCAATAAAAAGAGCTATTGAAACTAATGTGCAACGTAAAGTAACACTACTTAAACCACAACAAATTAAATCATTAGAAAATTATAATGTTTTAATTTTATATCAGCCTAATGGGGAATTTAAATCTATTTTAGAACAAAATAAAAACCTGCAACTAAATACTTTTGTAATTACTGGTTTAAGTACTGATTATAGTATTCTGAATCAATATCAAGACCAATTAGATTTTAGAATGTCTGGGCAGAAAGAAGATTTTACAGCCGAATTTAACCCTCAATTTAATTCATTTGCATTAGATAATATTGGTTTCGAACAGCTTCCGCCTTTGGAAAATCAGTTTGGTAATATTAGTATTACAGGAAATGTAAATACTTTATTGCAATCACAAATTAGAAATATTAAGACAGAAAATCCATTATTAGCTTTTGCAGAAAATGGAATGAAACGAAATGCCTACCTTTTTGGAGAAAATATTTGGAAATGGCGTGTAGAAAGTCATGTAAAAACGAAATCATTTGAGCAATTTGATGTTTTTATGGATAAAATTATTCAGTTTTTAGCTTCTAATGCCTCAAAAAAATCACTAATTGTAAGTCACGAAAGTTTTTATAATTCTGGTGAAAATATCGAAATTTCGGCTCAATATTTTAATAAAAATTATGAGTTTGAAGAAAATGCGCAATTAACAATTCAATTAAAAAATAAAAAAACAAACACTACTAAAATATATGATTTCTTAAAAGGGAATGGAGAATATAAAGTAAATTTAGAAGGTTTAGATGCTGGAAATTATAGTTTTACTGTTAAGGAAAACAACTCGAAAGCTTCCTATTCAAGTAATTTTGAAGTTTTGGATTTTGAAATTGAGAAGCAATTCGTGAATCCTGATGTTTCTCGTTTAACCCAATTAGCAGCAAATACAAACGGAAAAATATTTTATCCAACTCAAATTGATAAATTAATTACTGAATTACTTAAAAAAGAGAGCTTCCCAGCTGTTCAGAAAGAAATAGTCAAGAAATCTCCTCTGATAGATTTAATATGGTTGCTTATTCTTTTAGCAATTACGCTAACTACAGAATGGTTTGTTAGAAAATATAACGGAATGTTGTAATTTGTAATTAAATTTTAAGATAAAATCATAAGAATTTAGATTTTAGTTCTGGAGTAGGAACCATACAAGATTCTTTTTTACCATACCATTTGTATCTGTTTTTTGCTACATAATCATAAAGGACATCCCTTATTCCTGATGGAATAATTCTGAAAATAGTGGCATAAGTAAAAATGCCACCTAGTCTTTTAGCAATTTCTAATGCAGCTGTCGACTTATAAAAATAAGCTCTACCAGGTATATATAAAATAATACTATCTATATGTCTTTTTGAAATGCCTATGTGATTTATAATTCTTTGACCTAATTCAGATTGAATAGCAACGAATCTAAATACATCTTTCTTGTCGTGTTTTATGACATATTGAACAGACGAATTACATAAATTGCAAACTCCATCAAAAAGGATGATTTTTTTATCATTTGGTATTCCTTGCATAAATTATTTTATTTTGGTTGTACAAATTCTAATGATTCTAAGCTTACTTTTGAAGTAAAAACTCCATAGTTTACAACAGCTTTGTTTTTTTCAATTTTATCAATAGTACCTACAGATTTTCCGTCAAGCATTCTGACCCTATCTCCAACTTTCAATATTACACTTACTTTTTCAGGGACTAAACTGGCCTTAAGTTTCTTTTCTTTTTTCTCTTTTCTAATTTCTTCAACCTGAACTGTTACTTCTTCGATAATTACTTTTTTCTTTTCGGCAATGGCTTTTATCTCATTTTTAGTAGCTTTTATTCGTTTTGAATTTTCAATTTCAACAACTTTTAAAAACTCACCAAGCAATTCTTTTTTGTTTTTATTATTAAAATATTTTTCTGATATGGCTTCTATTTTCTGACCTAAATAAATAGTTTTCTGATTGCTATCATATAATTCTTGATAATTTTCTAATTTCTGCTTGACTTTTGCATTTATAGTTTCCATTTTTTTGCTCTCTTCACGTGCTTTGGTTTCTTCTTCTTTCAAATTAATTGAAGTTTTTTCCATCTTAGATCGCTCTTTTTGCAAATTAGCAATGGTTTTGTCAAAACGAACCTTACCAGTTTCTATTTTCTTTTTGGCACGATTAATTAATCCAAACGGAATACCATTTTTTTGAGCTACTTCAAATGTGAAAGAACTTCCTGCTTGCCCTAAAGCCAATTTATACATGGGTTCTAGAGATTTTTCGTCAAAAAGCATATTGGCATTAGTAGCAAATGGTAGCTCATCAGCCAGAATTTTAAGATTGGTATAATGTGTTGTAATAATTCCAAAAGCTTCACGATGGTAAAATTCTTCTAAGAAAATTTCTGCTAAAGCACCACCCAAATCAGGATCGGAACCAGTACCAAATTCGTCGATTAAAAATAATGTTTTTGCATTACATTTTTTTAGAAAATAGTTCATGTTTTTTAATCGATAGCTATAAGTACTCAAATGATTTTCAATCGATTGGTTATCACCTATGTCTGTCAAAATTCTATCGAATAAGCAGGTTTCGCTTCGTTCATGAACTGGAATTAGCATACCAGATTGCAACATTAATTGTAGTAAACCTACAGTTTTCAAAGAAATAGTCTTTCCTCCAGCATTAGGACCAGAAATTACAATGATTCTGTTTTTAGAATCAAATTCGATAGTTTGTGGATGCGTAATTTCGTTTTTAACTTTATTGGTCAAGTACAAAATAGGATGGAAGGCATCACGAAAATATATTCTTCTTTCTTTTGTTATTTTAGGTAAAATCCCATTTATTCGGTTCGCATATTTTGCTTTGGCAGCAATCACATCAATGTCACTTAAAAAATCTTGATACTGAATTAATAATGGCAAAAATGGACGAATTATATTAGTTAGTTGCTTTAAAATTCGAGTAATTTCTTCTTTTTCTTCGTATTCTAAATTACTTAATTCTCGAGAATATCTTAATGTTGCTTCAGGTTCTATAAATGCTAAACTTCCTGTTTTTGAGCTTCCTAAAATTGTCCCTTTTACCTTACGACGATACATGGCTAAAACCGCTAGAACTCTACGATTATTAACAAAACTTTCTTTAATATCATCTAAGTAACCCAAACTATTATATTGTGTTAGAGCCATACCAAAACTTTGGTTTACTTTTCCACGAACGACGTTCATCTCACGACGAATATTTAGTAAATCTGGAGAAGCATTGTCTTTTATTTCACCATATTTATCGACTACATCGTCTATACAGCTAATAATTGTTTTTGTAAGCTCAATTTGGCTCGATTTCTCATATAAATTGGGATAATAATCTTCAAATTTCTTGAAATATTGAAGTAAAACATTCGTGTTTTCGGATAGTGTAGCAATTTTACGAAAACTTCCTACTTCTAGAAAACTATCTTCTATGCCTAGAAATTTTATTTCATAAGTAATTGCATCAAAACCATGATTAGGAATGGCATTGTTATTTTGAAAAGAAGCAATGTATTCTGAAGTTTGATGCAAAGCAGTCATCAAAGATTCTTCATCCTTAAAAGGTGTTATTTCTAGAGCTTTTTCTTTGCCAATATCAGTATTGCAAATGCTAGAAACCGTTTCTAAAACGGTTGAAAATTGTAAATCTTGAAGTGTTTTTTCGGTAATTGAAATCATTTTTTTAAGCTGCAAAGGTTCTAAGTTGCAAAGTCGCAAAGTTACAAAGTTTCGAAGTAGTAATGAATCAAAGTGATTATATTTGTAAAAAAAATAACAAATGTTTCCTATAATTAAAACTAATTCTTGGGCTGATTTTTTTGAAACTGAAAAGAAGAAACCATATTTTGAAGATTTAATGAATGCTGTTGCCGAAGAATATTTAAATTATACTTGTTTTCCTCCAAAAGATTTGATTTTTAATGCTTTTAACTGTTGTGATTTTAAAAATTTGAAAGTGGTTATTATTGGTCAAGATCCTTATCATGGAGATGGAGAAGCTAATGGTTTGTGTTTCTCTGTAAATGATGGTATAAAAATTCCGCCTTCGTTAAAGAATATTTTTACTGAAATAAATACCGAATATGACCGAATTTTTTCTCCAACTTCTGGTAATTTAGAGTCTTGGCCAAAGCAAGGAATTTTACTTTTAAATGCTTCTTTGACGGTTCGTAAAGATTTGGCTAATAGTCATAAACATTTGAAATGGAATGTTTTTACGGATGCAGTTATTCAGTATATTTCAGATAATTCTGAACATGTTGTTTTTTTGCTTTGGGGAAGTTTTGCGCACAAAAAAGGAAGTAAAATAAACAGAGAAAAACATTTGGTTTTAGAGTCTGGACACCCATCGCCACTGAGCGCTAATCGTGGTTTTTGGTTTGGAAATAATCATTTTAAGTTAACAAACGAGTATTTAAAATCGAATGGTTTTAGTGAAATTGAATGGTAATTTTTATAAAGTTTAATAGGAATTTCTACTATGAATTGTAGCCTCGATCGAAGTGGAAATCCTGCCATTGCGATAATGAAATGTGAATCGTAAGATTGCTTCGTTCCTCGCAATGACAGATTGAAGTGAAGAGCGGGAATAATACTGAAAAAGGAACAATGGTTTTGCTTCTAATCATTTAAGGTTAATTGTCCTAAAATTTCTTCGCTCATAAATTTCCCGCCAGGATAATTGGCTGTATAATCGAGATTAAGCCATATTTGTCCGCGTTCATCGATATGATAATGAATTTCTTTGTCTTTACTCTCTTCAACAAAAAGTACTTTTTTTATTAAATACATTACATTTTGTAAATCACGCTTGTTGCCAATTAACATTTCGGGATAAATATGCGCATTTGTTTCGATGAGTCTTGGGATTCCGCCTACAGCTTTTACACCTGCCGCCATAAGAATTGCGTGGTCGTCGCAATCACCAGAAAAGTGCTGTAAAGATTCTGATGCATAAGCGATGTAATTGTTTCCTTGTGGATCGTTTACATAATTCCAACGTGATTTTACCTCCTTAAATACAGCAAAACATTGAATCGTAGTTCTGTAATTACTATAACCTTTTATTTTTCCAGTTTCTTTAAAATATTTTGTAGTTGCTGATAATGCAAAATTTCTAACTTTTGGATTTTGAAAATCGATAGCTCTTAATACTTTATTTTTGTTTGGGAATGGCAATAATTTACTAACGATAATATCCTGTGGATACGGATTTTCTTCCATAGTGTACATCATAGAACGATAATCGTCGTAAACCCTGTAAAAACTATATTCCCCGAAGATTGTTCCGTAAAAAAGAAATATTAAATATAGAAATATACAAATTACAATAATCGTTTTTAGAACTCTTAAAATAAGCTGAAAGCAAATTAGGATTATTATAAATAATAAAATTCTATCGATAGGAAGTTGCCAATTTGGATTGATTAAATTTTGATTTACAATAATAAATACTGGAATTGTTAGTAAGATATTTAATAAAAAAATGACAATATTATCCCAAGGCTTTGGTAAAGAAAGCTTCTCCTTGCATTTTTTAATAAATTCTTTTGTGAATTGTAACATTCTTTACTGTAAAACGATAAAAATAAGCAATTATCTGACTATCGTTTCAAAAGTAACCTTTTTATCAATAATAGATAGTTCAAATAACTGATTTTGAACTTTGTTTAACACTTTTTCTGATAATTGATCTTGTGACCATTCAGTTAATGTTAACCATTCTTCAATATCTTTTATTTTTAGGTTATATCTTGAGGATAATGTTTTATCGATACTTGGAATTTCTTTAAATTCGGAAGTGGTGGTATTGATTATTTCTAGGATTTTATCAATAATTTTTGGGTGCTTTTCAAGAATTTCTTCACGAACTGCAATGACAAAACAAGGCCATGGTGTAGGACAATCGGCAATTTTTCTAAAAATACCTTTGTCCACTAATGGTTTTGTCATGAAACGTTCCCACATAAAATAATCCGAGGATCCATTAGTTAATGATTCGACAGCACCATCAATAGTGTTTACAATTTCAAAGGTAAGATTGCTAGTTTTCCAACCTTGATTATTAGCATTTACATAAGCCATGAGTTGAGATCCAGAACCTAAACGTGAAATGGCCACTTTTTTGTTTTCTAAATCCGAAAGCTTTTGGTATTTTGAGTTGGCTGCGACATGAATTCCCCAAATTAGAGGACTTTGCACATAAACTTGTACTATTTTACTTGGATTTCCAGCTATGATATCTTTTACAATTCCTTCTGTCAAAATAACTGCTATATCAGTTTCTTTATCACGAAGCATCTGGCACATTTTTCCTGTTCCTTCTGGAATGTCTGTCCATTGTAAATCGATATTTTCTGCTTCGAACTCGTCATTTTCTAGACATAATTTCCACGGCAAATTGAAATGTTCTGGAACGCCTACTATTTTTATTGTTGTCATTTTTTTAGTGAAAAATTAAACATTTATATCTTTAAAATTATGTAATCTCGCATAACGAATCATGTTTGTAAATGCTTCGGTATCCAGTTTAGGAATTTCGAGAATAGAGTTTAATAATGTGGTGTCATACTCGTTGGCATCGGTAGTAAAATAAGGTTTTAAATGTTTTCCAATGCTTTCGTAATACAACTTTTCGATAGTAGTTTTGTAATTAAAATCGAGTGTGTTTTGTATTAAACTAAAATTAGTATAACCTACTTCTTGCATAATAAGTTGTAGCCCTTTTACGATATTAAAACTTTTGTTGTGTACAATATTTAGTTGCTGAATATCTTCTCTTTGAAAAGAATTTACAATTACTTTTGCTACATAATCTACAGGAATAATGTTTAATCCTGTTTCTTCATTTATTTGAAATCGTACATTTTCTTGTTCGTTTTTTCGTTGTGCCGTAAAGTGGAAAAATTTTGCCAAAAGATAAAAAACCATATATTTAGGAATGAAATAATTGTTTTCTTTCCCTAACATTTTTCCTCCAATGACACTTGGACGAAGAATTTGGTAAGGCAATCCAATAATCTCACACTGTTTCTTTACAAAGTTTTCTGAATGAAATTTTGCATTTTCGTAAGCATTTCGGTGTTCTGGGATAAAATCTAAATTATGAAAATCATTATCTATAAGCCCGTTTCTAACTCCTGATGAGAATGCAGTACTGATATAAATGAATTTTTTTATAAACGGAGAAAAGGTATTGAAAATGTCTTTTGTGATTTGGGCATTTTCATTAAATATTTTTTCTTTTTGATCTTCATCAGTAGATAAATTGACATAACCTGCAGAATGAATAAAGTAGGCATCACGAATTTTTTCGGCATTATTATCTTGAATTTCAGACAAATCGGTATCTATAATTTCTAAATAAGAATGTAATTTTTCTAATCCTTTTTCGGCAAGAATTTGAGGTGTATAGCTACTCGATAAAAGTTCGTTTATTCTGTCTTTGGCTGAGTTTTTCCCTTTATTTCTGGTGATAAGAAATAATTTTCCGTCGATAGAATTAGTTATAAAAAGCTCTAAAACTTCATACATAATATGAGATCCTAAAACGCCTGTTGCTCCTGTAAGAATTATTTTCATTTGTGAGGTTTGTTCTGAAAGACAAATGTAGGTTAAATAGCGGGATTTTTCATTTGCCACCATCTCCAGAGAACATTGTCTTTGTCTAAATAATCTTCTATAAAATGCATTCCAACTTTTTGTAAAACATGATTTGATGCACCATTCTGGGTGTGAGTATAGGCATTCATTGTCTCAATTTTCATGTTATTAAAACCATAGCCTAACCAAGCGACTGATGCTTCTGTGGCATATCCTTTGTTCCAAAACTTTTCATTTAATCGATATCCATAATCATAAAAATTGGTATTTCCGTTTTCGATATGATCGTTTACAAATTTTATGCCTGTCCAGCCAATTAGTTCTCCTGTTTCCTTTAAAATGGTTGAAAAACGACCAATACCATTATCTACATATTGCTGACGAACCATATTAATATAGTCGTGTACTTCTTCAATTTTTGTTATGGGTTTTTGCCATAAATATTTATGAACTTCAGGATTTTTGTCCATGTCAAATAATGCTTCGGCGTCTGATGATTCAAACGGACGAAGAATAAGTCGGTCAGTTTCTAGGATTAAATCCATTTATTTTATTTTTAAATTTGAAATTATAATTCTAAAGCCATCTGGATCAAGAATCATTTTACCATTTTCATTCCAATATGGATTTTTAGGTTTAATAAATGAAATATTATTTTTTAAAACAGATTCAATTAGTTTGTTGTATTCCGAAATTGTTTTAGGATAAAAAACATATATATCATCTTCATTAAAATTGAATTCAACAATTTCGTTTGATTTTGTAAATTCTAAATGCCAATCTAAATTTGGTTTTCCAATAAAAATCCCATCATAACTATGATGATTTTCAAAGTTACTAAGTAATTCGAATCCTAAAATAGAAATGTAAAAGAATTTAATTTCTTATAAATTGTTAGTATGTCTGGCAACTCTAAAATTCATTGTTTACGGTTTTTAGCCCCGATAGTAGTGAAAATCCTTTTCCTTTTTTCTTTAAAAAGGAAAAGATTACTTCACTTAACGTTTATTTTAATTGGAGTTCAGTGAACTTCGTTTGCAACGGGTAGCGGGAAATAGCTCCTAAAAAAATTATTTACTTAATTTCTCTAAAGCATAGGCAATTAACTCATCAACGGCTTTGTAAGGATCTTCGCTAAAAGTTCCAGAAGCACGATTGGCAATTATAGCATTTAGCGACAAACAGTTATGACCTAAAAGTTTACCAAGCCCATATATTGCACCAGTTTCCATCTCTAGATTAGTAATTCTGTTGTCTTCGAAATTGAAGTTATCCATTTTAGAATTTAAACTTTCATCTTGAATATTTAGACGCAAAATTCGACCTTGTGGGCCATAAAAGCCTCCTGCAGTTGCTGTAATTCCTTTATGTATTTTCTCGCTTTCTATTAGTTTTTCTAATTCTTCTGAACATGGAATTATATAAGGTTTTCCTTTTCTTAAATCCCAATTGGTGTGTTTTATAAAAGCATCTTCCATTTCAGGTATTGAAACTTCGTCGATTAAATAGGAGCGAAGCATGTTGTCTAATCCCAATCCAAATTTTGCCATTACAAAACTATCACAAGGAATATCGGCTTGCAAAGAGCCTGAAGTTCCTATTCTAATAATATTTAAAGAAGTAAGATTTTCTTTTGGTTTACGAGTTACTAAATCGATGTTGACTAAAGCATCTAATTCGTTCATTACAATATCTATATTGTCTGGACCAATCCCTGTAGACATTACTGTAATTCGTTTGCCTTTTATCGTTCCTGTCTGAGTTTTGAATTCTCTTTTTTGAGTAGAAAACTCGATGGTGTCAAAAAATTGTGTAATTTTTTCTACACGGTTTTGATCACCTACAAAAATGATGTCGTGTGCTATGTTTTCAGGAAGTAAATTTAAGTGATACACACTTCCGTCAGGGTTTAATATTAATTCTGATGATTTTATCATTTTTTTAAGGTGCTAAGTTTCAAAGTAACAAAGTTACTAAGGTTTTTATTTATTTTGTTTCACAAAGATACACAAAGGACATACAGAGATTACTTCGTCCTCGAGTCACAAAGTTTTTTTATAGTAATTGCTTCGCCTGTTCGCTTTCGCTCGAGTCGTAATTCTTAATTCGTAATTAATTATCCTCCTACACGTTTTACTTTAAATCCTTTTACTTTTAGTATTTCCATAATTTTATCGCGGTAATCTCCTTGAATTATTATCGAATCATCTTTAAAAGTACCGCCAACGCTGAGTTTTGTTTTTATTTCTTTGGCTAAAATTTTAAAGTCTTCGTCACTTCCTTCGTAGCCTTCAATAATAGTGGTGGCTTTTCCTTTTCGTTTTTCATATTTACAAATCATAGGTTCTTTTTGAACATATAATTCGTGTTCTACTTCTGGAATCGCTTCTTCAGGTCCAGGTTCGTGGTTGGGGAAAAGGTTTTTTAATTGGTCTTGTAAGTCCATATTGTTTTTTTATTGGAACGCGGATTAAACGGATTCGCTGTTGCGAAAACGCGGATTAAAACGGATTTTTTCTTGTCTTTCTTTTATTTTCGAATACTTTACGTCTAAATTCTGGTTTCTTTCCAAAATTAAGTAATAATCCAACTTCACAGTTCGTCCCTCTTAAATAATTTAATAATTGATTTTCAAATTCTTCAACTATATAATCAGCAGCTTTTAACTCTAATATGATTGTGTCATTAATCATTAAATCGGCATAATAATCGCCAACTTCAATGTTTTTATAATAGACTTTTATTTTCTTTTGAGGAACAACATATAAACCTTTATTTTTCAATTCAAAATATAATGCGTTTTGATATACTTTTTCTAAAAAACCATAACCTAGTTCATTATAAACCTCATAATATGTTTTTAAGATTAAATCAGTTAAATCTTTATGTAATAATTCCATATAAAAAAATCCGTTTTCATCTGCGTTTTCGCGATAGCGAATCCGTTTTCATCCGCGTTCTATTTCAATCAAAAAAGACATCAAGCGAACTTAATGTCTTTCTTAATGGTATAAAATTATAAATTATTTTTTGATTAATCCTAAATCTACTAATCTTTCGTACAAGAATTCTCCTGCCGAAATATCGTCGTATAATTTTGGATTTTCTGCATCAATACAATTCTCTAAAACATCTAAACGCATATCGCTCACAGGATGCATAAAAAATGGAATCGAATAACGTGATGTTCCCCACAATTCTCTCGGCGGATTGACCACTTGGTGAATAGTTGACTTTAGTTTATTATTGGTGTGACGAGATAACATATCTCCCACATTGATAACTAATTCGTCTGGTTCTGCTATTGCATCTAACCATTCTCCTGCATGGTTCTGAACCTGCAATCCTTTTCCTTGAGCACCCATTAAAAGTGTAATCAAGTTAATATCACCGTGAGCCGCAGCACGAATAGCATTTTCAGGCTCAGAAGTAATTGGCGGATAATGAATAGGTCTTAAAATTGAGTTTCCTTCATAACCATATTGGTCAAAATAAAACTCATCTAAACCTAAATGCAAAGCCAAAGCTCTTAACACATAAATACCTGTTTTTTCCAACATTTGATAGGCTTGTTTTCCAGCAACATTAAATCTTGGTAATTCTTTAACTTCTACATTATCAGGATATTCAGCAGCGTATTTTGAATCTTTGTCAACATATTGACCAAAGTGCCAAAACTCTTTCAAATCTCCTTCTTTTCTACCTTTAGCATGTTCTTTCCCGAAAGAAACATAACCACGCTGTCCTCCAATTTCTGGAATCTCATAACTATATTTGGTTTCTAATGGTAAGGAGAAGAAATTTCTAATTTCTCCATACAATTCTCCAACCAATTCGTCATCTAAAAAATGACCTTTTAACGCTACGAAGCCAATCTCTTCAAAAGCTTTTCCGATTTCATTTACAAATTTTTGTTTACGTTCCGGTTCACCCGAAAGGAAATCACGCAAGTCAACACTAGGAATGTTTTGCATCTCTTATATAATATGTTAATAACTTACAAATGGCTAAAACCATTATAAAACAAATGTAAAGAAAATTTTTATCCTGAAAAAATCAAAGTTATTAACAATTTCGCCTGTCTCTCATCACTTTAATATAATTTGGAGCTATTCCTGCACCCGAGCCTGAAAGTGCGAACTGGCGAAGCAATCCGTTACAATCTTTTTGTTTTTAAAGGAAAAACAAAAAGGATTTCCACTGCTATCAGGGCTAGGCAAACCAGTAATCATTCATTTTTATTTTAAAATTCGTGATAATTTGTGTAATTCATGTTCGAAAAAACCGTCTCTTTTTTATACTTTTACGCCACAATTAAAAATTGCAATTAAAAATGAATTTCGACAGAAAAAACATATCCAACGAAAGGTTACTTGATTTATACAAAAGAATCCTAAAACCAAGATTAATAGAAGAAAAAATGCTGATTCTTATCCGTCAAGGAAAAGTCTCAAAATGGTTTTCTGGAATTGGACAAGAAGCCATTTCTGTGGGAATTACAGCGGTTTTAGACAAAGATGAATACATCTTACCAATGCACCGTAATTTAGGTGTTTTTACAGGAAGAGATATTCCTTTGCACAGACTTTTCTCACAATGGCAAGGAAAAGCTAACGGATTCACGAAAGGTCGTGACCGTTCGTTTCACTTTGGTACTCAAGAATACAATATTATAGGAATGATTTCGCATTTGGGTCCACAATTGGGTGTGGCTGATGGAATCGCATTAGCAAATAAATTAAAAAAGAACGGAAAAGTAACCGCAGTTTTCACTGGAGAAGGTGCTACTTCCGAAGGAGATTTTCACGAAGCACTAAACATTGCTTCTGTTTGGGATTTGCCAGTTCTTTTTGTTATCGAAAACAATGGTTACGGATTATCTACACCAACAAATGAACAATATCGTTGCGAAAACTTAGCCGATAAAGGAATTGGTTTTGGAATGGAATCTCATATTGTTGACGGTAATAATATCCTTGATGTTTATAATTTGATATCAGAATTAAAAGCTTCGATGCAAGAAAATCCACGTCCTGTTTTGTTAGAATTTAAAACTTTCAGAATGCGTGGACATGAAGAGGCGAGTGGAACAAAATATGTTCCGCAAGAGTTAATGGATATGTGGGCTATAAAAGATCCAGTAGAAAATTTCAGAAGTTATCTTAAAGCAACAGCTGTTTTATCTGATGAAGATGACGAGGCTTTTAGAGCGGAATTAAAAAAAGAAATTGATACCGATTGGGCACTAGTTCAAAAAGAACCAGAAATTGTATCTAGTCTAAGCGGGGAATTAAATGATGTTTACAAGCCTTATGATTTTGAAGAAGTTAACCATTCAGGAGAACTAGAAAATATCAGAATGATTGATGCTATTTCTAATAGTTTGCGTCAATCGATGGAGCGTCATGATAACCTAGTTATTATGGGACAAGATATTGCTGAATATGGTGGTGCTTTCAAAATCACTGATGGTTTTGTAGCTCAATTTGGTAAAGAAAGAGTTAGAAATACACCTATTTGCGAAAGTGCAGTGGTTTCTGCAGCGATGGGATTGTCAATTAACGGACACAAAGCGATTGTTGAAATGCAATTTGCGGATTTCGTTTCGACAGGATTTAATCCAATTGTCAATTTATTAGCAAAATCGCATTACCGCTGGTTAGAAAAAGCTGATGTTGTAGTTCGTATGCCTTGTGGTGGCGGAACGCAAGCAGGACCTTTTCATTCGCAAACCAACGAAGCTTGGTTTACCAAAACACCAGGATTAAAAGTAGTATATCCAGCATTTCCTTACGATGCCAAAGGATTATTAAATACAGCGATTAACGATCCTAATCCTGTTATGTTCTTCGAGCACAAGCAATTGTACAGAAGTATGTATCAAGATGTTCCTAAGGATTATTATACGATTCCTTTTGGGAAAGCGGCAATGATAAAAGAAGGTTCAGCGGTTACTGTAATTTCATTTGGTGCAGGAGTGCATTGGGCGTTAGATACATTAAACAAAAATCCTGAAATCTCAGCCGATTTGATTGATTTACGTTCGTTACAACCTTTAGATACCGAAACTATTTTTGTTTCTGTAAAGAAAACAGGAAAATGTATCATTTTGCAAGAAGATTCTATGTTTGGCGGCATTGCTAGTGATATTTCAGCTTTGATCATGGAAAATTGCTTCGAATACCTAGATGCACCTGTAAAACGTGTTGGAAGTTTAGAAAGCGCTATTCCGTTTGTAAAAGCACTAGAGGATCAGTATTTACCAAAAGTTAGATTCGAAGAAGGATTGTTGGAATTATTAGCTTACTAATACGTTAAATAATATAGTATTAAAAGCCGTTCCAATTGGGGCGGTTTTTTTTGTTTTATTTCGATTGTAGTGTTGTTGCAATTATACTGCAACTATACTGCACTTTGATTGCACTTTAACTGCACTTTAGGAAAAAGGGAAATTATTGTAAATTAGATTTCGTTTTCATACTTTTCTAAGGCATAATTTAGTATCTTTTTCATTCGTTTGCGTAGATATTTTGGACGTAAAACTTCGAGACCATTTCCAAAGCCTAATAATAATCGTTCTAATTCGTAGTTCTCTATCAAAAATAAATGAATGATGATACTTCCGTCTTCGTTTTGTGTGATGAGCCTTTGTGAATTATGTAATGGTTTCGTGATTACGTACGGTGCATTAATTTTATCTATCCAAAGTTCAATTTTGCTAGGTCGCAAACCACTGTTTACAGTAACACCAACAACGTTTTTATAATATTCTTCGGCACTAAAATTTTCTTCTAAATAAGGTAAATTAAAATCATAATCGACAGCAATAATTCTATCTAAAGCCAAATTAGATATGGGTTGACTTCCTTTTTTCTTACCCACTAAAAACCAACGATTATTGAATTCTTTGAGTATAAACGGATGAAAAATAAATGTTTGTTCATCTCTAGATTTGAAGGATTTATACGTAATTACTAAAACAACTTTCTTAACAATGGCTTGGTATATTTCATCTAGAAAATGTAAACCTTTTAAACCTTCATTTTTATCTAAATGAATGACTGGTTGTGTATGTGATTTTTCAGAATAGATTTTGTCTTCCAGCCGTTGTAAAATATCTGAAACATCACTAAATAATGAAAAATCTTTAAATTGTTTAAGCATGGAAACCGTTTCGGTAAGTACATTCATATCGGTTTCAGTTAACGGAATATCGGTTATCGTAAATTCTTCGTCTTCGTACTTATAATATTTTTTATCATAAACGATAATTGGCGCATTATAACCTATTTTTTCGCTACGCATCAACTGAATATCCATTTGAACCGTTCTTTTGCTCACAGCGTTTTCTTTTCCTTCATATTCAAACAATGCTTCAGAACAAGCTTCGATTAAATCCTCCAAAGTCCAAGTTCGGTATTGGTTTTGTAGACATTTGTCGATGGTTTTATAACGAATAAGAGCATTTTTATTTTGTGACATTATAAGTTGAGAGTTATAGGTATAAGAATTAATGAGTTTAGAGATGAAAGCATATTAACTCAGAAAAATAATTTCTTGTTTAATATTTTCTCTAGCTTGGGCTTCGTATTTGTTTCGGAATTCCGATGTTTGAAAAATAAATTCGTTTTTAAGAAAATGTTCTAATGCTTTCTTTCTTCCAGGTTTGTATAGGACATTCGGATAAACTTTATATTCTTTTCTAATTTGTTGGAAATAGGTTTTATAGTCTTCCCAGTCTTTAGAAAGTATTTTCAAATCGAAATCTATGAGCCAGTTAATGTCTTTTATTTCATTTTGTTGGTGTAGTTGTGTGGCACAAATCATATCGAAAACTAATTGTTTATCTAGTTTTGTATTCTCAGGAAAAATAGATAAAGCGAATTCGGCACTTTTCAATTCGTTGTCTTTTCTAGTGGCTTTATAAATGTAATCGTGGTAGAAAATACTGTAGAGCACTTCATTAGGAAATTGCAATTCCGATTTGTAGCTGTCAAATAAAGCAATCATTTCTTCCAAATGATTTAGATTGTGATAATGTCTAGATTTAGAGGAATAGGCTTTTACTAAATCAGACCAATTGCTTTCGATTGTATTTTCAGTAAAACCTATTTTTAATAGTAATTCGGTATATTTATTTTGAAGCATCTTGGCTGTATTTTTATCAAATGTACATTTCTTTTTTTAGTACGCAAAATAACTGCGTAGTAGTTTTGAAATCTTTGTTCAACAAATAAAAAAAAGCATGAAAACGATTAAACTGTATTGCAAAAAATGTAATGTTGAGTTAACAAACAACCTTTCAGAAATTTCTATTTCAGAAATTATATGGAAAGAAGAAGGTAATTCTATTCCAGAAAGCCGCTACATAACATCTTCACAAAATAACAAAACTATCATTTTAGTAGCTATTGATGGCTATTTTTTAAAAACAAATCCAAAAAATAAGGATGAGGGATGTTGTGGAAATTCTAACCATTACAGTTTTAACAAAGTGTGTTCAAATGGACATGAAGTTGCTACAGAAATTTCAGATTGTTGGACAGGTTTTTATATAGAATTTGATTTAAATAAAGTAACAATAAAAGAAAAATAAATAAAACAGACTACGCAAAATAACTGCGTAGTCTAATTGCAATATTTGCATAGAAATAAAAGTATAATAAAAATGGAACAAAAATTAAAATTTACAGGAAGAGATATTATCGAATTGGGATTTAGACAAGGGGCTTGGTTCAAAGAAGCGATACAATATATTAATGAGAATGAATTAGAAAACAAAGAAATAGAAGATTATTTAGAGCAATTCAAATCGCCTGATCCTATTGCTTTACACGCTGAAGCGATCTCTTTTTACCAAAATATTAAGGCAGATAACGAATTGGAAGAAAAAAACGTAACCGATGTGGTGCAAACGATGAAAACCTTGATGCGAACGCCAACCTTGGTGAATGGTGCTATAATGCCCGATGCTTGTCTAACAGGTTCTGAAGGAACAATTCCAGTAGGTGGTGTGGTGGTGGCTAAAAATGCGATTCATCCAGGAATGCATAGTGCTGATATTTGTTGCTCGGTGATGTTGACCGACTTTGGAAAAACAAATCCAAAAGACGTTTTAGATGCTGCGCATTCGATTACTCATTTTGGAGGAGGAGGAAGAAGCCGTGAAACGCAATTTCGTTTCCCTTCCGATATGTTGGAAGCATTTGAAAGCAATTATCTTTTGAATGATGAAAAAATGATAAGTGCTGCTCGTTCCCATTTAGGAACACAAGGCGATGGAAATCATTTCTTATTTGTAGGAATTTCTAAAAATACAGGAAATACAATGATGGTTACGCACCACGGAAGTCGTGGAGTGGGTGCGAATTTGTTTAGAAAAGGAATGCATATTGCCGAAAATTTCAGAAAAATATTATCGCCAAAAACTTTACCACAAAATGCTTGGATTCCTTTTAATACAAAGGAAGGGCAATTGTACTGGGACGCTTTGCAAATCATCCGTTCGTGGACAAAATTAAACCACGAATGTCTTCACGATGCCACCTTAGAAAAATTGGGAATTGAAAAAGAAAATCGTTTCTGGAACGAACATAATTTTGTTTTCAAAGAAGGAGACCTTTTTTATCATGCTAAAGGCGCAACGCCATTGGATGCGAAATTTATGCCAGATATTACAGGACCTCGTTTGATTCCATTGAATATGTCAGAATCGGTTTTAATTGTGGAAGGTGCTACAACCGAAACCAATTTAGGATTTGCTCCTCACGGTGCAGGAAGAAATATGAGCAGAACCCAACACCGAAAAAGTAAGGGAGATAAAACAATATTAGAAGTTTTTGAAGAAGAAACCCAAGGATTGGATATTCGATTTTTTTCTGAAGAAATTGATATTACCGAATTGCCATCGGCTTATAAAAATGCAGAATCTGTAAGAAATCAAATGGAAGAATTCGGGTTGGGAAGAGTAATAGACGAAGTACTTCCTTATGGTTGTATCATGGCAGGAAATTGGGAAATAAATGCACCATGGAAGAAAAAAAGAAGAAAATAGGAAACTCAAAAGATAAAGGTTCAAATCCTTTCTAAGTGACCATAAATCTTAGTAGTTTAAGCTGGGAAAACATTTTTGGGTTTTTTACTACAAAAACAGGTATTTATACGCTGTTTTTGTAGTCTTTTTTTGTTAAATTTGAGAAATAAGTTATGGAAAATAAAATACGAGAGAAGCCGCTAGAATTAATGATCCTAAAGTTTGACAAAAACGTAATACTGCGCCCAAAAAAGAAATTATAATTACGGATTATTTACGGGAAACCGTACTGTTTAATCAGGAAAAGGTTGGTTATTTGGGAAGTAGAAAGAAAAATGAGTGCCGAGTTGGATGTGTTTTTTTTTATTATGGTAAGTTAATTACAATATAATCATAATATTTATTTCTAAAAAACGATAAACAAATAATAAATTATTCGTCTTGTTAAATTTTATAAATTAGCAAAACTGATCTGTAAAACTATTATAATAATGGCTAGCACAAATGCAAGTACAAAAATATTAGGATTTGAGTACCAAAAAATGGTCGCTTTAATTAAGTGTCTTGAAGCAAAAAATAATACTGTTATACATTTAGAGTGTTTTGGCGATGTGTCAGATGGCGATGAATCTAGAGAAATGAAACATTCAACAAATGATGATAAAGAATTATACGACACACATATTGATTTTTGGAAAACTTTTGGAAATATTATAGATGCCCAAGAAGATTTTAAAGATTATAGTTCTTTTGTTTTACATACAACAGCGAAAATACGGCTTGGATCAATTTTTGAAGGATGGAATACATTAACAGATTTAGATAAGGAAACTAGAATTTTATCTGTAATTCCAAATGATACTATAAAAACATACTGTAGTAAGGCTAAAACTTGTAATTCAATTGATTTGAAAAACATCCTTAAACGTTTTACAATAGAGGATGAACAAAAAAATGCACGAGAATACTATAAAGATATATTAATTGAGCATATAGTTATTACAACTGCAGTACCTAAAATTCACATTGAATCTTTTGCTTGTTTTCTATTAGGCTATATTTCAGAAAAGCTAATAAGCTCGAATGATTATATTTGGAAAATTGATAAAAATGAATTCCAAATTGATTTTCAAGTACATTTAAAAAATTTTCTTATTGATGATTTAATCTTTCCAAATATTAAAGTTGATCTTGCTAAAATTATTGATAAAGGATATAAATTTACATTAGAATTAAAGAAAATAAATTACGAATCAAAAATTGGAAATGCTTTAAATGATTATTTCAGAGCAAATTTAAATAGAATTGACCTTCTTAAAACTAGAAAGTCACTTGCGCAAAGTTTAGATGATTATGATGAAGAAATTTCAGAATCTTTCTCTGACTTAAAAATCACTTTTGAAAACAAATTAAATTTCTCATTATTTGGTAATCACAAGGAAGAATCTAGAAGATTCTACGATGAACATCAAGCTAATATTTCAAATAAAAAAGATTTATTAGGCGTGAAATCTGATACAATAAAAAGTTATTATCCTAAAGGAAGAACTCATCACAGTATTGAAGAAAATCCTGTTTTTTCTTGGACATTAAAAAAATCTGAATGAAATCAAAAGAACTAGAACAATTGATTTTTAATCCGTTTCATACAAGTAAAATTCTTCATCATTTTCTAACAGGTGTAGATGCAAATAATAAAAATGGAATTAAAACTGAACTTATTGGTATTGTTTTACCAATAATTTATAACGACGTATTAGTAAATAATTCTTTATCAACATTAAATGTAAAATCAAATTTTAAATCGTTAATATCAGTATATGAATTTAAAGTATTTGCAACTCAAATAAACGATGAGATTAAAAATTTCAGAAGTTTAACGAATAATTCTTTGATTATTTTAGCCAATACAAACGATGTCATTGTAAGTGATTTTATAAAAGTGAAAAATGTAATTGATTATCACCACGAAAAAGATATTACCTTAAAGAAAATATATAAAGCTTCCTATAATTTGGGTAGTATTATGGCAAAAGAAAATTATTTATCAATATTCCTGAAATTAAAAATAACTGAATTATGAATATCACAATAAAGAAATTAGTCATTTTTAATGATAAGGGACAATCTAGAGATATAGAATTTGAAGACGGATTAAATATAATAACAGGAGATTCAAAAACAGGTAAAAGCGCAATAATTGAAATCATAGATTATTGCCTTTTCTCATCACGCTCAAGTATTCCAAAAGGGAAAATTACTGATTTTGGAGAATTATTTGTAATTGTTTTTAAATTAGATAATTTTTATTTAGTTGTTGGTAGACCTGCACAAAAAACAGGAAATATGAATTATTCATATTTGAACATAGAATCCGAATACGACGATTCTTTAAAAAAAATGAAAATATCTTATTTTGATAATTTAAGTTTACGCTTAATAAAAAATGACATTCAAACAGAATTTGAGCAATATATTGGCTTAGCTATTAGTAATTTAAATAGTGACAACGAAGTAAATAAATTAGAAAACAAAGGAAAGTTATCTATCAGAGATACTGTTTCGTTCTTATTTCAACATCAAAACTTAATAGCCAATAAACATGCACTATTTTACAGATTTGATGACACAATTAAACGTAAAAGAGTAATAGAATCACTACCTGTGCTTTTAGGGGCTGTCGATGAAAATTATTACGATTTGATTAGACAAGAAAAAGAAAAGATTAGAGAAATAAAAACAGAAAAAATTATAGTTGAGAAATTAAAATTATCTAAAGAAAGCGAAACTTTATTTTTAAGAAATTCAATTCTAGTATATTATTCATTAATAAATAATATACTAGATGATAATTTAACTTTAACAGAGTTAAAAAAGATTGGTAAAAATTTGCCAATCCCTTCTGAAATATTAAATGATCAATCGAAACTATTTCTAGAAATAAATCGATACGAAAAAGAAAGAAACCTTAAATACATTGAAAAGGAAAGTATCGAAAAGGCATTGACAAACTTATATCAAACAAGTGACGATGGATATGATTATGCCAAAGAATTAGTAAAAATACATTCTCATCAAAAGTATAGTCATGATTCAAGTAATTTAAGTTGTCCAATATGTGATAGCAAAAACATTTCTTTAAATGAAAATATATCAGCTTTAGAAAATTCGAAAGAAAAATTAATAAATGAGTTGGTTAAATTAGGAACTTTTTCAAATGATAATACCCCTTTAATATCAGAATTAAAATCCAATCAAAAAAGAATAGAGAAAGAAATCATTGTTTTAACAAAGAACATCAATATTCTGACGATAGAAGATAAGTCGTTTAATGATGCCAAAAATAAAAGAGAACAAATTATTTATCAAAAAGGAAAAATTGAAAGTTTAATAAATGCTTTTTTAGAAACAAATAATCAAAAAGGAAATTCAAAAGATTTGTTGCAATTAGAGTCTGACTTAAAAGCTATTAAAAATAGTTTGTTAAAATATAATCCAGAAAAATTTAAACAAGATTCCGAAACTTTTCTAAAAGAAAATATGAATAGGATTTGTGATAAATTGGATTTTGAAGAAGAATTAAAACCAATTGATTTACATTTTAATATTGAAGACTTTAGTTTTTATCATAAAAATAAAGATGGGAAAATTAGACTTGATGAAATGGGAAGTGGAGCTAATTGGCTAGCATCCCATTTGTCAATATTTTTATCTTTTTTATATTTAAACACTAAAAATAAAAAATCTGTAATTCCTTCATTTTTGATTCTAGATCAGCCAAGTCAAGTTTATTTTCCAAGATCATCAAAAAGAGAAGAAATAACCGACGAAGAAGATTTAGAGAAATTTGATGATAATATCGACCAAGTAAAAAATATTTTTAAAGTTTTAAATGAAGAAATAGAATTAATAAATACTAAAACAGGAATAAAACCTCAAATTATTGTTTTAGAACATGCTAATGATGAAAGTTTTGAAAAGTTTATAATTAAAGATTGGAATAAGTCAAAAGGACAGGGTTTAATTTAACTTAATTATTTTAGTAAGTATATATTAAATATCATTTTTAGGAAAGAGTAAAAGCCAACAACCTTAGAAAATCCAGACTGCAAGCCAGAGAGATTAAGAAATATTAGTAGTTTGAAAAATGGAAAAACTGTAAATAAATAGTTTGTCCTACTGAGAAACCAAAGACCAAAATTTAAAATTATGACATCAAATAATAAGCTATTCTTATTTTGGGTCGTGTTTATAATAACATTGACCAAAACTTATCCTCAACAAGGAAAACTTATTAATAATTTGTCTAAAAAGGGTTATGAATTGATTTTTTGTGAAACACATGAGTTATTAAAAAGTAGAATAGATACCACAAAAGGATTGCAAAAGAAAGTAGTGTATTCAAAAATTGGAGATGTTTTTTATGGTGTGATTTACCAGAATAAATATTATCATGGTAATAGTTTTTTTCATGAAAATATTAAAACTGAAAAATTATATTGGTATAATATAGATTATTTAGATATAACGGATGAACAAATTTCATATGATACATATGTCAAAAATATTTATTCTTGCTACAATGTAGATTTTAAAAATAATATTATAAATTTTTACAATGTTTTCTACATGTTTAAAAATGAATCTCAAGAAATTATTTTTTCATCATTTGGGAATGATACTATTACTAATTCTGGTCTTCTTGTAAATAAAGGTGTCACATTGCCAAATTTTAATGATATAAATTCTATTAAAAATTATGATGTAGATTTTGACTCTATGAAATATGAAAAAAAAACAATTGGAAAACCTAAAAAAATTGAAAATTATGCTCCATTAATTTTTTATTATTTTGTTTGCTTACTAGATAATTGTCCTACAAAATGTTTAGAAAAAGATTTTATCAATGATGTTTTTTAAAGACTTTTAAAATAGAATGACTATCCAAAACCTAAAATTCCAAAACATAATTCTCTCGAAGTTATTTTAGATAATAAATCAATATAAGCTCAAACGAAAATATGACTGACAATCAACTAAAACTTTGGAATGCAATTAAAAGATTTGAATTGGATGAACCTGAAGTTTCGCTAAATTTTACTGACAGACTAGCAAGAGAAAATGGTTGGACAATAGAATATTCACTTCGGGCTATAGTAGAGTATAAAAAATTTATTTTTCTTTTGACTATTTCCAATCATCCGCTAACGCCTTCTGACCAAGTAGATCAGGTTTGGCATTTGCATTTGCTTTATACGCAATCCTACTGGGAAGATCTTTGTGAGAATGTTCTTAAAAGAAAAATTCATCATGGTCCTACTAAAGGAGGCGATAATGAAAAAGATAAATTTACCGATTGGTATGAAAAAACAAAGGCATTATATCTAGAAACATTTAAGGCAGTAGCTCCAAAAGATATTTGGCCAACAAGTGAAATTAGATTTTCTGAAATTGAATTTCAAAGAGTAAACGTAAAACGAAATTGGATAATAAAAAAACTTTTTATATGAAACACCTATCCCAATTAACTCCAGCAGAATTATTAGTGCTAACCAAGGATGGCGTAACTCATAGAGAATTATTAAAGCTAACATTTATTGATTTACTATTAAAACAAGTTTTAAAAACGTATGAAGTAGAACGACGACCTCATGTTAATGATAAAGTTAGAGTTTATACCTATGTTGGCATTGGAAAAAACTTCGAAACCTATAACTCTCTTAATCACGAAAGAGTGTTTTTATCTCCTTTTTCGGCAGATGATTCTATTGAAATTTTGTTCGGTAATCTAGTAAAGATAGCCTATCAAAAGTCAAGAACTTTACTGGATTATAAAAAAGATATAACAAAAACACCAACTTTAAAAAAATGCTTTTCTCAAAATTTTATCCAAAGAATATTTTATCGATACAGTACTACAGAATATGGCAAGGAATTAAAAAAAGAAGTTAAAGAAGAAATTTTAAATCAAGGGAATAAACTTGCTGATTTGAGCACTATTGAAAGTCAGAAAGCGGTTGAGCTGATAAAAGAAATTGGAGCCAATATATTTCTATTAACAAATATTGACAATGAATTGTTGAGTCAAATCGATATGGACTTAGGAAACCTAATCAATCAAGATAGATATAGTGATAGCGGAGGAGGTTGTAGTAGTTGGAGTTTTGATGATTATTCTTCTAGTTTTGATAGTAGTTGTGGTGGACATGGACATGGTTGTAGTAGCGGTTGTTCAGGTTGTGGAAGTGGTTGTTCGGGCTGCGGAGGTTGCGGAGGAGATTAAAAAATCGAGTTTCCAATCCTACTGAATTGTTAGATATAAAAGCAGGTAATAAAGAATACGATAATTTATTCAAAATGGTTGATGGTTTAATAGCTTCCATTGAAAATTTATATACAACTTCTACTTTGCCTGAAAGTCCTGATGTTGAAAAAGCTACTCAGGTTTTGATACGGATTCGTGAAGAATTATATCAATAAAATATTTCTTGAAAATAAATCCACTGCACCTAACAGGTTTTTAAAACCTGTTAGGTGTTACTTTATATTAGTTTTTCTAAGTCTGTTACAAAATTTCATTTAAGAAAAGTGCAAAATAATTACGACCCAAATTGATGATGGTTAATTAAACCGTTGGCTTTTTTACTACAAAAACAGGTATTTATACCCTGTTTTAAAGTTTTTAATAACTCTAAATTTGAATTATAATATCAAACAACAGGTATTAAATATTAATTTGAGTTTAGAAATGAGAAAACGTAATAAAATCATATTAGTATTTACTTTTTTATTAGGTACTACATTTTTGTTTTCTCAAAACGAACGGTTAATTATTGGGCGAACAACAGGAAAGTTGGCTGTTAAGAAAAGCTTAGAGATCAGAACTTTTGGATTCACAAACTCACTTTCAGGTCAGGTTACTTTGCCGGGTTATTGTGTTAATGTAAAAGAAGGAGATAGCGTACATATCGATTTTTGGAATATTTCGCAAGGAAATCCAGTCTCTTTGTATTGTAAAGAAATCGAATTCTTGCAACGTAATAATGAAAAGAAAATCATGAAAAAGAAAGAACCTGTTCACCATATGGAACATGGATTTTATTCTTTTCTGGCCAAAAAAGCTGGAACTTATCTTTATTATAGTCCAGAAAATTATCCTTTCAATCTTCAGGCAGGTATGTTTGGCGTCATTATTATACAACCAAAAGAGAATGACTCTTTATTGGTTAAGTCTTCAAACGAAATACTGTGGTGTAGTTATGAAATAGATACTAATTGGCATACAGATGCTATTATGGGCACGGAATATGATGTTTCAAACAAACCAATTGTACTTACTGATTACAAACCCAATTACTTCTTGATTAATGGTGCATCAATCCCGAAAAATAAAGGTTTACAATCGTTAGCACACAAAAAAGAAACGGTGCTTCTTCGTTTAGTGAATTCCGGATTATACTTACATGAAATACAGTTTCCAGTGGGAACAAAACTTCAGTTAATTACTGGAAATGAATCTCATATAAAAATAGCTAAAGAAAATACCATACGACTTAATTCAGGCGAATCTCTTGAATTGCTGGTTTCTTTAGAAAACGTAGCAGAAAAGGAACAAATCACATATCATTTTATAGACTCGATTTCAAAACAGGAATGGTACAAAGCTAACATTCCTGTTTTTTATTAATAAGTAAACAAACCACCATGAAAACAACATTCTTTTATCTCCTTCTTCTTTTTTCTTTTTCCAGCTCCTTTGCGCAAAAAAAGCCCACTTTTTCTGTAGTGGGGAATGCAACAAATAAGGAAAGTTTGCTAAAAACTAAACGACTAGATATTTCTAAAATTAAAGTCGAAAACATTTCTAATAAACCAATATATCTTGTTTGGGAAACGGTGTACAATACATTTCCTAAAGAATGGGATTGTTCTATGTGCCAGCATGGAGCCTGCCAAATAGGAATTCCAAAAGGATCTTCTTTTAGTAAACTAAATGCAGACCAGCAAGGTTTTATTGCTATTCATGTTATTCCTACGAATAAAATGGGCAATGGAATTGTAAAATTTAAAATCTATGATAAAGCAAATCCTAGTTATTCTAAAATTCTAACTTTTGAAGTCGATGTCCTTTAATCTAAAATAAACAAACAATTCAATACTCACTTAAAAACAAACAAAAATGAAAAAAGTCCTTCTTTTATTATCTACGATTTTGATTACAAGCATGAGCTTTGGTCAAGACAAAACTCCGACGAAATATATTCGACGAAATGCCAATACTCCAGAAGCACAACCTGATCTTGAAGCTATGAATGTAGCATTCAAAAAAATGCGTGAAATGGGTTGTGATAATGGTCTAGCTTGGTATTATCAAGGAGCAATACACAACATTCCAAGTGTAATAAACGGGAAAAACACACTTTGTGCAAATTATCAAACCAGCAAAGACAAGTTATGGGCTTGGGGGGATTGTACACACAACGGTACACAAAATGCTTCTCTAAATTTTCTTTTGTGGCATAGAATGTACACTTGGTATTTAGAAAAAATAGTGAGAGAATTATCTGGAAAAAAAGATTTTGCTTTGCCTTATTGGAATTATGGAAGCACAAATGTTGCAGATAATATTATGGTAGCACCTATGAGAAGCAAAACAGGTTCTTTGTATGAACAAGCTAGATATAGTGTTCTTAACGACGGAAAACCAATTCCTACGGATAATGTAGAAGCAATTCAACTGGCATTAGAGGAACTAAAAACAAATCCTTCCTTTGCAGGATCGGCAGGATTTAGTAAAAGTTTAGAAATTGCTCCACATGGTTATATGCATGACCTTATTGGGGGAGAATATGCAAATCCAAGCGAAACATATTATAATGAAATATACCAAACCAATATGTCTGGGCTCATGGCAAATGTTCCTTCAGCGGGATTTGATCCAGTTTTCTGGTTGCACCATAGTATGATAGACCGTATTTGGGAATCTTGGGATGTTTCTGCTTATGGGCAACGTCCTACACTAGACGAGCTAAAAGCCAATCCTTGGACTTATGAGTTTATAACACCAGACGGAGGACATATCACGTATACATTAGATCAATTGTATTCTGTGGTTTTCAATTTAGATTATACTTATGATAATTTGTTGTACGGATCTGAAGCTCCAGTTTTAGCAGCCAATGAATCGAAAGGGAAAACTAAAATTTCGTTTCAGGATTCGAAAGAGAAAATAGTTTGGGAACAAAAAGTAGGAAAAATAATTGGAGAAACAGCTTTTTCTCACAAAGTAACAAGCAAACTAGCAAAAAGCACAAATAAAGTCTTTAGGAGCGAGGCAAACTCTAAAATGGTATTGCATTTAGATGTTGTGGTTTACAAAGAACCAAAAGACAATTATAGCATTTTCCTTCGTTATCCTGGAAAAAAAGACCAATATGTAGGGGTAATGACTTTCTTTGGGGTAGCTCACGATCACGGAACAGGGGAAAATCATGAAATAGGAGAGAGTGGCGTAAAACTAAATTTTTCTTATTATATCTCAGATGATTTGTCTAACTCAGATAATGATTTCGAAATTATTATAAAAAAGAATGGGATTGGCGATGCTAAAGTAACACTAGAAAAAATTAGTGTAGCAAAGTTAAACTAAGCACCTAAAAACAAAATGTTATTTATAAAAAAGCGGTACTGTAAAGTATCGCTTTTTGTGCTGTTTTTTTGTTAAGTGTTAAAGGAAAAACTTTACTAACGAATAGAGTTTAATTATTGATTATTTACGGGAAACCGTAAGGATTAAATAAGAAAATCTGGCTAATACTCTAATATACCTGACAGGTTTTATAAACCTGTCAGGTATTACTTTATATTAGTTTTTCTAAATTTGTGACAAAATAATAATTTAAAAAATATTTTTTATGAAAAAATTGCAACAAAGAATTATAATATTTGAGGCTATTATTATTTAATTTCTGTTTTAGGCAATTCTACTTTAGACTGAACACAATTAGAAGAATTATAAAATTTTACAATTTCTACAAGATCATCTTTTTTATAGGTCTCATTTTCAACTTTCTCTGCAATAATTGGGCAGTTTCTAAAAAATTCAGCCGCAGTTTTTTTAAAACGTCTAGAAATAACTCCATAGGTTGCTATTTTAAAAACAGTTTTGTCTCCTATATGGTCTACATAATAAAAAACTGCTGCTCCACCACCACCAAACGACATTGCACCACCAGCACCAAACGACATTCCGCCAGCACCTATTCCAATATTAGCGCCAGGATTATAGCTAGTTACTGCATTTGTGTAAAGAGAAACTTCTCCTTCAATAAGTACGGTTAACCAAACGGAATATTCTTCAATTTTTTTATATTTATATAGTCCTACTATTTCACCTTCATTAATTTCTACTTTATCAATTAGTTTACTATCATAATTTATTTTATCACTTTCTTCAGTCAATCTAAATTTAACAAAACCTTCGTTTCTTAATTTACCTAGCCCTTCTATTTTAGTGCCATCTTTAAAATAAATTATACATTTTTTATTTTGAGAAAAACTTAAAGTTCCTATCATTAAACAGAATAAAATAATGAATTGTTTAAAGTAGAATGTAGGGAAGTATTTGTTGCTATTCATTTTTTAGTTATTTGATTTTTTTGCTAATGTACTAACTTATTGGTTGGTCTTTAATTAATCATTCAAAACAATTTATTTGTTATGTTTATTGCAAGGTGAAATTTTTGTGGGTTATTATGAAAAATAAAAAAATAATTCGTTAACGAATTCTCATTAACGAATTATTTAGATTGTATAAATTTTAGAGTTATCTCTTTTGGGCTACATAACCCAATTGTTCGTCTTCGTCTTCAAATTCTAAATCGGCATCTTTTTCCCAAATTTCCATTTCGCACGGTTTGCAGTTAAATTTTAATTTATATGCATTCTCCCCATGTGTCAATGTAAGTGGTTCTACAACTTTTTCGCCCATAGTCTCTCTTTGAAAACGAGCGCATTTGCCTAGTTCGTATTTCACACAATATTTAGTAGTCATTACTCTCGCTTTTCCTGGATCCCATTGCAACTCGAAGGCTTTTTCGATTTCGGTTACGCCATGACGTTTGTAAAAAGCTTTTGCCAAATGGTTGGATACATTGTAAGTAAAATCGAGTTTTTCGACAGGATAAGGATGGTCTGTTTTGGTAATTTGAAACTCTTCTCGGTGGTAGTCGTTTACACGAATATCGATGAGTTGTTCTAAGGCTTCACGTCTAATTTCGTTTACTTTAGAGATAGGTAAAAACCAATTATTAGAGAAATTTACTTGAATATCATCTACAATAAAAGGGGTATTTCCTGTTTTGGCTAAATTGGTTTTAATATTAGGAATCGTAGAAGCTTCGTTTTTTGCTAGTTCTTTTTCTATTGGTAAAGTAGCTACGCTTTGGTGTCCGTCTTCATCGATAGCAAGCAATTGGAATCCTTCTAAAGTTTCGGTAAATTGTAAGGTAACGCCAATTTTGCGCACGACACTGTTCTCTTTTTCTACCATTTTATTAAATTCGGCATCCGAATTTCTATAAATCATGGTGCCAATAGCCAGTGGTTTAAACGTATTAGGAACCACAATATTATTGATAATGATGTTTACTTGTGTGCCATCGGCTTCGCCTTGCTCGTTAATAAAATAAAGCCCGTCGCCATTGTTTAGTTTCTCATAATTTTCGATCACATACCCATTGGCTTTAATTTCGATTAATTTACCAATGACTTGTCCTTGTGATTTTGGACTTTCCCAATTTCCAATTTTTTCTTTGCGTTTGTTTACAAAATAATCGGTATAACCACGATTAAAACTACGATCCATTTCGGCTTCAAAGTTGTAAAAAGTGCGACCAGAAGAGGCTTTCTGAAAGGTATCGTTATTTTCTAAAAAGGCATCTAATTTTTTTCTTAAATAAGAAGTGTTGTTTTTTACATACACCATGTCTTTTAAACGACCTTCAATTTTAAACGAGGTTACTCCAGCTTCAATTAAATTAGGCAATTGGTCGCTTAAGTCTAAATCTTTTATAGATAATAAATGACTGTTTTCGATTAAGGTTTTGCCTGTACCATCGGTTAAGTTATACGGAAGACGACAGTTTTGAGCACAAGAACCTCTGTTGGCACTACGTTCGCCACCAGCAATACTCATATAACAGTTCCCGCTAAAGGAAACACAAAGTGCTCCAGAAACAAAGAATTCTAATTCGACATCAGTAGCTTCGCTAATTTCTCGAATTTGGTCTAAGTTTAATTCTCTTGCCAATACAACACGTTGCATTCCAGCATCTTTTAAGAATTTAACATGTTTGGGATCTCTATTGTTTGCTTGCGTACTGGCATGAATGACAATAGGCGGAATGTCCATTTCCATAATAGACATGTCTTGTACAATAAGCGCGTCTACGCCAATAGTATATAATTGATGAATTAATTGTCGGCATGGTTCTAATTCATTCTCATATAATATGGTATTTATTACCACAAAAACTTGGGCTTTAAATAAATGAGCATAGGTTACCATTTCGGCTATATCTTCTATAGAATTGGTTGCATTAGATCTTGCACCAAATAAAGGAGCACCTATATATACAGCATCTGCACCAGCATTGATAGCAGCCATTCCTTGCACTAGATTTTTAGCAGGAGCCAAAATTTCAATCTTTTTCTTCATACCTTAATTAATGACTATGTTTTATTGTGAAAACATAAACCGCAAAAGTATAAAATACTTCATATATAAATTGTAGAATATTAAAAATTCGAATAAATAACTATATCCTTATTAGATGGGTTTATTAATTAGTTGGGGTTAAATGGAAATTGATTACTAGAATACCCCATAAAAATATTGTTAAAAAATATAAAACTAAAATGATTTTAATTTCGTATGTTTAATAAATTATGATTTTTTAATTGTTACTTATGTACGACGAGTTAAAATATTGGTATTTGCGAGACCATAAATTATTTAGAGCTTTAAGTTTTTCTCAAATAAAGCAATTGTGTATCATTGTTGGTTTTAAAAAAGCCAATAAGGGTGAAATCATCTATTTCTCAGACTCTGATGTACCAAGAATTTTTCTTTTAAAAAGAGGAAGCATCAAAATTGTTTCTTTAGATGAAGATGGTAATGAAACCATTAAAGATATTATCCAGAAAGGAGATTTATTTGGTGAACTTTCTTTAGATAATGATATTCAGGTTAATGAATATGCTAAAGTACTTACCGATGAAGTTTCTATATGTAGTTTTTTACTGTCTGATTTTGAAGATTTAATGCTTCGGAATCCTCAATTGGCTTTAGGATATACAAAATTTATAGGGCTAAAAATGAAACGTTTAAAAAATAATTATACCAATTTAGTTTCTAAAGATGCTAAAACTAGATTACTTACTTTCCTGAAAGAATGGGCTGAAAAAGAAGGCGTTTTTGATAATGACAAAGTTACTATCGAAAATTATTTAACCCAAAATGATATTGCCCAGATTATATGTACTTCAAGACAAACTGCTACAACATTGCTTAATGAATTTGTAGATAACGGAATCATCGAATACAATCGGAAGGAAATAATAATTCCAGATTTTAAAAAAATATAAAAATTTTGCTAAGATGTAAACTAGCTGACAAACTATTGCTGTGTAGCTTCATAATTTTACCAAATAAAATATAAATATTATGAAAAAATTACTGTTTACATTAGTTGTCTTATTTACATTATCTAGTTTTTCGCAAAATGCAAAAAGGTTAGAATCCTTCAACCTTGAAAAGAAAACTGCCATACAAGGTTATGATCCTGTAGCTTA
>NZ_JBJXEN010000119.1:0-17108 GCF_046153165.1 Flavobacterium sp. | reverse complement strand
AGTTTTGTTTATATTTGTGAAGGATTGGTCTTGGTTCATCGCCACTTCTTGAAGCCGCGAAACGTTAGAGCGAAATGCGCCTTCCAGCCCACTTCGCTCTAACGACAAGCGCACTTCGCCTAACTAGCGCTTTGCAAAAGCAAAGCCGTCGCAAAGCGCGCTTGTCGTTACCAGCTAGTTTACCAAAACAGAATGACAAAAGAATTATGAAGAACGTATTTAAAGTAATAACAATATTCTTGATTTCATTCAATTTAAATGCTCAAGTAGAAGGCAAATTCAAACATAAAATATGTAAATACGGACCAAATTGTTTTGTTTTTAAATTTGACATAAACGGTACTTTTGAATTTATTTATAGTCAAGATATTTTAGGAAGTGGAACTTTAACAGGTAAATATGTGAAAGTAAAAGACACACTTAAATTAACTCCAGATAAAGTGTTTTTTTCGCATCCAACAGAAATAATTGAAACCGAAAATTCAGATTCAAAAACTACTAAAATAGTTGTAAAGTATCAAAGAGCATCAAAAAAAGGAGAAGAAAAAACGGAAAATTTTGAATGTTATTTGTCAATAAATGACGAAAAATATTTAAAAACCGACCAAAATGGGACATTAGTAATTCCTAAAATAAAAATTAACAAAATCCAAATAAAAGATATTTTCGAAATAGAATTAAAAAGCGAGCCTTTAGTAAAATTAACTGAAACAATCTTTTATCCCAAACTTGACAAAAATTATATAGAATTACTCACGTCTGAAAGTGATGAAGGAATTGATTTAGCAATGTCAAGCTGGATGACAAAATTGTTACTAATTAAAGGGCGGAAATTGTTTCCTATAAGTTTTGAACCCGAAGAAGTATACTTGGGTAAAGAAAAAACATATTACGAAAAATTTAATTAATATTCAGTAAAAAAAAACAGCTGGTAACACACGCTACAAGCAATTTGGGTATTAGGCTTAAGTTGAAATTGGTTTAGTATTTGGAAGATTTGGCAAATCCGAAAATAGAGCTTAATTTAATCCCAAACTGCTTGTAGCGCGGGAACGTTAGCAGAAATTTTATAGAACTGCAAACCAACGAAAGTGTGACAAACTAACAATCAAATTTCTCGACTTCACTTTTGAGAAAAGCAATTTGTTTTTTGACTACTTTTAACTCATTGATTTTTTCTTCTATTTGTAACAATTTATTGTCTAAAATCATCAACTTCTTTTCTTTGGTTATTCGTTTGCTATACCAAGCATCAATAAGTTCTTTAATTTCAGACAATGTAAAACCAACAGACTTTGCATCTCTTATCAAATCTAACTTATCAACTACTTCATCATCGTAATAAGTATAATTATTGCTTTTTATATCAGATTTTTTCTTGCCCATAAACAATCCGGATTTTTCGTAAAACCTTATTGTTGCTATTGGAATACCTGTTTCTTTGGATAACTGATTTATTAATTTCATAATTGTTAATAACTTTTTTATACTATGAACTATACTTCATACTTTATAGTTGCAAATATATGACTTACTTTTGCATTTCAATATAAAAAATAAAAAAATGAGTAAAACAATTTTGATAACAGGTGCATCAACAGGAATTGGAAAATTAACTGCAATATATTTTGCCGAAAAAGGGTGGAATGTTTCCGCAACGATGAGAACAACAGAAAAGGGAAAAAATTTATTGAAATATCCAAACCTAAAAGTATTTGCATTAGATGTGATGAATGAGTCCAGTATAAAACAGGCAATTGATGATACAATTGCAACATTTGGAACTATTGATGTGCTGTTTAACAATGCAGGTTATGGTTTAGTTGGAGCATTTGAAGCAATGACAAACGAACAGGTAAAAAAACAGTTTGACACCAATGTATTTGGTGTTATGAATGTAACGAAAGCCATTTTACCATATTTCAGAGTAAACAAAAAAGGAATGATTATCAATACAACTTCTATGGGTGGACTTATTACATTTCCTTTATATAGCGTATATCACAGCACCAAATGGGCTTTGGAAGGGTTTATGGAAAGTTTACAATTTGAATTAAAACAATTCAATATCAAAGTTAAGAATATTGAACCAGGAGCTATTAAAACAGAATTTGAAAATTCAATTGACTTCGTTTCAACAAAAGATTATGACAACTACACCAAACAAGCTCACAGAAATATGTTAGACACATACAAAACTGCACCAACAGGCGAAGTTGTAGCAAAAAAAGTTTGGCAAGCAGCAAATGACAATTCTAATCGTTTGAGATATGCTGTTGGTGGTCAAGGACCAATTTTGTTATTCATGCGTTGGTTGTTACCACTTTCTTGGTTTACAAAAATGGTAAGTAGTCAAGTTGAAAAAGGAATTAAATACTAATGCTATGAAATTTGTAACTGACTATTTTAATGCAGAAAAATTTGAAAGCCTATTCTTCGTTGGTGTTGGAATTATCGCTATTACATTAGGAATTTATTTTTGGTTCATCATAAAAGAACCATTTTACGAAGGAGTAGCAATTCCTTAGGTATTGGTAGGGTTGATACAACTTATAGTAGGCTCGACAGTTTATTTTAGAAGCCCAAAAGACATTTTAATGGTAGAAAATTTGATGAAAAAAGAACCTTTTAAAATACAAACCGAAGAAATTCCTCGAATGAATGTTGTTATGAAAAATTTTGTCATTTATAGATATGTAGAATTTGCTTTAATGCTTTGCGGACTAATCTTGTTTTTCGTTTCCCCAGGTCAAACTATTTTGAAAGGCTTGGGAATTGGACTATTTATTCAAGCAAGCTTAATGCTTTCATTAGATTTTTTTGCAGAAAAACGTGGAACAGAATATTTAAAACAATTAATAACATTGTCAAAATAAAAACTTCTGCTAACGACAAGCGCGCTTTGCGACGGCTTTGCTTTTGCAAAGCGCTAGTTAGGCGAAGTGCGCTTGTCGTTAGAGTGAAGTGGGCTGCAAGGTGCATTTCGCTCTAACACAGGTTTTACGCTATTGCGGGTTTAAGGCTTAATTTAAAGTTTATTTTGTATCTTTGAAATCAGTGCAAAATTGAAAGTTTCGGCTTATTTAGTCCACAACAGACGTAAAGCCTGGGAACGTTAGCAGTCATTATATCGCAAAATATTAAATAACAATATTTTATAATAAAATATGAATTCTTTTACTCAAAAAACATTTGGACTAAAAAAGAAATATACTTTCAAAGAAAAAGGTCTAGAAATTGAGTTTACTGACAAAGATGGTGATTTTTCATTTTTTATAAACTTTGATAATATTTCTCCAAGAGAAAATGTTCGAATTCATACAAAGCGAAAAGCAAACGTTTTAAAATATGGGTTAATAATCGCACTATTAACTTTAATAAGAGGTTTTTTAACTGCGAAAACAGATTTACAAACAACATTTATAGTAATATCACTTTCATTGGCTATTGGAATTGGAACTTATGTATATTATTATTTAACAAAAATGAAATATTATTCTGTTGGACTTGAAGATGGAAAAATAACCAGAATACTTTATGATAAACCAACTATTGAAGAAGCAGAAGAGTTTATTGACGAAATATTTAAACGCAGAAAACAATATTACAGAGATAACTATTTTAATATTGATTATGAAAATGATAAACAATCAGAATTGAATAAAATTAAATGGTTAAAATCTGAAAATATTATTACAGAAAACGAATTTAATGTTGTTGTAGACGAAATTAACGAAAAGTTTATAAAATAACTACTTCTAATAGCGGTTTCTAGAAATGGCGAGAATATTGCTAAATTCATATTTATATTTCGCTATTAAATTTTATCTTAGTGGAAAATTAAACAGTCACGAAGTTCACCACTTCATGAAGTCGGCGGGACGTTAGAGCGAAATGCGCCTTCCAGCCCACTTCACTCTAACGACAAGCGCACTTCGCCTAACTAGCGCTTTGCAAAAGCAAAGCCGTCGCAAAGTGCGCTTGTCGTTGGTGGCAATTTTAACACTCCACTTTTGTAACAAACTTTTTTTTAAAAGTCTAATAAAAAAAGGGAATATGGAAAACAGAAGAAGACTTTGGTTAAAACAAATTGGATTAGGAATTGCAGGCATTGGATTGGCAAATGTAAAATCTTATGCATCTCCTATGCTATGTTCTGTCTAATTTCTTGGGCCTCTTTTTTTTCGAATATAAATTTTTAATTTTTTTTCAATTTGCATGCTAAAGCTACGATCAAAACATGATTATTGGCTTGTTTGATTACTCGCTTTATATTTGTAAAATTAATCAGTGTTCTAAGTACTGGTTCGACAGTTTTGCTTCTCACTTTAACTATTTACTTTGCATATTGTGGGTTTTGAGTGAGTTTTAGGTACATTTTATAATACAAATTCTTTGTCTATTTTTTATAGTTAGTCATAAAAAAAAATGAGCCCAATATTATATCGGGCTCATAATTAGAAAAATTAATTTCAATTAATATAATTAACTATTTTTTTATTTAATTATAATTTTCTTAGATGCTTTTTTACCTTCACTTTCTACATTTAACATATAAATACCTGAAGATAATGTGCTAAAATTAAGTTCTTTGTTAAACACCGAACCATTACTTGAGAATGTTTCATTGTATATAGAGCGTCCTCTTAGATCATGTAAAGTAATATTTACTTTGTCTGAAGTCGATAAAACTACATTAAACAATCCGTTTGATGGGTTTGGATAAACGCCAAAGTTTTCAAACTCATTTTCTTGAGTAGATAGTGTACCTTGAACTAAAAAGTTATCTACAAATGCTCCTTCTTGAACAACTCCACCATCAGAATAAAAATTAAATCTAAACATCATACTTGATGCTGGTGTTGCACCTCCTGAACCAAATGGAGATAATGAGTGTGAGTAATTACGTTTATTACCATTTACTCCTGTTCCTCCAGTTGGGGCTGTAGCATAATTTCCTGTCCATTGTTTTCCTGGGCAAGCATCACAATCTGTTGTACTTGGCAATCTACCACTGTTATACCAGTTTACATCTGCAGCTGTACCTAAAATGCTCCAAGTAGTTCCACCATCTGTTGAATAATCTAGAGTTATGAAATCATAGTTTGGTTCTAAATCGAATGCCATGTCAAAGCTTACTGTTGGACTTGATAGATTAGAAATATTATAACATTGAGAAACTAAATATGACTCAACTCCAACAGGGTAAGTAGCTGCGGTTAATTTAGTTGCATAAACTTGAGAACCAGCAATTGCATTAGTTAGTTTAGTTTTAGTTGTAAGTGTTCCTCTTTCCCAGACAGTACTTGTTTTTCCAGAAGCATCCAATGTAACTAAAGCATCAGTTGTAGCATTGAAAGTATTAGTTGTACCCACAGTACCATTATCATTTACGGTAATTATTGAAGTTTTAGTATTATTTGTTGCATTACCGTCGCTAACAATAGTAGTTGTTACACTCAAAGTATGTGTTCCACGAGTTAAACCAGTAATTGTTAAAGGATAAGCTTGAGTAGAACAGTTTGCTAAAGTTCCGTTCCAAGTACTGTTTACAGCAGCGCCACCATCTATAGTGTATGATACTGTTACTGAAGTAATATTAGCTGTACCAGCATTTTCAAAAACAATTGAAGATGAGTAAGCGCTACCACAAGAAATACTTGAAGTTGTTGTTAAAAATTTCAGAGAAACGTCATTAGCTAGTCCTACATAATCAGCACCTACATTTACTGCAAACCAAGCTTTAGTTACAGCTTGAACTTCAGGACTTGTTGCACAATAAAGACTACTTGCAACAGCAATCGTAGCATTACGTGCATCGGTAAACTTCGCGTTAGCTGTTAAATAATCACGTTCTGCATAATATGCTATTTGAGCCGCTTTAGTCATACCTATTCCTGTTACATTATATGTGTCTGGACCACCATTTGCTACACTTGCGTTATTTGTTTTTGTTCCCGATGACCCAGCTGTTAAAAGGTAAAACCAATGATTTAAAACTCCACTATTATTGTGTACTCCACAATTATCATTTGTATTTGAATTAGGAGTTGTACAAGCTGGAGAAATACCTGTATCGTCTTGAGTATCTGTATAATTTGTTCCTAAAAAAGTATCTGGATTACCACGTGTTAAGGGATAACTCATAGAACGTAATGGACTAGCAGCTAATTTTTCTCCTATTTTCCAAACACCTGAAGTTCCCGGAGATGCAGTATCTGTGGCGGCATTTAAGTTACCGAATGTTCCATATTGTTCAATACAAGTACCCCAAATATCAGAAAAACCTTCATTCATAGCTCCTGATTGATTTGCGTATACCAAACCAGCTGTGTATTGACAAACTCCATGACCAATTTCATGACCAATTACATCGATTGCTGTTAAAACATCGAAACTATTACCATCACCATAGCGCATTTCAGCACCATCCCAATTGGCGTTATCCCAACCTGTAGCACTTAGATTTGTATTATTAAAATGTACATAGTTTTTTATTTGACCATTATTGTCATCAAAACTATTTCTTCCCATAATGTTTTTCCAAAAATCGTAAGTCACTTCAGCTCCCCAATGTGCACTTAAAGCAGCATTATCGTTTGTACTACTACCTGACGTATAATTTCCAGAGTTCCAAGTATTGGTTGCATCTATAAAATTAGTAGAAGGCATTGTATTGGTGTTTTCACTATTATAAGTCATTACTCCACCACCTCTAGATAAGTCATTTAAAACATATGAACCTGATACAAAAGTAGTTTCTATAGTTTGAGTTCCGTTATATCTAGTTGCGGCAGTTGTTGAGGGTACTAAAGTTGCAAATGCTGATTTTGAACCTACAGTAATATCTTCAATTTTTTTAGACATTGCTTCCGCTTGTTTTGATGATACAAGACCAGTAGCATGTTTTATAAGTGGATTTCTGAATAAAAGATTTCCTGTGTTTGCATCTACATATATTTCTTCTCTTGCTACAGGCGTAGAACAAAAAATATCAAATTTATACGCCAACTTAATATCTCCAGTATTAATTAATGGTAAAATAACCAATTCTCCTGAAGGTTTTTTGTAATTTGCTGCTCTTACATTTTCATCATCTTCCCATGCATATTTAGACGCTGGCAAATAATTAATTGCTTTTAAGAAACAACTTTCTGCAGATAATGCTGGATTTATATTCAGATTTTTAACTTCATATAATTCTCCATTTACAGTCTCTACTTGTCCATCACGAGAATGTGTGATTGCTGTACCAAATTCAACTTTTATACCTTTATAATATTGTTGGTTGCGTTGGTGTGTCATTCCTGAAAAATCAGAAGTTTCTTTATTTTCTACAAAAGTGTTATTTTCATCTAAATTATACTTTTTACCAAATTCGGAAATAGCATCTTTTTTTGAAGTTATTTTTTCTAATTTAAGTGTTTTTTGGTGTGGATCACTAGGGTTAATCTTACTTACTTGAGCAAAAAGGCCTGATGAAAATAATGTTATTATCATTAATAACAAGATGTATTTTTTTTTCATTATTTATTTTAATTTGTAGTTTGATGCAATATTAATAAAAAAAATGTTAATTTCTATTTTTTTTTATTAAATTTGATTACACTAATAACGTCACTAACTATGTCTAAACAAGTGTTTTATATTTTAGGTATCTTAATAACGATTCTTTTAGGAGCACTTTTGTATAATAATTTGTGTTGTCAGAATTGTTGTAATGATAATATTAAAAATACTGTTTTAATAAAAAAGGATAGTAAAGAGTTAGGAAATCATAACCGTTTTAGACTAAATGGGACGGATTTTAATTACTCTTGTAATGAAAACTTTAATTTTTTATATAATGATTTTAATAGTGTTAAACCTATTCATGATTCTATAAATATTGGAATCAATCTATTAAAATATTTTTTCAATAAAAATCCCAATCAAAAATTACATATTGTTGGTTACTCATTAAGGAGTGAAAAAAATACTTCAATATTTTCTAATCTTGGTATTGCAAGAGCAAATGATGTTAAAAATTATTTTGTTTCCAAGGGAATTGCGACAGATTATTTAGAAACCAGCGGAGAAGTTCGAGATACTTTGAAAATTTCTAATGATACAATTCATTGTGCTGTGAGTTTTAGAATTAACGCTAAAAAATCAGATTCAAATGTTAGTAATATTGAATGGGATAGTGTTAAACAAAAAATTAATTCAAATCCATTGATTTTATATTTTAACACAAATCAAACAAAAATATATTTAGCTGGTGAAGAAAGGCAGAAAATAGCAGATTTAAGTAATTATCTGAATCACGTTTCTAATGCTAAAATAAGCTGTGTAGGACATTCTGATAATGTTGGCAATAGAGATAGAAATATTAAACTTGGTCAAAATCGAGCTGATTTTGCTAAAGAATATTTAATAAGAACTGGAGTTTCTGCAGACAAAATAGTTAGTTCTTCTAAAGGTCCAGATGAACCAATATCTGATAATAATTCAACTGAAGGTAAAGCAAAAAATAGAAGGGTAATTATCACTTTGAAATAAATAAAAATTGATATTATGAATATACCATGTTTTTTAATACCAGTAATAGTAGGTCTTATTAGCGCGATTTTGGGCTATTTATTAGGAAAAATATCTTCTAGGGGAAGTAATACAGAATATGTTAACTTGCAAGAGGATTTAAATGATTGTAGACATAATACATTAAAACTTAACGCAATCATTTCGTCATTACAAGCTGATTTAGAATTGCTTAAATTAAAGTCAAGTAGCAATATTCAATCATTTGTAACCGATATATCGATTCCGTTTGATGCAAGTTTAGCATTATCTGTTTACGGTAAAAAGATAAAAAAAGATGACTTGAAAATAGTTGAAGGTATTGGCCCAAAAATAGAAGAGTTATACCACAATGCAGGTATAAAAACTTGGAAAGCATTGTCAGAAACTTCTTTAGAAAAATCACAAGAAATACTTGATAGTGCAGGGGATAGGTTTGCAATGCACAATCCAGGAACATGGGCAAAACAATCACTACTGGCTTATCAAGGCAAATGGAAAGAACTAAAAGACTGGCAAAATAAACTAGATGGTGGTAAAGAATAGCTAGTAATTTTAAAGAAGTATAAAAAAACCACGCCAAAAAAGCGTGGTTTTCTATAAGAAATATTCTAATTTAGAATACGAAAATGGCTCTTTCTCCCATCATTTCGTTTACTTCGTCAGCAACTTGTTCAAGTATTTCTTCATTAGTGTGATTCATAATTACCTTATCAATAAAAGATACGATAGTTTCCATATCATCTTCTAATAAACCACGAGTTGTAATAGCAGGTGTTCCTACTCGAATTCCAGAAGTTACAAATGGTGATTTATCATCAAATGGAACCATATTTTTGTTTACAGTAATTTCTGCTTTAACTAAGGCATTTTCAGCTTCTTTTCCAGAAATATTTTTATTTCTTAAATCGATTAACATCATGTGATTGTCAGTACCTCCAGAGATAATATTATAACCTCTTTTTACGAAAGCCGCCGCCATAGCTTTAGCATTTTTTTGTACTTGCATAGCATATCTGAAAAACTCATCTGTTAAAGCTTCTCCAAATGCTACTGCTTTTGCTGCAATAATATGCTCTAAAGGACCACCTTGATTTCCAGGAAAAACAGACATGTCTAAAACGTGTGACATCATTCGTATTTCTCCTTTTGGTGTTGTCAGTCCCCAAGGATTTTCAAAATCTTTCCCCATTAAAATTAGTCCGCCACGAGGTCCACGAAGTGTTTTGTGTGTTGTAGTTGTTACAATATGACAGTGGGGAATTGGGTCATTCATTAATCCTTTAGCTATTAATCCCGCTGGATGCGAAATGTCAGCCATTAAAAGTGCACCAACTGAATCTGCAATTTTACGAAAACGCTCAAAATCCATATCACGAGAATAAGCAGATGCTCCAGCAATGATTAGTTTTGGTTGTTCTTTTGTTGCAATTTCTTGTATTTTATCATAATTTAAAACTCCTGTTTCAGGTTCAACACCATAAAAAGATGGACTATATAATTTTCCTGAAAAGTTTACTGGCGAACCATGAGTTAAGTGACCACCATGAGATAGATCAAAACCTAAAATTTTATCTCCAGGTTTTAAACAAGCTGCAAAAACTGCTGTGTTAGCCTGTGATCCTGAGTGCGGTTGTACATTTGCATATTCTGCACCAAACAAATCTTTTGCTCTATCTATAGCAATTTGCTCGATAACATCGACTACTTCACAACCTCCGTAATATCTTTTTCCAGGATAACCTTCAGCATATTTATTTGTTAATACAGATCCTGCAGCTTCCATTACTTGGTCGCTTACAAAATTTTCGGAAGCGATTAGCTCTAAACCGTGAATTTGTCTGTCTTGTTCTTCAATAATTAGGTCAAATATTTGTTCGTCGCGTAACATATTTTTTATTTAGTTAAATTCCATACAAAAATACAAAAAAACGTTTGGTAAAATAATAGTTTATGATATATTTGGTATAAGAATTATCAACAAATAAACAACACAATTATATGCCCATTACAGCAAACGATCCAACTCGAAAATCATGGCTAAACATAGCTGATGATACTGATTTTCCGATACAAAATATTCCTTTTGGTGTTTTTTTAACTAAAGAAAATATAGTAACGGTAGGAACTAGAATTGGAGATTACGCAATAGATTTAGGTGCTTTGCAACAATTAAATTACTTTGAAGGAATAGAATTAACAGATGATGTTTTCATGCAAGACACCTTAAATGATTTTATTTCTGATGGAAAAAAAACATGGAGATTGGTTAGAAATCGTATTGCAGACATTTTTGACAATAACAATACTAAGCTAAGAGATAGTAAAAAAGATCGTGATATTGTTATTTTTAATATAGATGATGTCGAAATGCAACTTCCAGTATTTATAGGTGATTATACAGATTTTTATTCAAGTAAAGAACATGCAACAAATGTTGGGAAAATGTTTCGTGATCCAGAAAATGCTTTGCTACCTAACTGGTTGCACATTCCTGTAGGTTACCACGGACGTAGTTCTACAATTATTCCTTCTGGAATTCCTGTGCATAGACCAAATGGACAAACTTTGCCAAATGGAGAAACACAACCTGTCTTTGGACCTTCTAAATTAGTAGATTTTGAACTAGAAACTGCTTTTATTACAACTGATGCTAATATAATGGGAGATAATATTCCTGTAAATGAAGCAGAAGAGTATATTTTTGGAATGGTTTTACTAAATGATTGGAGTGCTCGAGATATTCAGAAATGGGAGTATGTACCACTTGGTCCATTTTTAGCAAAAAACTTTGCTTCCTCTATTTCTCCTTGGATAGTAACTATGGATGCCCTAGAACCATTTAGAGTAGAAAGCCCTAAACAAGAACCTACGCCTCTTGCTTACTTGCAACAAAAAGGAAAACATTCGTTCGATATTAATCTAGAAGTATCAATTGCTCCTGAAAATACTGAAGCTACCGTAGTTTCTAAATCGAATTATAAGTATATGTACTGGACAATGAGTCAGCAGTTAGCACATCACACCAGTAATGGTTGCCGAGTTAATTCGGGAGACATGATGGGTTCTGGTACAATTTCTGGACCTACCGAAGATAGTTTTGGTTCGATGTTGGAATTAACTTGGGGTGGAAAAAATCCTATTAAGATGAAAGATGGTTCCGAAAGAAAATTTATAAATGACGGTGATACTGTAATTATGAAAGGGTTTTGTAAAAATGACCAAATAAGAATTGGTTTTGGAGAAGTTTCTAGTAAATTATTGCCTGCAAATAAAATGAAGTAATCCATTACTTTTAGAAAAATAAAAAAACTCCGAAATCTAATTCGGAGTTTTTTTTGGCTCGATGTTTGCCTTATTTAGCCCAGATAGGAACGATATCCTTTTACTTTTTTCTTTAGAAAGTAAAAGATATAGTGAATAGCTGGAAATAGCTTCAAAAAAATTATATTTGTCTAACTAAAACTAAATTTATGAAAAAAATTACACTACTATTTCTTGTTTTATTTCTTGCTTTTTCTTGTGGCGTAAAAAAAACACAATCGCTATTAAGTGATGGTGATTATGATAGTGCTATAAATCGCGCAGTCGAATCATTACGAACAAAAAAAGATTCAAAAGGAAAACAAGATTATGTTTATTTGCTTGAAGAGGCTTTTGCTAAAGCCAAAGATCGTGATTTACGTAATATAGATATGTTAGCTAAAGATGCTAATCCTGCAAATTTAGAGCGAATATATAATACTTATTTACAATTAAATAACCGTCAAGAACGTATTCGTCCTTTGTTACCATTGCAATTACTTAAAGAAGGAAGAAATGCCTTTTTTCCTCTAGATAATTATGCCGACCAGATTGTAAATAGCAAAAATGCATTGTCTAAATATTTATATGATAATGCGACAAAACTTTTAAAATCTAATAATAAAATGGATTTTAGAAAGGCATATGATGATTTAGCTTACTTAGAGAGTTTAAATCCAGGGTATAAGGATGTGAAGGTACTTATGGATGAGGCTCAACTAAAAGGAACTGATTTTGTAAGCGTTTATACAAAAAATGAAACTAATATGATTATTCCAACTCGTTTGCAAGATGATTTATTAGATTTTAGTACGTATGGACTAAATGATAAATGGACAGTTTATCATAGTAACAAACAAAAAAATATTAGCTACGATTACGGATTGATTGTAAATTTTCGTCAGATAAATATTTCTCCAGAACAAATTAAAGAGAAAGAATTTATTAAAGAAAAACAAATTAAAGATGGTGTAAAAATACTTCTAGATTCTCATGGAAATGTGGTAAAAGATAGCTTAGGACATCCTATAAAAGTAGATAATTTTAAGACTATTCGAGTAGATATTTATGAATTTAAACAGTTTAAATCTTGTCAAGTTACTGCTAAAGTAGATTATATCGATTTTAGAAATAATCAACTAATCGAAGCTTTTCCTATAACAAGTGAGTTTGTTTTCGAAAATATTTATTCAACTTATAATGGAGATAGAAATGCTTGTGACGAAAGTTATATGCCATATTTTAACAAACGCGCTATTCCGTTTCCTAGTAATGATCAAATGGTTTACGATTCTGGAGAGGATTTAAAATCTAAATTGAAAGATGTAATTACAAGAAATAGATTTAGAAGATAATTAGTTTTTTAAATTTTATAATATAAAAAAAAACCTAGAAGTGAACTTTAAAGTTGACTTCTAGGTTTTAATATTTTAAAATATAATGATATTAATAAGTCTTTCTTATTATAATAACTACTTTAGTTTTTATGATAATCTTTTGTAGATACTATATTGCATTGCATAAGCAAAGGGTATTGTAAAAAATAAACCAATACACAAGGCAACTATTCCAACTACTGAAAATATTCCAGCTATAATCATTAATAATAAAACGATAAAAAAGTTATTTAAGATTCTCGTACAACTTAGCTTGATAGCATCTATAAAATTTAAACTTTTAAAAATAACTAAAGGTATTGCAATAAATGTAAGTATAGACGTTGTGTATGAGGTTACAAATCCAAATATATCTCCTAATGTGTTTGGTAAAAGTTGTTTTAACAACATATTTAATCCTACCGAAAATAATGAAATTACGGTTGTTGCTAATACAATATCTAAAAATTGTGGGCTGTTTACATAATAATATATCGAAGAAAAAGTAACTTCTTGATCATTATCCGCATCATGAGCCATTTTTAGCATTCCCGCTACAAAAGGACTTATAAGTACTGTAAAACCGATAACGATAGCAAAATAAATTAACATTCCATTTATTGATAATGTTTCGGGGTTAAAATTTCTCATCAGTTCAGGAAGTTTATCAGCTTCGAAAAAATAACCAATCCCAGTTACTGCTAACATGGTTAAAATAAGCATTAGAAAGATAAAACCTAATCCTCCTATAAGTGCAGTTTTTTTCCAGATTTCAAAAGCTTCATTGATTGTTTCTCCTAGATCTAAAGTTTTTTTGATATTATTCATTTCTTCGTTTTGTGGTTTCTCGTTTGTCATATTTTTAATTTATATTTTATAATAGATTTCGTTAAATGGGATTCTAAAACGTTCACCATATATTCCGTTTTCATCTCGAATACCACAACCAATAATCATATTTATTTCTGATGATGAAGGTAATTTTAATATTTTTTTCACTCGTAATGAGTCAAAACCTTCCATAGGACAGGTGTCATAATTTATAGCAGCCATACTAATCATAAAATTTTGAGCAGCTAATCCAGCGCTTTTGTGAGCAACAATTCTCATATCACTTTGTCGCGTTTGTCTATAAATGGGTTTAAATAAGCCAATAATTTGAAATAACATAAATTTTATAGCACCTAAAATTCCTAAGAAGTCAAGGTATATTGTAGGAACAATTTTTTTATAATAATTAAGCGCAAATTTTTCTCTTTTTGAATATTCAGATTCTGGTTTATTACCATATTGAGATTTTAGAAATTCAATATTTGATTGAACTCTCTTTTTCCATAAATCTTTTCTAGCTACAATTACAACAATTTGTCGTGCTGTTTTTGCTGCATTTTGATCTAAACAAGCGATGGTAAGTTTTTGTAATATTTCAGGGGAAGTAATATGGTAAAATCCCCAAAGTTGCATATTACTACTAGTTGCTGCTAATGATCCTAGTTGAATACAATCTTTAACTTTTTGCTCGTCGATTGCTTCTTTCTTAAAAACTCTAACAGATCTTCTATATTTGATAGCTTCACTTATCGTTTTTTCTTCATTTATAACCATCCTAAAATTCTTTTTATTAGTTTCAGCTTGTTTTTGTATGGGGCATATCTTAGTGGTAAATCTAGCCAATTGCCTTTTTTTACAATTGCTTTTTTATGTGAAAAAGTATCAAAACTCAGTTTTCCGTGATAAGCTCCAATTCCGCTATGACCAACACCACCAAAAGGCAAACGACTATTGGAGAAATGAATAATAGTATCATTTACACAGCCGCCTCCAAAAGAATATTTAGTTAGAACTTCTTTAATAAATGATTTGTTTTCTGAAAAAATAAATAGAGATAACGGTTTTTCGTATTTCGAAATAATTCTTTCAATATCTGATTTAGATTCATAAGAAAGTATAGGTAAAATAGGTCCAAAAATTTCATCTTTCATCACTGGACTATCTAAACTAGGTTCGTCAAGTAGTGTAGGAGAGAGGTAAAAATCACTTCTGTTAGATTCTCCTCCAAAAAGAATAGGCTGATTTTCGATTAAACTTAATTGTCTTTCCCAATTTTTGAGGTTGATAATTCTAGCAAAATCTTCAGATTCTTGTGGGTTTTCGCCCAAAGCATTTTTTATTTCTTCAATTAAGTATTGTACAAGTTTAGGTTTCATTTTATAATGAACCAATATATAATCGGGTGCAATACAGGTTTGTCCAGCATTTAGAATTTTACCCCAAATGATGCGTTTTGCAGCAAGTGGAAGATTAGCAGTTTCATCTACAATACATGGATTTTTTCCGCCTAATTCTAGCGTTACTGGTGTTAGGTTTTCGGCCGCGGCTTTTGCAACAATTTTTCCAACAGGAACACTTCCAGTAAAGAAAATATAATCCCAACGTTTTTTTAGTAAATCTTGAGCAATGGTATGATCGCCTGTTACTGCCACCACATGTTTTACTTCAAACGATTCTCGGATAATTTTTGAAATTATAGCTGAGGTATAAGGTGTGAGTTCCGATGGTTTAAGCGTTACTTTATTCCCCGCTGCCACTGCTGCAATAAGTGGACTGATGGCTAGTTGAAAAGGATAATTCCATGGGGAAATAATAAGTACTTTTCCGTAAGGTTCACTATATATATAATCCGATGAAGGAAAATTTAGAAGTGAAGGGAAAACCCATTTAGGCTTGCTCCAAGAATCTATTTTATTGATAGTGTTTCTTAGTTCCGAAATGATATAAGATGTTTCGGTAACAACCCCTTCAAATTTTGGTTTTTTAAAATCTTTATATAATGCTTCAAGAATTTCTTCTTCGTGAATGATAATACTTTTAAGGAGCTTTTTTAAGGCTTCTTTTCTTTCAGAAATGGAAGGTAAATTATTCATCTAAATATTTTTAGCTAAAGATAAGAATTAAATAGATTTCCAAATAACATCTTCAGGAATTGGTGCAACAATTTCTATTTTTTCTTTAGTAACAGGATGTGTGAATACTAATTTTCTGGCATGAAGATGTATTCCTCCGTCAGGATTACTTCGATCAAAACCATATTTCAAATCTCCTTTTATAGGAGAACCAATGGCAGAAAGTTGTGCTCTAATTTGATGATGTCTCCCAGTATGAAGATTAATTTCTAAAGCAAAATAGTTGTTTAATTCCTTTATAATTTTATAATCTAAGGAAGCCAATTTACTTTCAGGAACTTCTTTGAGATGTGCTTTTGAAGTGTTGTTTTTTTCATTTCTTTTTAGATAATGAATCAATTTATCCTCACTTTTTGCTGGTTTCTTTTTTACAACTGCCCAGTATGTCTTTTGAGTTTCTCGGTTGCTGAACATTTCGTTTAGCCGAGTTAAAGCTTTACTTGTTCTAGCAAAAACTACAATTCCAGTTGTTGGTCTGTCTAATCTGTGTACAACACCTAAAAAAACTTCTCCAGGTTTGTTATATTTATCTTTAATGTATTCTTTTACAACTTCCGATAACGGTTTGTCACCTGTTTTGTCACCTTGTACAATATCGCCCACACGCTTATTTACCACAATAATGTGATTGTCTTCATGAAGCATTTGAAGGTTGTTTTTGGTTGAAACTATTTTTTCTGCCATTTGTTAACTAAAATCTGCTATCTAGTATTGTTCACCAGCATTAGGGAAGTCTTTACTCTTCACGTCAGCAACATAATTGCCTATGGCTTTTGTCATTTGGTCATATAAATCTAGATACCTTCTTAAGAATCTTGGACTAAATTCGTTGTTCATACCTAACATGTCATGTATTACTAAAACTTGTCCGTCGACTCCGCCACCAGCTCCAATACCAATTACAGAT
>NZ_JBJXEN010000099.1:0-31220 GCF_046153165.1 Flavobacterium sp. | reverse complement strand
TGTACATACATTACACTTTCTATGCCAACATTTACATTTGATGATAATAATGCTAATGCTTTTTGTGTTTCTTTGAATGCGATTTCAGGACTTTCGTAAGTTCCTAACTCATTCTGATGATTTACAGGCTCATTAGTATTTATCATAAAAAATGTAGCAATTCCAAACAAAACTACAACTGATGCTGCAACAGATAACCACATAACATTTCGTTTTTTAGTGATTTGTGGAATCTCTTGTACAAATTCTTGTTTTTTTGCTTGAGTGAAGTAACCAAACATTACCTTATATTGCTCTAAATGTGGCGCCACATCTTGAGATGAAAAGTAGCTGCGCAACTCCTTTTCTTCGGCAATCGAGGTTTCTCCCTGAAAGTATTTTTCTAATATTATTTCTATTTTATTGAATGCCATAATTATGGGTATTTGTCAGTTTTTCTCTTATTGTTTTTCTAGCTCTAGATAACGCTACTCTAATTGTAGCTTCACTCATTTCCATTATTTCTGCTATTTCTTCAAACTCATATTGCTCTATATCTCGCATCTGAATAATTAGCTTTTGTTGTTCCGGCAAATCATTTATCCATTTTTCTGCCCAACTCCAAGAATCACTGTCTTCTATTTTTTGTTGCAAACTTGATCCATTTTCAACATAATTATTATGAACGATTTGCAAATTTGAAGCTCTCTTTGATTTTAAAACATCTAAACAATAATTTTTTGTTATCGTCATAGCATAGGCTTCAATACTTCCAAAATTATTAAGAACATTATTTTTATTCCAGAGTTTAACTAATACTTCTTGTGTTGCATCTTCAGCTTCTTCAGTACTTGTAAGCAAACGTTTAGCCAACCTGAACATCTTGTCTTTAAATGGTTTTACATTATTTATAAATTCAATTTGGTTCATAATGGTTGGTTATATAGTAAAGACGAGTCACTATAATTTTTGTTACAAACTTTTTATTTTATTTTCTAAATATCTTTAATAAATGATTCATATTCAAGATAAAACCGTTCCATCTTGTCCATTTTTTCATTAAAAAAATCAAAAATTTCATCCCAATAATTTCGGTTACTTACACTAACTTGAAGCTTTTCTACCCAAATGCGGCTTATCGTTTTTTCGCTTTCGAGTATATATTTATTTTCAAATACTAAATCTTGAACATATTCTTCTTCAAGAATAGTTTTTAGAGATTCTAGTTTTTCGAAATAAGCTTTTCTTTTTTCAGCATCACGCATTTCAATATCAATAAGAACTTGAGCTTTCTTATTATCTACAAAAAATTTAAAAGAAAAATCTTTAATTTTTGTATCATACAAAATCCATTTTCTTGGATATTTCTCGGCAAATGAAATCCAGAATTCTCTTTTTAATCGTTGAGCTTCTTCTTTAGTGTACATACTATATTGTGGTATAAGAATTTGGAACTTAAAATATTTAAGCTATCTTTATAATTGTGTTGATTTGAAACCAGCAACTTAATTAGTTTTTAAAAATTACGAAATGGATTTTTCAGATTTTTTAAAATATGTGCCAAAAATAGCAAAAGAATCGCTACCAGCGACTATTGCGCATGCAAAAATGATTCCGCCAGAAAGAATAGAATTACTGAATAATCAAGATTTTTCGCAAATTACTCCTAAGAAAGCTGCAGTTTTAATGCTTTTGTATCCAAAGAATAGCATAACGCATTTGGCATTAATAGTACGAAACTCTTATCCTGGAATCCATGCATCACAAATTGCATTTCCTGGAGGAAAGGTTGAAGATTTCGATTTATCCCTTTCCGAAACCGCACTACGAGAGACGCATGAAGAAATTGGTGTTTCTGCAAAAAAAGTAACTGTTATTAAAGCTTTTACAGAAGTATATATTCCACCTAGTAATTTTCTTGTTTCACCATTTTTAGGTTTATCCGAAGAAGAACTTTCATTTACATTAAGTCCAGATGAAGTCGATGAAGTTATCGAATTACCTTTACATCAGTTTCTTGATGATAAGATAGTTATTACTGTAAATATGTCTACTTCCTATGCATCAAACATTCAAGTTCCTGCTTTTCAAATAAATGAACATTTAGTTTGGGGAGCTACTGCTATGATGATGAGTGAGTTGAAAGAAATTATAAAAAAAGTCTTATAACTTAATAGTTTTTGTAAATTTGTAGCTCACATTTTTTATAAAATTATGGGATTATTTAAGAGAAATCCTTTTGGACATATTCTTTTTCTGAAAAAATGGTTAATCAGAATTTTTGCTGCTATTACACACAGACGTTACAGAGGTTTTAACGAATTGCAAATAGAAGGTTCGGAAATTATCAAAAATTTACCAGATACAAATGTTTTATTTATTTCGAACCATCAGACTTATTTTGCCGATGTTGTTGCTATGTTTCATGTATTTAATGCCAGTTTAAGTGGTCGTCAGGATAATATTAAAAACTTAGGTTATATCTGGCAGCCTAAATTAAATATTTATTATGTTGCGGCAAAAGAAACTATGCAATCTGGTTTATTACCTAGAATTTTAGCTTACGCAGGTGCAATTTCAGTAGAAAGAACTTGGCGTGCAGGTGGTAAAGATGTATCCGAAAAAGAAAAAAAAGATATAAACCCTAACGATACCGAAAATATAAAAATAGCTTTGGCAGATGGTTGGGTAATTACTTTTCCGCAAGGAACAACTAAATCATTTAAACCTGTTCGTAAAGGAACTGCACATATTATAAAACAACACAGGCCTATTGTTGTTCCTATTGTTATTGACGGTTTTCGTCGTTCATTCGACAAGAAAGGGTTACGAATGAAAAAGAAAGGAATCCTACAAACCTTTACCATCAAAGAGCCTTTAGATATTGATTATGACAATGATACAATTGAAGAAATTGTCGAAAAAGTAGAATATGCTATCGAGCAACACCCTTCTTTCTTAAAAGTAATTCCATCTGAAATAATCGAAGAACAAAAAGAATTAGACAAATTACGTCAGTGGCAATACTAGGAATTAAAAATCAATTTTCTTTAGTTCTTCAAAATTTCTTTTTAGTTTTCTTAATAAAAATCCGTACAAGAGTTTATAAACAAACCAAAATACTGTAGTAAAAATTCCTGTAATTACTAAGATTGCTAAAAAAGTAAGTATGTAAACACTTATCGAAATATCAGCAATTTTTCCAGTGGCTTGTAAAGATGCTTTATCTGCACTAATTTTTAGTACGTAAGAGAAAAATGGTATAAACCCAACTGCAAAAGCAACAAGATTAAATAATATGTAGTTCTGAACTGTTTTTCTCGCTTTTAGAATATTAGTCATTAATTTTTTTGTATTATCAGTAGTTGAAACTTTTTTATACATTAAATAAAATCTAACAATAAAATAAACAATAACAATATATAATACACATACAAAAGCTTCATAATAATTATAAACACCTATACTTTTTAAGAATTTTGTGTTTTCGATATCAAATTTTGTAAATGACAAAATAATTCCTAAAACCAACCCAAAACTGAGTTCTAAAACGCTAATTATAAAAATCCATTTTACAGTTGAAGAAGAATTCCTGTGCAACATAGCATAAATCTCCTGCTCCGAAAACTTCGGATAATTATCATTCTTTTTCCAATCTTTTTTTAATAAATCCAACTCTTCCATATATCCTTTTCCTTACGGATTAATAATTTTCTTCAATTTGCCTTTAATCCGATTCATTTTTACTCTGGCATTTACTTCGCTAATTCCTAATGTTTCCGATATCTCAGTATAATCTTTATCTTCAAGATACATAAAAACTAAAGCTTTCTCAATGTCATTTAATTGTTGAACTGCTTGATACAATAATTTCAAATGTTCTTCTTCTTCATAATTATACTCTTCTTGTAGTACAAAATGCTTGCCAGTTTCAAATTCGATTGTATTTACAGTCTTAGTACTTTTCCTGTATAAAGTAATTGCTGTATTTAGAGCCACTCGATATGCCCAAGTTGAGAATTTAGAGTCACCACGAAACTTAGGAAAAGCCTTCCATAACTGAATCGTGATTTCCTGAAACAAATCATTATGGGCATCATCATCCTGAGTATATAACCGACAAATTTTGTGAATTATATTCTGATTTTCTTTTAGTTGCCCAACAAACGACTGCTCTAATGCATTACTCATATAAGGTTAGTAGTATTAATAGTAAGTTTGTTACAAAGTAAAACAATAAATATATAGGAGCACAACATTCCAATTTTTTTCAACATTTTCCCCGCTTTCCGTTTCAATCCTCGCAAAAAAGCTCGGGATTTTCACTATAATCGGGGCTAAAAATTAGCACTCAAATTCTAAAAACCTTTGTACCTTTGCATTTCAGAATCTTAGCACCTTAAAAAGAATGAATATTCCACAATCAAACTTACCGCGCATAGTCATTATAGGTGGAGGTTTTGCAGGTATCGCAATCGCAAAAAAACTTAGGAACAAAAACGTTCAGGTTGTCTTATTAGATAAACACAATTACCATACTTTTCAACCATTACTATATCAAGTTGCTACTGGCGGGCTCGAAGCAGGATCTATCGCATATCCTATTCGTAAAGTCATTCAGGAATACAAATATTTTTATTTCAGACTAACATCTGTAAAAGAAATTGACACTCAAAACAAAAAAATAATTTCCGAGATAGGAGAACTACATTACGATTATCTAGTAATTGCAACTGGAAGTAAAACAAATTATTTTGGCAACAAAGAAATCGAACGCAATTCGATGGCAATGAAAACCATTCCTCAATCTCTTAATATTAGAAGTTTAATTCTCGAAAATTTTGAACAAGCCGTTCTCACAAAAGATGTGGCCGACAAAAACAGCTTAATAAATTTTGTATTAGTTGGTGCTGGACCAACAGGAGTTGAACTTGCAGGTGCATTGGCAGAAATGAAAAAAGCAATCCTTCAAAAAGATTATCCAGATCTAGATGTTTCTAAAATGGAAATAAATTTAGTGCAAAGTGGAGATAGAATATTAAATACAATGAGCGAGAAATCATCGGAAGCAGCCGAAGAATTTCTATTAAGTCTAGGTGTAAAAATCTGGAAAAACGTTCGGGTAACAAATTATGACGGACGCACAATTTTGACTAATTCAGATTTAACTTTTGAAACTGCCACTGTAATATGGACAGCTGGAGTGCAAGGTGCAGCAATTGCTGGTCTTAGTGCAAAATCTTTAATCGAAAAAGTAGAACGTATTCGTGTAAACCAGTACAATCAGGTGGTAGGTTACGATAATATATTTGCGATTGGAGATATCGCATCAATGGAAACAGCTAAATACCCTCAAGGACATCCTATGATGGCTCAACCAGCATTACAACAAGGTGATTTATTAGGAGAAAACTTAATAAAACTTATCAATAATAAACCCTTAAAATCCTTCGAATATAATGACAAGGGTTCTATGGCAACAATTGGTCGTAATAAGGCTGTCGTAGATTTGCCTAAATACCATTTTAGTGGTGTTTTTGCTTGGTTTGTATGGATGTTTGTACATTTATTCTCCCTAATAGGTTTCAAGAATAGAGCAGTTGTTTTCTTAAATTGGGTGTATAATTATATTCGATTTGATAGAGAAGGGCGATTAATTATTAGACCCTATAAAAAGAAGAGTTTTACCACTTTTACAAGTGATGAAATATAACTTTTTAAAGTAAAAAGTAATTAATTTACAATTTAATTCTTTATATAAACAATAATACCTTTTTAATAAAAAAATGAATCAAGATATTAATACCGAAATACACAACGCATACGAAGTCATCAAAGAAGGTGGTATAATACTTTATCCAACTGATACTGTTTGGGGAATAGGTTGCGATGCTACAAATCCTGATGCTGTTGCAAAAATATACAAACTCAAACAACGAGCCGAAACACAAAGTATGATTTGCCTTATGAATGGCGAAAAAATGATGTATAATGTCTTTAAAGATATTCCAGAAGTGGCATGGCAAATCATGGATATTTCCGAAAAACCAACCACATTAATTTTAGATAATCCTAGAAATGTAGCGGCCAATTTAATCGCTTCAGATAAAACACTTGGAATCAGAATAGTAAAAGAACCTTTTTGTTTCAAATTATTAGAAAGAATGAAAAAGCCTTTAGTTTCAACCTCAGCAAATATTTCTGGACAACCTACTCCAATTGCGTTTAAAGATATTAGCCCAGAAATTTTAAAAGGTGTTGACTATGTTGTAAATTTGCATCACGAAAAAATTGGAGGAAAACCATCAACAATTATAAAATTGACGAGCGATTCTCAAGTAAAAGTTATTCGTAAATAAAGTTTTATTTGTCATTTCGACGAAGGAGAAATCTCATTAATTTATTTAAGCTGTGAGATTTCTCCTTCGTCGAAATGACAAAATACATAAACAACAAATGAACTATAAATCAGCATTAAATAACAAAATTTTTGAAATCATTTCAAAAGCTTCCCAAGAACTTAACGTAGATAGTTATGTAATTGGAGGTTTTGTACGCGATTTGATTTTAAATCGAGACTTCAAAAAAGACATTGATATTGTTGCAGTAGGCTCAGGAATTGAGTTGGCATTGAAAGTTTCTCAGTTACTTCCTAACAACCCTAAAGTACAGGTTTTTAAAACATACGGAACAGCGATGCTTCGTTTTGAAGATACCGAAATTGAGTTTGTTGGAGCTAGAAAAGAATCTTATAATCTCGAAAGTCGCAATCCAGTTGTAGAAAATGGAACGCTTGAAGATGATCAAAATCGTCGTGATTTTACAATAAATGCCCTAGCAATCTCTTTGAATGCAAAAAATTATGGCGAATTATTAGATCCTTTTGATGGCTTAATTGATTTAGAAAATAAAATCATAAAGACACCTTTAGATCCTGATATTACGTATTCTGACGATCCTTTGCGAATGCTTCGCGGAATTCGATTTGCAACGCAATTGGGTTTCACGATTGAAGAAAACTCTTTAAATTCCATTACTAAAAATGCAGATCGGATTAATATTATTTCAGGCGAACGAATTGTCGATGAATTAAACAAGATTCTTTCATCAGACAAACCATCTGTAGGATTCTTATTGCTATTTAAAACAGGATTATTAGATATTATTCTTCCTGAGCTAACCGCTTTAAATCAAGTAGAAGAAATAGAAGGTCACACACACAAAAATAACTTTTATCACACCTTAGAAGTTGTTGATAATATTTGTCCAAATACTGATGATGTCTGGTTGCGTTGGTCAGCATTATTACATGATATTGGCAAAGCACCAACCAAACGCTATAATAAAAAACAAGGTTGGACTTTTCACGGACATGAGTTTTTAGGCGGGAAAATGGCTAAAAAAATATTTGAACGTTTACACATGCCATTAAATCATAAAATGAAATTTGTACAAAAAATGGTCATGATGAGTTCTCGTCCTATCGTTTTGTCGGAAGATATTGTGACTGATTCGGCGGTGCGCCGTTTGGTTTTTGATGCTGGTGAAGATGTGGAAAATCTAATGACTTTGTGCGAAGCCGATATCACAACCAAAAACCCAAATAAGTTCAAGAAATATCATAAAAACTTCGAAATTGTACGTCAGAAAATCATTGAAGTAGAAGAACGTGATTCTGTCAGAAACTTTCAACCTCCAATTACTGGTGAACAGATTATGGAAATTTTTGACATAAAACCAGGAAGAGAAATTGGCGTTTTAAAAGAAGCTGTAAAAGAAGCTATTTTAGAAGGTGAAATCCCGAATGAATACCAAGCGGCGTATGAATTCGTTTTGAAAAGAGCTGAAAAATTAGGTTTAAAAAAAGTGTTGAATTAACAAATTTTAAATAATTAATATTTAATTATAATTTGTTTTAAAATAAAAAATATCTAAACTGTCTAACTTTACATGTTGAAAATATATAATTAATGAAAAATAATAAATCTGTAATAATCTGGTTACTTTCAGGATGCTTTTTAGTATTTGTAATGGTTGTCGTGGGTGGTATCACAAGATTAACAAATTCTGGTTTATCTATGACCGATTGGCATTTAGTAACCGATACTTTCCCGCCGCTTACTGAAGCTAAATGGGAAGAAACTTTCGAAAAATATAAGCAATTTCCAGAATACCAAAAAATAAATATTCACAACGATTTTACACTTTCCGATTATAAGTTTATATATTTTTGGGAATGGTTTCATCGATTTATTGGTAGAATAATTGGATTGGTTTTTATTATTCCATTTGTTTATTTCTTGATAAAGAAAAAATTAGATCCCGAAACTCTAAAAAAGTGTGGAATTCTACTAGGAATGGGTGCTTTTCAAGGTTTTTTGGGATGGTTTATGGTAAAAAGTGGTTTAATTGATGCGCCAGATGTAAGCCATTTTCGTCTTTCATTACACTTAACTTTTGCTTTTATTACTTTTGCTTATACATTATGGGTTGCTCTAGATTTAATTTATCCTGAAAAAAAACAAGTGATTCTTCCTTTACGAAATATAGCTAGGATTACTTTGGCAATAATAATTCTGCAAATTATTTACGGAGGATTTGTTGCTGGTCTTAATGCCGGATTAATTCACAACCATTGGCCTTTAATGAGTGATGGGCAATTCTTTCACGAAAGTATTATTCTAGAAAGAGATTCTTGGTTTGCACGATTTACAGAAGGTAAAAGTGGGGTGCAATTTGTGCATAGAACCATTGCCTATTTTGTCGTTGGATTAATATTATTTTTAACCTTCAAAAGTAAAAAATATACACTTTCTGAAGAACAAAAAAATGGATTAAACGGATTACTAATAATTGTATTCATTCAATTTACACTTGGTGTTTTAACTTTATTATATAGCGTTCCACTTTGGTTAGGTGTTACACATCAAGCTGTAGCTTTTTTATTATTAGCAACAATGACTTATACTTTACATCGATTTAGCAAATAACATTTAACAAAATCTAAACTATTGTTTATACAACAAATAGCATATAAAAAGATTACTTTTGCAATCTGACTATATTGTCACATCTATTCGTTTTTTCACCCTTAAATGTCTAAACTTGCTGCAAAAGATAAATTTTTAGATTTATCAGATTACGGAAGGTTTTTTGGAAAATTTCTAGCCAATTCTCTAAAAAAAACACGCTTCACTCCTATTCATGTTACATTTCTTTTTGGACTTTCAGGTCTCATTGCTATTGGTTGCATTTTGAATAAAAATCACCTTTTCGCAAGTTTTTTTATCATTCTAAAATCGGGAATCGATGCCGCCGATGGTGAGCTCGCAAGACTAAAAAACACACCCTCTTACTCTGGAAGATATTTAGATAGTGTGTTTGATATTATTCTTAATTTTATGTTCTTAATGACTATTTGTTATGTTTCTAAAACTTCATTTGGAATGACAATTTTAGCCTTTTTTTGTATTCAACTACAAGGAACTTTATATAACTATTATTATGTAATTTTAAGAAACAAATCCGTTGGAGGTGATGTAACTAGCAAAATTTTTGAGTATAAATCACCTCGTGCTTTGTCTGGAGAAAGTCAAAAATTGGTCGACATTTTATTTAGAATTTATACTTTAGTTTATGGTATTTTCGATAAGACAATTCACTTTTTAGATAGTGATGCTTATAAAGTAAAAACATTTCCAAATTGGTTTATGACATTACTTTCTATATACGGTTTAGGGTTTCAATTATTAATAATTGCTGTAATGCTTCAAATGAATTTAATCGAATATATTATTCCTTTTTTTATCATTTATAGCTTACCCTTATTTATAATTATTGGTATCAGAAAAACACTTTTTAAGGTTTAAAATTAACCAATCCAAATTTTAAATTCTTGTACTTTTTCTCGAGAAACTATAACTTCATCATCTTTATAGGTTGGTAAAGTAATCTTTAATCTTGAATTAGAATACAACAAAATTTCCTTAATAGATTTTAACGGAATAATAAATTTCCTACTTACTCTAAAGAAATTTTTTGAGTCTAATTCTTGTTCTAGAACTTCAAGAGTTAAGTCTATAAGATAATCTCTATTATCAAAAGTATGAATGTAAGTTCCTTTATTTTCACTATAAAAGCATTCTATTTCTTCTATCAAAATGACTTTTAGTTGTTGCCCAATTTTTACAGTAAATCGAGTTTTAAAATTTTTATCGAATGGATTTTGAAACATCTTTTTTATTTGCTCAAAATCTATTTGCAAATTGGTTTCGATTTTAGGCAAATTAGCTTTAAATTTTGTGACTGCGATTTCCAATTCATCTTCATCAATAGGTTTTAGAAGATAATCTATCGAATTTAATTTGAAAGCTTTTAACGCGTATTCATCGTAAGCTGTTGTAAAAATTATTGCCGATTTTATAGCTACTTTTTCAAAAATCTCAAACGATAAACCGTCAGACAATTGAATATCGAGAAATATTAAATCTGGATGCTCATTATTAGAAAACCAAGCTATCGATTCTTCTACAGAATGTAGCATATTATCGACTTTTATATCTAGTTTTTCGAGCTTACGCTGCAATAATCTTGCTGCTGGTTTTTCGTCTTCGATTATTATTGTTAGCATATTTTGGTGTTGATTTTATAATACTTTTATCTAAAAAGTATTATTCCCATTTTTCTTTGTTCTCTTTTTCTATTAACTCTTGAATTTTCTTTTCTTCCCAATCATCACCAAAAAATATATTTCTTCCAAAAACAGACATTCCGTGTGCTACTAAACCTATTCCCCAGAAAAATGCAGTTGAAAATGTTTCCCAACGCCAAAAAACTTCATTTTCTGATCGTTTTCCAAAATAATTACCACAAATAATGAATGCATTTACAAGTATAAAAACCAAGAGATGTGTATAAAATCCTTTTATTCTTTTTACTCTTTTGAATGCTAGATTATAGCGTTCATCTGTTGATTCACCTAATTTATTTTCATCAATAAACCTTCTATTTCTTCTCATCACATTTTTATTTTATGTTTATTCAAACTTATTTTTTTTCTGATTTTCAATATCTATAAATTCTTTTATCTTTTTTTCTTCCCATTCTTTTCCAAGAAAAGGCAACCATTGAAAAACTGTCATTCCATGAATAAGAACTCCTATTCCCCAACCAAATAATAGTGGTAAAAACCATAAATGTTCTGGTGAAGTGGCTAAATTAATTACTAAAAGTATAATATTTACCAACATATATGATGCTAAATTCCCATAAAAACCTTTAATCTTATTTACTTTTTTCTTTGCAGCATAATAACGATCTTCATTGTGGTAGTTATTTTCCATGACTATCTCCAATTATTTTTATCTTGTTTATCTAAAATTTCTTGAATTTTTCTTTCTTCCCAATTGGAACTATATCCAAAGACTTTGAAAGCATGCATTGCTAAACCAAACCCCCAACCTGTAGCGGAGAACCAAAACCATTGAAATTCTGGAGTATACCTTAAATTAATAAATACTAAAACTGGAATAACACAACAGTAAGAGATTAAATTTCCGTAAAATCCTTTTAGTTCTTCCACTCGTTTTTTTGCTCTGTAGTAAGCATTTTTTTCGGTGTAATTTGTAGCTGTTTCCATAACTGAGACTTGTTTTGTTAGTATTGGTATTTTTACGCTAAACCAATTTTCATTTTGTTCGATTAAAACTTTTCTATTAGAAATGATTCCGTAACGATTAATAATGTTTTGCAAACCAACACCTTGCCTATCTTGCAAAACCTCTTTCTTCTGGAAATTATTTTGAATTATTAAATAATCACCCTCAATAATAATTTTAATATGCAATGGCTTTTGTTCTGAAACAACATTATGTTTTACAGTGTTTTCTAATAAAAGCTGTAATGATAGCGGAACCACTTTTGCTTCTGGATTAATATTTTCAGTTGGCAATTCGTAGGTTAGACTATTCTCGAAACGCATTTTAAGCAAATTCATATAAGTTTTAGCAAACGATAATTCTTCTTCGACAGAAACTAAATCTTTGTCTTTCTGTTCTAGAACATAACGATACACTTTAGACAATGAAGTCGTGAATCGTTGTGCATTATCTGGATTTTCTTCTATCAAAGAGCTTAAAACATTTAGACTGTTAAACAAAAAGTGAGGGTCGATTTGATTTTTTAAACTTTCAAATTTTGCATTTGCTGTTCCTGCAATAATCTTTTGTTCTGTAACTTCTTTTTTGCTTACATTTTTCCAATTAGTCATAAAACTTTTAGCATGCATAAAAGTAGAAACGCCTAATGATAAAATAATATAAAAGAAATGAATCCAAATTGTTCTTTCATCAAAAAACTCTTCGACAGTCATATTATTTATATAAATAAAAGTGACATAATTTATTGCTAGAACAGCTGGAATAGTGTACAAAGTTGTAGCCAGAATACCATAATATACACGCAAATTAGTTTGCTCTAACCAGTCCCATTTTTTGTCTAAATAATTATTTATAATTCCATTACCAAAACCAATCACAAATGCATAAGAAAAACATATTAATAATGTCATTCCAAATGTATTTAAACTAAAACTTCTACTTTGTATCACAGAGAATACAATGGTTAAAATTAAGGCAATCTTTAAGCAAACAATTGTCCCTTTTTTAAACTCAGTAAATGTATGTATTCTCTTATTTTCCATTTTAATTAGCTTTAGTGAATTGAATAAACAATCACCTCTTTTGATTTCTTATTTACAGTTTTTTAATGCTTCTGTAGCTCTGTCTAATCCCCATTTTGGAGAAAAAGGTGTTTCTGGTTTAAATTTAGCAAATAACTCGATCGATTTTTCTATTTGTCCGCATAATTGTTTCACATCGGCACCAGTCCATTTTGCTCCACCTATTCCAAATTCGGCTTTACACAAAACAACTCTTGGGTTTTCAGGAGCTAATAGGCTTGCCATCGTATAAATTTCAGTAATTTTTGGTGAAAGTGTCATTCCGTAAGTCATTGGATTAGAAGCTAACAAAGCTGTCTTAGACATCGCTTGAACTACTAAAAGCTCAACATTATTTGGGTTTTTGGATAGTTCTGTATCTAAAGCTGCATTGGCTTTGTCTAATAAAATTGAAACTTTCTCTTTGTTTGCAGGATTAAATGCTTCGGTTGTATTTATTAATGCAACATAATAGTTGGGTAACCAACTTGTTTTTTCTGCTGATGCAATTCGCTCAAACATGTCAGATGCTTCGGTATTTTTTCCTTCTTTCCATAATCCGAATGCTTTTCCCATTCCTTGCTCAAATTGTCCTTGCGCACTTACTAAACTTGTTACGAATAATACAATTGCAATAAATAATTTTGTCATAATTTCTAGTTTTTTAATTGTTTTAATTTGATGTTGTTTTTAATTCTGATGTAAATTTATGTTGATTATTATTGTTTTAAAATTGATTGTGACTGAACTGTCATTTTTAGATGATGAATTGTAAAATTCCTTTTTATTCTACAAATCCTTCAATTGATTGTCTTTTTTATTTTGGCTAATCGTCCAGAAGAAGCCTACAAAAAAGAATCTATCAGCAGTTGGTGTAATCTCTTTTCTGTCGAAACTACCTAAACTATTTGGTGTATTCTTATAATCATATCCGTAAACATTTTTAGTACCTAAAAGATTCGAAACTGAGAAATACAAGATTTTTTGTGTTGTTAGCAAATAAGCCCAATTAAAACTTAAACTATTGTAGGATTTTGTTTTTCCATTCATGAATTGAGTTTCATTTGGGTTATTATAAGGTCGCCCAGAGCTAAATGAGTTTGTAAACCCAATTTGCGATTTCCAATCTTCGATCCAATATTTTGTAACCAATGACAAAGTATGATCTGCGACAAAACTAGGTGTAACACTTGATGAGAAGTTTTTGTAATCTCGCTTGGTATCTATATAAGAATAGGAAGCCCAATATTCTATGTTTTTTATCGATTTTCCATCTCTCCAAAACAAATCTAATCCTTTTGCATAACCTGATCCATTGTTATTAAAAATCGAATTATACTGAGCTGTTGGTGTATCATATTTTACTAAATTGCTGTAATCTTTGTAGTAAGTTTCCGCTCTAAAAGTTTTTCCGTTATTATTGTATTGAAAATTAAGGATATAATGCGATGCTTTTTCGCTTTCAAACAAATTGTCTTTAGAAAACTTAATATACTGGGCATTTGGAGTTTGAGTAAAATCGCCGTAAGCAAAAGCAAATTGACTATTTTTTGCTATTTTATATGCCATAGAAAATCTTGGAGAGATTGCATTTTCATTAAGCAGACTATTATTTGAAGCTCGCAAACCAACTTTTGCAGCTAATTTCTTTGAGAAAAATATTTCGGCTTCAGAAAAAGCAGCTACAATAGAATTCTTGTATCCGTCATTTAATATAGAACCTCCATTTGGTGTAAAATCTTCATTAAAATCAGTAATAAAATAATCTGCTCCAAAAGATAATTTTACCCTTTCAGAAATAGATTTTCTAAGTTTTAGCTTAAAATGAGCTGAATTTTCATCATTTTTCACATTGTCAAGAGCCAATTTTATTTTATTTTGGCTTAAACCATAACTTAAACCAGTTACAACTTGCCAATTTGCTCCAAATTTACCTTTATAAGAAGAGTTTAAATAAAAATTATTATTGTTTAAATTTACTCGAACTTTTTCAGCATAATTAATATTTTCTTGGCTAATATCAAACTCAGAAGTATCGAAAGCAGCATATAGTTTGAAAGTTCCGTTCACAAAATGATATCTATAAACTGATTCGCCAGACAATGATTGAAATGGTTTATTCCAATCTACATTTTGCTTAATAGCTGCAATATAAGGTGCTAGATTAATATAATTAGCATTTACACTTAAAGAACTTTTTTTCCATTTTTGTGTATTACCAATTCCTAAACCAACAGTCATAAATGCCATATTAGTTTTATTCTGATCAGGTTCGTCTTCAGTATTTAATAACAAAACACTAGATAAAGCTTCTCCATATTCTGCGGAATAACCACCTGTAGAAAATGAAATTCCACTAAACAAAAATGGAGAAAATCGTCCACGAGTAGGCAAATTATTAGTTGTTGCACCGTATGGTTGTGCCACACGAATACCATCTACAAAAGTTTGAGTTTCATCTGCTTCCCCTCCACGAACAAAAAGTCTTCCATCCTCACCAACATTATTTGTTCCTGGCAAAGTTTGTAAAGCTGCAATAATATTCCCTGCCGAACCTGCTGTAGTTACAATATCTAATGGCTTTAGAACCGAAACTCGCGCTTTATCTCCAGAATCAAGATTTCCTGCTGTAATTACAACTGCGTCGAGTGTATTTACATTTTCTTTGAGTATGATAATTTGATTTTGAAAACTATTGGGTTGAAAGTTAATTTTTGATGTTTCATAAGATAAAAAACTTACTACTAAAACCTGATTCCCTGTTGCAGAAGTAGTAAAACTAAATTCTCCTTTTTCGTCACTAGACGCCCCATCATAAGTTCCTTCAATAAAAATATTAGCTCCCGGGATAGGAAGATTCTTCTTATCAAGTACTTTTCCAGAAATAGTTGCTTGAGAAAATGTAGCAATAGATAATAATAAGATCGCGATGTTAAATATAGTCTTCATAAATTGATTGTTTGATGAAGCAAAATTGCACCATGCGTTGCAAATTTAAAATTTATCTTTACTGAATTGTGAAAATTTAGAGCTGAATTGTAATTTACTTATTGTGTTAACCCATTTATTAAAATAAAATCTTATCAACAAATCGTAATTCATAATTCGTATTTCGTAATTAATATTTTACCTTTGAAACTTTAAAATTAAAATACGATTATGGTTTATAAATTCAGAGTGATTCTTGACAATGAAGAAGATATTTTTAGGGATATTGCAATACTTGCCGACGATACTTTAGAAGATTTGCACAATGCGATTTTCAATTCTTTTGGATTCGATGGTCTAGAAGTTGGTTCTTTTTATACTTGCGATGATACTTGGAATCAAGAAGATGAAATTCCTCTTTTTGATTCAGGTGATGTTCTTGGTGAGATGAAAATTATGAGCGATTATATACTATCAGACATTTTAGATACCGAAAACACAAAGATAATTTACGTTTACGATTTTATAAATATGTGGACTTTCCTTGTAGAATTAGCTGCTATAGAAGAAATATCTGCTGGAAGTACTTACCCAGAAACACTTTTTGTTCATGGTGAAATGCCTTTAGAATCTGGTGAGAAAAACTTTATGGCAGATGAGGATGATGAAAACTATAATGAATTTGAAGATGATTTAGATGAAGATGATTTAGACATGTTTGGAGGTGATGACAGTTTTGAAGATTATGGATTTGAAGAGAATTGGAATTAATCTTTTGAGGCTCAAAGTTGCAAAGACACAAAGGTTTAAAAAAAAGTAAATGAGTACATTTAGAGATTTACTAATTTGGCAAAAATCGATGACTTTAGTAACTGAGGTATACCAATTAACTAATATATTTCCTAAAGAAGAAATTTACGGACTAACATCACAAATAAGAAGAAGTGCTATTTCTATTCCAAGCAATATTTCAGAAGGTTACGGAAGAGATGGAAATAAAGATTATTTAAAATTTCTAAACATAGGGATTAGTTCTCTTTTCGAAATGCAAACACAATTAGAAATAGCATACAATTTAAAATATATCACCGAAATACAATTTAACAAAATAAACGAAGAAAGTAAAGAAATTGAAAGAATGTTAAGTTCATTCATAAGAAAAATAAAAGAAAGAATTTAATTTTCTACTTTTCCCCTCTGAACCTTTACGCCCTTGCACCTTAGTACCTTTTAAAAAATATGATCAATTTATTCAACACACATATCGAAAGTTTATCTATACATCGTGTAGGAAACGTAAGTCGTAACGAAGAAATGTTTTTATCTGAAAATCCTTATGGATTAAACGACGAAATTATGCCGTTGCTAAAAGAATATTTTCTAAAAGCATTTCGTGATAAAGAGGAAAATTATTTTCAATTTGCTCATGACGTAGATTTAGAATATAATGAAATGTTTAAGTTTGCTTCCGAAATTTTTGAAAATCCAAGCAAAACACATGAAGTTTCGAAAAAAATAACCAAACATCTTTTCGAACAATCAAACCATCCACATATAAAAAATGGTGAAGTTTATGTAACACATTTAACCAATATTTCTATCGACAATAATGTTGTTGATGCTATTGGAGTTTTTAAAAGTGAGCTAAAAGCCGATTTTCTTCAGTTTGAAGAGAAAGGAACAACTCTAGAAATGATTTTACAACAAGGAATTAATTTAAACAAACTTGACAAAGGTTGTTTGATTTTTAATTACAAAAAAGAAGAAGGTTACAAGATTCTTACTGTAGACAGTAATCGTTACGATGCCCGTTATTGGTTGGAACATTTCCTTTCGGTAGATGCTTTTCAGGACGAAAATTTTAAAACTAAAAAATATTTAAAATTTTGTCAAGATTTTGCAAAAGAAGTTGTTTTTCCTGCCGAAGACAAAAAAGAAGAAGTAATGTTTATGAATAGAGCTGTAAATCATTTTGCAAAAAATGACCAGTTCGAAGAATCGTTATTTCTAAACGAAGTTATCGATAATCCAGATTTAATTTCAGAGTTTAAAAGCTATAAAGTAGACAAAGGAGAAAAATATAGCATCGAAGATTTAACTAGCTTTCCTATTGCAAACGCTGCCGTTTCGGATGCAAGAAGAACTATGAAAAATGTTATAAATCTTGATACTAATATTCAAATAAAACTAGATTTTATAAACCCAGAAAGTGCCGAAAAATTTGTAGAAAAAGGCTGGGACGAAGAAAAACAAATGTATTATTATTTAGTTTACTTCAACAAAGAACAAAAATCTTAACTTCTCTAATAGTTATAAAAATATTATTTATTAAAAAAGTAAATTAAACTAAGTTCCCAAAAGGCGTGATGTAAAAGTCATGCCTTTTTATTATTTTAGCCAAATGATTCGAGTAGTAATAATAGGTTCTGGAAATGTTGCACAACATTTGATAAAAGCTTTCGCCAAAAGTAATATTATCGAAATAGTACAAGCTTTTTCTCGCAACAAAGAAAGTCTTGAAAATATTATCGATTCTTCAAAAATCACAACCAATTTTGATGATTTAGCTGATGCTGATTTATATATCATTTCAGTTTCCGACAATGCTATTGCAGAAGTTTCTCATCAATTATATATTGAAAAAAAATTAGTCGTACATACTTCGGGAAGTATTCCTATAACTGATTTAGACGATAAAAACAGAAAAGGTGTTTTTTATCCGTTGCAAACATTTTCAAAAAACAAAGAAATCAATTTTGATATAATTCCAATTTGTTTGGAAGCCGAAAATAATGAAGATTACAAATTGTTGGAAACATTAGCAAAATCTATTTCTAATCAAGTTTTTAATATCAATTCAAATCAAAGGAAAGCTTTGCATGTTTCGGCAGTTTTTGTAAATAATTTTGTAAATCATTTGTATAAAATTGGAAATGACATTTGCAATGAAAATAATATTCCTTTCGAAATCTTACAACCATTAATACTCGAAACAGCAAACAAAATCACTTTGCTTTCGCCAAATGAAGCCCAAACTGGACCAGCGAAACGAAACGACACACAAACTATTAACACACATTTGCAATTTCTAACGAACGAAAATCAGAAGGAAATTTATAAAATACTAACAAAATCTATTATCGATAATGGCAAAAAGCTATAAAGAAATCATGAACGACATCACCACATTTATATTTGATGTTGATGGCGTACTAACAGACGGAAAAGTACATGTTTCTCCAACTGGAGAAATGCTCCGAGAAATGCATATTCGTGACGGATTTGCAATGAAAGCAGCGCTAGAATCTGGTTATAATGTTTGCATTATTTCGGGAGGAAGCAACGAAGGTGTTCGTATTAGATTAAGAAATTTAGGAATTACCGATATTCATCTTGCTGCACCAAACAAGGTAGAAACTTTTAAGGAATATATCGAATTATACAATGTTAAACCTGAACAAGTCTTGTATATGGGAGATGATATTCCAGATTATCATGTCATGAAATTGGTAGGATTACCAACTTGTCCGCAAGATGCGTCACCAGAAATAAAAGGAGTTTCCAAATATATTTCACATATAAATGGAGGAAATGGTGCTGTTCGTGATGTGATAGAACAAGTGATGAAAGTACAAGGAAAATGGCTAACTTATTTTGATGGAAAACACGATTAAAATAATGAATTGTGAATTATAAGTTGTGAGTTACTTTTTAAAAACATAGGTAAATTATACAATAAGTATGAAAAGTAAAAATAAGTTTTATATCATTATATTTTTTGGAATTCTTTTTACGTATATTTTATACCAATCATATCATTGTGATAATCTTTTTAGACATTTCTTTTATCTTTTGTTTGGTGGTATAGGGATATATTTTTATTACAATGAATTCTTTGATAAATCTGGAAATTATATTGGTTTTGAAAGCTTAAAAAAAAATTATATAATTTTATTTGGGTCCTTAATAATTCTGATAAATATTTGCATTATTAGCTATTATGAAATGAAACTAAATTTCCAAACATTGTTCAAAGTAGAAAATGGGATTTATGCTGATTTCAAAAAAAATGGAGAATACATAATAAAGAGCGGAAGTTGGGCAAGTCAAAAACACTTTTATGGTAAATATTCAATCATAGATAGCATAATAATTCTTGACAGAACTGATTTTAATGATAAAATAGTTTCTAATAGATTTGCAATTCGAAATCATAAAGGGAAAAAAAATGAGAACTTAAAAGAATATATGGTACAAATTGACAATCAAGGTAATGAAATTAAAAACTTTTTAACTTATGAAATCAAACCAATAAGAGAGATTTACGTTAGTTATGAATATGAAATTGTAGAAGATAATCGAAAATAAAAAAGTAACGCATACAAAGATTTTGGAAACGTTTAATGATAAATTAAATTAATTAACCAAATAAACAAATAACCTACAAATGAAATACCTAAAACTCATTCGATACCAAAACTTATTAATGATTGTTCTAATGCAACTCATTGTTTTATTTGGATTCCTAAAAATGCAAGATATTCCTTTAGCTTTGGCATTGTGGCAATATTATTTATTAATAGTTTCAACAGTTTGTATTGCTGCTGGTGGCTATATTATTAATGATATTATGGATCAAGATGCTGATACCGAAAACAAACCTAAAAAAGTTATCGTAGGCAAAACCATTACCGAAGGATTAGCCTATAATTTATATATTGGATTTACTATTATAGGTGTAGGAATTGGATTTTATCTTTCTAGAATAATCATGCGCCCTAATTTTGTTACTGTTTTTATTTTATGTGCTGCCTTGTTATATATTTATGCAACTAACTTAAAGCAAATCATGATTTTAAAAAATGTTATTGTAGCTTCTTTACTAGCTTTTAGCATCGTAATCATCGATTTATTTATGATTTTTCCAGCAACAGACATTACTAATAGAGAGCAAATGCATCCTGTATTTTCTGTTTTAATAGATTTTGCTACAATAGCATTTACACTCAATTTTATTAGAGAAATTGTAAAAGATTTAGAAGACACAAAAGGTGATAATAATCAAGGAATAAGAACCTTACCAGTTGTTTTTGGGATTTCTAAAACTTCAAAATTAGTATTTATATTAAGTTTTGTTCCTGTTTTATGTATTCTATATTATGTGTATAATTATTTGTTTCATTTGCAATATGCAACAATATATATATTTGGTTTTTTAGTTGGACCTCTACTCTATTTTATGATTAAAATATGGTCGGCAGAAACAAAAAATGATTTTCATCATCTCAGTAATGTTTTAAAATTGGTTATATTTTTCGGAATCATTTCCATTGCAGTAATCGGAATAAATATGAAATATTATGTTGCGTAAAAAATTCAGAAACACCAAAATAATTTTAGCTTCTGGCTCTCCAAGAAGACAAGAATTTTTCAAAAATTTAGATTTAGATTTCGAAATTCGACTCAAAGAAATCGAAGAAGTTTTTCCAGAAACTTTACAATCATTAGAAATCACGGATTATTTAGCAAAACTAAAAGCTTCTGCATTTGATGATGATTTACTCGAAAATGAACTATTAGTAACCAGCGACACCTTAGTTTGGTTACAAAATGAAGCTTTAGGAAAACCAAAAGATTATGATGACGCTTTTGCCATGCTTCAAAAATTATCTAACCAAACTCACGAAGTTATCACATCGGTTTGTTTTAAAACCAAAGACAAAACCGAGATTGTAAATGATATTACCAAAGTTACTTTTGGTACATTATCCGATGAAGCAATCAAATATTATTTAGACAATTACAAACCTTTCGATAAAGCAGGAAGTTACGGAATTCAAGAATGGATAGGACTGGTAGGCATCACAAACATTGATGGTTCGTACACAAACGTTGTCGGATTACCTACCGAAAAAGTGTATCAATATTTGTTAAATTTTACTTTTTAATATTCTCATAAACATTTATGGCATGGTTGTTGGAAATTGATAAACAACAAACATATTTATTAAGTTATTCATAAATAAAACCATAAATCATGAGGAAATTACAATTTACAATCGCAGCATTTATATTACTGTTTACATTACAATCTAATGCACAAATATCGGTTAGTTTAAATATTGGTTCACGCCCAACATGGTGCGATCATCACGAATCAGAATTTGATTATTATTACCTTCCGGAGATAGAAGCATATTATGATGTTCGTTCATCAGTTTATATTTATCTTGGTCCAAGAGGTTGGATTCGTTCAGTTTATTTACCAGAATATTGTGATAATTACGATGTGAATCGCGGATACAGAGTTGCCATCGATTATAGAGGTAATTGTCCTTACACTTATTTTAATAATCACAGAGAAAGATATTATCGTCCAAATTACAGAAACTATCGCGAAGAGTATTACCGACCAAATTACGAACACAGAAGAGAATATGCTTATGTAGAAAATCGTCGCAGAGAGAATGATGATAACCGTTATTACAAAGGCGAAAATCGTCGAGAAAATCACGATAACGGTCGAGGACGCGGACACGGAAGAAGATAATTCACTTACTTAATTCTTAAAAAACAGAGGACATTTTGTTCTCTGTTTTTTTTTATATTATTACCAAATAGATTTCCTTTATCTTTGTAAAAAAATCCTTTTTTGTTTTGAGATATTTTATCGAATTTGCTTATAACGGCACAAATTATCATGGATGGCAATACCAACCAAATGCGATTTCTGTACAAGAAACTTTAAATAAAGTTTTTTCGACACTTTTGCAGGAAGAAATAGATATTATGGGCGCTGGTCGAACTGATGCTGGTGTACATGCCAAGCAAATGTATGGTCATTTTGATTCTGATATTATTATCGATAATGCAAAATTTATTCATAAAGCCAATTCGTTTTTACCCAAAGACATTGTTGTTCTTGATATAATTCCCATTCACGATGAAGCCCATGCCCGTTTTGATGCTACATCTAGAACCTATCAATATCACATTTCGACTTACAAAAATGTTTTCACTAATGATTTATCTTGGTATTCATCAAAAGATTTAGATGTCATTGCCATGAATGAAGCGGCAAAATTATTATTAAAGTTTACCCATTTTAAATGTTTTTCGAAAACAAATACTGATGTAAATACTTATAATTGCAAAATAACGGAAGCTTTTTGGACTATAGAAAAAGAACAACTTATATTTACCATCACGGCCGACAGATTCTTAAGAAACATGGTTCGTGCTATTGTGGGAACACTCATCAATATTGGTTTACACAAAATAACAATTGATAATTTTATACAAATAATTGAATCTCAGAATAGAGAAAATGCTGGATTTTCGGTTCCAGCACAAGGTTTATTTCTCACAAACATCGAATATCCGTACATAAAGAAAGATGAAAGCATTTGATACAACCCTTTTCAAAAGGATTTTAGAATATACAAAACCATACAAAAAACGTTATTATAGCGTAATTGTTTGGGCAATATTATTGGCAGTTTTTGCAGCACTTCGCCCCTATTTACTAAAAAACATAATAGATGATTATGTTTTACCCAAAGACAAAAACGGATTTTCTTTATTCGTAATTCTTATGGCAAGTTCCCTTATTCTCGAAGTGTTATCACAATTCTACTTTGTTTATTGGGCAAACTGGTTGGGACAAGACATTATAAAAGACATTAGGACAAAGCTTTTTAAGCATATGACAAGTTTCAAAATTAGTTATTTTGATCACGAACCTGTGGGAAAATTAGTCACACGTTCTGTTTCTGATATCGAATCTATCGCAAGAATCTTCAGTCAAGGTTTATTTATGATTATAAGTGATTTGCTTAAAATGATAGTGGTATTTGTTTTTATGCTTTATATGAATTGGAAATTGACCATGATTATCCTTGCCGCAATGCCAATTCTTGTTTACATAACAAGAATATTTCAGAGAAAAATGCAACTTGCCTTCGAAGAAGTAAGAAACCAAATTTCTAACATGAATACTTTCGTACAAGAACGTGTTACAGGTATGAAAATCGTTCAACTTTTTACTAGAGAAGATATTGAACTCGAAAAATTTAAAGAAATAAATGACAAACACCGAAAAGCTTGGGTGAAAAATGTTTGGTATAACTCTATATTTTTTCCAATTGCAGACATTATTTCGTCTTTATCATTAAGTTTTATAGTCTATTATGGAGCCATGTTAATCTTAAACGACGACCCATTAACCAAGCAGGGTGATTTGTTCGCTTTTACAATGTATATCTCCATATTTTTTACCCCATTGCGTCAAATTGCAGATAAATTTAACGAAATGCAAATGGGAATGATTGCCGCCAATCGTGTTTTTGAAGTATTAGACACCAACCATCATATCGAAGATATTGGTACGCAAATTGCCCCAAAATTTAAAGGTAAAATAGATTTTAAAAATGTGACTTTTGGATATAAACCAGATGAAGATGTACTAAAAAGCATCAATTTATCTGTCGATGAAGGAAAAACAATTGCTATTGTTGGAGCAACTGGAGCAGGAAAATCGACAATAATTAACCTGCTAAATCGTTTTTATGAAATAAAATCAGGTACAATTTCTATAGATGGTAATGATATTACTCATTATACTCTAGATAGTTTACGCCAACAAATTGCCATTGTTTTACAAGATGTTTTCTTATTTGCAGATACTATTTATAATAATATCACTTTAAACAATCCGGCAATTTCTAAAGAAGAAGTTATCGCTGCAGCTAAAGAAATTGGTGCGCACGAATTTATAATGAGTTTGCCAAACGGATATGATTATAATGTAAAAGAACGTGGCAATATGTTGTCATCAGGACAACGTCAATTAATTGCATTTTTACGAGCTTATGTAAGCAAACCTAGTATTCTAATTCTTGATGAAGCCACTTCATCTATCGATGTTTATTTAGAAGAACTCATACAAAAAGCTACTGAAACAATTACAAAAAACAGAACATCTATAGTAATTGCACATCGACTAGCAACGGTTATAAATGCAGATAAAATTGTGGTTCTTGACAAAGGAATTGTAGTTGAAGAAGGAACACATAATCAACTATTACAAAAGGAAAATGGTTATTACCGAAAATTATATGATTCGCAGTTTGTAGCTCTTGAGGAAATATAAACACAAATTTTACAAACTTTAAATTAAGGCTAAAACCCAAATCTTGCGAACCCCGCTTTACCTGCCGTATTTTTTGTTTAATTCTTCGAATATTATCCATAATCCTTTCTCAACATCTTCCGATTGTTTATTTGCAAATAGTATGAATGCCTTGTTTGTCTCTTTACATATAAAAACTTCAGTTAAAAATGTCCCAGGACTACCTTTGTGAAAAGAATATTTTAAGTTGTTAATTTCATCAGTAAACCATTCCCAGCCAAATGAAAATTCATCCAATCCGTAATGCATATAATTAAACTCTTCAGCTGATAATTCTTTCGAATTCCCTAAAAGACCGTTGAGCTGCATTTGAATAAATTTCACATAATCGGATAAGCTTACATTTAGATTTCCTGCAGATGACAACCAATTCAATTTATAATTTTCAGCTGGTTTTTCTGGAATTAATTCCTCATTATATCCCCAAGTTTGATTTTTATCTTTGAAATTTGGTTGTCCAAATCCAAATTTTATTTCTAATTTTTTTCCAAGTTCATTTATTAATGTTTCATAATCTTTTCCAGTTACTTTTTCTAACATTAAACCCGCTGCAACATAACTTGGATTTGCCCAATAAACTTTTTGTTTTTCCTTGTCTGATTTTTGTTGTAAAATCCAAGACACAAATTCATATCGCTGTTGTTGTTCGTTGCCTTTTATTTCCTTTTTAGTAGGTGTTGTATTTCCGTAAGACCAATGAATTATTTTAGCACGAAAAGTGATAAAATCCTGTAATGTTAAATTATAATAGGATGAATCACTTTTAGCTTTTAACTCTGGATATAAATCAAAGAATTTTGTTTCCCATTTAATTTTTCCTTCTTTAACTAGAAGTGAAGCAATATAGCTGGTTATGGTTTTTGTGTTTGAACCAATTCTAAATTCATCAGTTAGTTCAGCTATAAGATTTGAATTTATTTTTTTATGCCCAAGTGCTTTTATTTCTATGATTTTTTCGGACGAAACTATTGCGTAATTTAATTCAGGAATTTTATAAATATTCCTTATGCTATCAGCAAATCTTTCGATGGTTTGACTGTAAGAAAAACTGAAAATAAAAGTAGTTATAAAAGTAAAAAGAATTGTATTTTTCATTATCAATATTGATATTAGTTTTTTAAAATTTTCGCAATATGGTCGCTAACTAATTAATTTGTACAAATTTGTGTAATTGATTATACAACTTCACACATTCAACTGCTTCTTTTACATCATGAACTCGAAGAATGTTAGCACCTTTTGTTAATGCAATTGTATTTAAAACTGAAGTTCCGTTTAGCGCATTTTCAGGTGTGGTTTCCAATGTTTTATAAATCATCGATTTTCTAGAAATTCCAACTAAAATTGGTAATTCGAGTATTTCAAATAATTCTAATTTATTTAATAATTCAAAATTTTGTTCCGAAGTTTTAGCAAAACCAAATCCTGGATCTACAATCAAATCATTAATACCAAAACTCCTAGCTTTGGCAACTTTTTCAGAAAAATATAACAAAATATCTTTAACCAAATCATCATAGTTTGTCATTTGTTGCATAGTTTGCGGTGTGCCTCGCATGTGCATCATAATGTATGGAACTTGTAGTTTTGCAATGGTTTTAAACATATTGTCATCAAGACTTCCAGCAGAAATATCATTAATGATTGCCGCACCATTTTCGGCAGCGAGTTGAGCTACTTTACTATTGAAAGTATCGATAGAAATTATGGTTTCAGGGAAATTTTTTAAAATTAAATCAACCGTCGAAACAACACGTTTTAGTTCATCATCCACTGAAACAATTTCAGCATTTGGTTTACTAGATTGTCCTCCAATATCAATAAAAGTGGCACCATCTTGCAACATTTTCTCTACTTGAGAAAGTATCTTTTCGTCTGAAACAAATCGTCCACCATCATAAAAAGAATCTGGAGTAACATTCAAAATTCCCATTACTTTTGGCAATGATAAATCGATAAGTTGTCCTTTGCAGTTAATTGTCATTTTTGAATATTGAAATTGTTGTTGCTATTGATATTAAAATTGCCTAAAAAGTTCTATTTTTGAAGAAATTTGATACAAATATAAATTAATAATGAGTAAAACGGCGCAACAATACGACGCAATAATCACAATTTGCCGAGATTTATTTACTAAAAAAATGAAAGATTATGGTTCTGCATGGCGCATTTTACGTTTGCCATCACTTACCGATCAGATATTTATAAAAGCACAACGCATTCGTAGTTTACAAGAAAATGAAATTCGAAAAGTAGATGAACACGAAAGTTCAGAGTTTATTGGGATTATCAATTATTCGATAATGGCATTAATACAGTTAGACAAAGGAGTTGCTGTACAACCTGATTTATCGGTTGATGAAGCTGTGAGATTGTATGACGAAAAAATAAAATTGACGAAAGAATTGATGGAAAACAAAAATCATGATTATGGTGAAGCTTGGCGAGATATGCGAGTAAGTTCCTTGACCGATTTGATTTTACAAAAAATTCTTAGAGTAAAGCAAATTGAAGATAATAAAGGAAAAACAATAGTTTCTGAAGGAATTGATGCTAATTATCAAGATATGATAAATTATGCCGTTTTTGCTTTAATATTAATGGATTTCAAAAAATAACAACTCATTAACAAATACTAAAATCAATCGGTTTTATATTTGTAAAAAACATAAAAATGGAAAAAGTAAAAAGTAGTTATTTACCTTGGACAATTAGAATTTTAATTTCGTTCTTATTTATTATTTCGGCCATTGCCAAGATGTATCCATCGCCTTATTTTGCTATCTCAACATTCGAAGTAAAACAATTGTATCCGCTAGGTTTTTCGGAAATTATTGCGCCTTGGTTTTCTAGAATATTAATAGGTATTGAATTAGCCTTAGGAATTCTAATCCTTCAAAATAACTTTTTACGAAAATTAATCATTCCCGTAACTATTTTATTGTTAGCCGTTTTCGTTGGGCATTTGTCTTATGTAACATTTTTAAGCGGAGGAAACACAGGAAATTGTGGTTGTTTTGGTGAGTTAATTCCAATGACTCCGATTCAAGCAATTATAAAAAATATTATTGCCATTATATTATTGGTTATTTTACTGTATTTATTACCCAAAACAATTGCTAGTAAAAATAACTTTTGGATAGTTTCAAGCATTACATTAGCTACTATAATTTCGATATTTTTATTGGCACCCATTAAGAAAGTTACAAACGATTTTGAAGTTACTCCAATAGAAAATGTTGTTACAGATAGTTCTAAAAACGAAGTTGCTGCTCCAATTCTTAAAGATTCTGTTATTACTGTTGTAAAAGTTGATTCGGTAAAAAAAGTACTTCCAACAAAAGTTGAAGAAATAATTTCTACAACCGAACCAGCAAAACATAAATCTGGTTATGCTAAATTATTTCCAAAAATAGATTCTGGTCGAAAAACATTGTGCTTCTTTGTTCCTGGTTGCGACCATTGCCGTCAAGTAGCAAAAGAATTGACTGAATTAAAACAAAAAAACAATAATTTCCCTGAAATTTTAATTATTTTTATGAATGAGGAAGCGGATTTGATTCCAGCCTTTTTTAAAGAAGCTGAAGCTGAATATCCTTATAAAATTATCGAAATCATTCCTTTTTGGAATGCATTAGGAACAGGTAAAGATACTCCGGGTGTGAAATATTTATGGAATGGAAATACTTATAAATATTATAACGGAATTACTGATAACAAATTTAACCCTATTGATTACCAAGAATTAATTAACAAACCGTATTCGGAATTAAAAAAATAAAAAAAACATGAAAAAAATACTTAGCCTTTTATCAGTCATTTTACTGAACATATCTTGTTCGAATGCACAAAAAGCAGAATTTTCTCCAGAAGCTTTATCAAACAAATTGACAACTTTAGATGGGAAAGAAACTAATTTATCAGATATTCTAAAAAAACATAGTGAAAAAACTATCGTTATAGAAGTTTGGGCTTCATGGTGCAGTGATTGTGTGAAAAACATGCCAAACATTAAAAAATTACAAGCCACACATACTAATACAGATTTTGTTTTTCTTTCTTGCGACAAAACAACAGAAGCTTGGGTAAAAGGTATTGAAAAACACGAACTACAAGGAGATCATTACTTAATTCCTGATGGTATGAAAGGTGCTTTTGGAAAATCTGTAGATTTAAACTGGATTCCAAGATACATTATTATTGAGAAAACTGGAAAAATAGCATTATATAATGCCATAGAAACAGATTATGAAAAAGTAAATACTTTATTAAAAAGCCTAAACTAATGAGAGCCAAAATTGTAGCTGGAAACTGGAAAATGAATAAAAATTCGGAAGAAACCGAAGATTTAATTAATGAGTTAATAGATAAATTACCTACTGACTTAGAGGCTGAAGTAATTATTGCTCCTACATTTGTAAACCTTGCTTCGGCAGTAGATCATACTGAATTTACAAATATTCGTGTCGCAGCACAAAATATGCACCAAGCAGAAAATGGCGCTTATACTGGTGAAATTTCAGCCGATATGCTAAAAAGTATTGGTGTGAATACTGTAATTCTTGGTCATTCGGAACGCAGAGCAATTTTTCATGAAACAGATGCTATTATTTCGTTTAAAGTTGATACAGCTTTAAAACACGACATGACTGTGATTTTTTGTTTTGGAGAAGAATTAAAAGACCGTCAAGACAAACAACATTTTAATGTCGTTGAAAATCAATTGCGTGACGGATTATTTCATATCGACAAATCATCATGGGCAAATATAATTTTAGCCTACGAACCTGTTTGGGCAATTGGAACTGGTGAAACAGCAAGTCCTGAACAAGCACAAGAAATGCATGAATTTATTAGAGAAACAGTTCGTAAAGTTTTTGGTAGTGATATTGCCGAAGATGTTTCTATACTATATGGAGGAAGTGTAAAACCTGATAATGCCGCTGCTATTTTCTCTAAACCAGACATTGATGGTGGACTCATAGGTGGAGCAGCATTAAAAGCAGACGATTTTGTAGCGATTGTGAATGGTATTTAACCAAATTAATTGCAATTAAATATATAGAATGTAACACAGAACCACTCCATTTAGTGGTTCTGTGTTTTTACTCAAAAAAAAATAAACCATGCAAAAATTATCTATAGTAATTCCAACGTATAACGAAGAATCAACTATTATTTTATTACTCGAGAAAGTGAATAAGGTTAATTTGACAGAAGGAATTACTAAGGAAATTTTAATCATAAACGATTGTTCTACTGATACTTCTGAAGAATTAATTCAGAAATATATTAACAATCATAAATCTATTGACATTCAATATTTTAAAAATGAAGTCAATAAAGGTAAAGGAGCTTCAATACATAAAGGAATTGAAAATGCCACAGGTGATTTTATAATCATTCAAGATGCTGATCTTGAATACGATCCTAATGAATACAATAGTTTATTACAACCCATTCTTGATGGATTTGCTGATGTTGTGTATGGCTCTAGATTTATGGGTAGTAAACCTCATCGCATATTGTTTTTTTGGCATACTATAGGAAATAAATTTTTAACATTCCTTTCTAACATGATGACCAATCTTAATCTTACAGATATGGAAACTTGTTATAAAATGTTTAGGTGTGATATCTTAAAAAAATGTAAGTTAAAAGAAAAACGTTTTGGTTTTGAACCAGAGATAACTGCCAAAATTTCTCGAATTCCTAACATTCGAATATATGAAGTTGGCATTTCTTATTATGGTCGAACTTATCAAGAGGATAAAAAAATTACCTGGAAAGATGGAGTTCATGCTATATTTTGTATTATAAAATATGGCCTTTTAAAACTATAATCCTTTCAAATCTTATTCTGTATATTTGATTACCAAAAAACGAATTTTATGTTTGAAAAATTATACCAACTAAAAACACAATTAGGATTAATTTTTTTAATATCTCTAATATTAAATATAAATACTTTTGCAAACCAATATGCTTTGGATGACGAAATTATTATCCTTCAAAATCTAAACGTTCAAGCAGGAGTTGATGGTATTAATAAAATACTCACTACAGATGCTTTTCAAGGATATTTAGATATGGCTGGAGCACAATCTCCTGTTAGCGGAGGAAGATTTAGACCCTTATCAATTATTACATTTGCTATTGAGCAATCTTTATTTGGAGAAACATATGGCTTAGAATATAGAGAAGCCCAGAAACGATTAGCAAATATAGAAAGTTCAGGAGGAACTCAAAAAGAGATCGGAGAACAAATAAATGCCTTAGAAAAAGTAAAAAATAAAATAACTAAAGCAGCATTAGATTTAGCTCCACTTAGACATATTGTTCAGTTTTTATTGTTTACAATTTCAATGCTAGTTTTGCTTCTTTTTTTAAGGAAACATATTTTTA
>NZ_JBJXEN010000091.1:0-14148 GCF_046153165.1 Flavobacterium sp. | reverse complement strand
CTAAAAACTAAATATTTCATCATAATGGAAAAGAAACAAACAAATAAAAAATTTATACTTATTTTCTCAGTTCTAATACTTTTAGGAGGAACTTACGTAGTTTATAATTACATGCATTCCTTAGCTCACGAAACTACTGATGATGCCCAAATTGAAAAAAACATGAATCCTATAATTCCAAGGGTTTCAGGTTATATTACTAAAGTATTTGTAAAAGACAATCAATATGTAAAAAAAGGAGATACCCTTTTTACTATAGATAACAGAGATTATATCATTAAAGTAGAAGAAGCAAAAGCAGCCTTAGTTGGTGCCGAACAAGGTTATGCGGTTTCAAAAGCAGATATTGGAACAGCGCAAGCAAATGTATCAGTATCTGACGCCAATGTTCAATCTGCAAGCGGAAATATCGAAACGGCTAAAATCAGATTAAACAGAGCAGTTAATGATTACGAACGATACAATAATTTGTACAAAAATCATTCCATCACAAAACAACAATTTGAGCTAGCAGAAGCAACAAAATTAGAAGCACAAAGTCAATTGCGAATTTTACAAGAACAACAAAACGCATCAAATTATCAAAAAACTGTGGCTTCATCAAAATCTAACGTATCATCAAAACAAGCAGAAGTATCTGCAGCAAATATAAAACGCGCACAAGCAGTTTTAGATGCCGCAAAACTAAACTTAAATTATACTGTTATCACCGCTTCAATTGACGGACAAGTATCAAAAATAGCCATTCAACCAGGTCAATTTATTCAACCAGGACAATCATTATTTTATATCATTAACAATCAGGAAGTTTGGGTAATTGCGAATTTTAAAGAAACTCAACTAAGTAAAATGGTTGAAGGTCAAAAAGTAACTGTAAAAGCAGATGCTTTTCCTGATACAGATTTTAGTGGAACAATAACTTCTTTTTCACCAGCAACTGGCGCTCGTTTTTCTATTCTGCCTCCAGATAATGCTACGGGAAATTTTGTTAAAACGATACAACGTTTGCCTGTAAAAATTAGTCTTGATGCAACTAATGATGTTGCAAAAATAAAATTATTACGTCCAGGAATGAATGTTGATGTAGATGTTCACATAAAATAAAATTATTAGGAGCTATTTCCTGCTATCCGTTGCAATCTTTTTTTCGGTAAAAACCTCAAAAAGGATTTCCACTACTATCAGGGCTAGGGCATCTCGTTACACAAATTATCAATTGTTAATTATCAATTATCAATTAAATTATGACAACAACTATAGCAGAAGACGATTTAGTAGAATACGGCTTTCGAAGAATTATAATTACCATTACAGCAGTACTTTGTGCTTTGCTGGAAATAGTAGACACCACTATCGTAAACGTAGCACTAACCAACATGCGTGGAAGTTTAGGCGCAACTCTTACAGACGTCGCTTGGGTAATTACAGCATACGCCATTGCAAATGTTATTGTAATCCCAATGACAAGTTGGTTATCGCAACAATTTGGAAGACGAAATTATTTTGCAGTATCCATCATTATTTTTACGGTAGCCTCTTTTCTTTGCGGAAATGCTTCCAATATATGGGAACTGGTTGCTTTTAGATTTATTCAAGGACTTGGAGGTGGTGCTTTATTAGTAACTGCACAAACCATTATTACCGAAAGTTATCCAATGGCCAAACGTGGAATGGCACAAGCTATTTACGGAATGGGAGTTATTGTAGGCCCTACTTTAGGTCCGCCATTAGGTGGTTATTTGATAGAGCATCATTCATGGCCTTATATATTTTACATCAATATTCCATTGGGTATTATCGCTACCTTTTTGACCTTAACTTTTGTTAGAAGTCCAAAATATGGTGAGAAATTGAAAGCAAATCAAGTAGATTGGTGGGGAATTCTTTTTCTGACAGTATTCATTGGTTCATTGCAATTTGTATTGGAGCACGGTCAACAAGATGATTGGTTTGACAGTCCTCTTATTGTATTTTTATGTATTGCTACTATAGTCGGGTTGTTGTTATTTATTTGGAGGGAACTCACTTATAAACACCCAATTGTAAACTTAAGTGTATTGAAAGACGGAAATTTGCGAATTGGAATTCTAATGGGATTTATTCTCGGATTCGGATTATACGGATCTACATTAATTATTCCAATTTATACACAATCAATATTAGGTTGGACAGCATTAGATGCAGGATTATTACTAATTCCGGGTTCTATAACAACGGCGATTTTAATGCCTTTCGTAGGAAGAATGATTCAAAAAGGCGTTCCGCAAGGTTATATGATTGCTGTTGGTTTTCTAGTATTCTTTTTCTTTACTTTTTGGATGCATAACGTTATGACACCAGATACAGGAGTAGAACATTTTTGGTGGCCATTAATATTGAGAGGAATTGGTTTAGGATTATTATTCGTTCCTATCACGACTTTATCATTATCAACATTAAAAGGAAAACATATTGGCGAAGGAGCAGCATTTACTGGAATGATGAGACAATTAGGAGGTTCATTTGGTATTGCAATTATCACCACGTTTATTACTCGATTTAGTCAGAAACACAGAGTAGATTTAGTTTCTCATCTTGACGGAAGTAAATTAGAAGTACAACAACGCATTCAGATCTTGCAAAAAGGATTTATGTCTAAGGGATTTAGCGCAAACGAAGCGTTAAACAAAGCGTATCAAGTCATCGATTTTACTGTTATGAAACAAAGTACAGTAATGTCTTATATGGACATTTTCTTATACCTCGGGATTATGTTTTTATGCTGTATTCCTATTATTTTTCTAATAAAAAAAGGGAAAAATAAAATTAATCCAGCCGATGCAATGCATTAATAAATTAGTAAAAGTTAAACAAGAATTAACCGATTGAAATAATTGGTATATTTGCAAAAAATTACAACACATGAATTTAAAAAATATCCCCAATATCAAACACTTAGATAGTGGGAACTTCTTCATATTAGCTGGTCCATGCGCTATTGAAGGTGAAGAAATGGCAATGAGAATTGCAGAAAAATTAGTTGGAATCACCGATAAATTACAAATACCTTACGTTTTTAAAGGTTCTTTCAAAAAAGCAAATCGCTCAAGAATTGATAGCTTTTCAGGAATTGGTGATGAAAAAGCACTAAAAATTTTAGAAAAAGTAGCCAAGGAATTTGGTGTGCCAACTGTTACAGATATTCATACTAATGAAGATGCTGTTATGGCTGCTGCTTACGTGGATGTACTTCAAATACCTGCTTTTTTAGTACGCCAAACAGATTTAGTTGTTGCTGCTGCCAATACTGGAAAAACAGTTAACTTAAAAAAAGGACAATTTATGAGTCCTGAAAGCATGAAACATGCCGTTCAGAAAGTATTAGATTGCAACAATCAAAATGTAATGGTTACCGATAGAGGAACTATGTTTGGTTACCAAGATATGATTGTCGATTTCCGTGGGATTCCTACCATGCAAACTATGGCTACTACCGTTCTTGATGTAACACATTCGTTACAACAACCTAACCAAGTAGCTGGTGTTACTGGAGGTCGTCCTGATATGATCGAAACTATTGCTAAAGCAGGAATTTCTGTAGGTGTAGATGGGATTTTTATCGAAACTCATTTTGACCCAGCAAATGCAAAAAGTGATGGAGCAAATATGCTTCATCTAGATTATTTTGAAGGGTTAATGACTAAATTAGTTGCCATTAGACAAACAATAAATAATTTTTAAGCTAATAAAATTTACAATTATAATGAAAAAAATACCTTACATTCTTTTTCTACTGTTAACATTTACTGGATTTTCTCAAAATACTGAAGATATTGTACCAGAAAAATATACCGCTCACAACAAAGGCAAATTTTATATTTTCTGGGGAGGAAATAGAGATAATTATTCTAAATCAGACATACATTTTACAGGAGCAGATTATGATTTCACTTTATATGATGTTGGTGCAGAAGACAAACCTAAAGGTTGGCATATAGATTATATAAATCCAGGAAGAATGACAATTCCTCAAACTAATTTTAGATTGGGTTATTTTATTACCGATAAATACAATATTTCGATTGGTGTAGACCACATGAAATATGTAATGTTTCAGGACAAAGCAGTAAATTATACAGGATACTACCCTAATCAAGGGAGTTATGGAGAAAGTTTACCAAACAATCAAGTTTTACTAACCGAAGATTTTTTGACTTACGAACATACTGATGGTCTAAATTATGTAAATACTGAATTTTCTAGAGTTGATGATATTTCGAAATTTATAAAATTACCTAATACTGACAAATTTCAGGTGAATTTTACCGAAGGTGTTGGTGTTGGACTTTTATATCCAAAAACCAACGCAAAGTTATTAGGTAAGGAACGCCATGACGATTTTCATATTTCTGGTTTTGGCCTTTCGGCAAAAGCTGGTTTAAACTTCACTTTTTTTAAGTATTTCTTCATTCAAACTGAATTAAAAGGTGGATATATTAGTATGAATGATATAAAAACAACTTTTGATAATGCCGATAAAGCAAGTCAACATTTTTGGTTTCTAGAAAGAACCGTTACTGTTGGTGGAATTTTTAGAATTTAAAAACTTACCCAAATATAAAAAAAGGAGGATATCTAAATTAGACATCCTCCTTTTTTTATATTATAAAGATCTATTATTTATTTAAGGTCAAGAAGGTAACTGTTTTTTAATAATAGCAGGAACTCCTGCTACCATACAATTACTTGGTACATTTTTCGTGACTACTGCACCTGCAGCAACAATTACATTTGAACCAATTACAACTTTAGGAAGAATGGTTGCATTTGCTCCTATTGTTGTAAAATCTCCTATTGTACAGTTTCCTAAAACTCTTGCACCAGGTGAAATCTCAACAAATTCACCAATAATACAATCATGATGAACACTAGAATATGAATTTATTAATGTACCGTTTCCTATTCTAGCATCTGCATTAACAGAAGTAAATGACATAATATTTAGTCCTTTACCTAATTTACTACTTTTGCTTATTTGTGCATTTTCTGCAATTATAGTAATTGGATTGCCTTTCAAATTAACAAAAGTGTTATACAATGTATGTCTATGTTTTACTCCACCTAAACCTAAAATAAAATCGGGATTATCTATTAATTTTTTTTCTACTAATTCTAAATTTTTTAAAATTGGAAATCCATATAAGTCATCACTAATATCATTACTTACATTATCAAAAAAAAATAGTGAACTATAATTTTCGGGGTTTAAAATATCGAAAATTTCTTTTGCATGTCCTTTGGCTCCGATTATTATCATAAATTTTTATTTATAATTTCAACTATTTGTGATAGTTCATCCTCTAACAATCCAACATAAAGTGGCAAACATAATATTCTTGATGCAATAGATTCTGAAATTGGCATTTCAACTTCATTTATATACGAAATTCTATTCAGTGAAGGATAAAAGTAACGTCTTGGTATAATATTTTCGAGACTTAATTTATCTTGAATATTTAGTAATTGTTCTTCTGTTTCAAAAATAATTGGAAAGTAACTATAATTCCAAATTGTATTTTCTCTTATTTTAATAGTTTTTAAAACTTGAAAATTTAATTTTTGAAGATAATAATTCACAACCTTTTTTCTCTCTTCAATAATATGGTTAATATAAGGAAAAACAGCTAATCCCATTGCGGATTGCAATTCAGATATTTTAGCATTTATCCCTAACCCATAAAAGTCTAAAGGACCATTATGCCCAAAATTATGACTATAAAATAACTGATTATAAATAGCTTTGTCATTGCAAAACATAGCACCACCTTCTCCTGTATGAAAAAGTTTTGTAGCATGAAAACTACAAGTACTTACATCTCCATAATTAAATATCGATTTATCGTTATATCTAACCCCAAAACAATGGGCAGCGTCATATATAACTTTTAGATTGTGTTTATTTGCTATTTTTTCTATCATTTCTACATGGCAAGGATTTCCAAAAACGTGAGTTGCTAATATTGCAGTTGTTTTTGTAGTTATTGCCTCTTCAATCCTAGTCTCGTCGATAGTTAAATATTCAGGGTGAATGTCTACAAAAACTGGCTTACAGTTTTCCCAAATTATTGCCGCCGACGTAGCCACATAAGAAAAAGGAGTTGTAATAATTTCTCTACATTCTCCAAATAATTTTAGGGCAATTTGCAAAGGAATAGTTCCGTTATTTGTAATAATAATATTATCTAAATCTAGATATTCTTTAAGTTTAGATTCTAGTTCTAAAGTAAGTTCTCCTCGATTTGTAAGCCATTCTTTGTCCCAAGCTCTTTTTACGATTAGGTTGTATTCTTCTTGTGGAGGCAAAAATGTTTTAGTAACGGTTATCAAAATAATATTTTTTTAAAATGGTCTATTCTAGGTTTTATTTGCTTTTCAAAGCTATACAAATGTAACATTTTATTTCGACCGTTTTCTGCAATTTGTTTAAGAAGTTCCTTATTGTTGTGTAATTCTAATATCTTATGCACAATCTCATTTACATCACAATTAATTTTAATAAAATCTTGATTATGATTTAAATCTAAGTTTTCGCTTTCATTAAAATAGTCGGTCATAAAATTTACATTTCCATAAAGTGAGGCTGTTACACAAGTTGCGAGAGGAAATCCATCGAATGCATTTTTACTTAATATAAATGGTTTATTGGGAGAAACTAATATATGTGTCTCTTTTAGAACTGATTCGAATTCAAATTCATTTAGAGTTCCTTTAAAAACAATGACTTTTTCGAGAAGCGAATCTATCAAATCAATCTTTGAAAAACCACCTATAACTATAAAATTAAATTCTTCTTTTTTATCTATTAAGGCTAAAACAATTTTTTGAAATATGTCAAAACCTTTATCGCTACCATCTGATGTATATTTATTTGCAAAAAATAATATTGAAGTTTTATTTAAATCTTTATTGTACTCGAAATTTATAATATCTTCTGTACACAAGTTTAATGGCACTCCTGATATTAAATTTATTTGGCTTGGATCACATAATTGTTTGTCAATAAGGTATTTTTTTGTGACATTTTGATTTACAATAACACCTCTAAAAAGATTTGAACTAAAATATTGCTTCAAGTTTTTATCTACTAATTTGTCATTAAAACCAAAACCACCACCAGGATAAAGTGTAAAAGTAAATGGATTTTTATTTCTATTTATAACTTCAAAATTAGTTTTTACATTGTTATAAAACATCATGTAAGTTATCTCACTATTAAGATTACTTGAAAATGTTAATTTTTTTATCTTTTTATCTAAATTAGGGTAAAATGATATTAGATCTTCTAAATTTTGATCAAAATTTTTACCTTGACAATAATTGACAAAAGTTGTACAATCTGTTAGAATTCTAGTATCAGGAAATGCCTTACATAACTCTGAATACTCATAACTTCTCCATGGAGATAATGCTGAAGGCATCATGTCATCAAGAATTGTAATTCCTTGGCGATTGCCTCTCTTATAACATTTAAATCGATTAATTAGTTTGTTTTTCCACCCTCTTTTATTCATTATTATTTTTTCCTTGTAAATATATTTTTAATTTTTAATTTAATTTTTTTTGTAATACTTATCTTTTTGGCTTTAATTACTGAATCCGATTCTAATTTTACAATCTGATATTCCAGTTTTTTCTGAATTCTCTTAGGAAAATTATTTTTCATATTTTGTATGAAATTTATCCATATAGCGGTGCGCTCTTCTTGTTTTTTAGAAGACCAATAAGAGGTGTCATGTACTCGATACACTGCCATTTTTTCATTTATACAATAAATTTTACCGTATAAACTATTTAACATATGCAAAAAATAATCTCCAATAGGTGACTTATAAAAATAATCTGGAAACTCATTAAATAAATTATTCTTATAAACTACAGTACAGGTATGCATAAAATTTCCTTTTGCTAAATCATCAATTGTGGTGGTTTGCTTTGTACTAAAAGTTATTGTATCCTCGACCTCAAGTCCATTTGTATTAATCCCAGCATGATGAAAACATATTACATAATCTGAATTATTTTCTAAAAAATCTACTTGTTTTTGTAATTTAAATTCATCTATCCAATAATCATCTCCCTCACAAAGTGCAATATATTTACCTGAACAATTTTTAAGTGCATTAATAAAATTTGGCATCATCCCAATATTTACTTTGTTATGCAAGTACTTAATTTTATGACCATCTGGATGTGAATCTATATAATTATTAATTATCTCATTAGTCTCATCGGGAGAATTATCATTAGCAATTACTAATTCGTAATCAAAATTAGTTTTTTGCATAAGCACACTATCTATTGCTTGTTTTATATAATCTTGATGATTATAAGTAATCATGCAAATGCTTAGTTTCATTTTTTATTGTTTATTGTTTTTATCTAACTGCCTTTTATTGAATATTTTGTCTGTAATCTTCAAAAAGAAGGTTGAAACTGGATACTTTTTTGACATGAATTTATTTATTTTATCAAATAACAATTCTATTTGAATCTTATTTTCTTTAAACAAATCATTATATGCTGTATTGTTTTCAATAATATTTTGATTTCTATAATAAGCTATTGATAGTTTTTTTAGTCTTTTTTTAAAACTAGACAATGATGCATTTTCTTCATTAATATTAAAAACTTCGGTTAGCATTGTTTTGCTATTTTCTTCTTTTTTATAAAAAACACCTCCTACTTGCTGATTATTATGAATCCTATAATAAAAATATTTTTCGTCTAGAAGTTCAAACGCATTTTTATTGGCCGAAATTATTGCAATCCATTCGTCATGATGAAAATCTTTAACTATTGGAAAAGGAAGGATTTCTGGAAGAATTTTTTTTCTAAACGCCATAGACGCTCCTGTAGCAATATTCCCAATTTCGGTGATTAATTTATAGTATTTGAACGCAACGTTCTTATCTCTTAAAAATTGAGGTACATCCCAAATAGCATACTTCTCTTCTACTTCAGATTTTTCGTTTATACAATAACCATTAGATGTTAAAACGTCTATTTTAGGGCTCTTATCAAAATAATTTATATAATCTTCTACTTTATTTAGACTCCAAATATCATCTTGATCCGAAAGAAAAATGATATCCCCAGTGCATAATGTTATTGCTTTCTCGAAGTTTTTAACACTTCGTAAGTTAGTTTCATTTATAAATATTTTAAAAACTCCAGGTTTTTTTATCGAATATTGTTCTAAGATTTCAATAGTATTATCACTAGATCTATCATCACAAATTATTATTTCATGAACAGGTAAGGTCTGATTTAATATCGAGTCTATTTGTTCCTTAATAAATTGTTGCCCGTTATATGTGCATAATGCTACTGAAATTTTCACTTTTAAGAATTTAATTTTTATTAATGAACAAATTATTAAAAATGTAAATATAATAAATATGCTTAGAAAGGCTATTATACATTGTAATTCGAAATATGTTCAATACTTTTTTACAAATATCTTGTACTCTAATTATGTTGCTCCTGAAATGCACAGATTATTTTTTCTGGCGCAAGCACTTGACTTGGAGATTCTTCCATGAGTTTTAGAATTCTATTCATGGCAAAAGGATTTAATCCCATAGTAATTCCCATTTCATGAATAGCTATTTTTTCTCTTTTATGCAAAACCCCATCACAATGCATAAGTAATGCTAATCGATAAAAATGAATAATTCGGTTAAACTCGTCTTTAATAATTATATGCTCATTCCTTTTATTAAATAACTCTAAAAATATTTCTTTATCAATTTCTAATTCTTCAGAAATTAGAAGCAAAAAATCATATTCCCGATCATGTAATTCGCCATCAATAACTGCAAAGGCAATCATTTCAGACAATAAACTTATTTTTTCTTTATGAGAGTTCATAACTAAATAGTTGCTAAAAATTCTTGAAAATAAGATATTGGTTTTAAATCTATTAATTCATTTCTATATTTATCAAAAAATGCATAATCTAAATCATCAATTGTAGTAATAGAATTAAAAACTTCTGGCAATTTCTCTTGTTGTTTTTTATATACAAATCCCAATCCGTGATCTGTATTTAAGACAAAAGCGGATAATTCAGGATGGTTTTTTCTAATATAAACTATAGTTTTCCATACATCACCATTCCATATGTTTTTCCAATCTTTATGATTTTGTAAATCTTTACGTGCATCATCGATAGAGTTAGCTGGGTAAGCTGCTAATTCGTCAAGAGGATTACAATCATGCAAAACGATAATTCCATTTTGATCAAGGTATTTTAAAGTATTTAAAGTATCTTGTAACGATTGTTTGTAAGTATGGAGACCATCTATAAAAGTTAAATCTAATTTATTCTCTAATAATAATGTTTGATTTTTAGCAAAAAAATCATCACTCGTAACTTCAAAATATTGATTTTTAAAATTATCTGAATTTTTAATTCCTGCTTTTATCTTTTTCCATAAATTAAAATTAAAAAAAGGATCTACAGCAAACCTGTTTTTAGGACCTACAATATTAAAAAGGCATTTACCTCTATTTACACCTATTTCTAAATAATTTGCAACATTTTTTTTCTTAATTATAGCATTCAGAACCTCAATTCGTGTCATCTTTAGTTTTATTTTATTTTTTTATAAAAGTAATGCAAATATAAACAAATCCAAATATTCCTTTTCTTGTCTTTACATTTGAATTTAGTCCAATATAAATAATTATCTTTGAAAAATAAATAAATAAACATGACAAACAACGATATTTTCAAAAAATTACGTGTGGCGCTAATGTTGCGTGATGACCAAATAGTAGAAATCTTAGAATTAGTAGATTTTAGAATTACAAAATCAGAAATTGGTGCTTTTTTTCGTGACGAAAAACATGAAAACTATGTAGAATGTGGAGATCAAATTTTACGTAATTTCTTAAACGGATTAGTTATACACTTACGTGGAACAAAGGAAAACCCTAAAAACCCGAATGATGTTTTAGCAAAACACAAAGCTGAAATTCCTGTAAGAACTTCAGAAAAAGTTAAAGTTGATTTTAAACCTAAAACTGATTTTAAGAAAAAACCTGCTTCAAATAATAAGAAGGCTGCACCAAAAGTTCAGGTTGTGGAGAAAGTAAAGTTTAATAATGGTAAGAATAAAAAAGCATAATCTAGAATTAGTTCTATTTTTTTATTAAATTTGAGATAATTAACCTCTAAACCAACCAATTATGATTAAAAATGTAGGTCAAACAGACAAAATCATTCGAATTGTATTAGCAATAATTTTAGCTTCGCTAGATTATTTTGAAGTAGTAAAAGGAAAATTTTCTTGGGTTTTATCTGCTGTAGCAATAATATTGTTAGTAACAGCATTTTTAAATTTTTGTCCCTTATACAAAATACTAGGAAAAAGTACTTGCCCTGTAGATGGCAATAAATAAGCATAAAAAAATCCCGAATTTACATTCGGGATTTTTTTTATCTAAATCTTTCTTTCATTTATGACAAAGCAGCTTTAACTTGGTCTGCAGCTTCTTGAAACTGTACAGCAGATAAAATTGGCATACCTGAATTATCTATTAATTCTTTTGCGATTTCTGCATTTGTACCTTGCAAACGAACAATGATTGGAACTTTTATAGCATCTCCCATATTTTTGTAAGCATCTACAACACCTTGAGCAACACGGTCACAACGAACGATTCCTCCAAAAATATTAATCAAAATTGCTTTTACATTTTTATCTTTCAAGATAATACGGAAAGCTGTTTCAACACGTTTAGCATCTGCAGTTCCACCTACGTCAAGAAAGTTAGCTGGCTCGAAACCTGCATATTTAATCAAATCCATAGTTGCCATAGCAAGACCTGCACCATTTACCATACAACCTACTGTTCCGTCAAGATCTACGTAGTTTAAGCCTACTTCTTTAGCTTCAACTTCGATAGGATTCTCTTCACGAATATCACGCATATCAGCATATTTTGGCTGACGGTATAGTGCGTTATCATCTATATTTACTTTGGCATCAACTGCCATTATTTTATTATCTGAAGTTTTTAACACTGGATTAATTTCGAACATTGAAGCATCAGAACCAATGTAAGCATTATATAAAGAGTCGATAAATTTTACCATTTCTTTAAATGCATTTCCAGAAAGCCCCAAGTTAAAAGCAATTCTTCTTGCTTGAAAAGCTTGTAAACCAACTGCTGGATCTATTTCTTCATTAAAAATTAAATGTGGTGTATGTTCAGCAACTTCCTCAATATCCATTCCACCTTCTGTAGAATAAACAATCATATTACGACCAGTTGCTCTGTTTAATAATACTGACATATAAAACTCAGAAGTTTCGCTTTCTCCAGGATAATAAACATCTTCTGCAATTAAAACTTTATGTACTTTTTTACCCTCAGCAGATGTTTGAGGTGTAATAAGTTGCATACCTATAATTTGTTCCGCAAGTTCTTCAACTTGTTGTAAATTTTTGGCTAACTTTACTCCACCACCTTTTCCTCGTCCACCTGCGTGAACTTGAGCTTTAACTACATACCAGCTTGTACCAGTTTCGGCAGTTAATTGTTTTGCAGCAGCAACAGCTTCTACAGGATTATTTGCAACAATACCACGTTGTATGCGTACACCGTAACTTGCTAAAATTTCTTTTCCTTGATATTCGTGTATATTCATAATAAAGTTTTTGACTTTTTGAGTGCCACAAAAATAATAAATTCCAAGCTAATATTATATCTGATTTTGTTTTTTATTTAAAGGTTTTCAACAAGACATGAACAATATTATAAATAATTTTTTTTTTTACTCTTTTGCAATTACTTTTTTAATAAACAATTGTATAATTATTAGTTACTTTTTATTAAATCGTTTGATTATTTTTAGGTTACCTCAATTTTCTACAATAATTTTGTGTAAAATTTAAAATAATGGAATCTCAACAATTACTTTCAGTAGCAGAAGAATTTGGCAGTCCACTTTATGTGTATGATGCGGCAAAAATTCAATCACAGTATCAACGTTTAACAAATGCTTTTTCTAAGGTAGAAAAATTACGCATTAATTATGCAGTCAAGGCATTGTCGAACATTTCTGTTTTAAAGCTACTGAAACAGATGGGTTCCGGACTTGATACAGTTTCAATTCAAGAAGTACAGTTAGGATTATATGCAGGTTTTACTCCAGACAAAATTATTTATACACCAAACGGTGTTTCTATGGATGAAATTGAAGCTGTAGCAGCATTAGGCGTTCAAATTAATATTGATAATTTATCTATTTTAGAACAATTTGGAACAAAATATCCGCAAATACCTGTTTGTATTCGCATAAACCCTCATGTAATGGCTGGAGGAAATTCGAATATTTCGGTGGGACATATCGATAGCAAATTTGGCATCTCTATACATCAGTTGCCACATATTTTGCGAATTGTAGAAAACACAAAAATGCACATTAATGGTATTCATATGCATACTGGCTCAGATATTTTAGATATTGAAGTGTTTTTATATGCTTCGGAAATACTCTTTGAAACAGCTAAGCAATTTAAAACATTAGATTTTATAGATTTTGGAAGCGGTTTTAAAGTGCCTTACAAAAAAGGAGATATCGAAACTGATGTAGAAGAATTAGGAAGAAAATTGTCTAAAAAATTTAATACTTTCGAAAAAGAATATGGTAGATCATTGACCTTAACTTTCGAACCTGGTAAATTTTTAGTGAGTGAATCTGGTTATTTTTTAGCCAAAGTTAATGTTGTAAAACAAACAACCTCAACAGTTTTCGCAGGAATAGACACTGGTTTTAATCACTTAATTCGTCCTATGTTATACGGTTCAGAACATTATATTGAAAACATTTCCCATCCAAAAGGGAAAGAGCGTTTTTATTCGGTTGTGGGATATATTTGTGAGACAGATACTTTTGCTACAAATAGAAGAATTTCGGAAATAAAAGAAGGTGATATATTAAGTTTTAGAAATGCTGGAGCTTATTGTTTTTCGATGGCTTCAAATTATAATTCACGTTACAAACCCGCTGAAGTATTATGGAAAGATGGTAAAGCACATCTTATTCGCGAACGAGAAACTTTTGACGATTTGTTGAAAAATCAAATCATGATTGAG
>NZ_JBJXEN010000043.1:0-9443 GCF_046153165.1 Flavobacterium sp. | reverse complement strand
AACGTCCGTTTTATATCTTGAGCGCCATAAATTCCGGTGTGAAAGATATTCGAGACGTGATTGAAAAAGCCAAACAAAGTGGTGGATTATTTACAGCTAAAAACCCAATTTTGTTTATCGATGAGATTCATCGTTTTAGTAAATCGCAACAAGATTCTCTATTAGCTGCTGTCGAAAAAGGTTGGATTACACTAATTGGAGCTACGACTGAAAATCCAAGTTTTGAAGTTATCCCTGCTTTATTGTCAAGATGTCAGGTTTATATTTTGAATGCTTTTTCTAAACAAGATCTCGAAGCACTTTTGCAACGAGCAATGACAACTGATACTTTTTTGAAAACTAAAAATATCGAATTAATTGAAACCGAAGCTTTATTACGTCTTTCAGGTGGAGACGGGCGCAAACTATTAAATATTTTTGAACTTGTTGTAAACGCTACAATTGAAGATCATATTTTGATTACCAATGAAAAAGTAATGCAACTGGTTCAGAAGAACACCGTTTTGTATGATAAAACTGGTGAACAACATTATGATATTGTGTCGGCGTTCATAAAATCTATTCGTGGCAGTGACCCAAACGGAGCAGTTTATTGGCTGGCTCGTATGATTGAAGGCGGTGAAGATGTAAAATTTATTGCTCGAAGAATGCTTATTTTATCTTCTGAAGATATTGGTAATGCCAACCCAACGGCATTTATTATGGCAAATAATACTTTTCAGGCAGTAACAACAATTGGTTATCCCGAAAGTAGAATTATCTTGAGCCAATGTGCTGTTTATTTAGCAACCTCTCCTAAAAGCAATGCGAGTTATTTAGCAATTGGCGAAGCTCAAAAAGTAGTAAAACAAACTGGTGATTTGCCTGTTCCCATTCATTTGCGAAATGCGCCTACGAAACTCATGAAAGAATTGGGTTATGGTGATGAATACAAATATTCTCACGATTACAGTAATAATTTTGCCGAACAAGAATTTTTGCCCAACGAAATTTCGGAAACGGTTTTTTATAATCCAGGGAATAATTCTCGTGAAAATGGAACTAGAGAATTTTTAAAAAATAGATGGAAAGATAAGTATGGGTATTAGAAAAAATTACGAATTAAGAATTTATAAAAACTAAAAACATTGCTTTAGTTAAAAGGAATTATTGAAACTGATTGTTGTTTTTTTTCATAAAACGCTAGCCCTTTTTTGATACATATATATATGTATATTGCAGCAAATTAATTTATAAAAACATAATGAGAAAAACATTCTTAATTTTTTTAGTATTTGCAGGAATAACTAAAATCGAAGCGCAGGAAAATATTATAAAAGCAAGTTTACTTTATGGTAATGCAGGATTACAATACGAAAGATCATTATCTCAACATTTTTCTTTGGTAGGACAAGCTGGTTTGGGTTTTTCAAATTATTCAGACACTCATATTGCTAATGATTTTAGTACTGGTTTTGGTTATTACTTTGAAGGAAGATATTATTTTTCTTCAACAAAAGATAAAATGACAGGTTGGCATATAGGTCCTTCTGTAAATATTGCAAAAACTACAAGTAAAAAAACGGCTATTGTATATGAATCAAATATTTATAGTCTATCCGCTGGAAGTCAATGGATTTTTGAATCTAAACTTTCGTTTGAATTTTTTCTTGCAATTGGATATCAAGATATTAAATCTGGATCAGAAATGTTAGATCCAACTGGCTTGCCAGTGATGCCTTCTGGTGGGATTTCTGTAGGCTACGCATTTTAGTTTACCCAATATATTTTATAAAGGCGTTCTAGAAATATTTTCTGAACGCCTTTTTTTAGAAAAAGTAAAAACTTTAGGTTGCAATTAAAACTTAATATCTAATTTTTCTGAAACTAATTTTCCATTGTCTAAATATTCGAAAAACCAAACCTCATTTTTAGCAAAAACAACACCACTTTTTCCGTCTTTATTGCACAGGTAAATTGCACTTCTTGTTGTTTTGTACAATACTAATTCTTGTTGAGTCGCTTGATTTTTAGCTTTTACAAATATTTCGTTTGTGACTGGCTTATCGTTTTTTGTGACTTTTTCGTATGTTACGCCAGTTTCAGATTTTATGACTTTCGTAACTTCATTCGACACACTTTCTACATCACGAGATTTCAATTTTTCTTGCGCTTCATCATCATAATAAGTTTTTCCCGAAAACTTATATTTAGCTTTATCAAAAGATTTTAAGGTTAATAACAAGGATTGATTATATGCTTTTGCAAATTCTTTTTCTCTACTTTCTCCTAAATCGGTGGTGAATAAAACTACTTGTCGACAATCTTTAAATTCAATTTTTATTCTTGTAGAAAACATCGTATTATCTTCGATAACATTTACAAAAACTTTATTGCAATTGTAATCTAAAAATCCTTCTGGTAAAACATCGGTCGAAACATAAGCTTCAAATCCTTTTTGTTTTAAGAAAGCTTTGATGGTTGAATTAATTCTATATTGATTGTCTTCTTTTTGAAATTCAAATTTTGAAGGAATTATTGCCATTTCATAATCATTCAAAGATGATTGAGAATATATTAAACTTGAAAATAAGGCAATTGCTATTAAAAATAATCTGTTTTTCATTTTAAAAAAGTTTTTTAAGTTCTGCTAAGTTAGCAATTTGATTAATACTTTGTATGACTTCTATTTGATTTGGATTAAAAAAAATAGCTTCTATTCCGAAATCTAATGCGCCATTTACATCGGCATCGAGACAATCTCCTATCATAACGCTTTCTAATTTTTGAGCATTAGCAACATTTAAAGCATGTTCAAAAATAATTGGATTCGGTTTTTTTGCTCCAGCCAATTCTGAATTTGTAATGGTTTTAAAATAATGACTAATATTAGAATTGTTCATTTTTTTATATTGCACTTCTGCAAAGCCATTTGTTATTATATGCAACTGATATTTTTCACTTAAAAAATCTAAAACTTCGATAGCATCATCAAACAAATGATTAAAATCAGGTAAAAATTCGATGTATTCATCAGAAATTACATCAATTTGTTTATCTGAAATTTCATGATTCAAAATATCGAAAGTATCTTTTAGTCTTTTATAACGCAATTCTTGATGTGTTATTTCATCTTTCTGATACAACTTCCAACAGGATTGATTAATTGGCGAATAAACAGTTATGAAATCTTCCACTTTAATATTTGGAAAATAATTATTTAAAATTCGTTCAAAAGCCAATTCCGAATTTTTATCAAAATCCCAAAGTGTGTGATCTAAATCGAAAAAAATATGTTTTATTCTCTTCTTCATAAATTAAAAAATATCTTCATCTCGAAAACTCAAATAACCATTTTCGGTAATAATAATGTGATCTAAAACAGGAATAGTAAGTTGTTGTCCAGCTAGTTTTAATTGTTTAGTCAAAGTCTTATCGGCATCGCTCGCTTCTAGTTTTCCCGATGGATGATTATGCGAAAGTATAATGGCTACCGCATTTTGCTCTAATGCCATTTTAAAAACCATACGAACATCGACAACGGTTCCTGTAATTCCACCTTTACTAATTTGTGATTTATAAATCACTTTGTTAGAATTATTTAGAAATAAAACCCAAAATTCTTCGTGTACTAATTCCCCAATAATAGGTTGCATAATATCGAAAACCGCTTTACTAGAAGTGATTTTTTTGAGCTCTACTGTTTCTTCTGCTCGGCGGCGGCGACCTAATTCGGTTGCAGCAACAATAGAAATAGCTTTTGCTTCTCCAATTCCTTTAAACTCCGTTAATTGTTTTAGGGACAATTTACCCAAAGCATTCAAATTATTATCGACACTAGCCAAAATGCGTTGCGATAATTGCACGGCACTTTCCGACCGACTTCCTGAACCAATGAGAATAGCAACCAACTCGGCATCGCTTAAAACCTGCTTTCCTTTTAGCATGAGTTTTTCTCGCGGTTGATCGTCTTCTGACCAGTTTTTTATGGAAAGATTTTGTTCCATTACGAAATTAACTCCTTAACCTCATCAAAATTTAATCCGCCATAATTTCCAGAACTCATTAATAATAAAGCGGAATTTTCTAAATTAAGGTTAAATAAATAATCTTTAAAATCTTTTGGATTGGTATAAATAATTAAATCTTTTCTATTGAATGCTTTGGCTATTTGCTCGTAAGTAACTTCTTCGAGTTGTTTTATTTTTACTGCATCTGGCGAATAGAAAACCACAGCAACATCAGCATATTCTAATGCGCCTTCGTATTCTTTCAGAAACTCAGCATTCAAACTACTATAAGTGTGAAGTTCTAAACAAGCCACAACTTTTCTGTTAGGATATTGTTCTTTTACAGCTTTGGTTGTAGCGGCAACTTTACTTGGTGAATGTGCAAAATCTTTGTAAGCAACTTTTGTCTTACTCTCGGCAATTTTTTCTAATCTTTTAGAAGCACCTTTGAAACTAGCAATGGCTTCGTAAAAATCGGCTTCATCAATGCCCATGTTTTGGCAAATCCATTTGGCTCCAGCCAGATTATTAAGATTATGCGCTCCAAAAACTTCGATTGGCATATCGCCTTCTGGCGTTTCTAGTAGTGTTATTCCGCCATTTACAGTATATTTTGGCGTGTGATATGGAATTCTTCTTATAGGATTTATTGAAGCTTCAGCAACACGTTTTACTTCCGAATCATCTTCATTGTAAACTAAAATTCCGCCATTGGTAATTTTTTGAATAAAAATTTCAAATTGTTCTACATAATTTTCATAAGTAGGAAAAACATTAATATGATCCCAAGCAATTCCTGAAATTAGGGCAATGTTGGGTTGATATAGATGAAATTTTGGTCTTCTATCCATGGGTGAAGACAAATATTCGTCGCCTTCTAAAACAATAAAATCATTTTCTTCTGTAAGATGTACCATGGTATCAAAACCTTCGAGTTGTGCTCCTACCATATAATCAACTTCGATATTATGATAATGCATCACATGCAAAATCATAGAAGTAATAGTTGTTTTTCCGTGAGAACCACCTATAACAACACGAGTTTTATTCTTAGATTGCTCGTATAAAAATTCTGGATACGAATATATTTTTAGTCCTAACTCTTGTGCTTTTAGCAATTCCGGATTGTCCGCTTTGGCATGCATACCTAAAATTACCGATTCGATATCGGACGTGATTTTTTCAGGAAACCAACCTAATTCTTTTGGCATTAATCCTTTTTTTTCTAAACGAGATTTTGATGGTTCGAAAATAGCATCATCACTTCCTGTAACTTGATATCCTTTATTATGTAATGCCAATGCTAAGTTGTGCATGGCGCTCCCGCCAACGGCGATAAAATGTGTACGCATTTTTTGTTAATTTACTTCGTCAATTCGCTGACGCTGGGTGTATACTAGTTGATTTGTTTAAGAGATTAATCGAATTAACGATTAAACTTTTTCATCAAATTGTTCTTTTAAGTTTATTGCCTTTTGTTTGTCTTTCAATTTATTCAAATATAAATCATATAATTTATTGAAAGTAGTTTTTGAATGACCAATTTCATATGCTTTTAAATAATTTATTTCAGCATTTGCATATCTATTAAAATAGCTGTCGATATAACCTTTTGCTAAATAACCATCTACTTTTGAAATAGAGGACAATTCATTAGCATATTTTTGGGCTTTACTTTCACTTCCACCCACAATTCCGGGTAATTCGGTATAAAACATGACTAATGCCCAACGGGCTTCTATATGTTTTGAATCTAGTTTTGCAGCTGTTAAAAAAGCATTTTCTACGTCATCAATCATTCCTAAAGCCTTAAATTTATTAACAGATTTTGCTTTTAGCCCCATCGCCCCGCCATATTTGTACCAGTAATCGGCATTTTTTGGGAAAGCAATTATTAATTTTTTGCCACAAGCAATTGCTTCGTCCCAATTTTGGGAATAAATAGCTATTTCCCCCAAATAATCAATGGCTTTGTAGTCTTTTCTATTCTCTTTTATTGAGTTTTCTAAAAAAGGTTTTGCTTCCCCGTATTTTTTTTGTTCCATCATTTTTTGCCCTTTTTCAAAATTGGTTTGGGCAGAAACGGAAAAAAACGAAAATAACAAAATGAGGTAAACATTTTTCATTTTTCAAAAGTAGGAAAAATTAAAAAAAGAGACCGTTAAATAACAATGATTTTATTACATAGGAATCTCACAAACTAATCAAATAGATTAGAAATTCTTACGGAATGACAAACACTACATAAACGGAATGACAAAATGTATAGTAACAAAACTTGTTAAATAAAAAAACCGTTCCAAAAATGGAACGGTTTTTTTATTTGTTTTGGTAATGATTATTTAACCAAAGTCATTTCATCAACAATATGTTTAGCTCCTGAGAAATTCTCGATTACCCAAAGCACATAACGAATATCAACATTAATAGTTCTTTGTAATTTAGGATCAAAAATAACATCTCCAGCCATAGCTTCAATGTTTCCGTCGAAAGCAAGACCTATTAATTCTCCTTTTCCGTTTAGAACTGGTGAACCAGAATTTCCTCCTGTAATGTCATTATCGGTCAAGAAATTCACGTGAAGCGAACCATCTTTATCCCCAAAACGACCAAAATCTTTTTTATTATTCATTTCAAGCACACGAGCTGGCAAATCAAATTCTTCGTCGCCTTTCTTGTATTTCTTAACCTGTCCAGCAAGTGTTGTATAGTTATTCACTTTTGCGTCATTACGTTTATCAGCTGGCAAAGCACGAACTTTTCCGTACGTTAAACGCAAAGTTGAGTTTGCATCTGGATATTTGATAGCTCCAATTTTTGACTCACGTAAACCTTCAACTAATAATCTAAATGAAGCTCCATAATCATTTTGTGCTTTTGCAATAGCATCAGATTTTGATGTAAAATGTGTTAACATATCATTTGCCAAAGCGTACAAAGGATCGTTATCTAATAAACCTTGACTTGGTAAATCTAAGAAAGCTTTAACCCTTTCCTTAGATGTTAAAATACTCAAATCGAAAGCAGCATTCACATATTTAGTGAAATCATTATTGTTTTCTTTAGCTAATTTAGCTACCATTGGCGCAATATCATAACCTGTAGATTTTGTAGCATATAATTTTAATTGTGCTGCCAAAAGATCTTTTTCTGCAGGAATCAACAAATCTTTAAACATCGTTTCAGAAGCTTCCATGATTACTGGAGCCATTTGAGCACGTTTAGTAGCATCAGCTTTTACATAGGTATCGAGTTGTTTTCCTAAAGTTCTTCCAATAGCACCATAAGTGGTTGTTCTAAACAATTGCTGTAAATAATTATCATGACGAGATTTCTCGTTTGTTAAAGCGTAGAATTTATTAATATTTGAAACCACATTTCCGTACTTAGCTTTATTTGCTGGTAGGTTTGCCCATTTATCAAATTTAGTTTCTTGTATTGCTTTAGATTTAGCTGTTCCAAATTTGCTTAATGCATCAATCATTCCTTGGCGATTTTTCCAATAATTAGCCGTCGAAGCATATTTTGAAGCATAAACTAATCTAGAAGCATCGCTTTGATCCATGTATTTCTTCATGTTATCCATTCCAGTTTTTGCACCTTCAACCCAAGCAGGATAAGCAAATTTTACATTTTGCTCGATTCCTCCAGCTGGCATCCAACGATTTGTACGACCTGGATAACCTAGAATCATAGCAAAATCTCCTTCTTTTACACCAGCTAAATTTACTGGCAAATAATGTTTTGGCTGTAATGGAACATTATTTGTAGAATATTCTGCTGGATTTCCGTTAGCATCTGCATAAACTCTAAACATAGAAAAATCGGCAGTGTGACGTGGCCATTCCCAGTTGTCTGTATCTCCTCCAAATTTCCCTAAACTTTCTGGCGGAACTCCCACTAAACGAACGTCTTTGTAATCTTGATACACAAAATAGTAGTATTCATTTCCTTGAAAAAATGGACGAACTGAAACAGTATATTTTCCACCTTCGTTATTTTCTTTTTCAATTAAAGCAATTTCTTTATTTATAGCTGCTTCACGCTCCAATTCAGTCATTGAAGGGTTTACTTTTGCTAAAATTCGTTTAGAACAATCGTCCATACGAACAAAGAAACGAACATATAAACTTGATGGTTTTTTTTCGTCGGCACGATTTGCAGCCCAAAAACCATCTTTTAATAAATTATGTTCTGCAGTAGAAAGTTCTGCAATTCCGTCATAACCACAGTGGTGATTTGTTAATACTAATCCGTCTTTAGAAATTAGTTCAGCTGTACAACCTCCGTTAAATTGAACGATGGCGTCTTTTAAACTATGGTGATTGATACTGTAAATCTCCTCAGATGTTAGTTGCAATCCCATTTTTTCCATATCTCTATGATTTAAACGTTCGATGAACATTAGAAACCACATTCCTTCATCAGCTTTAACACTTGCAGGAACAAGCATAATAGCAACAATTAAAGATAAAATAATCTTTTTCATAATTTTGTTTTTTTAGTAGTGCGAATATAATTTATTTTTAAAAAATTTGAAAAGAATAGCTTAGTTAATGATAGTTTGTTAAGATAATTTTAACTTAATACTTCAAAATTAAGACGAGATTTATTCTGGTCAGTTTTTTAAGAATACCTAATTTATAAATTAATAAAAGCGGCACTCATTGAGTACCGCTTTTATTATTATTCTTTTATTACTTTAAAAGTTTTACTATTTCCGTTTTCCAAGATTATTTTCCCAAGATAAAAGCCTTTTTTGAGGTTATTAGGATTTATTTTTAATTCTGTACCACTATTTTCTGTGGTTTCACTAAAAACTTGTTTTCCTGATAAATCATATATACCGACAACTACTTGTCCAAATAATTCATTGTTATCATTATAAATTACAAACTCTTCAGAAAAAGGATTTGGATATATATTTAATTCAACTTCATTTGCTATACTTTGACCTTCAATAGAAAGAAATGGTTGTGTAAAATCTCCTTTTTCATTATTATTTTTATCTAGTGAAGACACGACAAAATATTTGGTATTTATTAATGTTGCATTTACCAACAATTGATTTCCAACAACAATATCTAAAATTTTAGAGCCATCGTTCTGATTTGTTAATGCTTGAAGTGCATTATCGAAAGCATAAACCACATATTTTATAGGCAAATCACCATCTGAAGCTACTGCTGGAGTATTCCATTTTATATATAACCCTTCTATTCTTGTATTTGTTGGGAAATTAGGACAAACTACATCTTTTCCAGTTCCTATGATTGGAGGAGCAAACGATTTATATTGATATTGTGCTGAATTTAAAGCTGAATTAATCGTCTTATCATTGTTTTTTATAGAGGAATATCTATAAGCAATTTGTCCAAAAGTGGCGTCCATATTTGTTGCTCTATCTTGAATAATTTGATTCTGAATCTCACTAACTGACCAGTTACTGGCATC
>NZ_JBJXEN010000037.1:0-3564 GCF_046153165.1 Flavobacterium sp. | reverse complement strand
ATAAAATGAATTTTATCAAAACTACTATTTCGAGTTGTTTTTTTCGTTAGATTTGTAATGAATAACACGTTCTTTTTTTACTGGTTTTTATGCCCAAAAAGTGTCAAAAAACGCCATAAAGTGCAAAAATAAGCATTTTATAATTAACGGGAGTTATTGTGTTTATTAGTGCTAAGCAAAGAATGACTACTATCCTTTTGGTTCCCTGGTACCAAACCGCCACGGCTCAAGCACCGCCTACCGTTACGGCTTCCAAGGTCAGGAAAAAGATGATGAATTAAAAGGAGAAGGGAATTCGTTGAACTATACTTTTAGAATGCACGACTCTAGAGTAGGAAGGTTTTTTGCTGTGGATCCACTTGCCTCTAAATATCCGCATTATTCACCATATCAGTTCTCAGGAAATAAACCAATACAATTTAAAGAGTTAGAGGGCTGTGAAGAGGCTAACGCATCATTTACAGCTAATGCAAATGTAAACATAACTTATACGCTTGGAGATAAAAACAAATCAAGTTTTAATATAGGACTTGGAGCTAGTTTTATGGCTAATTTTTCTATCGGTAATGCTGCGGGACAAATAAGTCTTAATGGGTCAGGAAGTTATACAAATGGAGGTTTGACTTCGCATGGTGGAAATAGTACTTCATTAAAAAATGGAATGGTAGAAACTATTTTCTCGCCCGCAGTAACTTTTGGAGTATTAGGAGAAAACACCCCTAATTTAGCTGTAAATTATTTACATGGTAATGCTACTACGGCTCTTCAAAATTCTATGAAGTATTCTGTTATGTGGGCAGTTAACTATCATAAAGGAACTGGGAATCGAGACCAAAAAACGGCTACTTATGGTGTCAGAATTGGAGGTTTTTCTATGAATGTTTTGGAAGATCATCATCTTTGGATGGGCGCAGATGGAGATGATAAATATTGGACAGGAAGTGGAAATGTAAATTATCAATTTTCTGATGGTACCATGCTTACATTTGGCACAGATACCTACACAGGAAATTCAAGAAATGATAAGAGTACTGCAAAAGACTTAGGAGATTATCAAATTGGAGGTTTAACAAAAACTATTGGAAAAAGTGGTTTAACGTTTTATTGGGCTAATCAATATCAAATTGACGATAGGATGGGGTTGTCAAGAGGTTTTAATCAATCATTGAATAATGCTCAGACATATTTCCAATTAACTACGGATAAAAATATATTTAGAGCAACTAATACTGGGCCTGCTAATTTTTGGTCGCAAAATGCTATACATGATTATTTAAGTCCTAATTTTCATCATTTTAAATCTGCTGATAGTAATAATCGTTGGGAGTCTTCCTCTTCAGCGGTAAATGTAAAATTTTAATAAGTTTATTATGTATAGAAGTGATATAAAAACGAAAATAGTTACTTTGTTTTCTTTGGTTTTTTATTTATTTGTAACTAATACTTACTGTCAAGAAATTGAAAACTGCAAATGCAAGTCAAGGAATTTTAAACTAATAAAGAAAGAAGGTCTGCAAATAGATACTACTTTAGTTAAAATAAATGGAATTTATATTTTTAAAGATAGTATAATCGATTTGAAAAATATAAAAAGAGATAGGTATAGTTTTTGTAGATTTTTTGAAAATGGGAGAGTATTTTTTAGTTGTGGCTATTTTAATTTTCCTCACGAAAGTGATTTAAATAATTTAAGTTATGGTTATTATGGTGAATATAAAATAATTAAAAATCAGATTATAATTGAATCTTATAGTTCATATGTTGGATATATTTTAGAGTTATATAAAATTGAAGGATTAAAGATAATATCTACAGATTTTGCAAAGAGAAGTAATAAACCAAAATTTGAAAAGGTATTTAGTTCTATTGAGTACGATTTCTATAAGTTTAAGCTTTAAAACAGATAGCCACCGCTCTGCGAAGAGTGAATAAACTTAGAACAGCTCTGCGAATGTCTCCGACTTCGCAGCAAATAAGTAAAAGGTAAAAGTAAAAATAAGCAATTTGTAAAAGAGTTGCTTATTTGTTTTTAAGAAACGGCGAATGCCCCCGCTCCAAGGAGGGTGAATAAACTTATTTTGGGACGAGACACTAATTAACCCCACAACGTATTGGCAAATTTTGATTTATTTGATTTTCATTTAAATTTAACTCATTTAGAATTTTAATTAAAAATTTTGGTTGTCTTGTACATTTTTTAATACTTAAAATTCTAATAGGTAGTATTATTTCCTTTTTTGATAAAAAAGAAGATTCAAACAATAATTCATAGTCCCTTTTTAATTCAACGTTTTGAAAATGCAGATTATTAACTTTTACTACATATGAAGTAAAATATATATCATTCCTTTTAATTAATTTTAATTGGTTAAAAGAAAGTTTATGTTTATCATATTCTTTTTGCAATTCATTACTGATTTCTCTCATTAATTGATAATTTGAATCGTTTTTAATAAAGTATTCTGTTAAATAATTAAAACCTTCATATTTATCAACTATTGAGAAAGGATATAATTTATTCATATACTCTATGTAACTATAATCACAAGACTTCACGTCCTTTTCAAGAGCAAAAGAAAATTTTATAATCTTAATTTTCACATAATTTTGTGAATTAACTTTTGTTGAATTAAAAATAAAAATAAAAAATATAAACTTAATCACATTTTTTACAGATGATAAATGTATATTAATTTTCATTAGGTTTTGTCTGATTTAAATAATTTTGCTGCTCTTCTGTCAATGGTTTATCAGCTGGGATTTCTACTCTTTTGGTATGTTCAATTGCTTGTTGGACATTTTGAGAAGACAAATTTGTAGGATTAGTATATCTGAAAATTCCATCGCCATATTTACCGTTATCATGCCAATCAGTTTGATTGTTTCTGTCGAAACATTCATATGTGTCAAGCGGTATTTTATCTCCATTATGAACTAGTAAATGAAATATTTCATGAGTTGTAGTATGAGAATTATTAGAGGTCGTTAACCTTGTTTCACCTCTATTTGTTGAGCCAACAGTAACACTAGTGTATTGAAGCCCAAATTTATCAGTTTTAATTTGTGAAACTAATTCAGACTTACTTAAAACTGCACTTTCACTTGGATTTGCATCTCTCAACTCTCTTGCCTTTGTCAACGTTTCTGTTTCAATAAAATTAAACTTAAAATTAACTGAATAATCAGTTCCTGAAACATCATATGTGTAAGATTGTTTAGTCACTTCACATGTCAAATCAGCTTGAATTGTTTCAACTTCATTTTTAGTGAAACCAGATTGGTCAGTATTAGTTCCTGGTGCATAATATATATTTAGCAACACAGTAACGGTTTTAGTTTTATGATTAACGACAGAAACACCTTCTAAACCTTCTAGTTCAATTAATGAAATTGGATTGTTTCCGCCAAAATGATAAGGCGAAAGCATTGGGTACTTCTTTGTCAACGGATCAATAGTAAAAAACCTTCCTACTCTAGAGTCGTGCATTCTAAAAGTATAGTTCAACGAATTCCCTTCTCCTTTTAATTCATCATCTTTTTCCTGACCTTGGAAGCCGTAACGGT
>NZ_JBJXEN010000007.1:0-27739 GCF_046153165.1 Flavobacterium sp. | reverse complement strand
GCGTTGCTTTTACTGCCTGGAAAGGATTAGTTTGTCCTGTATAAATATCGCTTTCGGTCGAGGTGAAAACCTTCTGTTTAGTCGGAATTGCAACAGAGAAAGTTATTTTATTCGCCAAACTATCTATAGAATGATAAACAATAAATGGCGCTCCGTTTTCAGGTGTATTTGTAATTTTTAATAACTGATTAAGTTTGGGAAGTGTTTTTTTAATTTTCGCAGGTAATTCTTCAACTTTACAACTAACTACTTGTTGTATATAAAAAATGGTATCACGATTTACAAAACCATCAACTTTTATAGTAAAGCTATTAATTTCGGTAGTCAAGATAGTATTTAAAGTTGTAAGGCCATTCTCGAATTTTTCAGCAAAATCGTTATGAGTTCCACGGTTTATAATACTTAAAAATTTATCCTTAAAACTTAATTTACCTTTTGTAGTCCAAGTTACGATTGTTTTTTTAGATAAAGTATCTCTAAAAGTTAGTTCCAGTTCTGCAGGGACTTCATTTATAATAATATTTTGCAAAATGGTTTCTTCGCCAATTTTTTGAACAGATTTTACTTTTGTATTTTCTCCTTTCCAAGGATTTATAGTTTCCCAGTTTTTGGAATCTGAGACGTAATTAAAAACGATTTCTTTAGATACATCAATTTGTTTACTCTTTGTTACTATGTAATTTCCGTCTTTTGTAGCAACAAAAACAGAGACCGTTATGGTAATTAGTAAGACTAATAAAAAGATATATTTTGCAATTCTCATATAAGAATAAATAAAATTTTTGTTAAAAATATGAAAAATTTTTCAAAAAAATTAATATTATGTCTATTCTTTCATTAATGATTTAATTATAAATAGAAAGCCTATAAATAATATGAATCCAACTAATATCCATAAACTTCCTTTATAATACTGTTTGTGAATTTTTAAATCTTTTCGGTAAGAAAAGATCATGATTATGATAAAGCAAATTGCAAAAATTGCTGCAAAAATTAATTGTCCAGAACTAAACATAAATATTTTTTTGTAAAAATAATCAATTGTAATTTCATTTTAATAATTTGCGACTTAAATTAATTAATATAAAAAATGCAAAAACAAATAAAATCTGTTCATGAGTTTCATTCTGCTTTTGGATTAGGAATAAATACCAATCCTACGGGTGATTTAGGTGAAAATAAAAATTTACTTCGTTACAATTTGATGAAAGAAGAAAACGAAGAATATCTTGAAGCAGTTACTAATAACGATATTATAGAAATTGCTGATGCTCTAGGTGATATGCTTTATATCTTGTGTGGAACTATTATAGAACATGGGTTACAAGACAAAATGGAGGCGGTTTTCGATGAAATTCAGCGTAGTAATATGAGTAAATTGGGTCATGACGGTAAACCTATTTATCGAGAAGATGGAAAAGTGTTAAAAGGACCTAATTATTTTAAACCTAATTTTGAAGAAATTCTTAAGATTTAAGTAAAATCAAAAAAAAAGCAGAAATAAGTTTTTACACTCATTTCTGCTTTTGTCTTTTATATGAATATCTTGCCTAAATTTAAACTTTAACAGTCCAACCAAAAGTGTCTTCTGCTAGTTTGTGCTGAATATTTGTTAGCTTCTCTTTTAATTCTAAAGCTATTGAGTTTTCCGTTTTAGGTAATTCATAGTAAACATCTTGATAGGAAAAACCTACAATTGGGTTTACCACTGCAGCAGTTCCTGCTCCAAATATTTCTTTAAGAGAACCATTTTTAGCAGCTTCTACAATTTCTGAAACTAAAACAGGCTGAACAGCCACTTTTATACCTTCACGCTTAGCTAAATCTATTAAACTTTTTCTAGTTACACCATCAAGAATACGTTCGCTAGTTGGTGCGGTATATAAGGTGTCATTTATTCTAAAAAACACATTCATGGTTCCAGCTTCTTCTAACGTAGTATGCGTCGCATCATCTGTCCAGATAATTTGCTGAAAACCTTGTTCATTAGCTAATTTTGTTGGGTAAAATTGTGCCGAATAATTTCCTGCAGCTTTTGCGGCACCAATTCCGCCATTTGCAGCGCGACTATAATGTTCCGCAATAATAACTTTTACTTCACCAGAATAATAAGATTTTGCTGGCGATAAAATGATCATAAATCTATATTGTGTAGATGGTTGCGCAATAACACCAGTACCAATAGCAATCATAAACGGACGTATGTATAATGTGTTTCCAACACCTTTTTTAACCCATTCTTTTTCGATTTTTAAAATTTCTTTTAAACCATCAATAAAAATATGTTCAGGTACTTCTGGCATTGCCATTCTAGTTGCCGATTTATTAAAACGTTTTAAATTTTCGTCGGGTCTAAAAAGCCAAACATCATTATTATCATCTTTATAAGCTTTCATTCCTTCAAAAATGGCTTGGCCATAATGAAAAACTTTTGCTGAAGGATCTAATAAAAAAGGTGCATATGGTTTTATAATAGGCTTTTCCCATTTTCCGTCTTTAAAATCACACATAAGCATGTGATCTGTAAAAACATTACCAAAAGCTAGATTCTCAAAATCTACCTCGTTAATCCTTGAAGAAGCTACTTTCACTACATCGATTTCGCTTTGAATATCTAAACCCATTACAGAAAATTAATTTTTTGCTAATTTAGTAAAAAACAAAGTGTATTGTAAATGTTAAGGCAAATATTTAATCAATTAAGAGGGATTTTTATCTTAAAACAATTGCAACAAATGATTATTTGAGTTTTTAGTAATAAAATGAGTTTTTCGTTAAACTAAATTTACTAAGTTGTGATTTTCTTGTTAGATTTGTATTCTTAAACAATAACATTAAAAATATTATGAAAAAACTCATTCTTTCACTAGCAGTTATAACTTCACTTATTAGTTGTAATGATAAAAATAAAGTGATAAACACTAACGAAAATGCTAAAACTGAATATGCTAGTTTTGGAGATAAAATATCTGATGAAAAAGCAATATCTGCCGAAGAAATGTCTAAACAATTTGAAACCTTAAAAGAAGGGGACACTTTAACTGTAAAATTCAAGTCTAAAATAAATTCAGTTTGTAAGAAAAAAGGCTGTTGGATGACTCTAAATTTAGGTAATGATAAAGAGGCATTCGTAAAGTTTAAAGACTATGCTTTTTTTGTTCCTAAAAATGCTGACAATGAAGAAGCAATAGTAAACGGAAAAGCTTATGTAAGCATTGAATCTATTGATGAGTTAAAACATTATGCTAAAGACGCAGGACAATCTCAAGCTTCTATTGATAGTATTGTGGCACCAAAAACTACCTATTCATTTATGGCTGATGGTGTTTTAATAAAAAAATAATGAAAAAATATTTAATAGTAATTTTAGCTTCAATAATATTATTTTCTTGTAATAAAAAACAAGAAAATTGCGAAAAACCAGCATCGGATAAAAAATTTGATATGTACGAAATGTCAGAAATGGCTATTCTTATGGAACAAATGTATGTAGATAATGAACGATTAAAACAAAGAATCATTAAAGGTGATACGATAGGTAAATTTCCTAATCATTTTCTAAAAATTCACAGCTCGGTAATGACTGACAAACAAGAAAACGACGATTTCTTTAAGCAACATGCCTCTGAGTTTATAAAATCACAAGAATTAATTTATAAAGACGCTAAAAATAGCAAAGAACATTTTAATGCAAGTATTGATGTTTGTGTAAAATGTCACGAAGTAAAATGTGGTGGACCAATAGTGAGAATAAAAAAACTATATATTAAGTAGTTTTGAAAAGAGAAATTATAAAAACCCTCGATGGATCTACAACGATTCATTTGCTTGACTGGGATGAATGTTATCATTCTAAACATGGCGCTATACAAGAAGCATATCATGTTTTTATTAAAAATGGGCTTTCTTTAGTTGAAGAAAATAATATTTCAATTTTAGAAATTGGTTTTGGAACTGGATTAAATGCTTTTATTACTTTGTTAGAAGCTCAAAAAAATAATTTAAAAATTGATTATACTGGTGTTGAAGCTTATCCTGTTTCTAAAGATGAAGCGCTAGAAATGAATTATTTAGAAGAACTAAAAGCAAAAGAGTTTGAATCTGATTACCAAAAAATGCATGATTGCAGTTGGGAAGATAAACATATTTTTAATCCCAAATTTTCATTAACAAAGCGAAAACAGTTTTTTCAAGATATTCAAGACAAAAATGCTTTCAATTTAATTTATTTTGATGCTTTTGGTTATAGAGTCCAACCAGAATTGTGGAGTACCGAAATTTTTAAGAATATGTTTGAAGCTCTTAAAGATAATGGGATTCTAGTAACTTACGCAGCTCGTGGCGTTGTAAAAAGATCTATGCAAGAAGTTGGGTTTATTGTTAAAAAAGTTGCTGGGCCACCAGGAAAACGTGAAATGATGATAGGGTTTAAAAAACTTTAATACTTTATTAGGATTTTTTACGTTTTAATTGTGTAGATTTGAGTAATACAATACCACAATTTTAAATTAAATACTATGTCAAAATTAATGGTTAATTATGCAAAATCAATTCTTGAAAGAGTTAGTTTTGATCCTATTTTGTTTTGTAAAGAATTAGAGAAAGCAGTAAAAACGTTATTGCCTTTCGAACTTGAAGAACTAGCAGTTTGGTTCTTTAACTTCACAAAGGAGAAACCAGAACTTAGGCGATGCGAAATTTATTTGAACGTATAAGCATAAAAAAATCCCAATGTAAATTGGGATTTTTTTATGCTTATATTTTAATAATTATTTTGTTACTTTTTTATATAAAGTAGCTTCATCACTAAATTTCTTTAATTCTATTTTTGGATCACCAAATATCGAAATTTCCGATTTTCCTGCAGCAGATATAGACAAACTACCATTTGTGTAAACACTACATTTTGTATTACTTTCTGTAGTTAGATTAAGTATTTTTGAGATTAGCTTTTGACCTTCATAACTTGTACTATTATCTAAACGAAGCTTCATTTCAGTTACTTCTCCATCAAGAATCGCTTCAGATTTTTGATACATATCAAATTTTAATTTATTTGAAGTAATGTGTGCTTTTATATTTGTGTTTTTACTCATTTCTACAAATGCATCCACACTTTTTAAGTTTAGTTCTACTTTTGATTTGTCATTTGCTAATAATGTGAAATTTGGGGAATTTGCAGCAATAAATGATTTAGAATAATCATAAGTTTTTATGGTAATATTTTTTAACTGGATTTCAGAAACTGCATTCAATTTTGCTTCATGTTTTACAGAAATTAATTTCAAACTGTCTGTATAAGTTACTCTAATTTCCAGTTTTTTGAAACCTGAAATTTCTTTATTTGTATTTAATCGTAAAGAATTACCATACGTTTGATGATTTATGGCTGTGTGCAAATTTTCATCGGTCTCAACTTCGATGGCATTTTTATCACCTTTTATTAAAAAAACTTCAAGATTGTCTTCGACTTCAAGTTCTGTAAAAGCAGCAACTTCAACATTTTCGACAGTTACAATTTTAGATCCTTTAACTTTTTCTTTTTTTTGGGCAAAAGAGATGGTAGTAAATAAGATTGCAAAAATAAGTAGGTTAATTTTTTTCATTTTGAAATATGTTTACTACAAATATAAAAAAATCATTCACTTTTGGTGAATGATTTTAATAAAATTAAGTTTTTTTACTCCTTATCTACACTTCCTCCAGAATTTTCTTCGATAGATAAATTTTTAGGAGTTTTAGAATAACTGATAGAACTTCCGCTTGATGCATGAGCTTTTAGTTTCAGTATTGGATTTACAATAGTTGTACTTCCACTTGTACTTTGAGAAATTATATTGTTAGCTAATAATTTTTCGGCATCAATACTGCTTCCACTAGATGATGCTGTTGTTACTTCGAGTGCTTTTCCTTCAACATTTAAATCACTTCCGCTAGAAGTTTCTAGAGCAACATAATCTGCTTCAATATTTGCATTTAATTTACTTGCACTGCTAGATTTTAAAGCAATATTATCTCCTTTTATAATGTTTTTAGTAACTAAATAAGCAGCACTTGTAGATTCTAAACTAGAGATATTAGGTATTTGAACCATAATCTTTTTAGATTTCACATTATAATAATTATTGTATTTTGAAGATATTTTTAAGACACCATTACTAACAGTAGTAATTATACCGTCTTGTAAATTATCATCTGCTTCGATTACAACTTTTTGATCATTTCCTTGAGTCACTTCGCAATCCAGTCCTTGACTTACTTCAATTTTTGTAAAAGCATCTAAGTTTCTTTCTTTTGTAACGACATGACCACTTCCAGTAATTTTTTCGCCAAAATCTATATCATACTTGCAAGAATTAAATAATAACACAATACACGTTGCAATTACTATTCGTACTAAATGAACCATTAGTTTTATCATAATTATTTGGTTTTAATTATTATTCCGTCTTTGTTAATTTTTAGTTCTTTAAAATCTTTAGAATTAGATATTGTTGTATCATTTTTTATAGAAATTCCGTCTTCATTGATGGTTACGTTTGGATTATGAATATTGATATTATCTTCATTATCACTGTCCCAATCTTCATTATCATTAACAGGACAGTTTATGCATTTTACTTTATTTTCTTCCACTTTATATACATCTTTATCAGAATCTGGGTTCCAATAAAAGTAATCACCATCAGTTTCTTCATAATGTCTTAATGAACTATCTGGTTTTAGATAGGTTCCTTTAGGTAAGTATAAAAATAATTTCACTTCTTGACCTCTATACTTATTTTTCACATCGGTTAGAAAATAATTGTCTAAAACAAGTTGGTTTCCAGTAATTTTTAAGTTGTATGTAATTTTTTCTGCACGTACTTTAGCTTCATTAAAAGATTTTCCGTTTGCATTTTTTTCTATTTGAATATATGGTAACCTCTCGTCAGTAGGCATGATTTCTATACTTACGTTGTTCGAATATATCATGTTTTGATTTGCAGAATCTTGTACAAATTTAAAACTTTCTCTATCGTTTATGTCTTTTGTGAAATAATCATTAAATCTAAATTTCACAAAAAGTGTATCATTAGGACTTATGTTTATTTGTTGTTTTGTAACAACTTTATTGTCAAAAGCTACTTCAGTTGCTTGACGAATCCCTATTGTTATTAATAAGCCAACAGCTAAAATCCAGATAGCTAGTAAAGTATATTTCCCAATATTTCCAATAGATTTTAAGTTGCTAACTAATATTTTTAATCCTAAAATTAACAAAAAGAAAAATGGAATTCCGATAGCTAAAAAGAATAATAGACTAACAAACCACATAGAAGTATTTGTATAGTTAAAAGTATTAAAATAGTCTAACCAAGGCACACTAAGAAAAGATGTAGAGCCAACAGTAAATAAGCTTATAATTAGAGAAATTAACGTTGTTGAAGCAATAATAACGATTAATGCACCAATAAATTTAGCAAATACTTTCAGGATAGAAACAATAACATCACCAAGCGAGCTTCCTATTTTTTCTGCACCATATTTAACTTGGGTTCCCATTTTTCCATAATCGGCATTCTTAAATTTTTCTGAAACAGTCTCAAATTCCTCCCTTACTTTTTTTTCTATATTTGAAATGTTTATAGGTTCCCCTCTCATTTCTAATTTTTCTGAAGTAGATATAGCTTCAGGAGTTACAGCCCATAATACAATATAAGCAATTATACCAGTTCCAAATCCTGCAAAAACAAGTAAAATAAGTGCAATTCTTATCCAAACTTGATCTACACCAAAATAATGTCCCAACCCAGATGCTACGCCACCTATTATTCCGTTTTCTTTGTCACGGTATAGTTTTTTAGATCCTGATGATGTGTAATTATAATTAGTTTCTTTGGGTTGGTCATCCTCAATTTTGTAGTCTTCTGGTTGCCCCATAACTGTGATAACATCATCTACGTCTTTTAGACCTATAACTTGTTTTTCGCTAGTTAATTTCTCTGAGAAAAGCTCTGAAATTCTACTTTCAATATCGTTCATGATTTCGTCACGACCGTCGCTAGAAAGAGATTTCTTTATAGCATCAAAATAGCGATTTAATTTCTGATAGGCGTCTTCATCTATGTGAAAGAAAAAACCTCCTAAATTCATATTTACTGTTTTGTTCATGGCTATTATTTTTGGATAGTTATAATGTTTACTGCATCAGACAATTCTGTCCAGGTGCTATTTAATTCGTTTAAAAATATTTGTCCTTCTTCTGTTAATCCGTAGTATTTCCTTGGCGGTCCAGAAGTAGATTCTTCCCAGCGATAGCTAAGTAGCTCGTCGTTTTTAAGTCTTGTAAGTAAAGGATATACTGTCCCTTCTACCACCAGTAGCTTTGCGTTTTTTAGGGTATCTAAAATTTCCGAGGTGTATGCTTCTTTGTCTTTTAAGACCGATAAGATACAAAACTCGAGAACACCTTTTCGCATTTGCGCTTTTGTGTTTTCAATGTTCATAGATTTTCTTTTTTAATAATTAAACTGTTCATTTTTTGATTGATTTTTGATTTGCCTCTATTTAAAAGGCTGATGATGATTGAAACTTATTTTAGAAAATTAATAGTCAACGGATATTTGAAATATTCTCCTTCACTGGTTTTAATAGCTCCATATATGATAAGGAAAAATTCAGCGATTTTCATAAGACAAAATAATCCAACAGCAACTAAAGCAATAACAACAATTCCTGTAATATTTCCAGTTGATAGTTTTTCGATTAAAAAATTGTCATTCTCAATTTCATTAAAACTCACATTACTAAATATTGAGAACAATAAAGTAGGGATAGAGATGACTAATAAGAGAATTGAATATAACAACATACTTAACTGAAAATTCATCACTTGTTTTCCGCTGTAGTCTATAAATTTTGACGAATCTTTTTTACTTCCCCATAATATAATAGGTAAAATATAATTTCCAAAAGGAATAAAATATTTTGTCATAGCACTCAAATGAATAAGTGAGGCGTAATTTTTTTCTTTGTTTGATGTTAGAACTGCTTCCATGATTTTGATTTTTTTTGATGATAAAACGAATAGTACTTTCTTTTAGCTATTAATTTCTTATACAAAGATACGGATAAAAAAAGGTATTGTGTATTACAAAGTACTAAATATTAACATTTATTTAACAATTAAAAATATTATGCATACATAGTATTTTTTTGTACATTAGCGAAAAATATAGCACTATGGAGTTTTCAGCATCAAATTTAAATAAGTTTTTATTTTTTAAATTGCCATCAGCTTTTTGGTCTGGTGTTAGAGCAAAGAGTATAAACGAAACGCAATGTGTGGTAACTGTTAAGCACCGTTGGGCAAATCAAAACCCTTTCAAATCAATGTATTTTGCAGTGCAAGCTATGGCTGCCGAACTTGCAACAGGAGCTATGGTGATGCTACATATTCAGAAAAGCAAAAGAAACATATCAATGTTAGTGGCAAATAACAAAGGAAATTTTACCAAAAAAGCAACAGGAAGAATAACTTTTACATGTAATGATGGGCATCTTATAGAAGAAGCAGTAAAAAAAACTATAGAAACTGGAGAAGGTCAAACTTTTTGGATGAAATCGATTGGAACCAACGAAAAAGGAGAACAAGTTTCTGAAATGGATTTTGAATGGAGTATACGAGTAAAGTAAAATGATTTCAACAATAGTTAAATTCTATACAATTAATAAATTCTTAAGACAATCATTTATTAATTTTATACAAAAATTATAATGAAAGTCCTTATTACTGGAGCAACTGGTCTTGTTGGAACAGCACTTACTGAATTGCTATTGCAAAATGGTATAAAAATCAATTATCTCACAACCAGCAAAAATAAAATCGAACATCAACCTAATTATAATGGTTTTTATTGGAGTCCAGAATCTGGAGTCATCGACGAAAATTGTCTGATAGGTGTAAAAACAATTATACACTTAGCGGGAGCAAATATTGCAAAACGATGGACATCTAAATACAAACAAGAAATAATTGAAAGCAGAGTATTATCTGCAAATTTGTTGTTTAATGCTTTAAAAAACAATCCACATCAAGTAAAACAATTTATATCAGCATCAGCCATAGGTATTTATCCAGATAGTTTAAAAAAATATTATACTGAGGATTTCACGAAATTTGACGACAAATTTCTTTCTAATGTGGTTGTAAAATGGGAAGAATCTGTAAATCAAATGGAAAGATTAAATATAAATGTGTGCAAACTTCGTATAGGATTAGTTCTTTCTACAAAAGGCGGTGCACTTCCCGAAATATTAAAGCCAATAAATTTAGGAATTGGTTCTGCATTTGGTACAGGAAAGCAAATGCAATCTTGGATACATATTCACGATTTAGTAAATATGTTTATGTTTGCACTGCAAAATAATCTTCAAGGAGTTTATAATGCAGTAGCACCTTCTCCAGTTACTAATTACGAATTAAACTCTGCTGTAGCGCAAATCTTAGAAAAACCTTTTTTCATGCCAAACATTCCTAGGTTTATTATGAAATTAGTCTTGGGAGAAATGCATACTTTACTTTTTGAAAGCCAAAATGTAAGCAACCAAAAAATAATAACAGCTGGTTTCGACTTCCAATATAAATCGATAAACTCAGCCTTAAAGCAACTATTAGAAAAATAAAAAAGTGTTTGCTACAGCAAACACTTTTTTAGTATAGTGAATTAATAATTATATGTAAGAAAGAAGATGTAATTTTAATTTATTATTTTCAAATTTAGCTAAACAATTACGGTTTTCTCTTAAAATTATATTAAAGTTTTTAATGACAATTTGACATTTTTTTATAATTGGCAGTACTTTTGCAATGTGTAAAGAATGTTTCAAAATATATTTAAAAATAAATCAAAGATGACTACTGAGAATACTGAAATTGATAAAGAATTAGATGAAATAACATTAGAAGAAAATGCTAATGGCGAGCAATTAATTGTAGAAGAGTTAAGTGCTGAAGAACAATTAGCTAAAGATTTAGCTCATGAAAAAGATAAGTTTTTGCGTCTTTTTGCTGAATTCGAAAATTATAAAAGACGTACTTCAAAAGAAAGAATAGATTTATTTAAAACTGCCAATCAAGAAGTTTTGCAAGCCATGTTGCCAGTTATGGATGATTTTGACAGAGCTATTGTTGAAATTTCTAAATCAGAAGATGAGAATCTAATAAAAGGAGTAGAACTTATACATGCAAAACTAAAAGACACTTTGTTTTCTAAAGGGTTAGAAGTTATGGAAGTAAGAACTGGAGATGCTTTTAATGCTGATTTTGCTGAAGCAATTACACAAATTCCAGCTGGTGATAAACTAAAAGGAAAAGTAGTCGATGTAATTGAAAAAGGATATAAATTAGGTGATAAAATCATCCGTTTTCCTAAAGTAGTTATTGGAAATTAAATCAAATGGTCACCCTTAGCTTAGTTGAAGGGTAAAATTATAAAGATGAAAAAAGATTTTTACGAAATATTAGGCATCACAAAAAGTGCATCTGAAGCCGAAATAAAAAAAGCATACCGAAAAAAAGCAATCGAATTTCACCCTGATAAAAATCCTGGTGATGCTGCTGCCGAAGAAAAATTTAAAGAAGCTGCCGAAGCATATGAAGTATTAAGTGACGCACAAAAGAAAGCACAATATGATCGTTTCGGACACCAAGCCTTCGAAGGAGGTAATGGCGGCGGCGGCGGTTTTCATGGCGGCGGAATGAACATGGACGATATCTTTAGTCAATTTGGAGATATTTTCGGTGGTGGTGGTTTCGGCGGATTTGGTGGCGGTGGCGGAGGTCAACGTCGTACTAAAGGAAGTAATTTGAGAATAAAAGTCAAATTAACGCTAGAAGAAATTGCCAACGGTGTCGAGAAAAAAGTTAAAGTAAAACGCAAAATTCAGGCGCAAGGAGTTTCATACAAAACTTGTTCTACTTGTAATGGTCAAGGCCAAGTAATGCGTGTAACTAATACTATTTTGGGTCGTATGCAATCGGCTTCAACTTGTCCAACTTGTGGAGGTTCAGGTCAAATTATCGAAAAAAAACCAGCTAATGCCGATGCACAAGGAATGATTCTAGAAGACGAAACAGTTTCTATAAAAATCCCTGCTGGTGTTGTTGATGGAATGCAATTAAAAGTCTCTAATAAAGGAAACGATGCGCCAGGAAATGGAATTCCAGGTGATCTTATTGTAGCTATCGAAGAAATAGAACACGAATTCTTAAAGCGTGAAGGCGAAAATTTGCATTACGATTTATATATTAGTTTTGCTGAAGCAGTTCTAGGAATATCCAAAGATATTGAAGCAGTAAACGGAAAAGTTCGCATCAAATTAGAAGAAGGAATACAATCAGGAAAAATACTCCGATTAAAAGGAAAAGGAATTCCAAGTATAAATAGTTATGGTAATGGAGATTTGCTAGTTCATGTAAATGTTTGGACGCCAAAAACTTTAAACAAGGAGCAAAAACAATTTTTTGAAAATAATATTTCAAACGAAAACTTTATTCCAAGTCCAGAAAAGTCAGAAAAATCATTCTTTGAGAAAGTAAAAGATATGTTTTCATAATTTATAGAACAGGTTTATACCTGTTTTATTTTTTTTCCCATCCTAGTGCAAATTAGGGTGGGTTTTTTGTAACAAATAGTCACACTTTTCTACTAATTCTTTACATTTACAAACACAAAGCCAAAAAGGCATAACAGACTAAATAAATCAATTTTATACAATGAGTAATATTCTTGAAGTTAAAAATGTAGTCAAACAATACGGTGATTATACTGCCCTAAATAGTGTTTCATTACAAGTTCCTAAAGGTAGTATTTACGGACTTTTAGGTCCTAACGGCGCTGGAAAAACCTCTTTAATCCGTATTATCAATCAAATTACGATGCCAGATAGTGGTGAGATAATTCTCGATGGCGAAAAATTATCACCACACCACGTACAACATATTGGTTATATGCCAGAAGAACGTGGTTTGTATAAAACTATGAAAGTAGGGGAACAATGTTTGTATCTCGCACAGCTAAAAGGATTGTCTAAAGCGGAAGCTCAAAAACAACTTAAATATTGGTTCGAAAAATTCGAAATTGAAGGTTGGTGGAATAAAAAAATACAAGAACTTTCAAAAGGAATGGCGCAAAAAGTACAGTTTGTAGTTACGGTTTTGCATCAACCTAAATTATTAATTTTTGACGAACCCTTTTCAGGTTTCGATCCTGTAAATGCCAATTTAATAAAAGACGAAATCTTAGAATTAAAGAAAAAAGGATCTACTATTATTTTCTCTACACATCGTATGGAAAGTGTCGAAGAATTATGTGATGATATTGCTTTAATTCACAAATCGAACAAATTGATTGAAGGAAAACTGGAAGATGTAAAACGCCAATACCGAAAAAATACTTTCCAAGTAGGAATCATGACAAATAATGTAGAAGGTTTAATGTATGATTTAACCCAAAAATTTACAGTAGGTCAAACAGATTTCAAATCTCTAAATGATGACTTGAAACTAGAGATAGATTTAGGAACAGCAACATCAAATGAGTTGTTAAGTATTTTGACAAATAGAGGTCAAGTAACTCATTTTGCAGAAAACATTCCGAGCGTAAACGATATATTTATTCAAACTGTAAGTCAAAAATAATGGGAGTACTATCACTTATCATAAAAAGAGAATTTATTGCAAAAGTTCGTAATAAATCATTTATTATAATGACTTTTCTAAGTCCATTATTAATCGTAGGGTTATCATTTTTCGTAGGCTATTTAGCTAGTATGAATAAAGATGAAGTAACAAAAATAGCTATTTATGATGAATCTGGAGTTTTAAAATCCGATTTCAAAAATACCAAACAAACTGTTTACATCGATTTGTCAGGAATGCCATTAAAACTGGCAAAAGACACTGCAAACAAGAATTATGAAGGACTTATTTTTGTTCCTAAAGTAGCTAATATTCAAGATTTATCAACTAAAGTAGAATATATTTCAGATGAAAGTCCTAGTATGGAATTCATCATGGGAATTGAAGATGTAATCGATACTAAATTAACCCAAAACAACTTAACTACGTTAGGCTTTGATTACGATAAAATCGAAAAAGCAAAAGTAGATTCCAATATACATTTAACTAAATTTTCTGGAGAAGATACCATAAAAGGGATCAATGAAATGAAGATTGCAATAGGTGGCGCATTTGGTTACTTAATCATGATGTTTATTATTATTTATGGTAATTTCGTTATGAGAAGTGTTATCGAAGAAAAAACATCTAGAATTATCGAAATCATTATCTCATCGGTAAAACCATATCAGTTAATGATGGGAAAAATTATCGGAAATTCATTAGCAGGAATTCTTCAATTTGCCATTTGGGCAATTGTAGGAGCTATTTTGTTATTTGGAGTTTCGGCATTCTTTGGTATGCAAACTGGTGCTCAAGCCAGTATTGATCCAGCAATGGCAAATGCAGTACAGCATGAACTAGGAACTACCATGCAAAGTTACATTAAAGAAATTTTTAACTTACCATTGGGAACATTACTTACTTGTTTCGTAATCTATTTCATAGGTGGTTATTTCCTATATAGCTCATTTTATGCAGCTATCGGAGCCGCTGTCGATTCAGAAACCGATTCTCAACAATTCTTATTGCCAATCATTATGCCACTTATGTTAGGTGTTTATATCGGATTTTTTACCGTAGTCAACGATCCGCACGGAACAGTAGCTACAGTGTTTTCCATGATTCCGCTCACATCACCTATTGTTATGCTAATGAGAATTCCGTTTGGTGTGCCATGGTGGCAATTAGCACTATCTATCACCATATTATTTGCAACATTTCTAGGTGTAGTCTGGTTTGCTTCAAAAATTTATAGAGTAGGAATCTTAATGTATGGCAAAAAACCAACCTGGAAAGAATTATACAAATGGCTTAAATATTAATTTAAGTAGCAAAGTTTTAAAGAGTCAAAGTTTTTCCTTTGAAACTTTGTAACTTTGCACCTTTGAAACTAAAAAAAATGAGCAAAATCCTAATCATCGAAGACGAACCTGCAATCCGACGTGTATTAACTAAAATACTAACGGAAGAAAGCGATACTTATATTGTCGACGAAGCCGAAGACGGTTTACAAGGTCTGGAAAAAATAAAAAATGAAGAATATGATTTGGTACTTTGTGATATCAAAATGCCAAAAATGGACGGTGTCGAAGTCCTAGAAGCCGCAAAAAAAATCAAACCTGAAATACAAATGGTGATGATCTCTGGTCACGGAGATTTAGAAACTGCCGTAAATACAATGCGATTGGGCGCTTTCGATTATATATCGAAACCACCAGATTTAAATCGTTTGTTAAATACTGTTCGTAATGCTTTAGACAAAAAAAAGTTAGTCGTAGAAAACAAAATCTTAAAAAAGAAAGTTTCTAAAAACTACGAAATGATAGGCGAGAGCCAACCCATCAATCATATCAAAGACATGATTGAAAAAGTAGCACTAACCGAAGCTAGAGTTTTAATCACTGGACCCAACGGAACAGGAAAAGAACTCGTAGCACATCAATTACACGAAAAAAGTGAAAGAGCTAATTTTCCTATAATAGAAGTAAACTGCGCTGCTATTCCATCTGAATTGATAGAAAGTGAATTGTTTGGACATGTAAAAGGCGCTTTTACATCGGCAGTAAAAGACCGTGCAGGAAAATTCGAAGCCGCAGATGGTGGTACTATTTTTCTAGATGAAATAGGAGATATGAGTCTTTCGGCGCAAGCCAAAGTATTGCGTGCCTTACAAGAAAGTTTGATACAAAGAGTAGGAGCAGACAAAGACATAAAAGTAAATGTTCGTGTTGTAGCGGCAACCAATAAAGATTTAAAAAAAGAAATAGCCGAAGGTCGTTTCCGTGAGGATTTATACCATCGTTTGGCAGTAATTTTGATAAAAGTTCCAGCTCTAAATGATCGTCGTGATGATATTCCTTTATTAATAGAGCATTTTAATGATAAGATAGCCTCAGAACAAGGAAATGTGTCAAAAGTATTCTCAAAACAAGCTATAAAACTACTACAGGAATATGACTGGACAGGAAATATTCGAGAATTGAGAAATGTCGTAGAACGCTTAATTATTTTAGGTGGAAATGAAATTTCCGAAGAAGATGTAAAGCTCTTCGCAAGTAAATAATAAATTAAAAGATTTAAATAATTAGATCTTTGAATCAATTAAAATGAAACTAAAAAAAATAAACGAAAACCTGCAACAAGCACTTATCGAAAACGGTTTAACTGAAGCCAATGAGTTGCAACAAGAAACATTTAGTACTATTAAAAGTGGTGCCGATGCAGTTATAGTTGCACAAAAAGGTTCTGGAAAATCTACAACAATAATTATTAATGTGATTCAGCGAATGGAAAAATCCGTTGGAGAAAGCACAAGAGCATTAATCATTGTCGAAAACAAAGAACGTGTTTTACAAATGGAAGATATGTTCTTGAAATATGCTAAATACCATGATCTAAGTATTTTAGGAGTTCATGACAAAGGTGATATCGATTACGATAAGAACATTGTTTCATTAGGATTAGACGTGCTTATTGGAACTCCAAATAGGATAAATGCTATGTTTGCTTCGGCAGGATTTAATATCAGCACAATAAAAATGTTTGTAGTAGATGATGCTGATATTCTTTTCAGAAATCGTATGGATGCTGTTATTCACAGATTATCAAATAGTATAGATAAAACACAGAGACTTTTTTTTACTACCGACTTAACCGAAAGAGTTGAATCGCTTGCCGATAAAATAATGATAGAACCTTTGTTTTTCGAAATGGATGAAGATGACGAAGAGGAAGAAGATGAGGAAGAAGACGAAAACGAAGATTAATTTAAAATAAAATAGGATATGGGATTGATGAAAATATTTTCGGGAAGCGAAATTTTAGCACAAGCATTACAATCAAAAATTGAAGCAGTTGGCGTAAATACAATTATAAAAAACAACATACAATCGGCTAAATTAGCTGGTTTTAGAACTGCCGATCAAGCAGTAGAAGTTTTTATTCAAGAGATAGATTTTGGAAAAGCTAATCCAGTAATTGAAGAATTTAGAATGAGTATCTAACTTTTTAAAAAAGCATAAAAAAAGCCACAATTTAAATTGTGGTTTTTTTATGCTTTCAAATCAAAGTTGAATACAATCGACTCAAAGTCGCTTATGTTCGATGCAAAGTTGAATATATTTGAGTCAAAGTTGTTTATGTTTGAGTCAAAGTTGAATACAATCGACTCAAATTCACTTATGTTTGACGCAAAGTTGAATATATTCGAGTCAAAGTCACTTATGTTCGAGTCAAAGTTGATTATGTTTCGATAAATTTTCAAATTCCCTAATTAATCTATCTTACACCTTCACAAAAATCTAATTATCTAAAAAACAAATTTACTTCAGTCTCAAAAATATCCACAGGAATACCATGACCCAATTCACTAAGAAGATGTAACCTAAAATCATTTTTTAGCGGCAATAATTTCATGATAAAATCAAGGTTATCTTTTGCCAAAATTACATCGTCTTGGTTTCCAATTACGATTTGCAACAAATGATTGTGATTGTCATTAATAACAGGAATATTTTGTAAAACCGAAGTCCGATAAGGCAATGCTGGATTAAATAACAAAGCAGGAATTTGCATTAATATAGAAAGATAAAAGCCTGCAAAACCACCCATACTACTACCAATAATATAATTTATATTTTGGTTTTTATATTCCCTATATAAAGTTTCAATCATGTTTGTATTCGCTCTATAATCTAAATCTGGAGCAATAATATTTCCGAATGGTTCCAGAATGACCTTTTTTTCGTCGCTTAAATTACTGTCCAATCCGTGTAGATAAAGAATGTTCATTGTTTTTATTTTAGATATAAATCAAATATCTGAATTCTTTTTTTCATAATTCAAATTCATATTTAAAATTGTCAAATTCCTTAATTAATCTATCTTTGCACCTTCAAAAAATCGATTAAATAAATAACCGAAAATGATTACAGTAAACGATATTTCCGTACAATTTGGCGGAACCACTTTATTTAGCGATGTTTCTTTTGCTATCAATGAAAATGACAAAATTGCCTTAATGGGTAAGAATGGTGCAGGAAAATCTACTTTATTAAAGATAATTTCGGGTCAAGCAAAACCATCAACTGGAAATGTGTCAGCACCAAAAGATGCGGTTGTAGCTTATTTGCCTCAGCATTTGCTCACTACTGATGGCGCTACAGTGATGGAAGAAACTTCAAAAGCATTTGGAGAAGTTTTTGCCATGAAAGCCGAAATTGACGAAATCAATGAGCAATTAACCATTCGTACAGATTATGAAAGTGACGATTACATGAAACTAATCGAAAGAGTTTCGGACTTATCGGAAAAATTTTATGCTATCGAAGAAATAAATTATGAAGCAGAAGTAGAAAAAATACTAACTGGTTTAGGATTTATGCGTGAAGATTTTACGCGTCAAACTTCAGAATTTTCTGGTGGTTGGAGAATGCGAATCGAACTAGCAAAAATCTTATTGCAAAAACCAGATTTAATTCTACTAGATGAGCCAACCAATCACATGGATATCGAGAGTATTCAATGGTTAGAAGATTTCTTGATAAATTCTGCGAAAGCCGTTGTGGTAATTTCTCACGATAGAGCCTTTGTCGATAATATTACCAATCGTACTATCGAAGTGACGATGGGAAGAATTTACGATTATAAAGCCAAATATTCTCATTATTTAGAACTCAGAAAAGACCGAAGAATTCATCAACAAAAAGCGTATGACGAGCAACAAAGAATGATTGCAGATAATCAGACTTTTATCGATCGTTTTAAAGGAACTTTTTCTAAAACTGATGCGGTTCAGTCTCGTGTAAAAATGCTCGAAAAGCTAGTGCTTGTTCAGGTTGATGAGGTAGATACTTCTGCTCTAAAACTTAAATTTCCGCCAGCTATTCGTTCTGGTCAATATCCTGTTGTTGTAAAAGATATTACAAAATCCTATGGTGATAAAGTTATTTTTCAAGATGCCAATATTGTTATTGAACGTGGCGAAAAAGTAGCTTTTGTAGGTAAAAACGGGGAAGGAAAATCGACCATGATTAAAGCCATAATGAAAGAAATTGAAATCAATTCTGGAAGTGTCGAAATTGGACATAACTCTCAAATTGGTTATTTTGCACAAAATCAAGCGTCCTTATTAGACGAAAACGGAACCATATTTTCTACTATCGATGATATTGCTGTTGGTGATGTTCGTACTAAAATAAAAGATATTTTGGGAGCTTTTATGTTTCAAGGTGATGACATTACCAAAAAAGTAAAAGTACTTTCTGGAGGAGAAAAAACGCGTTTGGCAATGATTAAATTATTGTTAGAACCTGTAAACTTATTGATTCTAGATGAGCCTTCAAACCATTTGGATATGAAAACCAAAGATATTATTAAAGAAGCTTTACGTGATTTCGACGGAACATTAATCCTCGTTTCTCACGACCGTGATTTCCTTGATGGATTGGCAACCAAAGTTTTCGAATTTGGTAACAAACGTGTCAAAGAACATTTTGAAGATATTGCTGGTTTCTTAGCCCATAAGAAAATGGATAGCATGAGAGAAATAGAAAAATAAGAATTATTTTATATAAATTAAAACCCGACAAGATTTAATTCTCGTCGGGTTTTTCAATAAAACAAATTAACCAAAAAACTTATTTTACAGCTTCAACCAATCTAATAAATTCTGATTTGTAACCATCGGTATCATTAGACAAACCAAGTCTTGCTAATTTTTTAATCTCGTCAGATGATTTATTAGATATTAATTTTGAATCTCTCAATTTTAATCCAAACCAAGCTACTGATGCAGTAAACTTTAAATCATCAGAAGCGTTTTCTAACACGCTAGATTTATTCTCAATAATCTGAACCATTTCGATACTTTTATCACCATCAGGTTTTTTGTAACGGAATTTTATGGTAGCTAGCTCATCGTTAAAATTATTTCCTGTTGGTTCTACTTTTGTATATTTTAAATCGGAAGTTTCATTATAAAAATCACTTTTCACATCATTTGGAATAATTTCGTATAAAGCTGTTACGGTGTGATTACTACCTAATTCTCCTGCATCAATCGCATCATTTTTGAAATCTTCTGGACGCAATTTTCTGTTTTCATAACCAATTAGTCTATAACTCTGAACGTGTTTTGGGTTGAATTCAATTTGAATTTTCACATCTTTAGCAATGGCAAACATCGAACCTTTAAATTCTTTACCCAAAAAACGATTGGCTTCCTGAATGTTATCGATATATGCGTAATTTCCGTTGCCTTTATCGGCAAGAATTTCCATTTTACTATCTTTGTAATTCCCCATTCCGTAACCCAAACAAGTTAAGAAAACACCGGATTTTCTTTTGTCTTCTATTAGTGTTTGCATATCGCCATCGGAAGAAGTACCTACATTAAAATCGCCATCGGTGGCTAGAATGACACGATTATTTCCACCTTTTATAAAATTTTCTTCGGCAGTTTTGTAAGCCAATTGAATTCCTGCTCCACCAGCAGTGCTTCCGCCAGCATTTAGTTTTTCTAATGCGTCAATAATAGTTTGTTTCTCATTTCCAGAAGTTGGAGGCAAAACCAATCCTGCAGCGCCAGCATACACGACAATTGCTACTTTATCTTCTTTGCGAAGTTGCGCTACTAGTACTTTTAGTGATTCCACTAATAAAGGTAATTTGTTAGCATCACTCATCGAACCCGAAACATCGATTAAGAAAACTAAGTTGGAAGCGGGTAAATCATTAGTTGGAATGTTTTTGCCTTGCAAACCAATTTTTACTAATTTATGTTTGCTATTCCAAGGACATTCGCTGTATTCAGTATTAATAGAAAACGGATTATTGTCTTTGGGTTGTGGATATTGGTATTTAAAGAAATTCATCATTTCCTCTATTCGAACAGCATCTTTTGGAACCGTTTGCCCGTTGTTGATGAATCGGCGAACGTTGGTATAAGAAGCATTATCGACATCAATTGAAAAAGTAGAAAGTGGTGCTGTTTTTGGACTTTCGAAAGCATTTTCTATTAAACTATTGTAATCTTCATCGTTTGGAATCGGAGTTTTATTAATGTTTGAATATTGTTTTAGGTCGTCTTTTTTTTCTGAAAAAGAACGACTTCCACGTAAAACTATCCTTGATGAAGCTCCAACTGCCACTGAAGAATTAGTGATTTGTAGCCCAGAAACTTTCCCAGATAAAGTTTGATTACTTTCTGCTTTTTTTCTTTCTTTTCTTGATGAAATAGGTCTTTCTTCTGATTCATAATCTGATGAATAACCAACAACAACCACCTCTTGCAATTGTTGCTGATTATCTTGCATCTTCACATTAATAACATTTGATGTGCCAACGACTCTAATCTCATCGTTCATTCCCATAAAACTGTACACCAATGTTTCTCCTACTTTCGCTTGAATTTTATACGTTCCATCAAAATTTGTTGTAACACCTCGTTGTGTTCCTTTTACTACAACATTTACACCTGGTATTGGTCCAGAAGAATCGGTTACAACTCCTGTAATTGTTTTTTGCTTTGCCTGTTCGCTTACGCTCGAGTCTTGTCCGAAAGTTAGGACAGAAATTAGCATCATAATGCTTGCTGAAATAAGTTTTAAAGTTTTCATGATTTTAGTTTTTTAAATTATTAGCTTTATTTTTTTGATATTCTTGTATTTGTAATTTAATTTTTGCTTGTTTTTTAAGTTCCCTAATTTCGTGTCGTGTTAAATTTTTAGTTTTAATAATAATCACTCCATTTGATCCATCAATCCCATAAAGAGCCTCTGCTTTTATACCTTTTAGTATATTTATACTTTTAATATTAATAGAATCTAAATGTGTTAATGAATTTCTATCTACAATTTGATTATCAATAACATATAATGGATATTCACTTTTTTTAATTGTTGCCATGCAATGAAAAGCTTTGTAAGTTTTTTTTTCTGCTTTTATTGAATCTTTTTCTTGTCCAAAAGCCACGAAACTTATAAGCATAGTTATGGCTAATGAAATAGATTTTAAGCTTTTCATAATCGTAATTTTAAAGATTAAATTTTTGAATTTTTGTCTATTTTGGCGCTACCGGTTTTCCCGTTTTAGTAGTAATAATCACAACACCCTTTTTTCCTTTTTCGCCATAAATAGCGATTGCATTTTCGTCTTGCAAGATTTTAATCGTTTTAATTTCTTGCTTGTCTAATGGTGTATAAGGACTTGTTGGATTCTTGCCAAACAGCGATTCTTCCGAATAATAAGCACCGTTTATAATGTATAAAGGTTCCTTTAAATAAATAACCGATTCCAGTTCTTCGTTATCCATTTCTGCAAGTGTTTTTTCTCCAGATTTTTTACTATTGGCAATGGGTTTACCATCAATAACCACTAGCGGATCATTTTTTGTGTCTTGAGAATCTGCTTTTCTACTCTCTTTTTTGCCTGATTCTTGAGATGTATGATGCACACCAATAGCGTCAAAAACATTACCTCGCAATACATAGCCTGAATTGTTTGCAGAAGCTACATTTGAAGCTCTTTTTGCATTCTCATCAGAAACTGAAACAGATTCTTCAAGTTCCTTAGTCATCGCTGGTTCGGCATCTTTTTCGGCTAAAACAGCCACTTTAGATTCTGCTTCAATTTGTTTTTTAAGTATTTTTTCGGCATCGGCTTTAATAATGCTATTGTTTTCTTCGGTACTTACAATCGCATTTTCTTCAGTAATTGTATCAGACAAAACTTCCTTTTTTGAATCTGAAACTACAATTTCATTTTCAGGAATTATTATTTTATCCTCAGTTTTCAAGAACTGAAATACTATAATTCCCACTAAAACTAGCGAAGCTGCCACAGCTAGTTTCTTCCAATTGTTATTTTGTTTTTTGTAAACAACCGTATCGAGTTTTGCATCAACTCGTGACCAAATTTTCTCCATTTCGGGAAAGTCTTTGGTTTCTGCTTTCTCGGCAGCATTTTTAAATTGTTCGAATATTTTATCTTGATTTTCCATTTTTACTTTGCTTGTTTGTAATACAAATTGTTTACTAAATCTTTCAACTTTGTTTTTGCTACATTCAATTGTGATTTCGATGTGCCTTCAGAAATGTTCAGCATAGTTGCTATTTCCTTGTGACTGTAGCCTTCAATAGCAAATAAATTGAAAATTGTTTTGCAGCCAGCAGGAATATAATCTAACAATTTGAGTAAATCTTCTTCTTCCAAATGTGTGTTTGGTAAACTCTCAGGTTGTAACTGAAGCTTCGTGTCCTCCAAATATATATTGAAATTCACATTGCGTTTCAGCTGATGAAGACAGTTATTTACTGCAATTTTCCGAGCCCAAGCTTCAAAAGCACCAAGCTCTTTTAATGTGTCTATTTTTGTGAAAATAGTATAAAAAGCATCGGCCAACACTTCTTCTATTTCTTCCTCTTTCTTTAGGTAACGCTTGCAAGTGCGATACAATTTTGGAGCCATAAGCTCATACACCTCACGTTGTGCGTCTCGGTGCATTTTTTTGCAGGCTAATATTAGGTTTTCGTTTATCACAATGAATGTCTTTATACTAAAGAGGCTATTTTTTATAAAAAGGTTGGGACGAAGGTAAAATATTTTTTATTTAGTAGTAAAATAATTTAGGCGTTACCACAAGGGTCGGGCTTTTCGTTGCAATTTTTTTTTCGGGAAAAACCTCAAAAAAGGATTTCCACTACAATCCCTAACGCAATTAGGTACAAAAAAGCCAATAGTTAAATGAGTTTTAACTATTGGCTTTTTCCTGATGACATGTTTTGCAGTTTGTAGAAGTGGCGAATTAAGGAAGTTAAACTTTCGGTTAAGCACTGACTTCAAAGACACAAAATAAACTTTAAATTAAGCTCAAAAATTGCAATAATGTAGAAGCTGTGTTGTGTGTTCGTTTTTTTATTTTTTCCACTCACTAAAATTAATTCTATAAATATTTACCGACATTCCTTTAAAATGAATGTTTTTATCTTTTCGCATTCCGTTCTTTTTTGCGATTTTTTCAGAATTAATATTTTCAGTATGAATTATTGAAATTAGGCTTTCTGAATAATTATTATCAAATGCAAAATTTTTACATTTTTCAGTTGATTCGGTTGCAAATCCTTTTTTTCTATATTCTGGTAAAATAGAATAGGCAATTTCAATTTCTTGTTTTCCTTCAATTTCTCTTACTAAAAGTCCACTTTGTCCAATAATTTTATTTGTTTTCTTATCTAACAAAATATTATGTCCGCCTAAATCGTTTTTATATCTTTCAAATGTCATTTCAAACCAAAGTTTACATCTTTCATTTGGTGTTTCAATTTTGTCAACTCCTAAAAATCTACAAACTTCAATATCTTTAAATAATTCAACACAATCATTAAAATCCTCAATATTTAATAACCTAAATTTTAATCTTTCTGTTTCTTGTCCTTCTAAAGTATATTTCATTGTATGATTCTTTATTTTGCAATTTATGAAATTGTGAATTTATTTGTTTTGTCTTGGTTTTTTTGTTTTGTTCAGTCAAAATAACGCACATCGTTCTAGCGCTTAGTGAGGTTTGGTACTAAATTAAGCCCTATTCTCTGATTTGCCAGATCCCCCCAAAATAAAAACCAACTTTCCATTAAGCCAATTACCCAAAACCGTTGTAGTAGCTGTTAGGCAGTGTTAGATTTTTTTCATGAGAAATTGTCCCAATCCTAGTTTAAATATTACTTCGGCTTCGGTTAGCTTTAGAACTAGAAGGTTAAACTTTTCTTTCTCCGAAGTAATTAAAGTAATCGATTTTGTTTTTTCATTAAATGACCATTTTCCGTTCATATTTTGGCCAAATGCAAAAGCAATAAATTCGCTATTATTTTTAAACTCAAAAGTCATTTTGTCAATTATATCTGCTTTTAAGGTTTGTCTGCCTAGATCATCAACTTTTTTATTTAAAGCTTTCTTAAAAATCCATTTTCCTTCTAAATTTCCTGCGCTTTGAGCGCTCAAAGTCATACTTACTATCAGAAAAAATAACATTGTAATAATTTTTTTCATGCAATTTTAATTTTGTTATTCATTGTTTCTCGAGTACTAATATCAACTAACTATTATTTTGTTGTCTATAATTATTTTTTATTCTTACTCCTTCAAAACCATATCAATCACCATCACAGCGGCAAAAATAAGTTGTCTTTCGACAGAATCTTGTGGTACAATTTCGTTTATAGAAAGTACATAATTATCGGCGCTGGTAAAAAATTCTTTGCCAATTCCTGCCCATTTTTTGCTCACAGCACCAAGTTCTTTACCGTCTTTATTAAATTTAAAATCCCAACCCGTCCATTTTCCTTGTAAGGTACAAACTGGTTTTTGGTGTTTGTCTACAATTTCGAACTTGCCACCAAAAGACCAGAATTTTTGTTTAAAATAACCTATAAGTTGCGCTCTTTCGTCGAAAACTTCAATATCTGAGCGAAAAATGGCCACGCCACGTTTCATGTTTAGGATTGGTTTGCCTTCGGTTGTAGTTACAAGAACGTTAAACGGTGTATGCTTTTTGTATTTTGTAAAGCGAAAAATTTTAGTAAAAGTCCCTAAATTAGGTTCTTTACTCGTCATTAAATGCTTGTTAGAATTGGGATCGAAAATGTCATAACTGTTTGAGGCTTTAAACATTCCTACTTTTTCTTTAATCAAGTAAAGATTTTGGTTTAATAATGGATTCATTTTTTAGATATGATTAGTTTATAAATTTTTGTTTCTAATTTTTCGGTGTCATTGTCCTCGCAAAGTAAGAATTCTAAATGAGATTCGGAATTTTCGAATAAAGTTAATCCTTCAAATTTATGAGTATTTGAAATTTGGGTTGTAAAATCGATTTTAAAAGTTTCCACATCAATACAACCTAGTATACTTCCTAAAACTTCCCCGTCATCGTAAGTAGAAAGTGTGTCTTCGGCAGCAGCTAGGAAGTAAATTTTATTATCGACTAAAATGGCATCGGTAAATGAGGTTTCTACGTGTTTAATTTTGGGTAATGGTATGTGTTGAAAATGGACATTATCATCAATTATAATAATTCCGTTTTTAGCATTTGTGCCATTTCCCCGTTGAAATAAATATAATTTTCCCTTGTAAAATAAAGCACCTTCAATGTTTAATTCTTCATCCGAAATTTGAATGGTGTTTTTTATATTTTGATATGTTTCAGAAAAATCATTTTCTTGAATTTTCTGAGTTTCGATATTGAAAATGATACTTTTATTTCGGTTTTGGGTTGATCCTGAACCGAAAATATGGAGTTCATTCTCTTTTAATGTAATAGATTCGAAATCTGGTTTATTAATTTTAAGGATATTTTCGGATGGATTTTCTATTAATTGATGTTTTATCAATTTATCGGATACTAAATTGTACTGATATAAAAATCCTGCGTTATCACTAATAAAGTATAATGAGTGGTTTGTAAATACGATTCCTGAGGCAGAACCAATGCCTGAAATTTTTAAGTACTCCGAAAGTTGAAATTTTTGCATAAATTAGCTGATAAGTTTAGCCCTGATGGAAACGGCATCCTTTTTCTGGCTTCTTTAGCCAGAGAAAGATAGAGTGTACAGCAGGAAATAGCTCTTAAAAAAACAAATATAAAACAAAGAATATGAAATCGATAAATCCAGATGATTTTAAAGTAACGGACAAAATTGCGTTGTCTAAAATTCCGACCGAGCTAAAAATTGATGCCGATGATGATGAAAAAGAAGAAAAGCTGGACAAAGTGAGTAGCAAGTTGAGCTCTTTCCAAGATGTTATGTATGCACACAACAGATATAGTGTTTTAATTTGTTTGCAAGGCATGGATACTTCTGGCAAAGACAGTTTGATTCGAGAGGTTTTTAAGGAATTTAATGCTCGTGGGGTAGTGGTTCACAGTTTTAAGACTCCTAATTCGACCGAATTGGAACATGATTATTTATGGCGTCACTACTTAGCGCTGCCAGAAAAAGGAAAGTTTGCCGTTTTTAATAGAACACATTATGAGAATGTTTTGGTTACTCGTGTGCATCCTGAATATATTATGTATGAGAATTTGCCAGGAATAGACAACGTTTCAAATATAACACCTGAGTTTTGGAAAAATCGTTTTGAGCAGATTAATAATTTCGAAAAACATATTGTTCAGAACGGTACTATTGTGATGAAATTCTTTTTGAACATGAGTAAAGAGGAGCAGCGAAAAAGATTGTTGCATCGATTAGATAATCATGTGGACAATTGGAAGTTTTCTATTGGCGATTTAAAAGAGCGAGAACTTTGGGATAACTACATGTCTTGTTATGAAGATGCTATTAACAACACTTCTACTAATCACGCTCCATGGTATATAATTCCAGCTGATGACAAAGAAATGGCAAGGTATATTGTGGCAAAAATAATTTGGGAAGAAATGCAAAAACTCACTGATATTAAAGAACCTGAATTAGATGATAAAGTGAAAGAGAATATGAAGTTGTACAGAGAACAGTTAGAAAAAGAATAAAAAAAATGCACTGAATCTCAGTGCATTTTTTAAAATATTTTATTTGA
>NZ_JBJXEN010000109.1:0-28012 GCF_046153165.1 Flavobacterium sp. | reverse complement strand
TACTAGGCAAAAATATTAGTTATTCTTTTTCGGAAAATTATTTTACGAATAAATTCAAAAATCAAAAAATTGATGCTGCCGTTAGTTATGAGAATTTTGACATTCAAAATATTGATAAATTTACAACAATTCTAAAAAATAATCCTGAATTAATAGGCCTTAACGTCACCATTCCGTATAAGGAAGCTATTATTCCGTTTTTAGATGAATTGTCAGAGAATGCGCAAAAAATTGGTGCTGTAAACACAATTAAAATTTCTGCAAACGGCAAATTGTTTGGAGACAATACCGATTTTTTTGGTTTCAATAAATCTCTTGAACCTTTACTAAAACCGCACCACAAAAGAGCTTTAATTTTGGGAACGGGAGGTGCTGCAAAAGCAGTAGCGTTTGGCTTAAAAAAATTAAATATCGACAGCATTTTTGTTTCGCGTAAAGAAAAAGAAAACACGATTACTTATAATCAAATAGATGCCAAAACTTTTGATGAATATCAAATTATCATCAATTGTACGCCATTAGGAACTTTCCCAAAAACCGAATTGTTTCCTGATATTCCTTATCAATATTTTACTTCAAAGCACATTGCTTTCGACTTAATTTATAATCCAGAAAAAACGGAATTTCTTAAAAACGCAGAAAATAACGGAGCAATAACAAAAAATGGATATGACATGTTAGTTTTTCAGGCAGAAAAAGCTTGGGAAATTTGGAATGAATAAGATTTTATTACAAGTTATTTGTGTTTTTTCCAATATTTTCTCCCATAACTACAAAATATCTCTTCCTCCTGTTTTATTTTTCTAGTAGCAATTAAACAAACATTACCTGTTTCGTCCAAGGAAATTTTAGCATTATTTTTAAAATCCGATTTAGAAAAACCTGTTGCATCATTCGCATATTTTGCAAAACATTTTACAGACATCGAATCCATAATAGTTCCATCAAGAAGGTTTATAAAATATTTATCATTTCCTTTTTTAGCTTTAATTTTAGCCTCACTTTGAGTTAAAATTCGTCCTTTAAAAACAGAAATTATCTCTTCTTTATAAATAGTTATAACAGTAAACAATCCAGTTCCTGAATTGGGAATTCTGGAAGGATTTAAATACAAATAATCAGTCTCTAGAGCATTTATTTTATTGCCATCGCTCTTCATTAACAGATAATTAATTTTCTATAAAACTACATTTATTTTTATAAAAAACTAATCTCTTTTTCTATCTTTCATTTGAGCCTTACGTTCCTCTTGCATTTGGAGATAAGTATTGTATTGCTCTTCCGAAAGAAATGATTTCATTTCAGTATCTTTTGCTTCTTTACTTTCTTTAAGCTTTTTAAACTTATCTCGCTTACTACCTTCACTATTTTTTATTTCTTTTAGTTTAACTCCATACTTCTTCGTTATTTCTCTAAAAGTAAATTCTTGTTGATCAGAAAGTGACAAACGTTCTTTTGCCATTTTCATTTGTTCGATCATTTCTTCTTTTCTAATATTGTCCTGAGCAACAATATTATTAGAATTTAATGCAAAAAGAAACGTGATAATAAAAGATAGTTTTAAATTTCTCATAATTTATGATTTTAAAGGGTCTAGTCGTTAGACTAAAGTTATGAAAAAAGGTTTAATCGATATATAACTTTTTTTAATAAAATTCTTTAATACCAATATTTTAGATGCCTAATTATATTTAAATGATTCAAAAACTATCAAGATAGCTCAAAAAAAAGTGACTTTTTATAACTTTAATATAAGTTTTACTTTCTGTTTTCATACGTTTTTAGTACCTTCGGCATTATAATAACTGTAAATATTCTGCACCATGCAAGAAGAGCAACACGACAACCTACCTGTGGTAGATGGAAATGAAGTATTAGAATCTCAAAATGAGCCTCAAAATTCTGTAGATGAAGCGATTGAAACAATCGAAAATCTAAATGCAGAAGTTAGTGAAGATACCACTATTGGCGAAAGTCACGATATTCCAATGCTAAATTATGATGCAATGGATATGGAAAATCTAGTTCTCGAGCTAGAAAATCTTGTGGTTTCTGATAAAATCATGGCTGTAAAAAACCATATAGAAGAAATAAAATCAGTTTTCTTATCAAAATATAACCACTTCATCGAAGAAAAAAAGGAAGAATTTATTAATGAAAATCCAGATTCTACTGAAGAATTTGAATACCATTTTCCTTTAAAATCAAAATTTGATTCGTTATATAATAATTTTAGAAGTAAGAAAAACACACATTTTAAGAGTTTAGAATCTGATTTAAAATCAAATTTACAAACACGTTTAGCATTAATCGAAGAATTAAAATCATTGATTAATCCTGGCGAAAACATAAAAGACAATCTCAAACAATTTAATGATTTAAGAGAACGTTGGAAAACTGCTGGAGCAATTCCTAAAGACAAATACAACCATGTTTGGAATAATTTTCATTTTCATGTTGAGAATTTTTATGATTATTTACATTTAGATCGAGAAGCTCGTGATATAGATTTTAAACATAATCTTGAAGCAAAACTTAAAATAATTGCTCGCGCACAAGAACTTGTAAATGAAGCTGATGTAATGAAAGCTTTTAGAGAATTACAATCGTTACACAAAATCTGGAAAGAAGATATCGGTCCTGTTTCGAGAGAGAATCGTGAGGAAGTTTGGGCAGTTTTTAGTGATTTAACTAAACAAATGCACGACAAACGTGAACTTATTTTTGAGCAACAAAGAGGTTCTGAAGCTGAAAATCTAGCCAAGAAAAAAGAAATAATTGCTGCTATTGAAGCTATTACTTCTGAAAAAATAGAAGTACATTCTGGTTGGCAAGGTCAAGTTGAAAAAATTGAAGCTTTACGAGCTAGTTTTTTTAGTGCTGGAAAAGTTCCTGCTGAAGTAAATGAACAAACCTGGAGCGATTTTAAAACTGCTGTACGTAATTTTAATGTGCATAAAAACTCATTTTATAAAGACATAAAAAAAGATCAAAATACGAATCTTGATAAGAAAAATGCATTGGTAGCTCGTGCTAAAGAATTGCAAGAAAGTACCGATTTTAATATTTCTACTCCTATTATGAAGAAAATTCAAGAGGAATGGAAACAAATTGGACATGTGCCAAAAAAATATTCAGATTCAGTTTGGGCAGAATTTAAAGCAGCTTGTAATCATTATTTTGACAGATTGCATGCCGAGAAAAATGAAAATGAAGAAGTTGAAGTTGCCGCATTCGAAAAGAAAAAAGAATACTTAGAATCACTAAAATCATTTGAGTTAGTTGGTGACCACAAAACTGACCTTGATGCTATAAAATCTCACATTGAAGCTTGGAAAGCTATTGGAAAAGTACCTTTTGCAAGACGTCATATTGAAGGTAAATTTAACAAAATATTGGATGTTCTTTTTGAAAAACTAAGTTTGAGTAAGAAAGACACCGACATGATGCGTTTTAGCAATAGAATGGATAGTTTATCAGAATCAAATGATACAAGAAAAATTGATAATGAGAAAATTTTCCTAATTAGAAAAGTTGAAGAAGTTCAAAACGAAATTTTTCAATTAGAAAATAACATTCAATTTTTTGCTAAAGCCAAAAAAGACAATCCAATGGTTCTTGAAGTAATGAAAAATATAGAACGTCATAAAGAAGAACTAAATACTTGGAAAGAAAAATTGAAACAAATTAGAAAAATGTAATTTAGATTTTTCTATAATATTTATAAATAAAAAGCTCCAAGTTCAATAACTTGGAGCTTTTTATTTATAAATCTATATGCTTTTTTTAATTCAAACTAAAACTATACACAATTTTACCTATTTGTTTTTCAGGCGCATCATTACTAGCTTGCCATTTAGTATTCATTGCTGCAATCCTGGCTTGGTCTAATAGGCATTTTGCAGTATTTGTAGTTCCTTTTACACCTGGAACCACACTAATTGTATTTCCGTTTCTATCAACTGAAACTTCAACTACAACTTTACCTGATTCGTTACAAGTATATTTAGGCGATGGCTTAGATAATGCCTTTCGACCACCTAGAGAATAACCTACTCCTCCTCCATTTCCGCTTCCTGAACCACCACCAGAGCCAGAGCCACTTCCTGCTCCTATTCCCGTTCCGTTACCAGAACCATTTCCTCCTCCTGTTCCTCCGCCAGAACCACCATTTCCGTAGCCATCGTTAGACAAACTTCCGTTTGATGTACCTTGGTTTCCTTGTATGTTCGAGTTTCCGTCGCCACCTTTGTTTCCTCCTTTTAGGATATTAGCCAAAGCATCGTTAGTATTTTTAGTAACTTTTGGTTTTTCTACAACTGGTTTAGTTTCCTTTTTTATAACTTCAACTTTCGGCTTTTTTGTGATTACTTTTTTAGCTATAACCACATCATTATCTTCAGTAGAATTTTCCTGAGCTATAATTTGTTCTTCGGCAGTTTCTACTGGTTTTACAACCTGTTTAGTTTCGTTTTTAACCTCTAGAACATCACTTTCAAAATTATTTCCAGAACCCAATTCAGAATCTCCAAAATTTACAGTAACACCGCCTCCGCCGCCTCCGCCAGCTAATTCTTGCATATTTGCTGGTGGCCAAAATCGCATAAAAAACAATATCAGCAACAACAAAATATAAATCACTGTAGTTATTACAAATGATTTTCTCTTGTCTGCCGCTGATATTACTACTTCCATAATTATATATTGATATTATAGTAACGAAAATACTAAATATTTGTTATGCGTTTATGAAATTAATTTCAAAAATTATACCAATTGTTTCAAAGCAATTTCAAAAGCTGTTGCGCTAATATTTTTCTTATCTGCATTTAATGCATGTGCTTTTTGTATTGCTTTCTTGATAATATCTGAAGTATCACTAAAGATAGATTCGTCAGTCATTTCGACTTTTTTCTCCATAAAATAAGCAAAAACACGTGCCATTCCACAATTTGATATAAAATCAGGTATTAAACTTACTTTGCTATCTACTTCTTCCATGATTGGACCAAAGAAAATTTCTTTGTCTGCAAAAGGTACGTTTGCACCACAAGAAATAACTTCTAAACCAGCAGCAATCATACTATCTACTTGGCTTTTTGCTACTAATCTTGATGCTGCACAAGGTGTGAAAATTTCGGCACCAATGGACCAAATTTTAGCATTTATTTCCTCGAAAGGAATCATATTTTCTGCTACTAATTTGTTTCCATCTTTATTAAGGAATAAAGTTCTAATTTCTTCGAAAGTAAATCCGTTTTCATTAATCAAACCTCCATCTCTATCTATAATTCCTATTACTTTTGCTCCCATTTCTGCTAGATAGAAAGCAGCTGCAGAACCTACATTCCCGAAACCTTGCACAATGGCTTTTTTACCTACAACACTTCCACCATAAATATCATAATAATGACGAACAGCTTGTGCCACACCATAACCAGTAATCATGTCGGCAACGGTATATTTTCTAGTAATATCTGGCGAAAAAGTAGTATTCTCAATTACTTTAACAACTCCTTGACGCAATTGTCCAATTCTATTTATTTTATCAGCCTCAGTTGGTTTAAAATGACCGTTAAAAACACCTTCTTGTGGATGCCAAACACCACATTCTTCAGTCATTGGGATAACTTCGTGAATTTCATCTACATTTAAATCGCCACCTGTCCCGTAATAACTTTTTAACAAAGGTGAAACTGCTTTGTACCAGCGTTGCAAAACACCTTTTTTACGAGGATCGTTTGGATCAAAATTAATTCCTGATTTTGCACCACCAATAGCTGGTCCAGAAACTGAAAATTTTACTTCCATCGTTTTTGCTAACGAAAGTACTTCATTCATGTCTAATCCTTTACGCATACGAGTTCCACCACCAGCTGCTCCACCACGAAGTGAGTTTATTACTGTCCAACCTTCTGCTTCCGTTTCTGGATCTTTCCAATTAAAAATTACTTCTGGTTCTTTATTTTCAAATTTCTTTAATAAATCTTTCATTATATGTATTTGTTGTATTGTTTTTGTGGCACAAATATAAAAAAATAGAATAAAGTAAATTATGTATTTCTAATTTTAAAACACATAATTTACTTTATTCTATTTTTTACAATCTATTTATTAGTATATTTCTAAATATAAATTAATTTATTATTATTTTCCTAACAAATCATTTTTAAGATCTGCATCGACAGGATTGTTAGAAAGCCATATTCCAAAAAAAGCTTTTTTGAATTCAAAACCAGGAATTTTACCTTCTAATTTATTATTTTTATAAACCCAAATAGATCTATCTATTGGATTGTAAATAAGATTAAAAGCATCATCTTTTTTAGTATCTTCAGAACTTAATAAAGATTCTAATAAACTAATTTGAGATTCAAATTGCTTCATATTTTCCTCTCCAACTGACTTTTTCATCCCATTATTCAGAGATTTAGTTAGTTTTTTTGATGATACTAAATTTGAAAGAATTTGAAGTCTAACTGCCATTTCAGTATCACTCTCTAATATGTATTGTGCATCATCTGACAAATTTGTTAGATATAACGCTTGCACATAAACATCTACCCACATTTTAGATCGGGTACCAAAACCATTAAGTTGTAATGCTCTTTTTTGAAATTCTATAGTTCTAGGCACAATAACACCTTCTGTTTCAAATTGGTTTTGTGCTATATTAGATTGTACAAATAAGAAAATTGTAAATAAGGATAAAATAATTTTTTTCATGATAAAATAAGTAGGGATTAATTTTTTGCAAAATTATAAAAAATAATATCAATCGTAAAGGATAACTTTGTAAAAAAATTAATAATTATAAATTATTCCTGAGCTATGATTGTATTTTGCTCCTGTCACGCTCGACAAGACATTTATTTCATTTCTTAATTTCAAAACACCTAGTAATGCAAAAATTAAAGCTTCTTTAAACTCAATTGTTTTGGCGTTTGGAATCTCAATTTTCAAATTCGGATTATGAAATTGTATTCTTTCAATTAAAAAATCATTATAAGCACCGCCGCCAGTAATAAATAGTGTCCCTTGTTTTTTAGGTAAAGCTAAATTTATTTGTTCTGCAATATGCTCAGTAAATGTTCTTAGTTTATCTTCTATTGATATTTGATATTTCTCGATAATTGGAAGAAGAATTGTTTTCACAGATTCAAAACCAAGTGATTTTGGGTAACTTTTTTTATAAAAATCTAAATCATTTAATTCTGATAATAATACTTCAGAAATTTTTCCTAAACGAGAAATTTTTCCCTTATCATCATAATCAAATCCTAATTTATTAGCATAAAAATTTAAAACTGTATTTACCGCCGAAATATCGAAAGCAATTCGGTTTCCATTTTCATTGAAAGAAATATTCGAGAACCCACCTAAATTAAGACAGTAGTCATATTCTGAAAATAAGATAGCATCACCAATAGGGACTAATGGAGCACCTTGTCCTCCCAATTCTACATCTTGGACTCTAAAATCACAAACTACTTTTTGCTTTATTAATTTTGCTATTTGAGGAAGGTTTCCTATTTGTAAAGTAAATCCGTTTTGTGGTTGATGCAAAATCGTATGTCCGTGAGAGCAAACTGCATCAAGATTTTCTATTTTATTTGTTTTAATAAAACTAGAAATAATCTCAGCTAATAATATTGTATAATCTTCATTTATCTTTTTTAATTCAAAATCAGAAAAATCTACTGCTGTCTTAAGTCGATCTATCCATGCTTCCGAATAGCTAACGGTTTGACTTTCTTTTATTTCGAAACTCCATTTTCCATTTTCTTCAAAAAAATAAATATGCGCCAAGTCAACTCCATCAAGTGAAGTGCCTGACATTACTCCTAAAACGTTGTAGTACTGCTTAAACATCGGTTAAAAATAGGAAAACCTTTTGAGAAATTCATATTAATCAACTATATTTGAAAAATTTTTTAAAAGATTTACAAATAAAATATTAATATAAAGATGGATTTTAATTTTAGCGAGGAACAATTAATGATTCAACAAGCAGCTCGTGATTTTGCTGTAAATGAACTTTTACCAGGTGTTATAGAACGTGACGAACATTCTAAATTTCCAACTGAGCAAGTCAAAAAAATGGCTGAACTTGGATTTTTGGGAATGATGGTCGATCCTAAGTACGGAGGTTCGGGATTAGACAGTGTTTCTTATGTTCTAGCCATGACCGAATTATCTAAAGTAGATGCTTCGGCAGCAGTTGTAATGTCTGTAAACAACTCATTAGTTTGTGCTGGAATTGAAAAATATGCAAGTGAAGAATTAAAAATGAAATATCTTGTTCCGCTTGCAAAAGGGGAAGTTATAGGTGCTTTTTGTTTGTCTGAGCCAGAAGCTGGATCTGATGCCACTTCTCAAAAAACTACTGCAATAGACAAAGGTGACCATTATTTACTAAATGGGACAAAAAACTGGATTACAAACGGTGGGACAGCATCAACTTATATTGTAATAGCGCAAACTGATATAGAAAAAGGGCATAAAGGAATTAATGCTTTTATTGTAGAAAAAGGTTGGGCTGGTTTTGAAATTGGACCTAAAGAAAAGAAAATGGGAATTCGTGGTTCTGATACACATTCTTTAATGTTTACCGATGTAAAAGTTCCAAAAGAAAATAGAATTGGAGCAGATGGTTTTGGTTTTAATTTTGCTATGAATGTTTTAAATGCTGGTAGAATAGGAATTGCATCTCAAGCTTTAGGAATTGCAACGGGTGCTTACGAACTAGCATTAAAATATGCACAAGAACGTGTAGCATTTAAAAAGCCAATTTTTCAACACCAAGCTATCGCATTTAAACTAGCAGATATGGCTACACAAATTATGGCAGCCAAAATGTTAGTCCTTAAAGCAGCTACTGAAAAAGATGCTGGTCAAGACATATCACAATCTGGAGCAATGGCAAAACTTTTTGCTTCCGAAACAGCTATGAATACAACTATAGAAGCTGTGCAAATACATGGTGGAAACGGATATGTAAGCGAATATCATGTAGAACGTATGATGCGTGATGCTAAGATTACTCAAATTTATGAAGGAACTTCAGAAATTCAAAGAATTGTAATTTCTAGAACTTTGGTTCAATAAAAAAAATATAGTTTTAATAAACAAAAAGCCTAACTTAAAAGTTAGGCTTTTTGTTTACCGTATTTCTAATAAAATTGTATGAGTTAAACCAGCTTATTTTAAAAAAAAAGCATAAAAAAAGCACTTCAAATGAAGTGCTTTTTTTGTGGGCGATGAGGGGACAAAACCCATATATTTATATAAATCTTAAAAACACTAAATCCTTTTATTTACAATGCTTAACAGATTTTAGCATTCATTTAGATTTATTAAAATTCGATTAAATTTACATTTCGTTGACTAAATGTTGACTAATGGCATTATATTTGTTTTTGATTTTAAAATCAAAATACAATGGCAAAGATAAAATTTTTACTGCAAAGCAAAAGCGACACTTCAAACATCTATGTTCGTTATTCTATAAATAGAGCCACCGTTTTAAAACGCAAAACTGGTTTTATTATTAGTGCCAAAGATTGGAGTATTGATAAAGCGCAACCCAAAATGGGAAGAGAGGATTTAAAAATAATAAAATCAAAACTTGATAAATTAGCTACGTTTATAAATGATGCCCATAACGAGGGAATAAGTAAAGGAATAGAATTTACTGGCGATTGGTTGCAACTACAAATTGATATTTTTAATAATAAGATTGCCATTGTTGAACTCGATGTTTTAACGAACTATATTGACAAATACATTGCCGAAGCTCCTTATAAAACCAATCAAAAAAAAGAAATTGGATTGAGTACAGGTCGTATTGGAAATTTAAAGCTATTTAAAAATACTATTTTACGTTATGAGGCAGAAATATTTAACGGAAAAAGTATCTTAATCAAAAATATCAACCTGCAATTTGTTGAAAAATACAAAACATGGCTTTTTGACCAAGGTTATGCAGTTAACTATGTTGGTAAAAATATCGATAATATAAAAGTCATTTGTAATGATGCTTATAAAAATGATATTGAAACCTCTTCTCAATTAAAAAATATCAAAAGTATTTCGGAGAGTAATGCACCTGAAAATGTGATTTATTTATCCGAAGACGAACAAGAACTAATCAAAAATACTACTTTAATTAGGGAGGCACTTATAAATGCTCGAAAGTGGTTACTATTGGGTTGTTTGGTTGGACAGCGTGGTGGGGATTTATTAGATATTTCAGAAAAAAACATAAAAGAATTGGGAGGTATTAAAATAATCGAACTTAAACAACAAAAAACAGGAAAACTCGTTGCTATACCATTGCTTCCCGAAGCATTGGAAATTATAGAAAACGGAATGCCTTATAAAATATCTTTACCTCGTTTTAATGAGTACATTAAAGATGTTTGCAAAGAGGCTGGGCTTAACGCACCAACAGCAGGACGCAGAAAACTAAAAGCAAACAGTCCAACGGTTAAAGATATATATCCTAAATACGAAGTGATTACCAGTCATGTTTGTCGTCGGTCGTTTGCAACCAATTTTTATGGGCGCATACCAACACCTATATTAATGAATATTACAGCCCATGGAACGGAAAGAATGTTTTTGAATTATATTGGAAAAACCACTTATGATAATGCATATCAAATGTTGGAATATTTCAGTAAGTTAGCTCCTAAAGATAAAACGCCTGTTATGGAAGTTATTAAAAATACTGCCAATTAGATAAAATTGAAATAAAAAAATTGAAATAATCAAAACATTTAAAATGGATTACGAAAAAATATATCAGGATTTTTATTCGAAATATTACGATAAAGCAGAATTTTTAATAAAACAGTTTTTAATAAAAAGACAAAGTCAAAACAAGACATTTACAAATTCACTAAATGAGACAAGACAATATTTGTATAATTATACAACAAATAATTTACTTGTAAATAATAATGAAAGTCTAAAAGAATTGTATCGGATTTTTGACAATCGTTATCGTGTTTATGATACTAATCAAATACAAGAAGTTTTTTCTGATGAAATAAAAACTGGTTTTGATAAATTAAAAGTTTCGGAACTTCCAAAAGAGTACAATTATATATTGCTGATTAAAGAAATTGCACTACTGGAAATGTTAAGGGAAATTTCAAGGATATTGTCTAATCATTCCAGACTACTTGAAATGATGTATAATTTAAATAAGTTTGATAAATTTGAAATTAGAACTCATAAAAATTTAGATTTAGAAGATTATCCTATTTATAAGCAACTGCATTTAGAACTTTATCCTGATACAGAGAAAAACAATTTTGGATTACTTGGGAGTGAAACAATAGTTTTAAGCAACTTTGATAATTCCGAAAAAAGAGTTCAATTTAATTCATTATTTATCAATTCAAAAGCCTATGATTGCTTTTTAAAATATCAAAAACACATTATTGATTTCTATTCCGACTATTCCTATCTCAAAAAAAGATTAGAGAAAGAGAAGCTAATATATTACCATAAAGACAATGATTTTATGAGGATAATTTTTGAAGAGTTATTGTTAATATCAGCAAAAAACTATGATAATTACTGCGTAGAAGGCAAATTAAAATCGTTGCAAAAAAGCTACAGCGTTCAAAGAGAAAACAACTTCAATATTGTATTTGACGAGTTATTATAATACAATGGGATTCAACTTCCCTTAATGGGAAAAAATCGCCCTAAATGGGCATTCACATAGATACAATTTTGTGCTTATTAATCTTAATTATAAGCACAATGACTACACAAATTTTTTTAAACGGAATCACTCTTGAGCAATTAGTCGAAGCACTTAGACCGCTATTGCAACCACAAAAAAAGGTTAGTGAATCTGTACAACCTGAAAATGAACTTTTAACCCGTGAAGAGGTTTGCAAATTATTATCTATCAACAAAACTACGCTGTGGAAACACACCAAATCTGGCAAGCTTAAAAGTTTAGGACTGGGTAATAGAGTGTATTACAAAAAGAATGAAGTTTTGGAAGCTGTCAAACATTTAAACCAATAACAGTTATGCAAAACGACAATCAAATTTACATTTCAGATGCTTTAAGTCATTTGAGTGACTTAAAAACCGATTTTGCAAGGTTACGGTTGGATTACAATAGAGATAAACAACTGGTTTATACAATCGGAAAATATATTGAATCCTGCGAATTAATCGAGGAACTTATAAAAGGCTATGATAACCATAATTTCAAATTGTTATCAAACAATATCAATAGCGTTTTATTAAAAGATGCTGAATTGCATGGGGTTTTAATCACAATCAAGAAAAGTAAGCACACCCATAACTTTGACCATTCAAAAATGGCATCAATAATTTTTGAAATATGAAAGAGTATATCCGTGTTGGGACAGAATATTTCAAAGAAGTATTATGTCCGTTAATGAGTGGCGATAATATGAAATCATTGATAAAATGGAATAAAGCAACCATTATTGATGATTTTGGAAAAGACAGTTTGAAGTCCATAAAAAAATATGAAACTTTCTGTACATTTCCGTCACACATTAATTATCAAAGAGAAATTAATAATTTTTATAATAAGTATGAACCCCTTTCTTACTGCGTGAGTGAGAAAGGGGATTGGGAAAATATAAAGTTCTTTTTGCAACATCTTTTTGGTAATCAGTATGAATTAGGATTAGATTATTTAACGATTCTTTGGAAGCATCCTAATCAAATCTTACCCATATTGTGTTTAGTAAGCGTGGAGAGAAACACAGGTAAAAGTACCTTTCTAAAACTCTTAAAATTGATTTTTGAAGGTAATATGACCATCAATAAGAACGAAGATTTTAGAAGCCGTTTTAATTCCGATTGGGCAGGAAAATTAATTGTAGCTGTTGACGAAGTTTTACTAGACAAAAAAGAAGACAGCGAACGGATTAAGAACCTCTCAACCTCTAACCATTACAAACTGGAAGGCAAGGGAATTGATAAAGCAGAAATCGAGTTTTTTGGTAAGTTCATCCTATGTTCCAACAATGAAGAAAATTTTATTAAGATTGATGATTTAGAAATTCGATACTGGGTAATTAAAGTCAATCCTTTTGCAAAAGAGAATCCAGATTTATTAGAACAAATGAGAAAGGAAATTGCCTCATTCACTTATTATTTAACCCATAGGAAAATCGAAACCCAAAGAACAACTAGAATGTGGTTTACCAAAGAGCAGATTTATACACCAGCATTAGATGTTTTAGTTCGTGGAAACAGGACTTCTATTGAAAAGGAAATCGAAGAGTTTTTAATTGACCAGTTCTGCACTCTTGAATTAGATGAATTGTTTTATACTACTAAAGATTTGCACGAACAATTAAACCTAGCCAATATCAGAGTAGGTAAAAATTATGTTTCAAAAATTATAACAGAGAACTTTAAGTTAGAGCCTAAAAATAGCAGTTATAATTTATACAGTTTGGACTTGTCAAATGTGGGTAAAAAATGGAGTATTTATACTGAAAATCGAAAAGGTAGATTCTATACTTTTAAGAGAGAAGAATTTATCAAATAATTGTTAATTTGTTGACAAACAAGAAAAAAGTCAATAAAAACAAGGTTTTACAGGTCAACAAACTATCAACAAACTATCAACAAATGAAAATTATCATTTTTAGCCTTATTTTTTGTTGACGATTTGTTGACGATTTGTTGAAGTACAAAACCCAGTAAATACAAGTGTTTACATACCATTGTCAACAAATCAACAAAACCAACACTCTTTTGTATTTAATTTCAATCAGAGAGTTTTATATAAAGGCTGGTTAAATAAAGCAATTGTATTAAACAGTTTAAGTTTTAAAATAGAGGTTAATAATTGTCTCAAAAATTCCACTTATGAGAACGGGAATAATTTAGCCGATGTTTATATTGATTCTTTAAATCCTCAATCTGAAATTAATTAAATTATCCAAAAAAATGCAACCAGTTTTAAATTTGGTTGCAACTGGTTTTTATGTTTGCAGACACCCTCAACTCCCCTATTCTTAATGTCAAAACAATTATTGCAACCAGTTGTTCTATTAAGTTGCAACCAGTTTTTAATATCTAACCTTAGTGATTTTAAATAAAATTGACAAGACAATTATTAAAAAAAATAACGATAAAAAACCATTGCAATGCCATTGCAATTATTTTCTTAATTCATTGCAATACCATTACAATAACTCACAACCCCCTTTAAAATCAAGCCTATTTACATATAGCAACAATTGCAATGGCATTGCAATTATTTGTATCGTGGTCTAGTTGTTTGCTTGTCTTTCCTTAAAATAAGTTTACCCTTAAAAAGTAAACCTATTTTAGGATTAATTTTTAAGAGTAAACTTATTAAAGGATTAGTAGGGAATGCAAATTAAAATGTAAGTTCTTTTTCAGCACATTACAGGTTAACAATCAATATTTTGTAGATAAAAAAGCCATTGCAATGGCTAAATCAAAAAATACAGTTTTACCGTTGCGGAGCCGTTGCCTAAAATACTATTTTCCCATTGAAAAGCCATTGCGAGCCATTGCGAGCCGTTGAAAAGCCGTTGCGAAAATAGTATCGAGCCATTGCAATTGTTTTTAAATCATTGCAATTATTTTTATCGTCCTGAAATGGGTTTACTCTTAAAAATTAATCCTAGAATAGGTTTACAAGCACACGAATCTTTTTTAATTATTATTAATTCATTGAAGTTTTAGATATTTTATAACCAGTTTTAGTTAGAAGATATCTAACTAAAATTAGTGATTGTTTTGCTTTGTTTTTTTACACTAAATTAGCCGAAATTTAAAATAGGGATAACTTCGTTTGTAATCTATTTCCTAAATTGAACTAAATTATTTTAAATCAATAACTTAACCTGAAACAAATTTAATTCATGTCATATTTTTTAAAAAACAATAAAATAATTTTATTGCTTACACTTCAACTTTGCGCCGTTTCAGCATATTCCCAAGACATTCTTTGGGAGAAATCATACGGAGGCAAACATGCTGATTTCCTAATGGATGCTAAACCGACAGCTGACTATGGCTTTATATTAGCTGGTAGTTCATTGTCTAAAAAATCAGGAAATAAAACTGAGACTAATAATGGGGATCTAGATTATTGGATCTGGAAAATGGATGAAAAAGGAGATTTGGATTGGCAAAAAAATTTTGGAGGTTCTGGGAATGATTTCTTAAAGAGTATCACTTTAACTAAAGACGGCGGGTTTATTCTGGCTGGAACTTCAAATTCTGATAAAGAATTTGACAAAGCTGACGATTCTAAAGGACAAGAAGATTTTTGGATTATTAAATTAGATGCAAAAGGCGGAGTAGAATGGCAAAAGACTATAGGGGGAAGTTGGCAAGAAAGAATACAAACCATTATTCAAACTAAAGAAGGCGGATATATTTTAGGTGGCTCATCTACGTCAAATATATCGGGTGATAAAATCAATGATAGCTTTGGAAATCTGGATTATTGGATTTTAAAACTAGATACTAAAGGTAAAATAGAATGGCAAAAGACTATGGGAGGTATCTATGAAGATGAATTACGAAGTATAGAGCAAACCAAAGACAACGGTTACATTTTAGGCGGTTATTCAAATAGTCCAATTTCGGGAAATAAAACAGAAGATAATATAGGAGTTGGCGATTATTGGATAATTAAATTAAATGATAAAGGTATAATTGAATGGCAGAAAACTATTGGAGGAGATCAAGATGATCAGTTATATGTAGTACATCAAACATACGATAAAACTTATATTGTTGGAGGAAGTTCAAATTCAAGTAATAGTAAAAATAAAACTAAAGAAAATGGAAGTGGAACTGATTTTTGGTTGTTAAAACTTGATGAGTTAGGTATCATAAAATGGCAAGAAACATACAATTTTGGAAAAGTAGATGTTTTAACTTCATTAGTTGAAAATGAAGATCACAGTTTCTTAATTGGTGGATATGCGCAAAGTGAAGTGTCAGAAAACAATGTAAAAGGATTACCAAAAAAGAAAGAGAAAAAAGGAATTAACGATTATATTGCTCTGAAGATAAATGAAAATGGGGAAGAAATTTGGAATAAAGCAGTTGGCAGTGATGATGAAGATATTTTAAGTAATGTAATTGAAACTAGAGATGGTGGTTACTTGCTATCAGGCACATCTAATGGTAAGAGTTCAAGAGATAAAAATGGTAACATAGGAAGTAATGATTTTTGGGTTGTGAAACTAAAAGATACAAGTAAGCCAGAGAAAATAAAAGTTACAATTGAAGCTTTACCAAATCCTGTAGTAACTTTCACAAATATTATTGTAAACTATGAATATTCGGAGGGTACAGCTACATTATATGATTTAAATGGAAGACAGTTGGAACAAAATAAAATACATGGAGAACGAACAGTACCATTTAATTTGAGTAATCTTCCAAGTGGAATTTATATTATAAATATAGACACGAATACACATCAAGAAGGAATTAAAATAATTAAACAATAATCATGAGAGGATTTAAAATAAAGAACATGTATTTTAGAATTATATTTTTAATCAACTTCATTTCTTTCAGTTTGTCTGCGCAAATTGGAACAACAAATGTAAATGTCAAAACACCAGGCGTTACTGATTTTATACGTTATGGTAATATAAGTAGCGCTTCTTTTAATGGAGAATTAAATACCAAGATTCCATTAATTACAGTTCCAATAAATAAACAAAATCCGTTAGAACTTTTTTTAGGATATAACGCTTCAGGATTTGTTCCTGCAAAATCATCAGGGATTGTTGGTTTAAATTGGCATTTAAATGTGGGAGGTGTAATTACAAGAGAAGTAAAAGGTTTACCAGATGACCAATTAGGGCAGCCAACAACACTTCAAGGTGGTGGAACACTTGATCCTAATGGATTTATATGTGGTATAAAATTTCAACAAGCAAATAATCCTAGTAATCCTAGTTATTACATAAATGATAATATATATAATGATCCAATAAATGTTGCCTATGCTTTTGCAGATTCTAAAAACCCAAATATTTATTTGTATGGACCAGATACTGGAGGAACCACAAAAATTGAAAAATCATTTGAAGAAAATCCAGATATTTTCAGTTTTAATTTTAATGGTATCAGTGGTAAGTTTTTTATGGGGTATGATGGAAAAATTAAGGTGGTAACGAATGAGCCCAACAATCTTAAAGTAGATGTGTCAGGAATGAGTTCGCAGATTTACAACGCTAAATGTGCAAATTCGTTATTGTCTTCTGAAATTAAAATAACAGATAATTTGGGGAATGCGTATTATTTTGGAGGATTGTCGAGATATTTAGAATACACAGTCCCAATGGCTACTTCTGGATCTGGTGCGGGTAGTCCAGTGATCACTTCTTGGTTCTTAAAGAAAATTGAATATTATGAAACTCAAAGCGTAATTAATTTCAATTACAGACCTGATTTTGTTTTGCAATCAGGTACAGTGACAGGTGGAGATTTTTGCAATGATGGAGGTGGAGGTATTTATTGGCATAGTAACTCAGTTGAGAAAGGGAAATTGTTTGCTTTAAGCGAACATCAAAATGAAGATGTATATGATTATAATTTAGATGTGACAAAAACAGAATGGGGATTTGACCCTATTTTCTTTGCTTCTACTGGGATTCCACTGGGATATTGGCAACAAACACATGCTCAGGCATCGGGCTCTACAGGCGGAGCACCAACTAATAATTATTCCGTTCAAAAAAAGGCGATATTGGAAAGTATTACCGGAGAAGATTTTACCATAAATTTTGTATACGGAGATCATGGCTTTGTTCCTAATAATCGTTTTGCTATAGATGGAATTAATCCATATATTAATGAACAAAAGTTAGATAATCTGACTTTACTTGACAAAAATAATACTCAAATTAAAAAAATTAATTTTGAATATTCTATTCGAGGAGGAACAGCTGCGGTTAATTCTTATCCAAGATTATTTTTAGACAAAGTAACAGAAGTGGGTAAACCACCTTATGTATTTGATTATTTTATAGACGCATCGGATATATTGCCAAGACAATCAACCGCAGCAATCGACCATTGGGGTTTTTGGAATGGGAAATCATCAAATGATGGGGGTAATTTTAATGCTTTAACATTAATTCCAGATACTAGTTTTACAGTTCAAGGAGATTATAGTTTTACTTCAGATATTCGAGATCCAAATTTTGCCTATGCAATAAAAGGGCAATTAAAAAGAATAACTTACCCTACAGGTGGTTATTCTGAATTTGAATATGAACCTCACACTTATAGCAAAAGATTAGAAAGAAGAAGTGTTAATAGTTTTTTACCCTCGTTATATGATGTAAATGGGATTGTGGGAGGTACTAGAATACAGAAAATCACAGATTTTGACGGTACGGTAACAACAAATATTAAAGAATATAAATATTCTAGCAATTATCCTTCAGCTACTTCGAGTGGTATTTTATTGCAATGGCCAAGATATGTTATCGCTTTGAAAATCCATTATTGCTGTGGAAATAATGGTGGAGATAAGTGGTTGGCACATAGAAATTCAAATACCATAAATAAAACCCTTCTAGAATCATCCGTAATTAATTATTCGGAAGTTACAGAGGTTACCAATGGTAATGGTTACATTGTAAATAAATACAAAGATTATATTACTAATCCAGATAAAGGCACACTTAATTCGGATTACAGGATTAGCCAGATTTTTGCTACAATACCTTATAATCAACAAGGAGGGGTGTCTTATGACCTTCCAGAATTAGAAAAAAACTTAAATGGTGTTTTCTATAGTGATAATAGTATGGAAAGAGGAAAATTGCTATCACAGAAATTTTATGATGATTCCGGGAATCCAAAACTGCAAACCAATTTTGTGTATAATAATGACACTGCAAAATATAGTCAATATGTAGCGTTTACAAACAGAACAGGCAATTGGCTGCAGACTTTGAAGCTATACTACTATAATGATTATGTTTCAGAGAAAAATACCAATACATATACAGCATCAGGAAATATATTCACTACTGAAAAATTTGAATACAGCTCTTTGCCAAGTTACTCTATTACTATGTCTAATCAAGATGCCTTAACCAGAAAATATATGTACTCTAGCGTAAATAATGAAATTGTAGAAACACAATTCAAATATCCTTCTAACATATATGCAACAGGAACCACAAACTATATCAATTTTCAAAATGCAAACATTGCTGTTCCATTAAGAGAATCACAGCTTTGGAATAGTGTTAAACTCTCAGAAAAATTTACAGCTTATATTAAAGACGCAAGTACTAATAATGTTTTATTGCCAAAATACATATATGGAGGAAAGTTTCCAAATAATTATACCAATATAACTGATGTAGGAACATTAGAAAAAAAAATAACTTATGATTCTTATGATACAAAAGGGAATGTGACACAATACACTCAAGAAAACGGCATGTCTGTTTCGGTTATTTGGGGTTATGAAAAAACGTTACCTATTGCTAAAATTGAAAATGCAACTTATGCTCAAATTGCTACGGCGCTTGGGGTAAGCGTTACAGTGTTACAAGGATATAACGAAGCCAATTTAACCGCTCTAAATGGGTTAAGGACAAGTTTGACTACTGCCATGGTTACTACATACACAAATATAAGACAGGTTGGAGTTAGTACAATCACTGATCCAAAAGGAAATATCATGACCTATACTTATGATTCATTAGGAAGGTTATTAAATGTAAAAGACAAGAATAACAATGTTATTTCACAATATCAATATCACTATAAAAGTTAAGAAAATACGATGAAAAATAAATTATATACCTTAATTTTTTTAGTTAGCTTTTTTAATTGCTATTCTCAAATACAAAAACTGGGCATTACTCCAACAATAGTTACACCTCCAACTTGTGAAACCTATGTTTATATTGACAATGATTTAGATGGGTTTGGTGCGGGAGCTAGAGTTTGTTTAGATACATTACCTGAAGGCATACCATATTCTTTGGTTGGAACAGATTGCAATGACAATAATGCACAAATCAATCCAAATACAGTCTGGTTTGTTGATGCTGATAGCGATAGTTTTGGTAGTGCTATAGCAACTCCTTTTGTAGGATGCTATCCAACACCGCAAACTGGTTATACACTCAATAACTTAGATTGTAATGACGGTAATCTATTAATAAACCCAAATACAAAATGGTATGTAGATGCTGATTTAGATGGTTTTGGAGATAACAATGTTCCTTATATTGTACAGTGTAATCAGCCACCCAATCGTGTTTTGGACAATACGGATTGTAATGATTCCACTAATTTAATTAAAGGACCTAAAACCTGGTATCAAGACACTGATCAAGATAGCTTTGGAGATCCTGCAGCTACAATTATAGCTTGTACTGCTCCAGTTAATTATGTTGCCAATAACCTTGATGCTTGTCCAACAATATCTGGACCAATTCAGGGATGTATTACTCCAAATCCCACAACAAGTTATGGTACTAGAAATTATATTATAACCACAACTCCTAAAATACCAGTCACTAATATTCAAAATATCACTAATAGTAAAGATGCTGTTATAAATATTACCTATTATGATGAATTGGGTAAACCAAATCAGAATATTGCTTCACAACAATCAGCCTCTGGAAATAATATAGTTACTCATATAGAATATGATTCTTATAGCAGACAGGTAAAAGATTATTTACCTTATAAGGCAAATGCTCAAGGAATAGCTTTTGAAACAAGTGCCCTATCTAGCACATTAAGTTACTCTGATTATACAAGTCAAAACCCATATAATGATAAACTTTTTGAATCATCACCTCTCAATAGAGTATTAAAACAAGCCGCTCCAGGTTCTTCAAATGATTGGGCAATGGGAGGTAATCATGAAATGAAATTTGATTATCAAACCAATACTGCTTCAGAGGTTAAACTATATGTGGCAAATGCCACTTGGAATTTGACCGCTGGGTTATTCGATATGTCATTATTACAAGCGGGTACTACTAATTATACTGCAAGTCAGTTGACAAAAACAATAATCAAAGACGAAAATTGGACAAACGGAAATAATAATACAACAGAAGAATTTAAAGATAAGGAAGGTAAAGTAATTTTAAAAAGAGCTTACGATAATAATGTTGCCCATGATACTTATTATGTATATGATCAATACAGTAATTTGACTTATGTAATTCCTCCATTGGTAAACGATGTTACTACGCAGCTAGACGGTTTGTGCTATCAATACAAATATGATTTAAGAAACAGGATTGTCGAGAAAAAACTACCAGGTAAGCAATGGGAATTTATTGTTTATGACAAATTAGACAGAGTAGTTGCTACTGGACCAGCATTTACACCATTCCCAAATGCTACAGGAAGTGGATGGATGATTACAAAATATGATGTTTTTAACAGACCCATCTTAACTGCTTGGCAAACAGCTACAATTTCATCAACTACACGAACGTCATTACAAACTTCGTACAATAATGCCACTGTATTAAATGAAACAAAAAATGCAACAGCAACAGACAGTGCTCCTGTAAATAGCATAGCATGTAGATACTCTAATCTAGTTATCCCAACTTCTGGTTATGATATCTTAACAGTTAATTACTATGATGATTATAATTTTTCTTTTGCTCCAGTATCTATTCCAACACTTGTAGAAACACAACCTGTATATTATAATACTACTGTAAAACCTAAAGGTTTATTAACGGGTTCATGGGTAAGGGTTTTAGATGCGACTAATACCTCTACCAGCTCAGAAAAATCATATATACTTTATGATTACAAAGCTAGACCTATTCGTAATTATAAATCCAATTATCTTGGTGGATTTGTACAAATTGATGAAAATGTAGAATCTATAACAGGTAGAAAAAATTATACTTTAACTACTCATAGTAGAGCATCATTATCGACTGGAATTGTTACAATAAGAGATGAATATACTTATTCTAATCAAGATAGATTACTTATTCAAACACAACAAATTAATACATTACCTAAACAACTTATAGTAAGTAATACTTATGATGAGCTTGGTAAACTTATTTCAAAAAAAGTTGGGGGTACAGATATTACAGGACTAACTGGTTTGCAAAAAGTTGATTATTCGTACAATATTAGAAATTGGTTAACAGAAATTAATAAGACAGGAAATTTAGCACAAGGAGGTACGGATCCTTTAGATTTGTTTGCTTTTAAAATCAACTATAATACCGTTCAAAATGAAATTGGTTATACTGGAACTCCATTATATAATGGTAATATTGCAGAAACCTATTGGAAAACATCTAGTGATAACATTTTAAGAAAATATGTTTACTTTTATGACAATTTAAATCGCTTAAAAAATGCTATATATCAAAAACCCGGTAATGCAATTCCTGTGCCTAATTTTTATAACGAAAATCTAACTTATGATAAAAATGGTAATATCATGACATTAATTAGAAATAGTGCAAACTTAGATACAGCTCCTCTAATTAATATTGACAACCTGAGCTATTCCTACTTGGCTAATTCAAATCAACTAATAAAAGTTGATGATAATCCTACACCAAATAACCCAAATGGATTTAAAGATGGTCTAAGTGCAGCGACAGAATATTTTTATGATGCAAACGGTAATATGACAAAAGATGACAATAAGGGAATTACTTCAATTACATATAATCATCTAAACCTTCCAGTGGTAATAACTTTCGCAACGGGCAATATTAAATATTTGTATAATGCAGTTGGGCAAAAAGTAAAAAAAATAGTAATGATTACAGCACCATCACTCTTAACAAATACGACTGATTATATTGACAGTTTTCAATATTTAAATAATATATTACAATTTTTCCCTACTTCTGAAGGTTATGTAACAGGGACATATAAATATGTTTTTCAGTATAAAGATCATTTAGGAAACGTAAGATTAAGCTATACTAAAAACACAATTACAGGAAATTTAGATATTATAGAAGAAAATCATTATTATCCTTTTGGGTTAAAACATGCAGGGTATAACCCAAATATATTAAGCGGTTATGAGGAAGCCCAAAAGTATAAGTACCAAGGTCAGGAACGTCAAGACGAGCTGGAACTGAACTGGGACAGCTTTAAGTATCGTAATTATGATATGGCGATTGGGCGATTTATGAGCATTGACCCTTTAGCAGAGAAATACCCATACAACTCGACTTTTGCTTTTCAAGAAAATAAAATGGGAATGGGTAGGGAATTAGAAGGATTAGAACTTGGTGGTGCGCAATTTAATAATTATGCTGCTGAGTTTGGTAAGGCGGTAACTGGTTTTATTGATAATATTCGAGCAGAATTTAGTCGTACTGATGAACAAGAAATAATTCCCAATATAGTAACCTTAGAAAAATCAAGTACAACAACCTATAGCAGTAATTTATCCAATTATGCAATGACTAGCCAATACCCAAATTTTGGAAGTGCAAACTTAATTAATAAACCTACTACCGAAAATAAAACTGAGTTAAAAGCAACGGCAAAAGCTAAGGTAATTGTTGAAGGAGTTACGTTGACAGCTTCACATACTGTAAGCAAAAACATAAAAACAGGAGATAAAGAAAGTGAATCAAAAGTTGTAGTTGGTGCGGGTGAAAATGGAATTTACGTTTCTAAAAAAACAAGTAGTACAGGTGAAAGCAAAACTCGCACAGGAGTTCAAGGAGAGGTAGCAATTCCTATAACAACTAAAACTAAAGTTAAATTTGGTGCAAGTATATCAATCGGTCAGTAAAATAATTTTATCATGAAAAATAAATATTTTTTCTTATTTATTGCTTTAATAGCTTTAAATGCTTGTAAAAAAGCTGAAAATATAGAGGCAACAATGCCTACTAATAATCACTTTTGGGAAATTAAAAATAAAGGTGGTCGACCTATAATTGTCAATTGGGAACAATATGAAAATGACACTATTAAAATTAAAACACCTATTGGCTGGAAGATTAAAAAATCGAAGGATTCATGGATATTTTTTCCTTATGAGAAGAATAATCCAAAATTGTATTTTTCAATTATGAAATATAATGTCGCTGAAGTGAATTTAAATGCTGAAAAATATTTAATTGAAGGATTTAAACAAATTTCTGATAAAATAGACAAATTTCATTATTTACTTAAGAAGTTAAGTTTTGCAAATGGAACAAATTGTTATTTGTTAACAATTTTTACAAAAGAGAAAAACCGTAACTATATTACTTATGACTTAGTATATCAACCAGAGAATATCATATATGAATTTACTTTTAAAACACTTGATGATGAAAAAAATAATGAAGTCAATTATAGAAAATTTCTTCTTATTACACAAAGTCTCGAAGTTAATAATGACATGATAATGGATGGAAATAAATTTATAATAAGCGAAGAAAAAGAAATAAAAATTGAGGATTTATAAAAAAGTTCCGACATCTGAAACGAACCACAAACGCTTAAATCATCAGGGCGCAATAGCATTCCTGAATCGTGAAGAAATAAAACCTAACAACTGGATATTAATCTGGTCGTTAAGTTTTATTTAAAATTATGTGAATGAGTTTTTTTTTGTAAAGAAACTATGAATTAAAGAATAATAGTTGCTGTATTATTTAACTGCTTCTCCCAAGGCATTTTTATAATATTGTGTTCTATTTAAGGAATTGTTTCTAAAAATTATTTTGTTACAAAATAGTAATATAAGAATTAATATTTTTTTTGACTAAAATTATAAAATCTAATACTCAAAGTTATAAGTATTGGGTTTATTACAAAAATATACTTTATACAATGTATCTCATAGGTCTATTAAGTCTTCATTATACTAACTGAACCTATAAAAAGAGTGAATTATTATAAATTTAAAGAAAAAGTTCTTCAATCAAGTCTAAAAAAGTTTGTTTATAAACCTAATAGAAGATACTTTTGAGGAAAATTATATTTAATAGTCTGATAAGTATAAGCTTTACAAATAAATTATAACAAAACAATAAAAATGAAAAAAATACTTTTAGTGCTAACTGTGTTTGCAATTTTAACATCATGTAGTAAAAACGAAGTGCAAATTACACCTGAGTTACCTGTAAATATTTATGCTGCTGGTAGAGGGCAAAATTCTTCAGCAACTATGCGACAAGCTGTAGTTTGGAAAAATGGAGTGCCTACTTATTTAACAGATGGAACTAGAGAAGGTTATGCATATTCTGTTTTTGTAAAAAATAATGACGTACATGTTGCTGGTCATGAAAAAAACACTAATGGTATTTTAGAAGGTAAATACTGGAAAAATGGTGTTTTGCAAAACCTAAATATCAATACAACAGTAGGCTCAACATGTGTGTCTGTTTTTGTTTACAATGATGATGTGTATGTACTAGGAACCAATAATGGTGCTGTTGTATATTGGAAGAATGGAGTTCAAAATACGGTTACAGGAATTGGCACTGCGATACCCACATCAATTGTTGTGACTTTTAATAGTGTATATGTACTTGTTACAGAGAATAACTCTGTCAAAGTATGGAAAAATGGAGTTATTACAACTCTGTCTGATGGAATAAAATCAGATGAAGCTAAATCATTATGTATTGAAAATGGAAATGTTTTTGTTTTAGCAGAAGAAACATATAATGCTCAGAAGAAGATTAAATATTGGAGAAGTGGGGTTTTAACCTATTTAACATCTACTTCTAATAATATTTATGCATTTTCAATTGCTGTATCAAATGGTAATGTTTGTATTGGAGGAATTGAAGCTAATAAAGCTAAATACTGGCTTAACGGCATTCCAAACAATGTAAGTAATTCTACATCAAATTCAGTTATATACGCTTTAACCTACTTCAATGGTACTATATATAGTACAGGTTTTGATAATGGTATTATGAAATTTTGGGAAAATGCTACAGATTTAAATATAACGATTACGTCAGTTAATAATGACCCATATTCCATATTTGTAGCAAATTAGTGTTACAACACCTAAAACTTTATAAATTTTGTTGTGAAATTCTTTTTTAAATTTTTATTTCTGCTTTTACCTATAATTCCTGCTTTTTCTCAAAACGAAACAAATAATTGGTATTTCGGAGAAAATGCAGGTTTAAGTTTCAATAGTGGGAGTCCAGTTGCTTTAACAGATGGTCAACTAAATACATTTGAAGGGTGTGCAACCATTTCTGACACTTCAGGTCAATTACTATTATACACTGATGGCATTACAGTTTATAATAAAAACCATTTAGTAATGGTAAACGGTACTGGATTATTAGGTGATCATGATGCATCACAATCTGCAACAATTGTTCAAAAACCAGGATCTACAACATTATATTATATTTTCACAGTTGATGCCGAAGCAAGATCAAACGGTTTTCGCTATTCTATCGTAGATATGTCTTTAGATGGAGGATTAGGAGCGGTAACTTCAAGCAAAAACATTTTGATATTTGCCCCATCATGCGAAAAAATTGGAATAGTAAAGCACGCTAATGGCACAGATTTTTGGATTGTTTCACATGGTTGGGGTAACGATGCTTTTTACGTCTATTTATTATCAAATTCAGGGTTAAACAATACTCCGATAACTAGTAATATTGGATTTACACCGCAACCAACAGCGAATGGTGATGGATTTCAATCAGAAGGCTATCTAAGAATCTCACCTAATGGTTCTAAAATGGTTAACTGTAATTATTATAATGGAATAACACAGTTATTTGATTTCAATAATGTGACTGGTTTAGTTTCAAATCAGCAATCAATAATTATTGGAACAGATTTCTTTTATGGTGCAGAATTTTCTCAGAATAGTGAAGTCTTATATCTTTCGGCAGCTGGCGGTAGAAATATATATCAATTTGATTTAAATACCACCAATGTTTCATCAACAGCAACTTTAATATATTCAAGCATAAAAGTACCAGGTGCATTACAACTTGGCCCAGATGCTAAAATATATGTAGCTTTTTGGAATCAAAATAAAATAGGGGTTATTAATAATCCTAATGTATTAGGGTTAGCTTGTAATCTGCAATCAGATGCAGTTGATTTAGCAGGTAAATTATGCCAAATTGGTTTACCACCATTTGTCACTTCTTTTTTTTATACTCCAACGATACAATTGAATAATACTTGTGAAGGAGAGGCAACAAGTTTGAATTATACAACTAATCGAGTTATAACAAATACTATTTGGAACTTTGGTGATGGTAGTCCTATTAGTAATAGTCCTACTGCAAATCATATTTATAACACCGCAGGAACTTATACTGTTACCCTAACTTTAACCAGTGCTTTTGGAACGGTTACAAATACTAGAGATATTATTATTTATCCTAAACCTGTAATAAACCCTATTGTTTCATTGAAACAATGCGATGACGACACAGATGGTTTTAGCGTTTTCAATCTAACAGAAGCCAATGCTAAAATTTCAACTAATTTTGCCAATGAAATTTTTTCTTATTTTGAAACTGCTAATGATGCTCAAAACAATATAAATCCCATTCCAAACTTTACCACTTACACCAATCAAATAGTAAGTAATGATGTGATTTATGTTCGGGTTTCAGTCAATGGTTGTTTTAGAGTTGCGCAACTCAATCTGATTGTTTCAACTACCCAAGTGCCTGTTACTTTTACCAGAACTTTTACCCAATGTGACGATGCTCTTTCAGGAACAAATACTGATGGTGTTGCAACTTTTAATTTTGCAAATGTCGATACAGAAGTTAGGAATCTCTTTCCTGTAAATCAATCATTAACCATAACTTACTATCGTAATCTAGCCGATGCTTTAGCAGAAAGTAACGCTATTACTAATATTTCAAATTATCGAAACATTGGCTATGCAAATAGTCAAAATATATACCCCAGAGTTGATAGCGATTTAAACAACGACTGTTTGTTGCTAAAAAGCTTTATCACACTAAATGTAGAAAGAATCCCT
>NZ_JBJXEN010000124.1:0-31171 GCF_046153165.1 Flavobacterium sp. | reverse complement strand
TAGGAGAGGTGTAACTTAAACCTTTAAAAAAAGTAAGCATATTAAGTGCTACACCAAAAAAAGCAGCGGCAATTATTCTAGGAAAATCAGCTTTCTCGATTTTTTCTGTTTTAATAAACAAAGAAATCATCCAAAAAATTATAGTTGTGCCACCGACACGAAGTAAAATAAAACCAAAAGCATCTATATATTTTGGCATAACGTCTTTAGCGATTGTAAAGGTTAAACCATAAATTATTGAAACTATTGTGGCGCCAATAAGTGCGAGATTTCTTTTAGACACTTGTCATGGCTTTTGTCAATTTCAAAATGTTGGGCTGTGTGTTTCCAATGTAAATTTCATTATTAAGGATGACAACAGGACGGCTCAAAAAGGTGTAATGTTCTAAAAGATATTTTTTAAAATCATCTTCGGTTAGATTTTTGTTTTTTAAATCCATCAATTTATATAGTTGCGCTTTCTTACTAAAAAGAGCTTCGTAGCTTCCCGAAAGTTGGTACATTTCTGCTAAATCTCCTTCCGAAATAGGATTCTGACGAATATCAATATACGTTAATTTATCCGCATTAGGTAAGGCTTTTATGATTTTTCGACAAGTGTCGCAAGAAGCGAGGTAATATATTTTGTTCATTATTTGAGTCTTTATCAATTTCATTTGCAAAAATACGGTTTTCATCAAAATAGATTCAATTTAAATGCAATCGAAGTACAGATATTAATTTTTCTAAGTATTTTTGAATAAATTTTATTAGAAATGAGTGTTTTTACAAAAGAAATTTCCATTCGTTGGTCGGATTTAGACCCGAATTTTCATATGCGTCATAGCGTATTCTATGATTTTGGTGCCCAACACCGTATTGAAATTCTGGAGCAACAGGGTGTAACTATGAAAATTATGCAGCAGCAGCATTTTGGACCAATAATCTTTCGTGAAGAATGTGTTTTTCGAAAAGAAATTCGTTTTGGCGATACAATTTTAATCAGTACCAAAGTTGGAAAGTTAAAAGAAGACGCTTCTCGATGGACCATTATTCACGAGTTAAAAAATGATGAAGGAGCAATTTGTGCAACTCTAACCATTGATGGCGCTTGGATGGACACACATTTGAGAAAATTAGCCCAACCAACACCGCTAATTGTTCAGCAAGTCATGAATTCATTTCCAAAAACAGAGGATTTTATAATTTTATAAATAAGACATATGCAAACCACTTTTGAAATTAACAAAACAAGCAGAAACCTATTATTGCAATTTCTCGAAAATCATTCATTAGAAAATTTAAATAAAATCCCTGAAGGTTTTAGCAATAACCTAATCTGGAATATTGGTCATATTGTTGTTGTACAACAAATGTTAGTGTATAAATTGTCAGGTTTACCCATGATGATTTCGGACGAAATGGTCGAAAAATATAAAAAAGGAACGAAACCAGAACATAACATCTCTCAGGAAGAAGTAAATGAAATTAAAAAATTGCTTTTTTCTACTTTAGAGCAAGCGAAAGAAGATTTTGCAAATGATGTTTTCGACAATTATATGGAATTTACTACAGGCGTTGGATTTACGGTAAAAAGTGCAAAATCTGCTATGGAATTCAACAATTACCACGAAGCCTTGCATACAGGAATCATGATGCAGATTAAGAAATTTATTTAGGAGCTATTTCCTGCTGTCCGTTGTAATCTTTTCTTTTTTAAAGGAAAAAAGAAAAGGATTTCCACTTCCATCAGGGCTAAAAAATCGTTAAACTTCATGATTTTCCTAAGAATAAAAAGTAAATTTGCCATTCAAAAATAAATCAAAATGAAATTCAATACAAAAGTTATACACGGTGGTCAGCACCACGATCCAAGTACAGGAGCAGTTATGCCACCCGTTTATCAAACATCAACCTTTGTGCAAACTAGTCCAGGGCAACCATTAAATCCTGATTACGAATATTCTCGTGCTGCAAATCCAACACGATCTGCGCTAGAAAATGCATTAGCAAGTATCGAAAACGGAACACGTGGATTGGCTTTTTCTTCAGGCTTAGCCGCTACCGATTGTGTTTTGCGTTCGTTTAAAGCCGGTGACGAAATCATTGCTATGGATGATTTATATGGTGGAACTTACAGGATGTTTACTCGTATTTATGCAAATTCAGGAATCAAATTTCATTTTGTAGATATGAATGATTTGGCAAAATTCGAATCATTAATCAACGAAAATACCAAATTAGTTTGGGTAGAAACCCCAACGAATCCATTAATGAAAATTGCTGATATTGCCGAAATAGCAAAAATCACAAAAAAACATAAAATTCTTTTCGCAGTCGATAATACTTTTGCAACACCTTATTTGCAAAAGCCTTTAGATTTAGGAGCAGATATCGTGATGCATTCAGCAACAAAATATTTAGGAGGACATTCTGATGTGATTGCGGGAGCGCTAATCGTAAAAGATGAAGAACTTGGAAGTCAATTGCATTTTCAGCAATTTGCAACAGGTGCAACATTAGGACCAATGGATAGTTTTTTGGTGCTCAGAGGAATCAAAACATTATCTCTTCGTGTGCAACGTCATTGTGAAAACGGAACAAAAATTGCTGAATTTTTGTTGAACCATCCAAAAGTAGAACGTGTTTATTATCCAGGATTGCCTTCGCATCCGTATCATGATATTGCAAAAAAGCAAATGATTGGCGGTTTTGGTGGTATGGTTACTTTTACATTCAAATCAGGTAAAAAAGAAGATGCTATTTCGTTTTTAGAAAAAGTAAAAGTGTTTACATTGGCAGAATCTCTAGGTGGTGTAGAATCTTTGGCAAATCATCCAGCCTTAATGACACATGCTTCAATTCCAGAAGATAAAAGAAAAGAGGTTGGAATCACTGACGATTTAGTAAGACTAAGTGTTGGGGTAGAAGATGCGGAAGATTTAATAGAAGATTTAAAACAAGCATTGTTGTAAAAACAATCTATTATAATTATAAAATGCCGAGATTTTCAAATCTCGGCATTTTTTTGCATAAAAAAACCCTTTCGTTTAGAAAGGGTAGATTTTAATTAATTCCTTTGGACTAACGATTCCTTAGACCATTTTTTTACTTCAGCGATTCTGTTATTAGAGTAATCAACTTCGTTTAATGTATTTTGATTCCAAAAAAACCATTTACCAGTTTTTACGCCTTCATTATATTCGCCTTGAGCTAGTTTTTCTCCAACATCTGTAAATGAAACCCACTTCCCTTGAACTTTTCCATCTTTGTAAAAACCTATTTGTTTTATTTGTCCGTTATCATGATAATAAGTGACCTTAACTAGATTTCCTTCAATTTCATATTTTGGTTCAATAGGCTGAGCAAAAATAACTCCTGATAACATTAAAATAGTTAATATTATATACTTTTTCATAGCTTTGGGTTTTTAAAGTTAAACAATCATATATCAAATATATAAAATTATTTACAATAAAAACACTTTAACTTAACAATTTAATAACATAAGCTAAAAACTTAACATTGGGATTTATTTTTTGTTTTTTTGATATTTTGTTTTTATTAATATATAACAAAACAAAGCGGTTGCAAGAATCTCTTGCAACCGCTATTTTATTATCAATATAAGGTGTCTCTATTTTTGCAAACTTGCAAAAATATTTACTGAATTAAGTTTACACCGTTTACTGTTGACCAAGCTCCACTAACTAATGAACTACAACCTGTTGCTGATGCATTTGTTGACCAATTAGCAACTGGGAAAGTTACAGATATAGGAGATCTTCCGATTGGAGTTAAAATAGTAGTATTAGTAACCTTAACATTTGTAACTTTAATTTTAGATCCGTTTACTTGATTTGTATTTGTAGTAGCATCTTCAATTCTAACAACAGCACCATCGTAAGTAACAGGTGGTGTTGCAGTAGTAGTTAAGCCTGTGTAACCATCTATTATGATGTTATCAAAAAAACCATTTCCTTCTTTTTTAAATTGGAAAGCATCAACTTGGTTGTCATCAACTTCAGAACGACATCCAGCAGCTCTTTTTAAAGTAATGTTTGAAACAACAGGATAGTATGAATTGTTTTGACTTGAAGATTCTATTTCCATTCCGAAGTTTCCTTTTCCAGTTTGGTATGCATACCAGTTTGAATTGTTTTGACCTTGCCATCCATCTTGCCAGTCAAATGCATCATCATAGTTTCCGTAAGAAATTAAATTAGTAGCACTAACTGTTCCTCCAAAAAACTCATAACCATCATCAGCACCTTTGTATGATACTAAGTGATCTAAAGTTGTTCCAGATCCACAAGAATAAAACGTAAATCCATTATTTTCTTTAACACCTGAAGCCAATTGTGATCCAGCATACTCTACACGAGCATAATGTAATGATCCTCCATTGTGAGCAGGATTTGTTCCACCATATACAATGTTATTACCATCTTCAGAAGTTGATGTAGTAGCAGCACCAGCAGCATTTATTGGCGCATCACCGTAAATGATAATTCCACCCCATTTTCCAGGGATTTTAGATGCTTCTGTAAATACAACAGGACTAGAAGCAGTACCGTTTATAATTAATTTACCTCCGTTTAGAACTACTAAGGCATTGTCTGTCGAAACAGTTTTATCGCAAGTAATTGTTGATCCAGCATCAAATGTTACGGTCACACCAGAGTTTATTTTTACAATTCCAACTAAAGAATAGTTTCCGTATGCATAAGTAGTATTTGTTGTAATTGTACCTGTAATTGTACCTGAAGCAGGAGTAACAATTGGTGTTACTGTTTCGTCATCGCTACTTGTACAACCTGTAAAGATTGAAGCTATTATGCTTAAGCTAAAAATTAATTTTTTCATTGTGTTGTAGATTTTAATTGTTTCGACAAAAATACTTCGACATACTTTTATAAAAGTTATCTAAATATTATATGATGGTTATGTAAAATCAATTAAAACATTAATACAATGTTAAGTTCATGTATCGGTTTGTAAATAAAAAAAGCACTGAAATTTCAGTGCTTTTATATTAATATGTCTGTAGCTTTTTTTAGAAGGTATAACCTAAATTTAAACCAAAACCAACCCCTTTTTTGTAGCTATCATTAATTAAAGAGGTTTCATTTATTTTAATAATTCCTTCATTACCAAATTCCCTTTTTCTAGAAGTATTTAATAAGTTAGTTGCTGAGAATTTAACATCAAAATGTTCAGATAATTTACTTCCCCAAACAAAGTCTAGCTGCTGGTATGGCAATTCGTAAGTATTATCATGTTTGTTAGTTCCTACAGCATAAATTCTTTTTGAGAAAACAGAATAAACTAATGAGATTGTATTACTCCAGTTTTTATCAAAATTAAATTGATATTTTAAATCTGAATTTAAAATCCATTTTGAGGCACCTTGCAAATCTCTTGTTTTGTGAGTTTCAATAGATGGAATGTTATAAGTTATAAGTCCATTCTCATCTTGCGAATTATATGTAGGACTAACTTTAACTTTAGTTGACATTAATGAAGCATTAAAACCAAGAGAAAAATCAGATAAATTTTTATTTACTCTTTCTAAGTCTAATATAAATTCAGCTTCAGCTCCATAAAGATTTGCGGAATCAGAATTTAAAAAAGTGGTTATTGTAGATGTTGTTGCATTTGTAACATAACTTCTTTCGATAGGGTTTTTTATGTATTTTGTAAATATTCCAAAAGCAAATAGCTCTTTAGCTGTTGGGAAAATTTCAAATTTCAAATCGGCATTATAATTATCACTGTTTTTTAATAATGTATTTCCTTGTATAGAAGTACCATCAGCATTCAAGTAGGTTAATGGGAAAGATTCCATTACAACAGGTTTTGTATAGGTTTTGCTTGCAGCAAATCGAATATTCGCTTTTTCGGAAACACCATATTTTATGTTAAGAGATGGCAAATAATATAAGTTGTCATAATTTCTTTTTTTGAATGGCGCAGTTTGAATCCCCAAGCCTCTAAATTTTGTTTGACGATTATTAAGCTCTACTCTCAAACCTCCGTTTATTTCCCATTTACTTCCAAATTTTAGTAATAGATTACCATAACCAGCATTAGTAAATTCGATAAGTTTTACTTTATAATTAGCATTTGAATTTTCAACAAAAGAAAAGTTGTTTGCGTTTAAATCATTATTAATTTGTATATCAATATCGTTTAAGTTGGTTGTAAAACCACCAATACTAGATTGTGATGCTATAAAACGGTACGAACTTTCCATTTCAGACATATTGCCGTTATAGCCTATGCTTAGTTTGTTCTGCTTTTCTTTTTTTCCAAATTTTAAGCTATATTCTCCTAGGCCAGAAACAAATTTATTCCCATCTATTGTTAAATATTGTCGTAAGAAATTAGTTCCTCCATAAGTAGTAGTAATGTTTCCTGCAACTTCAGTTCCTTGAAAAGCTTTTCTGTCGGGCTGCGAGAATTTTGTATTTGCAACTGATACTCCTCCTTTAAAAATTTGATTTTTGCTTTTACTTAAAGCATATTCTCCAAGTAATTGAGCATTTAAATAATCAGTTTTTGTAAGTTGATTGGTTCTAATAAGATGATTTGGATCATCAGTATTTGCATTAGCAACTCCAAATTGGTCTTTTATAGAATTTTCATTTGTTTTAATGTAAAAAGTATTTAAGCTTAGTTTTAATCTATTGGTATTAAAATTTAAACCTATTAATGAAGTTATAGTATTTTTATACAAATACTCGGTGCTAATAAAGTTATTAGAAAATCTGTATCCTGATGTTTGATCATCTACAGTTCTTTCTATACCTGATTTTATAGCATATTTATTGTCAAAATTTAACGAAAGTAAATAAGAGAATTTCTTGTCATTTTTTAAATCAAATTTTTCTGAATGTAGGAAACTTATACTTGTGTTTAATGGGCTTTTTGTTTCAGTAGCATTAAAACCACTTTTGAAATATTTTTTTGAATCTTCGGTAGTAAAGGTATAACTATGAGGAACACTTCCTAAAATACTTGGCAATTCTCTATCTTTTCCGTTAAACCCAAAAAAACCTTTTGTGTTATCGGCATCTTCTGAGATTAAAAAATCATTTAAATTATTGTGAGTTGTAAAATTTGTGCCAATATTTAATTTTGTTATACTTTTCGTTCCTTTTGAAGTTTGAATATTAAAAGTTCCTCCCGCAAAATCTCCATAAATATTAGGGTTAAAAGTTTTATAAACATCAATAATACTTACTATGTCTGTTGGAAACAAATCTAATGGAATAATTTTTGTAAATGGATTGTTAGTTGGAGCAGCTAAATCATTAATTAATAAATTATTGTAGCGATCTTCTAGTCCACGAACAAACAATCCTCTAGATTCTACTTTACTAATTCCAGTAATTTTTGTTAACCCAGCTTCAACATCGCTTATTCCTTTTCTTGACATTTCTTGTGCACCAATACTTTGCTTAATTTCAACTGCTTTCTTTTGATCTAACAATAATGCAGTTTCTTTTTCACGACTAACTGTAGCTTTTACAACAACATCTTCTATTGTTACACTTCCTGAACCAAGAGTTTCATTTATAATTACTTTTTCGTTCGGTTGTATTGTAAATGTTTTGGTTATAGATTCATAACCTAAAAAGCTAAAAACCATAGTGTAACTTCCTTGCGGAATTTCTATAGCATATTTACCAGCAATATCTGATGTAGCACTATAAGAAGTTCCTTTTATAGTGATATTTGCAAATGGTAAAGGTTCTCCTTTAAGGTCTTTATCAGATAAAATTCCCATAACAGTACCGTTTTGAGAGAATGATAATAAAGTAAAAAACAAGAATAAAATAGATAATTTAAATTTCATTAGTAGTTGTGTTTAAATTTCTGCAAAGGAAATGTTTGTATGTAAAGATGTTGTGATGCAATTATTATGAATTTGTTTTATATATGTTAATTAAATGTTACTATATTAAATTTATGTAATCTTGATTTTTTTAGTTTAAAATATATTTACATTTACATCATAAAAAAGCTAATTTTCAATATGAAAAAGAAAGAAATAAGAATTTTACTTGTCGATGATGAACCAGATGTTTTAGAAATTGTAGGTTATAATTTATCGCAAGAAGGATATCAAATTTTTACTGCGGAAAACGGAAAAGAAGCAGTCCAGAAAGCAAAAAAGCATAATCCACACCTTATAATTATGGATGTCATGATGCCAGAAATGGATGGTATGGAAGCTTGTGAAATTATTAGAAAAGTACCTGAATTAGACAATGTAATTATTACGTTCCTTACTGCAAGGAATGAAGATTATTCTCAGGTTGCGGGATTTGATGCTGGTGCCGACGATTACATTGCCAAGCCCATAAAACCGAAATTATTGGTTAGTAAAGTAAAAGCCTTGTTACGAAGATTAAAAGATGATGAAAGTCCAAAAAACGAAACACTAACTATAGGTGACATCGAGATAAACCGTGAAGAATATAAAGTAATAAAGGACGGTCTCGAAATTATTTTACCTCGCAAAGAATTTGAACTATTTTATTTACTTGCTTCAAAACCTGGAAAAGTTTTTAAGAGAGAAGAAATACTCGATAAAGTTTGGGGTTCTGAAGTTGTCGTTGGTGGGAGAACTATCGATGTTCATATAAGAAAACTGAGAGAAAAAATTGGCGACGAATATTTTAAAACTACTAAAGGAATAGGATATAAATTCGAATTATAAATGAATTTTAATTTTAGAAAAACATATAAATTTGCTGTAATATCAGCATTTTATATTACCCTTTTTGCAACAGGATTTGTTTTTATACTAGATTACTTTTTCATAAAACTGGAAACTAGTAATCTAATTTTAGTTGCTTTGGTTTTTAGTTTAGCAATTTTTAGTTTTGCTCTTTTTTTAATGCAATATCGTACAGAAAAGTTTATTTATCAAAGGGTAAAAAAGCTATATGAAGAAATCTCATTTTTAGACACGAATTCAATTTTAAACAAGCCAATAAATAGCGATTTGTCTCAAATTACTACTCAAGTACAACAATTCGCAACAGATAAAAAACGAGAAATAGAAACGTTAAATGATCGTGAAGAATTTAGACGAGAGTTTTTGGGGAATGTTTCCCACGAACTAAAAACACCACTGTTTACAGTTCAAGGCTATATCTCGACTTTATTAGATGGCGCGATGAAAGATAAGGTAATTCGTAAAAAATATTTAGAACGTGCCGAAAAAGGAGTAGAGCGGCTCATATATATTGTTGAAGATTTAGATACAATTGCAAAATTAGAAATATCTGAAGGAAGAATTGAGATGAGTAATTTTGATATAGTAAGTCTAATTCAAGGTGTGTTTGATTTGCTTGAAATGAAAGCGAATAAAAAAGAAATCATGCTTTCTTTCGATTCTAAATATCATAAAGCTATCATGGTTTTGGGTAATTATGAAAAAATACAACAAGTAGTTACAAACCTTGTTGAAAATTCTATAAAATACGGAAAAACAGGAGGCTCGACAGAAATAAGTATCGAAGAGGTTATTAATAACAAAATTTTAATAAACATAAAAGATAATGGAGAAGGTATAGAAAAACAAAATATCCCTAGACTTTTCGAACGTTTTTATAGAGTAGATAAAAGTGGTGCTCGTTCTGAAGGTGGCTCTGGACTTGGATTGGCAATAGTAAAACACATTATCGAAGCCCACAACGAAAGAATATTTGTAGAAAGTAAATTCGGTTTTGGTTCCGAGTTTTCATTTACACTTCAAAAGACACATAACTAAAAATAAACCCTTTATTTACAAGGGCTAAACCTTCATAACATTAGATTTATATATACTTAATGTTTAATTAACAATTCCTTAACATTACTACTTCATCTTTGCAGCACAAAACAGCACAACTAAAAGATGAAAAAACTAGTATTACTATTATTAATCGCTTCTCCTTCTCTGATTAATGCTCAGGAAGTAGTAAATGACACTATTAAAAAAGAGATTTCTATCGACTCTCTTAAACAAAGTTTAGACGAACATACTATGAAATTTGGCGATATCGACGAAAGATTAGCTACAATAGAAAGTGATTTGGCAAAATTAACTAAAATTAAATTATCGGGTTATATTCAAGCGCAATACGATATGTATGATTTTCAAGATGATAAAGGACCAGTTTCAGGATCATCAGCGCAAGCACCAGTTACAAATTCGTTTTATATTCGTAGAGCTAGAATGAAGTTTGTTTATGAAACACTAGAAGGTGTGAAATTTGTATTGCAACCTGATTTTGCTGTAGATAAAGTTTCTTTGAAAGATGCTTACGTGGTTTTAAATGACCGATGGTTTATGCAAACTTATTCATTAACAGTTGGACAATTTAACAGGATTAATTATGATGTAGAGTTTACATCAAACACTCGAGAATTTCTAGAAAGAACTAGAATGACAACTACACTTTATCCAAATGAACGCGATTTGGGAGCAAAGTTAGAAGCTAATTTTATGACGAAATACGAATTTCCTCTAAAATTGCAATTGGCAATTTTTAATGGTAACTTTGGTGAAGGAGCTATTGCAAATCAAGTTAGAGATGTAGATAGTAATAAAGATGTAATGGCTCGCGCAACTTACTCTTTTCAATTTCCAAGCAAAGGTTTGGGTATAGATATTGGAGCACATGGTTATTTTGGCTCGACCAAAGTTTTACCACAACCAGTAACAAATCCAGTAACGCCACCATCTATTTTTTTAGATGTAAACAATAATCCTTTTACGCCAGCAGTTGGTGCGACACTTAAAAAAGATTGGTTTGGAGCAGAAGCTCAAGTTTATTATGATTTTCTGGGAGGAACTTCTCTAAAGGGAGAATATATTTCAGGAACAATTTCAGGTTCGACTAATCCATTTGAAGATTATGCCGGATTTCATGCAAATAAGGTAAGAAAATTTGATGGTTTTTATATTTCATTTACTAAAAATGTAGGTAAATATCTTCAAGCAGCAATTAGATATGATAGTTTCGACCCGAACTCTAAACTTTCAGGAAATAATGTAACTAGAGCTGATGACTTAAAATACAAAACTTGGACATTTGCTTGGCAATATTTTTATGATGAAAATGTCAAAATTGTGTTAGGGTATACAATGCCATTAAATGAGAAAAGCGATTTGGTTGCTGGAGATTATGCAACTATAAATAAAGACAAAAAAGACAATATTTTTTCAATCAGATTACAAGCAAGATTTTAATAATTTAAAATAAAATTATATGAAAACATCAAACATTAAATTAGCAGCAATTTTATTAGTCGTAATGACAATTGGATTTTCATTTACAACAGTAAATAAAATCACAATAAAAGGTTCAGACACCATGGTGATTTTGGCTCAAAAATGGGCGGAAGTTTATATGTCAAAAAATCCAACAACCGCTATTCAAGTTACAGGAGGAGGATCTGGTGTTGGACTTTCCGCATTAATAAATGGGTCTACAGATATTGCCACTTCTTCTCGACCATTAAAACAATCAGAATTAGAGAAAATTAAAGGACGTTACGGAACTTTAGGAGTTGAAATCGCTTGCGCAAAAGACGGAATCACTATTTATTTAAATAAAGCAAATGGAGTTTCTGAATTAACTTTGAAACAATTGTCTGATATTTATTCAGGTAAAATAACCAATTGGAACCAAGTTGGAGGAGCAAATGCAAACATCAAATTGTACGGTCGTGAAAACAGTTCAGGGACTTATGTTTACTTTAAAGATAACGTAATTAAAAAAGATTATGCCTTAACTTGTCAAAGTTTGCCAGGAACAGCAGCGATTGTAAATGCTGTAAAAAAAGACAAAAATGGAATAGGTTATGGTGGAGCAGCTTTTGACAGCGGTGTGAAAGATTGTAAAGTTAAAAAAGACGCAAATAGCCCAGCTCTTGTAGCAACTGAAGAAACAATTAGAAATAAAACATATCCAATTACCAGATATTTGTATATGTATTTAGCAACACGTCCAACAGGTGAAACCAAAAAATTTATTGATTGGGTTTTAAGTGCTGAAGGGCAAAAAATCACATCGCAAGTTGGTTATTTTCCAGTAAAATAATTTTTTAAGATTTTCAAATAAACCCATAAAAGATTTCAAAATTTTTTGGGTTTATTTTTTTAATTATTTTTTGATTTTTCAATTCAAATAAATGAAAACCAATATTCCAAATAGTGATTTTTCTAAAGAGAATCTAAAAAAACAATTTAGACTTTCTGAGTTTTTAGCCGAAAAGATAATTTCGTCAGTTGCCTATATGTCAATTGCAATAATTGTATTAATTTTTATTTTCGTTTTCAAAGAAGCATTGCCAATATTTAATTTTGGAAAAGAAAGTAAAGCAAAAACTGAAATTTCCAATTCAGATAATTTAAAACCAGAAACCTACGGAACTGAAACTACCGAAGAATTAAAGCCTGAAGTTTATGGAGCAGAAACAACTGAGGAATTAAAACCTGAGGTTTATGGAGCAGAAACAACAAGCGAAACAACAGAATTAAAACCAGAAACTTACGGAGATGTTGTTGCTGATGAAGTACAACCTACCGAAGAAGTAAAAGAATCTGAAAATCAAGGAGCAGACAATACTTGGAGTTCTTTCTTAACAACGGAATGGGTTCCTGTTTCTGAAAATCCACGATTTGGTTTAATCGCATTACTTATAGGAACACTAAAAGTTACTATAATTGCCATGTTATTTGCTGGACCATTGGGAGTTTTAGCCGCGCTTTATACATCGACCTTTGCTTCAAAAAGAGCCAAAGAAATTATAAAACCAATTATCGAATTGTTAGCTGCATTTCCATCGGTAGTTATTGGTTTTTTTGCATTAATGGTTTTGGCTACATTTTTCCAAGATATTTTTGGTTATGAAACAAGGTTAAATGCTTTTGTTGGAGGTGTTGCTATGGCACTTGCCGCCATTCCAATTATTTACACAATATCCGAAGACGCACTTTCGGCAGTTCCTAAAACTTATACCGAAGCTAGCTTAGCTCTAGGCGCAAGTAAGTGGCAAACTGCATTTTTTGTAATCTTGCCAGCAGCTATTCCAGGGATTTTTGCAGCAATTTTATTAGGAATTGGTAGAGTTTTTGGAGAAACCATGATTGCTTTAATGGCAACAGGAAACGCAGCATTAAATTCTGCAAGTCCTTTTGAAAGTGTACGAACATTTGCAGCAACAATTGGATCAGAAATGGCAGAAACTGTTTTTGGAGACACTCATTACAGTGTGTTATTTTTTATAGGTTCACTATTGTTCATTTTCTCTTTTGGATTAAATGCATTGGCTGAATTTTATGTGAAAGGAAAATTAATTAAGAAAATTCAAGGTAAATAAATCATGGATACAACTACAACTGAAGAAAAAAGCTTGTTTTTTTCAAGCAATACTAAATCTTCCGACTTAAAAGGGAGATTGATAGTTGGATCGACACTAGCTGCAGTGATTCTTATTATTGCCGTTTTGTTTTTAATTATAGGGATTATTGTTTACAATGGTTCAGATATGTTTTCTTGGGAATTCATTAGTTCTTTTCCAACCGATGGTATGACAAAAGGAGGAATTCTTCCGGCAATCATAGGAACATTTATCTTGGTAATTGTAATGTCGCTTGCCGCTGTCCCTTTTGGAACTATAACGGCACTTTATTTGACAGAATATGCAGCCGAAAATTCAAAATTTGCCGCGGCTGTAAGGTTTTCAGTGAGAACACTTGCAGTGGTTCCGTCTATAATTTTCGGACTTTTCGGATTGGGTTTCTTTATTCAATTTATTGGAACTGGAATAGACAAAACTTTTAATGATGGGCAATTGCATTGGGGACAACCTAATATTTTATGGGCGAGTTTAACCATGGCATTATTAACATTACCTGTTATTATTGTTTCGGTCGAAGAAGCTTTAAAGACAGTTCCTAGAGAATTACGTGAAGCCAGTTTAGCCTTAGGCGCAACAAAATGGCAAACGATAAGAAAAGTAGTTTTACCCGAATCTATTTCTGGAATTATGACAGGAACAATTCTCGCAGTGAGTAGAGGAGCTGGAGAAGTAGCACCTATTTTATTTACAGGAGCAGCATATTATTTAGCTACTTTACCAAAATCAGTGAGCGATCAGTTTATGAATTTAGGTTATCACATTTATATCATGTCGACACAATCGTCCGATGTTGAAAAAACAATGCCTATACAATTTGCAACCACATTAGTATTATTAATGCTTACCATATCGTTAAATATTGTAGCAGTAATAATCCGTTCAAGAATTAGAAGAAAGAAAATCTAAGTTTTTTCAAAACACACACAATAGAAATGAAAGACATAAAAATAGAAGTAAATAAATTATCTTTATATTACGGTGAGAAAAAAGCATTGAATGAAATTTCGATGCAAATTCCACGCAATAAAGTTACCGCATTAATTGGACCTTCAGGCTGTGGGAAATCTACATTCTTAAGAAGTATCAATAGAATGAACGATTTGATTCCAGGCGTTAAAATTACTGGAGAAATGCTAGTGGAAGGAGTTAATATTTATGATAATGATGTAGATGTTGTAAATATTAGAAAGAAAATTGGTATGGTTTTTCAAAAATCAAATCCATTTCCAAAATCTATTTATGAGAATGTCGCTTATGGGCCAAGAATAAACGGGATAAAAGACAAAACACAACTTGATGAAATTGTAGAAACATCATTGCGTCAAGCAGCAATTTGGGATGAGGTAAAGGATAGGTTAGGAGATTCAGCAATGGGACTCTCCGGCGGACAACAACAACGTTTGTGTATCGCAAGAACATTAGCAGTAAGTCCAGATATTGTATTAATGGATGAACCTGCGAGTGCACTTGATCCAATTTCTACTTCAAAAATTGAAGAATTAGTGCATCAATTAAAAGAACAATACACCATAATTATTGTAACGCATAATATGCAACAAGCAGCAAGAACAAGCGATTATACGGCGTTCTTTTATTTGGGAGAATTGATAGAAATGGATAAAACAAAATCTATTTTTACCAAACCATCAAAAAAACAAACAGAGGATTATATAACAGGAAGATTTGGATAATTTCCAATTTTTCAATCTAAAATCTAAAATCACATGGCATCATTACTTGAAATAGAATTAACAAAATTAAAAACTGTAATTGTAAAAATTGGTATTTTATCAGAAAATCAGATTGTTGAAGCAATGAGATCTTTGCTTTCTGATCCAAATGCAACAACAAAAAAACTTAAGAAAACAGAAAATAAAATTGACAAACTAGATGTGAAAATCGATGAAATTTGTCAAAATATTTTTGCGTTACAACAACCTGTAGCTTCAGATTTGCGATTTATTATGTCGGCAATGCAAATAAGCAGTGAGATAGAACGTATTGGAGATTTAGCAATTAGTGTTATAAAAAATTCTAAGAATGTTAAGGAAAAATATGATTTAATTGTAAAATTCAATATTGCATCGATAGCAAAAAATATAGAATTGATAACTGAAAAAACGAATGAATGTTTCGAAACTCAGCAAGAAAAAACTATTGGAGAAATTTTTGCATTAAATAAAAATATTAGAACAGCAACTGAGGAAGTGATCGAAAATATTATTTCTGAGATGAAGATAAACCCAAAAGCAGTAGGTTCTGGAACCAATTTAATTTTGGCTTTAAAACATCTTGAGCGTATTGGTGAGCATTGTACAAACATTGCAGAATCTATTTATTTTGTAATTAACGCAAAAACAATAAAGCACGAAAAAACTAAAATTTAGTAGTATATATTTATAATTCGAAACTGACTTTTAGTAATGAAAGTCAGTTTTTTTATTACTTCTGTTTTTCGAAAATTTCAAAAAGGGATTTCCAGTTTATACGAGTATTAAAATCTTTTAAACCTTTATATAAATCTACTTGAGACAATTTTTTTATTGTAAATTTTTCTTGTGTAGAATAAGGAACCAATCCTTCTTCTTTATATTTTTTAGCCAAATATTCTTGCTCATATTGCCCAGGAGTTGGAATAAAAAAAGCTTTTTTTTCTAATTGCGCTAAATCCATTACAGTAGTATAACCAGAACGACATAAAATGAGTTCACTTTCGTTGAAAGAGTTTTCAAGTTCTTCGGAATTCATGTAATTATAAAAAGTGATTTGATTCTTCGTTTCGAGAATTTGTTTTCCTTCGATTTTGCCTTTTATAAAAATAATTTTCCCAGTGTAATTCTCCAATTCTAAGATTAGCTTTTCTTCTAGAAAAGTACGTTGAGGTTCTGGGCCAGATAAAATAACCATCAAATCATATTTTTTTTCCAATGATTTTTTATGTAGTCTGCTCAGAGGTCCAATATATTTTATGGTTTCAATTTTTTGAGATAAATGTCCTAATTTTCCAGTAAGATTAGGGACGGTATTTACATCAGGAACCCAACATTCATCATATTTTTTTATAATATATTGATGCATTTTGCTAGTAAGCCAAGTAGTATTTCCTGTCATCACATTTAGTTGATGCGTGATAAAAACAGACGGAACCTTCTTATTTCGCACACCTAATCTGTTGTCTGAAATTATTCCTGAAATATTATATTCTTTAATTATTTTATGAATGCGTTTTTTTTCCGAAAGAATTGCCGACACCATTTTTGGACTATTGGCTAACATTTTTAGTTTAAAAAACAATCCGTTTTTTGGATATTCAATATGATAAGAAGGCAATTCTATCGATTGAAGTTTTGGAAATTCTTTACGTAATATTTCTAAAGCGACACCATCGGAAGCCAAAATAGGAGTGAATCCTTCGGTTTCTAATGCTCTAATTATAGGAATACATCGTGTGGCATGACCCAAACCCCAATTAAGAGGCGCGACTAAAATATTTTTATTCATTTTTTGTAATCTTTCAAAAAATCAGGAAGAGATTTTATAATTATTTACTTATTACACTTATAAATTGCTCCGCTAATTTAGTTTCATATTCAAAATCTATATCATTTTCCTGCAAATTTTCAGTTGCAATATGCTTGTGAAGCTTCCATTTTTTGTTATTATATTCTAAACTTGTTAAGTTTTCAATCCAATCGCCGGAATTTAAATAAGTTGTTTTTCCGTAAGCATTTTCAAATAATTCGATTTTTGGTTCATGTATATGTCCACATATAACATAATCGTAGTTCTTTTCGATTGCTAAATCTATACAAATTTTCTCAAAATTAGTGATAAACTTAACTGCCGACTTTACATTGTCTTTAATTTTTTTCGAAAGAGAATAAGGTTCTTTATTCATTCTTGCTAGACACCAATTTAGAAATCTATTAATTAAGATTAAAGAATCATATCCCCAAGCACCTAATTTTGCAAGCCATTTTGCATGATTAATAGAAGCGTCAAAAACATCACCATGAAAAATCCATGCTTTTTTTCCGTCTAATTCTAAGGTTAATTTATTAAGCAAGCTTATGTTTCCAAGATGAAGATCGGTAAATTTTCTTAAAAATTCATCGTGATTGCCTGTCAGATAATAAACTTTTGTTCCTTTTGTACTAAGAGATATTATTTTCTGAATGACTTTAAGGTGGCTTTTAGGGAAATAAGATTTTCTAAACTGCCAGATATCTATGATGTCTCCGTTAAGGATTAATATTTTTGGTTTTATAGAAGATAAATAACTTAATAATTCTTTTGCATGACAGCCATAAGTTCCTAAATGTACATCTGAAATAACTACAATTTCTAGTTTTCTTTTTTCCAAAATAAAAATATTTTATACAAAGACAAGAATTTTTCGTAATGTAAACGTTACTGAAACATTATCATAAGTTTATATCTATTGAGATGCTCGCAGTGATGGGGAATTTACTACAAAGCTCGCAATCTTGCCAAACTGCTGTTAGCGGTAGTTATTCTTTTATCAATTTCGCCATTCTTAAACCGTTGTCTATAAAACTGACTTTTACAAAATATAGTCCGCTTGACAACTCACTGATTGGGATGTTTTTTGTGTTCGTTGTTTTTACAAGTTGTCCTTGTTGGTTTAAAATGTCAATTTTAGAAATTGCTTTGTCCGTTTCAATGTATAACATTGTTTTAGATGGATTTGGAAACATTGAAAACCTCATGTTTGCTTCTATTTCTGGAGTTGAAAGAACTTCATCGCAATGGTCTAATCTTGGATTCTCGGAAGAACTGCAAGGAAATTGATAAGTACTTTGTGCGTTTGCAAATGTCGGTGCTTCGCTATGTATCAAATCGTACAAACCACCTGGCATAGAAATTTGATTGACACTTCCATTTCCCAAAGCAACGTCTTTTCCTGCCATACTGCCGTTGAAAGTGTAATCGCACATAGCGTCAAACAATCTGTAATAGGCATAATAATCCAAAGCGTCAAAAGCTGAATTGTTTGGAACAACGTGGTCAGCTGTATAAACGTATCCGCTAATAGTGTTTGATTTTACACGCAAATAATCTTTTTCTGATGCAGGAATGTTAATAGTATTAAAAATGTCGTTTGCCATACGTTGGTCGTTTGTAACGTCGTCTTCATAAACAATTGTCAATAATTTTACGTCACTGGGAAATGACTGCAATTCTGTTTGTGAAATGTTGTAGGAATACCATTGTGCCATGGCAAAAATAAAACGTCCCGACTGCCCCCAATTTAGTGTTGTAAAACAATGGTAAGCATTAGCAAAAGAAGCACCGCCACCAAAAGAATGTCCTACAAAGCCAACTTTTGTGGTGTCTATAATGTTAGGGTAGCCTTGTGCAGCTTGAATGAAACCATTTAGCAAGTTGCTGTATCGGTCTTCAACAGTAACTCCCGTTGTTTGATATGGAACAAAGACAACGGCGTAACCTTTTTTAGCAACAAAATTCAAGAAGCCTGAAATGTTATTTGGGTTGTTACCTCCAAAAGCGTGGCTGTAAAATATGGTAGGAACAGGCGAAGTAATGCCTGCTGGATAGTAAATTACAATGTCGTGTCCCGAAAAATTTGGATTAGCAAATGATTGTGTTGCTACGGTGTAACTTCCGTCTGTACCATAACCACTTGTCGGTTTTGGTATTGGTCCCGTGTAAGTTTGTCCGAATGTAGACAGTGAATTAAACACAACCAAAAGTGTGATGTAAAAAAATGATTTCATATTATTATTTTTATAAAATCGTTAGACTGTTAAATTCTTGCTTGGTTTAATTACACATTCAAATTTGCCATATGGTTCTGTTATTTGTCGTCGTCAGTATAATCACTACCAACGTTTGGTCGCTTGGTGATATTGAGGATTAAGGAAGTCTAAACTTTCGGTTAAAGACCAATTTCTCAAGTACAAGACCAACTTTAAATAAACTCTAAACCCGCATATTGCCAAACGCCGGTTGCGTGTTGTTTTATTTATTCATCTCTTTTTCAATTTCTTTAATAAGCTCATTTGCCCTTGGTTTTGTGTTTTGTTCATAAACCCTTATGTTATTCTTACCTAGTTTGACAAGAAATTCGATTGTCTTTTTAAATTTTGGGTCTGAATATAATTTTTCTTCAGGTTTATCTGCATTTTCTATCATTTTGTCAAAACACTTAAACAGAAAATCATTATAATATTTATCAACTTCGTTAATTGCCGGTACAAAGATTTGGTAATAATTTAAGATTTTCTGTTTTAATTTTTCGTCTTCAATGTAGCCAATTTTACCACTGGACTTAAAACCTTCATAATTAGCAATATTCATTTTTGGTCCATGTGAATAAATTGGAAAATTAACCGTGTTTTTAGACTTATAAATACTGTCAAGTTGGAGAGTTGTTAATGCTAAAATTTTTTCATAACCTATGTTTGACTTTTGGTATGCTTTCTTTTCAACGTCGATACTTTCTATGTCATCCTTTAAATCATTCTTTAAATTACCAAGAAATACGGATACTTCTTCTTGTTGATGTCTGTGTTCACTCCAACTGTGTAACCATATTGAAAGTGTTACAGCAAAAACAATTATAAAAATTTCTATGATGATTTCTTTCGCTTTCTCTCCCAAAGTGTGTTTTTTATTTTTCATAGTTTTGTAAATCTTTTCTGTATGTTTTGTTATTTCTTCTTGCATATTGTTTTTGTTAAAGTTTGTACGTTGTTTCACAAAATGGCACACAACATTCTCTTGATTTATGACTGTTTCGGGCTAAAGAAGCCAAAACTTTCGATTAAGCACTGAAAATCAAAAGTACAAAACAAACTTTAAATTAAGCACAAAAATCGCAATAGCGCAAAACGGGTGTTAGTGGTTCGTTGTTTATTAGATAGTTTATTTATTAAATCAGCTGTATTAACTCAAAAGTTATCTATATGATGCGCTTTTCAACCATTAAGTTGATTATTTACCATTTCAAATTTGGAGATTATGGAGTCTAATTTTGCTCTTTGCTTTTTTATTTGCTTTGGTCTTAAATAGAACCAATTAAATAAAATCCATATAAAAGTAATTCCATAAGTAACTAATCCCCAAATTGGTTTCATTCGGGATGTATATTCATACATATATAACCCAATTCCTATTGAAAGTAAGATGAAATACAAATTCAACATAGTGGTTTCCATAAATTTCTGTTTTGCCTTAATGGCTAATAAGTCTTTTAAATAATCGCTATTGCTTTGTGAGTTCTTATCGCTTTTGAAAAGAGAGTAGCTATTATTATAAGCAAATAGGAACACTGCCATTGCTAAAATAGTCAAAATAATTCCAATTTTAGTTGTGAGTAATTGGGGTTGATAATGGATCCAAATGAAGATGATAAATAGAGAGGTAGCAATTAATAAGATGTTTGTTACTATAAGCTTTCTCAAATGGTATTGTTTTGTTTTTTTAATCTCAGATATTAAATTTTCTGGATTGGGTACAACGGATGTTTGCTTAGCCCATAGGTCTTTGAAATTTATATTATCGCTCATTTCCGCTAAATTTTTGTGTTAATTTTTCTTTTATTCTGTGAATTTTCACTCGTATGTTAGCTTCAGATAATCCAACGATACTTGCTATTTCTGCTTGTTTTATTTCTTCAAGTTCCAGTGAAATAATGATACGGTCAATTTCTGGAAGTTCAGCAATACATTTGTATAAAAACTGAATTTGAGGTTCAATATTATGTTGCTTCTCTTCGGATAAATTTAAAGGCAATTGCGCTTTTGGGAAACGATTTTGTTTTTCAATTTGCCGCAAACAATTATTGGAAGCAATTCTAAAAATCCAAGTTCCTATGCTGGATTCATTTCTAAATTTAGGAAGTTGTTCCCAAACACTTATAAAGGTTTCCTGTGTTAGGTCTTGTGCAAGGGTGTGATCGTTTACATAACCCATGCACAACCGAAATATCTTTTGCCAATATCTTTCATATATTTCTTCAAACACCTGCATTTATCGTTTGATTAATTTTATTTTAGACGCTAAGCTAAAGATTAAAATTAGAATAATACCTACGGCAATATTTTTTGTTGCTATTCCAACTGCGGCTCCAATAATGATTCCTTGTTTAGTTGGTATAAAATGATTTAATTTTTTCATTGTAATTAATTTAAAAAGTTATTTAATTGGTTTAAATACCATTCTTTGTCATCATACATTATAAAATGAAATCCTTTAGTTGAATATTGGAAATTGGCATTTTTTAGGTTTTTGTATTGTTCTTCTATAGCTGGTTTTATAGTTTTAAAAGAGTCTTCTAATAAAATTAATGATGAACATTTTATATTTTCAATTTTTTGTCTTAAATCGGTATTAGTAAAATCGCAATACATTTCTGCAAATGTATTTCTGTCAGAATTTACACTCCAACTAATAACTAATTCTTGTTTTGAAGTGTCAGCTACGAGACTTGAAATAAAATTCTTTTGCATTTGATAAAATTGATCTTCTGTTTGTGAAGTAATTTGATTTACAAGTTGAGAACAATCTGGATTTTCACTAGATTTAAAAGATGGATTTGAAAGTGCTTGTAAACATGGAAGTGCATCAACGATTACAATTTTTTTAATAAGATCCGGATAATCTGAAGCAATTGCTAATGCCAAACCACCGCCCATACTATGACCGATTATAATTGGTTTTTCAATATTGTTTTCTTTAATGTAATTGGCAATACTGCTTTCCCAATTTGTAAAGGAGGCATTAGGCTGTGGTTTTACGCCTGCAAATCCCGCCATTGTTAGTGTGTAACAAGTAAATTTTTTTTCGTAATTTAATTTTGTTTCGTTCCAGACTTCTCCAGAGCTTGCAAAACCAGGAATAAAAATGATGGATTGTTTTCCTTTTCCGCTAATTTTAACTTCAAATGGATAGGACTTGTTTTGTGCAAAAACCATTGAACTTATAAATGTAAATACAAATGGTAAGATTAAGAATTTGATTTTTTTCATTTTGATTATTTTTTTTGTTCGTCTTTTAGATACGAGGATATCCAAAATGTTACAAAAACATTTAAAATAATTTTAAATAATAGAAAATCAATATTTTAAATAGTTTATTTTAATTCTTATCAACCAAAGTACAAAATGCATTTGCAAATTTTGTCAAATTCTCCAATGTGTTTTTGTCAATAATTTGGCCCTGTTCGTTAACTTTTCCTTTCACCCCTTGAATAAGCATAGTCGTTTCGTTTGTAAATTTCGCCATCGCTGTTTTCATAATGAGTTGCAATTCTTCGTGTCCTTTTTGTCCACTTGCCGAAGCTGTTATAAGTCCACATGGTTTGTTCGAAAATATTGTTGTCGAAATACACCATTCGATTGCGTTTTTCAAACCACTCGGAATACTAAAAACATATTCTGGTGTGCATATAATTATTCCGTCTGCTTGGTCAATGCTTTTTCTAAATTCAATTATTTTTTTTGGTGTATTGTCTGACGAGAGTTCTGGGTCAAAATGTGGCAAAGTTTTTAAGTCGTTATAAATTGTCAAGCTAAATTCTTTGCTAGTTAAACTTGCAATTTTTTCAACAAGTTTTAAGTTAGTAGAGTTTGAACTTGCACTTCCTATAATTGCTAATATATTTTTCTTCTTTGTCATGTAATTCTGTAAATTCCTGTCTGTTTGGAGATTCGTTCTGAAATATCTACTAACGTTACGTCGCTACACGCAGTTTGGGACTAAATTATGCCCAACATTCGGATTTGCCTAATCTTTCAAATACAAAAACAATTTCAAATTAATCCTAATACCCAAATTGCTCGTAGCTTGTGTTAGTGGCTGCCTTTTTTCATCTCACTTTTTTCAATTCTATTTTATTTGCGTCAATTTGAATTGTCAATACATTTTTGTTGAAATGGTATTTCCCTTTTATCAAGGTAACCATTTTTGTTGTGTCAGGACTTAATATCGCGTTTGTTTTGTCGTTATTTAAAAAAGCCTCATATTCTTTGGTATAAGTTTTTAGTGTTAGAGTGTCGTTTGCAAATGAATATTGTCCATTGGCAATTTTGTCTATATTATGTACACCATTAATTTTAAAAGTATTTGCAAACTCAAAATTAAAGTTTTTAAATTTTGAGTTAGTATCCGTATTTTGCCAAGTTCCGTAAAATTGATTTTTAGTCATAAATTTTGATTTAAGTGTAGAAAGCCCAAAGAAAAGCCCGATAAAAATAATTGGAATATAAATCCACTTTGCTTTTCTACTTTTATTTATCCAATTCGGACTTTCAAAGTCTTGAAATAATGGAGGTTCTTCAAGGAAATACTTAATAAATAATTGATATTCTGAAAAAAAAATGAATAATGCCATTATGGTCATTGTGGTCGCCATTCCTTTTGCTCCTTGTATGTCATAAGCATAGTCAACCAATAAGATGTTTACCATAAATGAAAGGAAAAGAACTATACCAATTCTTGTAGTTTTTCTAAACAATAAGAGGAGAGAACTCGCAATCTGTGATATTGCAATAAAAATCCCGTACCAAAATGAGTACCCATAGTAGTACCAAGTCAAGTTAAATCCACTTAATGAGCTAATTGGCTGGTCATAAGTTGAAGGTTGTGAAGTAAATTGTGTCCCTAAAATTTTTGCAAATGCATAAGACAAAATCATAGTAGCCAAAAAATAGCGACAAAATGTGTGTAAATAAAAATGTACTCTTTTCCAATTCATATGTTATTAATTTATTTCGATTAAGGTTGCCAATAACGTTTCGCGGCTTAAATAAGTGGCTATAAACCAAGACCAGCCTTTACAAATATAACCAAAACTTTAAATTAAAAACCTTTCTGATTTCAAATAAATCCCGAGCCTCGCCATTTCTTGAAACCGCTGTTATAGCCAGTTTTTATATCTATTATTTGTAAAATTCACCATTTGAAATTACTTGAAATTCAGGCATTATATATAGTAATATAATTATAGTAGTTATGAATATCAGAATAGTGATTATATCAAAAGGAACTTCATAAGACTTATTGTTAAATCTATAATATGGTCTTTTCTTGAAAAATTGAACAATTAAACAAATTGGAATCATTGGGATAAATAAATAACCCAAAAAATAAATACTTAATCCACGATTAGTTTCGGCTTTTGTATAGTTAAGGTAGTCAATACCATTTTTTGCTAATGAATGAATTTTATTAGAAGTTCTTCCTATTTCCAATGTGTCTCCTGAATTAATTTTTAGTAAATCTTCATACTTCAAAAAGTTATAGTCAATTCCAGTAATTCTAAATTCTTGAGTGTAACCTTTAAAGTTTAGTTTGACGAAATATTCAGTCCCACTTTTTCCGTGACGTTCTTCGTCAAAAATTGGTTTAGAATCGAGAATAACTGTTTCTTTAATAAATTCCAATTGAGAAGTGTCAATTTTATTTCCAGGCCAAATTAACAACGCAAAGACAATAATTGATGAGATAATTAGACCGGTTCTGAATTGTTTCTTAGTTTCTAACCATTCATTATACATTCTTGTAAAGCATTTTGGTTTTTAAAATTGGCTATAACGTCCCGCTACTACAGCCGGTTTGGCACTAAATTAAGCCCTATTTTCGGATTTGCCACCCGAGCGACAGCGAATAGACGAAGTAAATCTTCCAAATACAAAATCAACTTCAAATTAAGCCTAATACCCAAATTGCTTGTAGCGTGTGTTGGGTGATGTTTTTATTTCGTCCGTTTTGCTTCTATCTTTTTTCCATTCTGTAATAAAAACAAATTTGAAATTTCTCCTTTTTCGTTCTTTTCAAACTGAATTTGTGCATCTACTATTTTGTAGAAAAATAACATTTCACTTTCTGCAAATATTGGGAACGCCTTTTGTCCTGTCAATTGTGAAAAAAGCTGGTCTTTATCTAATGAAATTTTGATTTCATAATCTTTTTCAACTTCATAAGTCCCAACAAACTTCTGAAGTTCTTCAGTAGTAATACTAATTTCTTTTCTGATTTTTTGCACAGGCAATGGTTTATTATATAGAATATTTCTAATTGCTTTAGAAGGAATTGAAACGTTGCTGTGATTTTGAAGTATTATTATTGTTTTATCATTTGTAATATGTCTATCGATAAAAGTTACATAACCTGGCCAACCCCCATCATGGTTTGCAATTTTTCCAAAATCAGCATTGTTTTCAATTCCCCAACCAAAACCATAATTCCTTTTAGCTCCGTCTTTCAAAGTTGCTAATTCAAAAACCGCTTTCATTCCCTCTTTTGTGAGTAATTTATTGGTATATAATGCTCTATCCCAAATCAATAAATCCTTTACAGTTGAATTAACTCCTCCGTCTCCAACAACACCATCAAGCCAAATAACAATTTTAGTTTCTTCCAATTCGTCTGGTAAAACATATTTTTTCAAACTATCTGAGTAAACATAGCCAAAAGCATAATTGTCAATTTTTTTTGGCGATAATCTACGATTGTAAACAAAGGTGTTTTTCATTTTCAACGGTTGGAAAATAGCTTTGTTTAGATAGTCAGCGTATGTCAAACCCGATGCTTTCTCAATTATTGAAGCCAATAGTGCATAACCCGTGTTGCTATATTCCCATTTAGTATTTGGCTCAAATAATATTTTTGGTTGATGGGTACTAAATATATTAATTATGTCTTTGTTAGTGGCAATTTTAGATTTGTCAAATAAACTATCCATAAGCGCCATATAGTCTGGTAGACCTCCAGTATGGTTTAATAAGTTTCTTATAGTTACACCTTTATAAAAAGAAAGTTCGGGTAAGTATTTTTTGATGTCATCGTCCAGATTCAACTTCCCTTTTTCTTTAAGTATCATTATCCCCATAGCTGTGAACTGCTTTGAACAAGATGCCAATTCAAAAATCGAATTTTCGTTCAATTTATCTTTTGTTGTTTCGTTTGCAAGTCCAAAACTATGGCTATAAATAACTTTCCCTTTTTCTGCAATTAAAAAATTTCCATTAATTTTCTCTTGTGAATAAAGAGAATTGAGTAAACTGTCAATTTTTTGAATTCTGTCTTGTCCAAATGTAAGATGTCCAATTAAGAGAAGTCCGATTGTAATTGTTAATTTCATTTTTTATTTGTTGTAATTAATGTAGGGAGATGTCTCGCAAAATTACCACCAACGTCCCTTGGCTTTTCTTCAGTTGCCACTTTTAGAACGCTTTATTTTCCACAACCGTTAAACGAAGTTAAGAAAATTATTGTTTCCATTAGCAACAGACGAGCAATTGAGCAAAACCAATGTTAGCGATAGTTTTTTAATCAGAAAATTTATATTCTTTTGGGACTTTATGAAAAAACTCTAAAACTTTATCTGTTGGTAGAGTGATTAGGAGTAGAGGAAATATAATTATAAAAGTTATTGGAGCAGCTATTGTCCAGCCAACAAATCTGTATATTTTTTTTTCACTATTTACAAGATAATTCACCGGATTAGATATGATATCAAATTTATCAGAAATATAATCTTTAATCACGGCTTGAGAAATTTTCTCAGAACCAATTAATGTTCCTGATATCTTAATGTTGTCACTTCGATTACCACTATGATATATATTTAGAACAACACCATCATTGAAATCAAGGAATTCAAAAGAAATTTTCAAACTATTTTCAGATTCTTTTTCAACAACAATTACATTCACTGCTTTTTCATAAACAACTTCAAAATCATAAAGCAAAACATTGTCTTTGGTTTTAATTATTATTGGATCACTAGATGCAATATCATTTCTGCGAATTGATTCTTTTCCATTATTCCACAAAGCAATTTTAGTTACAGATAAATTGCTCACAGGAGAATTATTATATTTAATTTCAATCTTGCTTAAGGAAGTTAGATTGTTACTAACTAATCTATTTGTTTCTATATTGTAAATAGGCTTTTTATTTCGAATTGATTTAAAATAAAATATAAAAGCCAAAATAATACTTACAATTGAGAGGATGAAGAATATTATGTTTAGTAAAGGATTACTATCGAAAAAATGTAATATTTGATTCATGACTTGTTTTTAAAATTATCGCTAACGTTCCGCCGCTTCTCGTCAGTTGCGAACTTCGGAACTTTTTATTTTCTGTTAAAGATAAAAATTCTTGCGAAACGTAAACGTGAACTTACAACAAAATTCGCAATCTTGCCAAACGCCTGTTGTGCGTTCGGTTTTTTAATTAAATTATTTTTTTCAATTAAGAGAATTATTTTATAAAACCTGATTTAATTAATTTTTCTTCATTCAATAGTTCTTTTAAACCAAATTTTGAATTTTTATTATTTGTTTTAAAAATCAATTTTGAATTATTAAAATAAAATTTTGTTCTCACTATTATTTTTTTACTCTTTTTATATTTTTCGCAATATTCAGCAAAGATTATTTCTCCATTTGTGTAATATATTATAATTCCAATTATTTTTTTAGGGCTAAATTCATTATACTTTATTCTTAGAGGTTCTTTTTCATTATTTTTCAAATAATATGCTTCCCAACTTCGTTCTTCGAGTTCGATATTTTTAATTGGTTTTATGTCGTAATCTTCAACATATTTTTGGGAATTTGAATCAATTATTTTTATTTGAGCATCAATCTCATCAATTTGCTTTTTGTAAATATTGTTTTTCTCTTGTCCGAAACTTGTAAAAGAAAAAACAATTGAGAAAAGTATTAAATTTAGATATTTCATTTAGTATTATTTTCGGTTTTCTGTTGCTTGAAACTGACGCACAACGACAAGCGCGCTTTGCGGCGGCTTTGCTTTTGCAAAGCGCTAGTTAGGCGAAGTGCGCTTGTCGTTAGAGCGAAGTGGGCTGGAAGGCGCATTTCGCTCTAACTTGTATGTAGCCGCTATAAAGTAGCGTGTATACACCTAAATTCGGGTAGATTTGCGCTACTTTTTTGTTTTTTACTTCTCAAAAATAACGCTTTTATTTTATAAATCACCAAACGGGATTTTTATTTGTTGCCATGATTTTGTACTTGTTATTTGTAGAAACCATAATTATTATGAAGGGGTATTTTTTTGTGATATAAAAATAATTTTTCATCAAATTATCACAACGTTGTGATAAAATATAATTTTTTTAAAAAATTATCACAACATGAAAACAACACAACTACTTTGAGACCAACTTAGGCTATCGCAAGAAATGATGGCGGGCTATCTAAAATAATAAAGCATTAAACCATAACAGGAATTCAAAAATACAGTTTAGCCAATCAGACCAAACAATTATTAAAACTAGAAGGCATCAAGAGCCAGTTAGATTATATTGCTACCAAATATTAAACTCCATTTTTTTTGTAATCTAAATAATGGTGCCCAACGGGTTACACAAACATTATCATAAGTTTATATCTATTGATTTATATTTTCCTATTTTTGCCAAAATATTAAGTGAAGACGTGGGAAGTAAAAATAAATTAAAGAGGTTTGGAGAAAATGAAACGTTTGGTAACGTTTTTCAACCAACTCGTGAGGAAGTAGTGTCGAACGCATTTGCACTAAGAGGAAAATGGAATCAAGATTTTTTTAAGAATGACAATCCAATTGTTTTAGAATTAGGTTGCGGAAAAGGGGAATATTCTGTTGGATTGGCCGCAAAATTTCCAAATAAAAACTTTGTGGGTATCGATATAAAAGGAGCTCGTTTTTGGCGTGGTGCAAAAACTGCGGTCGAAACTGGTCTTCACAATGTAGCTTTTGTTCGTACGCAAATAGAACTGATAAACCATATTTTTGCCGAAAATGAAGTAGATGAAATTTGGATTACTTTTCCAGATCCACAAATAAAATACAAGCGAACAAAGCATAGAATGACCAATTCTGAGTTTTTACAACTGTATAAAAAGATTTTAAAACCAGATGGTATTATGAATCTAAAAACAGATTCCGAATTTATGCATGGTTATACATTAGGACTATTGCACGGAGAAGGTCACGAAGTTTTGTATGCCAATCATAATGTATATACAAACGAAGGTTCGCCTGAAGAAGTAACCGAAATCCAAACATTTTACGAAAAGCAATATTTGGAAATAAACAAATCTATTACGTATATTCGTTTTAAGATTAAATAGTTACTGGTAACAAAATTTGTATTAAAAGTTTATTGGGAAGTCTAAACAGTAGCTTAAAAATCTACATTTTAAAAAATAGATGAACATTATCATACCACTTTTCTTAGGTTTTATAACTGCGTTAGTTGGGGTTTTTCCGCCAGGTCTAATTAATATGACGGTAGCTAAAATTAGCACCGAAGACGGAAAAACAAGGGCAATGTTGTTTACAGCAGGTGCTTTATTTGTAGTCTTTTTTCAAACATTAGTTGCGCTTGTTTTTGCTGGATATATATCGGAACACCAAGAAGTTGTAATTTTATTAAGAGAGATAGGTTTTGGAGTTTTTTCCTGCTTAACAATTTATTTTTTATTAATTGCAAAGAAGCCTAAGAAAAAGGCAAAAAACGATTTGAAGATAAAAAGCAAAAAAAGCAGATTTTTCTTCGGGATGTTCATATCGGCTATTAATTTTTTACCTATCCCTTATTACGTTTTTGCAAGTATAAGTTTGGCTTCATTTGGCTATTTTACATTCAATACAGTTTCAATATATAGTTTTGTAGTAGGTGTTGTTTTGGGTTCTTTTGCTGTTTTTTATAGTTATATAGCTTTTTTTAAAAAAATAGAATCAAAAACCGATTATATCGTCAAGAATATGAATACCATAATTGGTTTGGTTACAGGAACTATTGCAATTACGGCTTTGTATCATATCCTAAAATATTATCTAAAATTGTAAATATGTTAGTAGCAAGTGATAATTTTTTCGAGAGAGTTTATGTCGTTGTAAGACAAATTCCTTACGGAAAAGTCACTTCTTATGGCGCTATTGCAAAAGTTTTAGGTACAGCTCGTTCTGCTAGAATGGTTGGTTGGGCTATGAATGCTGCTCATAATCTCGAAGATGTTCCTGCGCACAGAGTGGTAAACCGAAAAGGATTACTTACAGGAAAGCATCATTTTGAAGGCACAAATCTTATGCAACAATTGTTAGAAAACGAAGGTATTGTAGTGATCGATAATCAAATTCAAAATTTTGATACCGTTTTCTGGGAGCCTGACTTTGATAAATAAATTCACACAAAAAAGAAGATAAACTTAATATGTACTTAAATGCCTTATATGGTTTAGATCTAAACCATATAAGGCATTTAAGTACATACAAGAAAAATTAAAATTTTAAAATTTTTACTTATTAGGTTTTACTAAAAAAGCATTTGGATACTTCTTTTTTAATGCTTGAAGTTTATTTTCGGCTTCTATTCTAGTTTTGTAATTTCCAACCCAAACTTTATATATTGGCGTGCTAAAAACTATTGTAGCGTCAGTATTTTTGTTATCTTTTCTAAAATCTGTCAATGCTTTTTTACTAGTTTCACTTTCTCCAGTAAAAATTTGAATTTTAAATCGATCATTTATTGTTATCGATGAGTTTATTTTCCTTTTTTCGTTTAAAAGTTGTTCGAATCTAGGATCTTGTGAAATAGAATTTTTTGCCTCTTGTGAAAAAGAATTTGAAGATGAAATTAGAAATAAAGTGATGCTGTAAAAGCAATTTTTAAAACTTAAGATTCTCATAATGAATATATTTTTAGGCAAAAATACATTTTAACTACTTAAACATTTCAAAAAATATTATTTAGAATAAA
>NZ_JBJXEN010000123.1:0-10203 GCF_046153165.1 Flavobacterium sp. | reverse complement strand
AAGGAGATGATGCGATTCGTGTTTTGTCAAACGATGGATTAGAAGTTGTTATAGATTTAACAGTTTTGTATAGAATTTCTCCAGCCGATGCTCCAAAAATTTTAAAAACAATTGGTGCCGATTATTCAGATAAAATTGTTAGACCAATTACCAGAACTCGTATTCGTGACAACGCTGTTTATTATGATGCGGTGGCATTATATTCTACAAAAAGAAATGAATTTCAACAGCGAATTTTTAAAAGTATTGAGGCTGATTTTAAATCTAGAGGATTAATTTTAGAACAATTGTTAATAAGAAATATCAATTTGCCACAATCTGTAAAAGCGACTATCGAAAGTAAAATAAATGCCGAACAAGATGCTCAAAAAATGACATTCGTTTTACAAAAAGAAAAGCAAGAAGCCGAAAGAAAAAGAGTAGAAGCACAAGGTATCGCTGATTATCAAAGAATTATTTCGACAGGATTAACAGACAAACAATTACAATACGAACAAATAAAAGCACAAAAAGAAATTGCAACTTCTCCAAACGCGAAAATTATTTTCATGAATGGGAAAAATTCTCCAGTGATTTTATCAGATAAATAGATTTCTCATTAAATAAATAAAATATGGAATTACCAAAATTTTTACTAGGCGACAATACCGATTTTCCAGATGATATTTTCATCATTCACCTAGATTATCCTCGATTTATTATCAATTTAAAAGATGATGAAGTAGAGTTTATGGAAGAAGCGGAAGATCTTGACGAAGCTGAACTAAATACCGAAATGGAAGGATTAATAGAAGAGGCTAACGCTTTTTATGATCGTGAAATGGAACGCTACGAGAAAGAATAATTAAGATGTATTTTGCAACGTTTAGTTTGTAATTTTTAGTTATTTTTAAATAATATAATTGTGTAACTGCAAAAGGTAAATTTACTTTTTGCAGTTTTTTTATATATTAAAAGGGTGTTTTTCCTTTTTTAAAAAGGTGTTTTTTACTGTAAATAAATTATTGGATTCTATTTAATTTTGAAATGTAATTACAAATGACAATTAGTAAAAAACAGGGAAGCTGAAAACTGAAAAGAGTAAGTAAATTTAAATTTAGAAATCATGAATTACAGATTTTTTTTAAGAATTATATTTATCATCATTATTGTTATTGGTGGAATAATAATAATAATTTTCCCACCAGTTCCTGAGCCAATTTGTATTGTATGTGGGCAAGGTTTGGGCAAATTATTAGGAATTTCTCAGATAGTTTTAGGAGCAGTGGGTTTATTTATTGAAAATAAGATTTTCAATGTTAATAAAAGATAGTGATTAATTGAACTAGCTTTGTATTAAAATGGCTACGAATTAGTTACATTCTAATTAAAAAAGACTATTTTTTAAAATACTTTTCTAACAAAATCTTGGCGGCTGCAAAAGGTGAAATTTCATCATTTGCAACTGCTTTTTTGTTTTCTTCTAATAATTTATAAATTTCAGGATGATTGAAGAAATTTGTTTTCAATTGTTCATTAATAGTTTCTAACATCCAATATTGGTTTTGTTCTTTTCTTTTTTCGAAGAAATAATTATTGGACTTTGTTAGTTCCATAAAATCACAAATTGTTTTCCAAACTTCAGGAATTCCATCATGAGTAATTGCGCTACAAGTCGAAGTAGTTGGCGTCCAACCTGATTTTTTGGCAGGAAATAAATGCAAAGCTCTATTGAATTCGGTTTTTGCTAAATTGGCTTTTCTGACATTATCACCATCAGCTTTATTAATAACAATAGCATCAGCCATTTCCATAATACCACGTTTGATGCCTTGTAACTCATCACCAGCGCCAGATATTTTTAATAATAAAAAGAAATCGACCATACTGTGAACAGCCGTTTCACTTTGTCCAACACCAACAGTTTCTATAATTATAGTGTCAAAACCAGCAGCTTCACAAAGTGTTATTGTTTCTCTAGTTTTTCTTGCTACTCCACCTAAAGTTTCTCCAGATGCACTTGGTCTTATGTATGCATTCTTATCTTTTACCAATTCTTCCATTCGGGTTTTATCACCCAGAATACTTCCGTGCGAAATAGTACTGGAAGGATCGACAGCAAGAACAGCCACTTTTTTACCCAAACCAGTTAAATATTTACCAAAAGCTTCTATAAAAGTACTTTTCCCGACTCCAGGAACGCCAGTAATTCCTATTCTTACAGATTTATTGGCATGAGGTAAACAAGCATTAATAACTTTATTAGCTTTTTCTAAATGCAATATGTTTGTACTTTCTACAAGTGTAATAGCACGACTTAAAGCGGTTATATTTCCTGATAAAATTCCGTTTACCAATTCTTCCGATGATGGTTGAATTTTTCTAAATTGCTGAATTTGTCCAACAGAAATAGTGCTGATAATCTCAGGAGGAGAAATTCCAGCTTTTTCATGAAGCGCACTAGTATGGATTTTTTTATTGGTCAAAATTTATCTCTTTGAAAGGTAAAAGTAATGAAAACAAAAACAGTTTCAAAAAGCGATTGCTAAATGAAACTGTTTTTTTATTTACTAAGTAAATACAAATGCTTAATAAGCCGCAGTGAAACGTACTCGATGATGTTTTGGAGTTTCAACTTCATCTGCAATTACTACTGCCAAATCTTCTCCAGATAAAATACTTCTTTGATTTTCATCAAAAACAGGATTTTCTAAACCCAAACGATATTTTCCAGTTCTTCCTGTTGCAATTCCTTGATGCATTTCGAAAGCTGGACTAAAAAATGCCCAATCTAAATCTTTTTCTTCTTTAATTATATTTAAATAATCTCGAGCAGCAGTTGCTCCAGCGTAATATTCTTTTGGAAAATTTGGGGTGTCTACAGCTTGAAGATTTGGAGCAACAAATAAGCTCCCTGCTCCTCCAATTGTTATGTAACGATTCACCCCTGATTTTTTTACCGCTTCTTGAATAGCTTTAGAACCAGCCATAAAATCATTATATATATCTGGATTTGTCCATCCAGGATTATAAGCACTTACGACTGCATCGTGATTTTTTAAAATATCAGAAAGTTCATCAATATTTAAAACATCTGCTTTTACATAAGTTACATTTTCTTGTTCTGAATCTTTTGGATTTCTTGCTATCGCAGTAATTTCATGATTCCGATTTGATAATTCATTTAATAGGTTTGTGCCCACAAATCCTGTGGCACCAATAATTGCAATTTTCATAGTTAAAATATTTAATAGTAATAAAAAATATTACAGTTTAATTTAAAAAAATAGTTAAAATTTATTTGAAAAAGCCATCAATGAAATCTCACTCAATTGATTACTTATTTTTTGATTAATATCTTCATATAGATTTTCTAAATTCTGATTAATTTGATTACCAACAGGACAAAGAGGATTAGGTTCATTTTTTGAAAATCCCAATGTAACCGTATTAAATGTGATTTTATAAATTTCGTCTAGTGATATATCTTTTGCGGGTTTCAATAATTTTGTACCTCCATTTTTACCTTCTTTGCTTTCTACAATATGATTTTTTTTTAGGTTTGCGATTTCTTTTCTTACTAAAACAGGGTGTAAATTCAAACTGCCAGCGATATATTCGGATGATAAATACTCATCAGAAAATTTAGTTAGTAATGTGAGAATATGTAATGTAATAGCAAATTTACCTGAAATCATACTGTAATAAAATATATTACAAATTTAATATTTAAATAATGACATACAAATTTTAGTATTTATTTGTGATTTCTTAATCTATTCCTAAAATTCAAATCGAATTTACTCTAAATGTATTTTTAGTAGTATTTTTGCAGAAAAAAATAGTAGAATGGAAATTACTTCGGAGGTAAATAGTCATATTAAAGCAGAAAATTTAGTTCAAAAAACCATTTTTTCAATCCTTTTCTCTATTAGTTTTGCGCATTTACTCAATGATTTAATCCAAGCAATAATTCCATCGGTTTACCCAATCTTGAAACAAAATTATGGGTTGACTTTTACCCAAATAGGATTAATTACTTTTTCATTTCAACTTACAGCATCTGTTTTTCAGCCATTTGTAGGTTATTATACAGACAAATATCCAAAACCATTTTCGCAAGTTTACGGCATGATTTTCTCTTCATTGGGAATCATTTCACTTTCTTACGCTAATAATTTACCTTGGATAATTGTTTCTGTAATGTTAATAGGTTTAGGTTCTGCTATTTTTCACCCAGAATCAGCACGAATTTCTAATATGGCATCGGGCGGAAAACGAGGATTAGCACAATCTATTTTTCAAGTTGGAGGCAATCTCGGAACAGCAATTGCGCCATTATTAGTTGCTGCAATCGTAGTGCCAAATTCTCAAAAATATATTCTTTGGTTTTTGATAGGCTCTTCTATGGGATTAATGATAATTTCTAAAATTGCCTTTTGGTATCGCGATAATTTAAAGCTAAAATTAGATAAAAAAAGACTTTTTATAGAACAGCATGATTTACCAAATAAAAAAGTAAAAATGGCAATTGCAATCTTACTTTTTGTGATTTTTACTAAATTTTTCTACTCAGCAAGTCTTTCTACATATTATCAGTTTTTTGTCATCGAAAAATTTCATTTAAGTATTCAACAAGCACAATATCATATGTTTATTTATCTGATAGCTTATGCTTTAGGGACAATACTTGGTGGTCCATTGGGAGATAAATTTGGCAGAAAATACATTATATGGTTTTCAGTTTTTGGAGCCACGCCATTCGCATTATTATTGCCTTATGCGAACCTTTTTTATACCGATGTTCTAATGATAATTATTGGAGTAATTATCTCTTCAGCATTTCCAGCTATTATTGTTTATGCACAAGAATTATTACCTAAAAAACTCGGAATGGTATCAGGCCTTTTCTATGGTTTTGCCTTCGGAATGGGTGCATTAGGATCTGCATTACTAGGAATTTTAGCCGATCACACATCAATTACATTCGTATACCAAATATGTTCTTACTTGCCAATTTTAGGAATTGTTTGTTATTTCTTGCCTAATGTGAAGAAGAAAAAAATATAGATGGAGCTATCCGATCCAATCTTTTTTGGCTAAAAACTTCGCTAATATTTACGTCTTCTTTGTAAATCTTTGCGAAATAATTTACTTTTACTCTTCAATTTACTGACTCATGCAAATCACATCAGAAATACTTCAAAAGTTAAACCAAATTATAGGAGAATCCTTTGTTTTTACGGACCAAGAAACCTGTAATCATTACGGACACGACGAAACCGAAGATTATGTTTTTCCACCATCGGTTGTTTTAAAACCAGAAACACCAGAAGAAATTTCTCAAATATTAAAGTTAGCTAACGAATATAAAATTTCAGTAACACCAATAGGAGGGAGAACAGGTTTAAGTGGAGGTGCATTATCTATTTATAAAGGTATTGGATTGTCTATGGAACGGTTTAATAAAATTTTGAATATCGACGAACAAAATTTGCAAGTTATAGTTGAACCTGCTGTTATTACACAAGTTTTGAGAGAAACAGTTGACCAAAAAGGATTGTTTTATCCGCCAGATCCAAGTAGTCAAGGAAGTTGTTGGATAGGAGGTAATGTTGCTGAAAATGCTGGTGGAGCAAGAGCCGTAAAATATGGAGTTACAAAAGATTATGTGCTTAATCTAGAAGTTGTTTTATCTACGGGTGAAATTATTTGGACAGGAGCTAATACTTTAAAAAATTCAACAGGATATAATCTTACCCAACTTATGGTGGGAAGCGAGGGAACTTTAGGAATTATTACTAAAATTGTTATGAAGTTACTACCAAAAGTTAATCATAATATATTAATGTTGGTTCCTTTTTACAAATCTAATCAAGCTTGCGAAGCAGTTTCTGCCATTTTTAGAGCAGGAATTGTACCAAGTGCTTTAGAATTTATGGAACGTGATGCGATTGATTGGACACTAAAATTTAATCCAAATATTTCTGTAGAGGTAAAACCAGAAATTCAAGCACATTTACTTATAGAAGTAGATGGAAATTATCCAGAAATTCTCATGCAAGAAGCTGAAAAAATCATGAATGTAGTCGAGCAATTTGAAATTGATGAAATACTTTTTGCAGATACCGAAGATCAGAAAAATGCTTTATGGAAAATGCGCCGTTCGGTTGGAGAAGCCGTAAAATCTAATTCTATTTACAAAGAAGAAGACACTGTTGTACCAAGATATGAATTGCCAAGATTGCTTTCAGGGATTAAAGAAATTGGAGCAAAATATGGATTTAAATCTGTTTGTTATGGTCATGCTGGAGACGGTAATTTACATGTAAATATTATAAAAGGAGACATGACTAACGAGAATTGGAATACACAAGTTACCAAAGGAATTCGTGAAATTTTCGAATTAACAGTTTCGTTAAAAGGAACTCTGTCTGGTGAACACGGAATTGGATTAGTCCAAAAAAACTATATGGATATTGCTTTTTCTAAAACTCATTTGGAACTTATGGAAAGAATAAAGTTTGTTTTTGACCCAAATAATATTTTAAATCCAGGAAAGATTTTTCCAGATAGTTTATGATTTTCTTTTTTTGTATTTTTACAACGCAATAAAAAAGTATGATAGAAGAAAAAGTAATTCTAGTAAACGAAAAAGACGAACAAATAGGCTTAATGCCAAAACTTGAAGCTCATGAAAAAGCAATTTTACACCGCGCTTTTTCAGTTTTTGTACTAAATAGTGACAACGAAATTATGTTACAACAACGAGCTCACCATAAATACCATTCACCTCTGTTATGGACGAATACTTGTTGTAGTCATCAAAGAGAAGGAGAAACAAATATTCAAGCAGGAACACGTCGTTTACGGGAAGAAATGGGTTTTGTAACCGAACTAAAAGAATTATTTCATTTCATATACAAAGCACCTTTTGATAACGGACTTACCGAGCACGAACTGGATCATGTCATGATAGGTTATTATAACGAAAAACCAATAATAAATAATGACGAAGTAGAAAATTGGAAATGGATGAGTATTGATGACGTGAAAAAGGATATGAATCAGAATCCAGATATTTATACAATTTGGTTCAAAATTATTTTCGACGAATTTTACCATTATTTAGAGGATCATAAATTATGAGAGTAACCATAAGTAGAAAAGCCCATTTTAATGCAGCACATCGATTGTATCGAAAAGATTGGACTTTCGAAAAAAACGATGCTGTTTTTGGGAAATGTAACAATCCGAATTTTCATGGACATAATTACGATTTAACAGTTAGTGTTACAGGCGAAATAGATCCAGAAACTGGTTATGTAATGGACGTCAAAATACTTTCAGATATTATAAAAGAAGAGATAGAAGACAAATTCGATCACAAAAATTTAAATATCGATGTGCCAGAATTTAAGGATTTAAATCCAACAGCAGAAAATATAGTAGTCGTAATTTGGAATAAAATTCGAAAAAGAATTACATCCAAAATGGACTTAGAAGTGATATTATATGAAACACCACGTAATTTTGTAACTTATAAAGGAGAATAATGGAAATAATTAAAGTAGGAGATAAGATGCCAATATTTGGAGCAAAAGACCAAGATGGAAACGATTTTTATATAGAATCCGTACTACACAAAAAAATACTAGTTATCTATTTTTATCCAAAAGACGAAACACCAGGTTGTACAAAACAAGCTTGTTCTTTTAGAGATGAATATGAAGATATTAAAAATGCAGGAGCCGAAGTAATTGGCATAAGTGGAGACAGTACAAAATCTCACAAAAAATTTGCTCAAAATCACAAGCTACCATATACTCTATTGTCAGATAATGACAAAAGTATCAGAAAACTTTTTGGTGTACCAACCATGATGTTAGGACTAATTCCAGGAAGAGTTACTTATGTGGTCGATCTAAAAGGGATTGTGCAAATGGTTTACAACAGTATGGACGCCAGTCAGCATATACCTAAATCACTCGAAGCAATCCAAAAATTGAAATAAATATTTTTCATAAGCGATCCGAGCTATAGCGAACTAGCGAAGCAATTGCTTGGGTATTCTTGTAAATCATATTCCTTCTGTCGTTGCAAACGAAGTTCACTGAACTCCAATTGAAATAAACATTAATTGAAGTAATCTTTTTTTTGTGTTCTTGACACTCTTATCTAAAAAAAAGTAAGGGACTCAAACTAACGAAAAAAAGGATTTTTACTCCATCAGGGTTAATTGAATAAATTTTCCCATTTTTGCACTATAATATTATGAATATGAGTATAAATTGGTATCCACTTATTTTCGAACCCATTCTAAAAGAAAGAATTTGGGGAGGAACTAAGTTACAATCAATCCTCGAAAAAAAAATTACTTCACAAACAACAGGCGAAAGCTGGGAATTATCTCAAGTTGCAGGAGACGTAAGTATCATAAAAAATGGTTTGCTACAAGGGAAAACATTAAACGAATTACTTGAAAAGTATCCTGAGGAAATATTAGGAACAAAAAATTATAAGCAATTTGGAGAACAATTCCCTTTGTTATTTAAATTTCTAGATGCTCGTGAAGATCTATCAATACAAGTGCACCCTAATGATGAGCTAGCAAAGAAACGGCATAATTCTTTCGGAAAAACCGAAATGTGGTATGTCATGCAAGCTGATGAAAATGCCAGAATTATTGTGGGTTTTAAAGAAAAATCTTCCCCAGAAGAATATTTAAAACATTTAGAAAATAAGACGTTGACCACAATTCTAGAAGAAATTCCAGTAAAAAAAGGGGATGTGTTTTTTCTAGAAACAGGGACAATTCATGCTATAGGGGCGGGTATTTTAATAGCTGAGATTCAGCAAACATCAGATATTACTTATCGTATTTATGATTTTGACAGGAAAGACGCACAAGGTAATACAAGAGAATTACACAATGACTTAGCCCTAGAAGCTATAAACTATAATAAAGTAGAGGCTAAGAAAAAGTACAATAAAATAATTAACACTTCAAATGAAGCAGTAAATTGCCCTTATTTTACGACTAATTTTATCCCGCTCGATGGGGAATTGACTTTTAAAGAAAATTCAAGTTCATTTAAGGTATTTATGTGTACTGAGGGTGAATTTGATTTGGTTTATAACAAGGAAAAACAATCATTCAAAAAAGGAGAAACAGTATTGCTTCCAGAGGTAATTACTCATTATACTTTAATAGGGAAGGCATCTATTTTAGAAATTTACATTTCATAGTCTATATTATAAAGATTATATGTACTTTTGCACCCGAATTATAACATTCAACAGAATATAAAATTTCAAAAATAAAATAAAATGGCAAACGTTAAGAATTTAAAAAAAGACATCAACTACGTATTAGGAGATATTATTGAAGCAGTTTACTTGTATGAAATGACAACTTCAGGAAAACCTACTGATGCAACAAACGGTTTAATCGATCAGGCTATTGCAGCTTTTGATGCTTTAATTGTAAAAGTAAACGCAAAAAATGTAGAAAACAAAAAAGCACACTTCAAACAAATCAATTTAGAATTGGAACAAGTTGCAAATCAAATGGTTGAAAAAATCAACGCATTGTAGTTAAAAATAATTGTAAAAAAGTGCTAATTTATTTTGGAAATTAGAAATTCAGAATTATATTTGCACCAGAATTTAAGTCGCCAGCGTAGCTCAGTTGGCTAGAGCAGCTGATTTGTAATCAGCAGGTCGTGGGTTCGAGTCCCTCCGCCGGCTCTTTTGTAAAAACCATCACATTTACTTGTGGTGGTTTTTTTGTTTTAAAACTTCTCGTTATTCGATATTTAAATATTAGTTATTCAATATTTAATCTTAATTTAATTGTACAAAAAAAGCGCAAGGTTCACAAACTATATTATGTGAACTTTGCGCTTCAAGTGTTTTAAGAAAATATTATTCTTGCTTTTTTCTTTTAGCTAAATATTCATTTAATTTCTTTCCGTATTTAGATTTTGCAACTTTAGGAGACATCGATTTTGCAATAGTATCTAGATATTTAATATTAATATCATAAATGTCGGTCAAAGCGATATAAGGCGCAACTTCGTAATCAGCATTCGTTAGAGCAAAGTTTCCAGCGTATAAATACCTACGTTTCAAAAGGGCATCTTGTTTTTTAGTATTTTCTTCAGAGATATCTTTTTTAGCTTTTAAAGCTATTATTTCATCTTTTAGATAATTTAACTGTTG